>NZ_JACBGI020000002.1 GCF_013391765.2 Thiomicrorhabdus heinhorstiae | reverse complement strand
TTTTAAAACTCGCTTCATTGCTTATTATTAATTCCCTTTAATTTTGTTGTTTTTTAATGGTTTACTTTTGTTTAAAATCATGAATAATGAAATTGTGCAATTCGATTATTAATTTGGAGACATTCTCATGAAAAAATTAGTTGGTTTATTTTCAGTTCTAGCTCTATCAATGGCTATTTCTGCCCCTTCACAAGCAGCTCCTGCTGCGCCAGGTGCAGCTGCAGCGGGTTCTGCGGGTATTGGCGCTGGTGCGATTGCAATGGGTGCGATTGTTGTTGGTGCTGCTATTGTTGCGGCTGATAACGCTGATTCTAGTGGAACTACTGGAACAGTTGACTAAGTTTTATTAAGTTCTAAGAAAGCCGCGTCATTGCGGCTTTTTTTTTACCCGAGTGCTTTTATACTATGCTTAGATCGATATTAATTTTTTGTGCGTTAGCCCTTCCGGGCTGTACTTCTGTTGGAACTGAGGAGAGTGCATCTACTGTAATGTTTGGATCCATTGGTGAGCTGGCCAGTGGTGTCGATCTGACACAGGATGAAGCAAAGTCTTTGAAGTACGCCACCATCCTAGCATCCTTCAATAATAGTTCTGGTTTTACGATGGTAATGGGCTATTTAAATTCAAATAGTCAGGATTGGTTCAATCGGAATCTGGCAGGTTTGAGAACTTCGCACGGCAGAATGCTGCATTTACTAAATACACATGATCATTCAGATATCACAGTTACCTTTAGTGATGAATTGATGAATTGGTCGTGGAAAAAGTTTATAGCCGATAAAAAAAACGTGCATTCTGATGTAAAAATTGATTTTCTGGCCAATAATCATTTTGGCGTATCAGGAACCTTAGGTATTTCATTGGATGGCATGGAAGAACGTCAGTATTTGGACCAGACGGTTAGTCTGCTTCGCGTGAAAGAGCATTTATTGATTCCGTCGTTAAACTTTGCGTACGATAATTTTTATTGGGTGGATCCAAGCAGCGGGTTTGTGTGGCAATCGCTTCAAAAATGGGGGCCGGATACTACCGAGCTATACTATCAAGTTGCGCAGCCTTGGTTGGATGTAGAGTGGCCAAAATGATGAAAAAATTCTTGTTGTCATGTTTAGCATTGATTTCATTTTTTCCGGTAGCAACCTTTGCTCAGATTAACGTCAGCTATTCGGGTTGCGTTGAACAGCCTGGGGTTTTAGGGTTTCAAACCTCTCCGACTCTATTGCAGGCTGTCAAACAGGTAAAAATTAAGCCGTGTGCTTATCTTTACGGGGCAGCCTTAATGCGTCCCGCACTTTCTGAAAAACAGAAAGATCAGAAACAAAATTTACTTACCGCGCTCAGCGCTTCCCTTTCTCAAACAGATCTGTCGCAAGAATTACATGATTATTTGCAAAAGCTGATTTCTATTATCCGGTCGCAGCCGGTTACGGGGCGGGATATCCGTTATGGTCTGTTTCCGACGTTAGTCGAAGTGAAAAAGAACGCCAATCCAATTATCGATGAGCCGATTAGCATCCACTATCCGCAGAGACCAACGACAATCGATTTGATCGGTTTTGAGCAGAGTCGAACGCAATACAACCCCGACTTGAGTGTCGAGCAAATGGTTAATGAATTGACGCTGTTGCCTGTTTTAGAAAAAGGCTACCTCGTTGTTATTCAGGCAAACGGGCTGGCTAAAAAAATCCGAATCGGAAGTTGGTCAAACGATGTGAATTATGTTTCTCCTGGCGGTTGGTTGGTCGGCCTGCTGCCAAGCAGTGTTATGGGTAATGAGCGCCAGCAATTAAACTCTATGTTAATTTACTGGTTGTCAACGCAGGTTATTAAAGAATGAAAAAGATTGCTCTATTCATCGGACTGTTAAGCGGCTCGGTAATGAATGCTTCTGCGGAAGGATTACCGGTTTCTCAAACTGCAACTGGTGGTGTTGGCTTGATTGAAATGCCGTCGGCAAGAATGGATCAAGATGGCGAGTTCGGAGTTCATCTGTCTTCTACGGATCCGTATAGTCGCGTTGCTATTTTTGCCCAGCCGTTTCCATGGTTGGAGGCGTTGTTTAAGTATACGGATGTTTCCAATCGTGATTATGGAACGGCCGGTAGTACCCAAGGTTATAAAGATAAATCTGTTGATGTAAAACTTCGTCTATTGGAAGAGGGTTATTACTGGCCTGAAATCGCTTTAGGTATGCGTGATGTTGGCGGTACCGGATTGTTTTCTGGTGAATATATCGTTGCATCCAAGCAGTGGCATAACTTTGATTTCTCTGTGGGGATAGGCTGGGGCTACCTTGCGGGCCGTGAGCATATTGATAACCCGTTGGGTTTAATAAGTGATTCCTTTAAAGATCGTAATGAAAGTGTAACTACAGCTGGAAGTTTTGATAGTTGGCGGCCTTTTCATGGAGAAAAATCTGCGTTATTTGCCGGTTTGAGTTATCAGATAAGCGGGTTACCTTTGGTGCTTAAGTTTGAGTACGATGCAAACGACTATCAAAATGAGCCTTTAGGGAATCATTTTAATGTTGACTCACCATTTAATGCTGCGATTGTTTATCGTGTTAATCGCTTCTTTGACCTTCAGTTGGGTGCGGTAAGAGGCAACACTTTGATGGTTGGTGTAACCTTGAAGAGTAATGTGTTGGATGAGGGAAGCCCGAAATACCTGGATCCGAAACCAGAAGCAATTCAAACTGAGCCAACCTCTGCAACCTGGCCGGAAATTGCCAAGACTCTGGATGTTGACGCCGGTTATGATGTTGAATCGATTTATGCTTCCGAGAATAAGGTTTCAGTGATTGCAACTCAGCGAGATTATCTTCAGGATGCGAAGGGGATCGGACGTGCCGGGCGGGTGTTGAATAACCGTTTACCTGAATCGGTTGATAAAATTTCAATTGTTGAAAGCGTTGGCGGTATGCCTGTACAGAGCGCGGAGCTTGACCGGGCGGCGTTTGTCGATGCGGCTAGTCTAAAGTTAAGCGCCAAGCCTGTGCTTGAAACAACCCATCTATCCCCGGATCCTGACTTAAGTGAACAGCAATTGGTTTACCAAAGAGAGTCGGATTTTGGTTATAGAATTACTCCGGAACTTTCCGGAAGTTATGGCGGGCCGGATGCATTCTTGCTATACCAGCTTTCCCTGGCAGCTAATGCCACTTACCGCTTTCGTCCGAATACTTGGCTTTCGGGAGGGCTGGAACTAGGCTTGCTGGATAACTACGATAGCTTTAATTATGTGTCTCCTGCGTCTGCTCTTCCTCGGGTTCGAACTGATATTAAAGAGTACTTGAAAACTTCGAGGTTGCGTTTAAACAATTTGCAGCTTGTTGATGCGGAAAAGCTCGCTTCGGATTGGTTTGCAATGGGATACATTGGCTATTTGGAATCGATGTATGGCGGTATTGGTGCCGAAATTCTCTATCGACCATTCGGTGAAGATTGGGCTTTGGGCGTTGATGCCAATTACGTTAAGCAAAGAGATTTTGATCAGCGTTTTGGTTTCCGTGATTACAGTGTGCTAACCGGGCATATGACGGCGTATTACGAAGGTTTCAAAGATATTGCCATTAAGTTAAGCGCCGGACGATATCTCGCTAAAGACCGGGGTGTGACTCTGGATATGAGTCGCAAGTTCCAGAATGGAGCTAAAATGGGCTTCTGGGCGACGAAAACCAACGTTTCGGCAGAGCAGTTTGGTGAAGGCAGTTTTGATAAGGGGTTGTATATTACTTTCCCATTCGATTTGTTTACCTTTAAGTCGACCAAGCAAACGGCCGATATGCGTTGGCAATTCTTGACGCGCGATGGAGGTCAGAAGTTGAATCGCCGCTACAACCTCTTCGATATGACGGAAGGGCATGATTTGAAAAATACCGAACAGAGCTTCGAGCATGTTTTAGATTAGCAACGATGCTTGTAGTTTTTTCAGTTGTCGTTAGCTCTGTATTGAATAATTTCAAGCTTCAATAGTCTTCCTCTGATCCTTAAGTGCTTCAAGTTAAGTGTTTAAGGATCAGCATTTCTTTTGATTTATCTCTTGGTCGTTTATTTACAGGAATTCAAATCATTTCAAAAGGCTTTCTAAATCGGTTTTACGATAACACTTAGTAGAGTTTGGTTAGAACAGGATGGATGGAAGTAAGCCGCCAGCAGGGGATTGAGAAATTTTTGAGTTGCTTTGTCGGCTAGCGGATTGAAAAATAAAATTTTTAGTGTGTTAAGGGCTATTTCATATGTCATTTCATAAATTAGGTTTAAAGCAAGCGTTTTATCTACTTGTGTTTAGCATGGTTTGGAGCTCTCCGAGCCTGTCTAAAGCTTCAGAATTGTACGATAGCCCCGAGTGGAAGGCATTAATTCATTATGAAAATGGAGGCTTCTTATTTCTGGACAATCGTTTCTTGTTGAGCATGCCAAATCCAAGCCCAAAGGCAGAGCTTGAACAAACTCTTGCGGGGATGTCGAGCAACGGAAATTTGGATGATTCACATGCCATGTGCCGTTTTCCGGCACGCGCCAGATGGTTAGCGGAAAAACTGCAGCTTGATTTATCAGCTCTACCTAAACCGGAATGTAAAGCCTATCAAGAGACCATTGGGAAAATTCCGACCGGTAAAATTGAGTTGATGGTTCCTGAGGCGAATACGGCTCGATTTGACGAAGCCTTCAGTCACGCCGCTATCATTTTTAGAGAAGATGATGGGAGTGACGACAATGCTTATATGACTTATTTGAAGATTATTCCGGATGACGATACTCGAGTCGATCACACGTTTGATTTTTTAGCCAGTTCGACCGTGATTGATGTTTTACCCTATTCTGAATATGTCAGTTTTTATCTCAATGAGCGTAGTCGGAATGTTTACTTGTATGACATCAAATCTTCCACCCAAGATCGTTTGATTATCCGAGATCACCTCTGGGAATTAAACGACATTTATAAACGATACAGTCCCTATACATGGAATTGCTCTAATTCCGTTCGAACCTTGTTGGCTATTAAGAACCCGCAATTACTGAACTATTCGGGGATATGGGATACGCCTGCGGATTTGGCTAGAGACGTTAGTCGTGATGGCATGGTTTCGAAAATAGATGCCGTTCAATCATTGGATTGGAGAATTGAGTTGGCGGCTGAGAAAATTCCGGATAGCGAGTTAGACAAAATTGAACAGTATGATAGTGATTATTCTTTACTTCCTCTGGAAGGCTTCAACGCTGACGAGGTAGAGTTATTGCAAGCTTTAAATGAACGGAAACATGCAGATAAAACTCTGTCCGATTCGGAGTTTGAAGTGAATCTGAATTGGTTGAAACATCAAGCCACTTACCAAGAACAGAGCTCAAAAACATTGGATGATTTCGAATTGCCGAGCAACGATTCTCAAATTAGTTTGGGATGGCGCTCAGATCCGAGTCAGTATACCCTCAGTTTTTTGGCGGCAGGTCACAGAGTGCGAGATAGTCTAGGGTCTTATTTATCACAGCAAATAACTCAGCTGATGGACTTGAAGCTGAATTATGATGTTGATAGTCAAAAACTGAATATTGAACATTTCACCGCTTATCAATATCAAACATTCGTCCCTTGGAATCGATTTACTCAGCGCTACTCCGAACAGTTGGCATTTGGAATTAAAAAGCTTTATACCAATGTGCCTCTGACTCAAAAAGCGATGTATGCTGAAGCGGCTAGAGGGATCACTGTTCAGTTAAAAGATCGTGTGGCAGCATTTGGTTTTTTGAAGGTTGGTGCCGGCTGGGAGTCAAACCAGAGGCATTTTGAAGCTTATTTGACTCCACAAATCGGCTTGATCTTGGATCAAGGCAATGGCTGGAGAACCAATGTGCTAGTTGAATATACGGCCTTCTACGACCATGATGAATCTTTAGTGAAAGCGAAGTTGACGCAAGGTATTCGTTTGGGCGCTGACTACTCGGCATTTGTTGAATTGAGTCATGAAGAACAAGGTAATGCCGAAGACCAGAGCGTCGAACTGAGCCTTACCCGCTATTTTTAAAAGGTTAGGTGAATTCTAGGGGTGGAGCTCGAAAAAACTTGCCTGAATTAAATCAGGTTCTATTGGTTGGATTTGAGTAGGCTAGGACAGCATTTGAATTAATGTATCGTGCCATTCCTCTAAGGGTATTGAACCCGTTTTATCTTTTAAACGCTTTTTATCAACGGTACGCACTTGGTCTAAAAGAATTCGGCCTTTCTTTCCTTTAAAAACGACTTCTGGACGACAGCCAAGTGGCTGGCCTTTTGATGTGATTGGCGCAATAATCACCCGAGGCAAAACTCCATTCATATCATCGGGTGAGATTATTAAGCAAGGGCGTGTTTTTCTTATCTCTGTGCCAACGGTAGGGTCGAGTTCCACCCAATACACATCGCCTCTCTTCACCATTCCCAATCCTCTTGCTCGCTCTCTAAATCGGTCATCTCTGATAAAGGTTCAACATCGTCATTAGAATTATAGTTATCAAACCATCCTTTTCTAAGCGTATTGGATGGCTTTAAAACTAAAGTACCATCTTTGATATTCATGTCGACTTCATTTTCAATATTAAGCTGTTCTATGATCGAGGATGGAATAATGATCCCACGGGAATTCCCTATTTTTCTAAGCATTGTTTGCATTCTCATTACCTGCAAGTAATAACATTGTTAAAACATATCTTATTTTAATTCTGATAATTAAGCAATGATGTTTTCCTTCTCCAACCAACTTTTGCACATCTCGCCAGACAATACTGCGATATCTTTTCCTTAACTTTCTCATAAAATTATCTGTCAGATGTTTTTGCAGTCATTCCAGCAATTACAGTGAATTATCTCCTTTCTCGGTACTCCTGTTTTTTCTCAGATCCTTCTCTTGATTAAGTTTCAAACTACCTAATCTTTATTTGTAATGTTTGGTGATAAGCAATTCTTATTTTACCTTTCATTTCTTTATCTGGTATATTTTGTTACGTATTAATGCTTATAATTTCTGTAACGCATTTGAAGAGGATCGTACTATGAGATACATGATATTGTGTTTTTCCATATTGGGAGTTTTGGCCTGTAATAGTGTCTATGCTGCGCCGGTTAATGTAAACAAAGCCGCTGCTCAAGAAATTGCGGATTCCTTAAATGGGATTGGACTGAGCAAAGGGAAGGCTATTGCAGACTATTGCCACAAAATGATCTGTAAAACCCCTCAGGACTTATTACAGGTAAAAGGAATCGGCTCGAAAACTCTGCAGAAAATTGAAGCTGACCTGCGTTTTGCTGACGATTAGGTCATGCTCTTATGAAAAGAGTTAGTGCTATTTGCCTGATATTTCTGTCAGGCTTTTTTATTTCTTTAAGCCATGCCGCAGATTCAGCTTCCGAGAAGGAAATACAAGGATTGATGCTCTTGGATAACTATCAGCCGGGTCAATCTTTGATCGGTTGGTTAATGAGTGAAAAGCTGGATGGTGTCAGAGCCTATTGGAATGGAAAGCAATTGCTGAGTCGTAATGGAAACGCCTTTGCTGCGCCAGAGTGGTTTACGGCCGATTTTCCGGATTTTCCGTTAGACGGTGAATTGTGGATGGATCGTAACCGTTTCTCTGAGACGGTTTCTGTCGTTAAGCAAAAGACGCCGCATATGGGCTGGATAAAGATTGGCTATTATATTTTTGATGCACCTTCTCAAGAGGGAGGTTTGATTAAACGTTTGTCGCAGGTCCATCGCTTTTTAGGCGGGCATTACAGCTCTTATCTGCATGTTATTCCGCAAACGAAAATTTTGTCCGAAGAACATTTTAAGGGGCGTTTGAATCTGGTACTGGCTCAGGGTGGAGAAGGGCTGGTTGTCCGGCGAGGTGATTTGCCATATCAAGATGGTAGAAGTTCAGCGGCATTGAAGGTCAAGGCCAAACAGGATGCTGAATGTATCGTTAAAGGTTATAAACCGGGGCAGGGACGTTTTCAGGGAATGGTTGGCAGCTTGCGTTGCGAGTTGTTGCCAGATCAGCAAAAACGCTTGTTTCCGCAGTTAAAAGATGAACCGGTCCAAATATATATCGGAAGCGGGTTGAATGATGAGCAAAGAAAGATTCCTCCCCAAGTGGGATTGGTAATCACGTTTCAATATATGGGGACCACCCGCAATGGTTTACCGAGATTTCCGGTTTTTTTAAGAGTGCGCGATCAATAATAGAATCTAGAAGGAAGGTAATAAAAAAGCCTCCGTGGCAGAGAATCTGGCGGAAGCTTTTATCGTTTTTTGCGATTAAAAAAGGACTTAGAACTTACTGCATAAACTCTTCGACACGATCCAACGCGGCGGTTAAAGCTTCCATGCTGGTAGCAAAAGAGAATCGCAAGTGGTTATCGCTTCCAAATCCGGAACCAGGAACGGCTGCAACCAGTTTTTCTTCTAACAGTGCGCCGGCAAACTCGGTATCGGTCGCATAACCTTTTATTTTTATAGCTTCTTCAATGTTCATAAACGCGTAGAAAGCACCGTCTGCGTGCAGGCATTTGAAGCCTGGAATCTTATTGATGCGCTCAACCACATATTCGTGACGCTTTTTAAATTCGGCCAGCATGATCTGGATACACTCTTGCGAGCCGTTCAAGGCTTCGGTCGCAGCGACTTGGGAGATAGAACATGGATTCGAGGTGCTTTGCGATTGAACTTTGCGCATACCGGCAATAATCTCAACCGGCCCACCGGCATAGCCGATGCGCCATCCCGTCATGGAATAAGCTTTGGAAACGCCGTTCAATACGATGGTGCGTTCGTAAAGATCCGGGCAAACTTCCAGAATGTTGGTGAACTTCATATCACTCAGCATAATGTGTTCGTACATATCGTCTGAAGCGATCAATACCTGTGGATGTTTACGCAATACTTCACCCAAGGCTTCAAGTTCTTCGGCACTGTAAACTGCCCCAGTCGGGTTGGATGGGCTATTCAATACCAGCATTTTGGTTTTCGGCGTAATGGCGTCTTCAAGCTGCTGCGGAGTAATTTTGAAGCCCTGCTCGATACCTGCTTCGATAATGACCGGCTCGCCACCGGCAAGCAGTGCCATATCCGGATAGGAAACCCAGTAAGGCGCCGGAATGATCACTTCATCACCATCGTTCAACACGGCCTGGCATAAATTATAAAAACTCTGTTTGCCACCCGATGAAACCAGAATCTGGTTCATGCCGTATTCCAGGCTGTTGTCGCGTTTAAATTTGGCGATAATAGCTTCTTTTAATTCGGGAATGCCATCCACTGCGGTATAGCGTGTTTGACCGTTGCGTATCGCGTTAATCCCTGCATTTTTAATATGCTCAGGCGTGTCGAAATCAGGTTCGCCAGCACCTAGACTGATAATATCTTTTCCGGCACGTTTCAGTTCGGCGGCTTTGGCTGTAATGACAAGCGTTAAGGACGGTTTTACTCGGTTGACACGGTCTGATAGGGGGCTCATCGATAGTTTTTCTCCGCATGTAAATGAGCTTGTATAATACGCTATGGCATCAAAGCGGATACCACGGTGGACGCAAATTTTGCTCTGAATTCGAGAAGACGCTGAAGGTGATTCAGCATTGATATAGAACATGTATATCAATATAGGCTTTAGTTGCATTTTACTGGATTTTAGCCGTTGATTTAAAGGAATTATTCAAGGAATTATCGTGTCGGTTAACGCAAAGAAATTCGATTTGGTTTCACAATACGCGCCGAATGGCGACCAGCCGATTGCTATTGGCGAGTTAGTCGAGGGCTTGGAAGACGGCGAAGCCTTTCAAACTCTGCTTGGCGTGACCGGTTCCGGTAAGACATTTACAATTGCCAATGTCATTCAGCAAGTACAGCGTCCGACGATCATTATGGCGCATAATAAAACGCTGGCCGCCCAGTTGTACGGCGAGATGAAGGGATTCTTCCCAAACAATGCCGTCGAATATTTCGTTTCCTACTACGATTATTATCAGCCTGAAGCCTATGTACCAGCATCGGATACCTATATTGCCAAGGATTCTTCAGTTAACGAGCAGATCGAACAGCTGCGGCTTTCCGCAACCAAAGCGCTGATGGAACGAGAAGACGTAATTCTGATCGCTACCGTTTCGGCGATTTACGGTTTGGGTGATCCGGAAATGTATCTGAAAATGATTTTGCAGGTACGTTTAGGCGATCGAATCTCGCAAAGGGATATTCTGACGCGTTTGACCTCCATGCAGTATACGCGCAATGATATTGAACTCTGGCGTGGAACCTTCCGTGTCCGGGGCGATGTGATCGACATTTTCCCGGCGGAGGCCGAAGAGTATGCGGTGCGCATCGAACTGTTCGACGACGAAGTGGAATCGATCGCCTGGTTTGATCCATTAAGCGGCGAAGTGTTAAGCCGCCCGACGCGAGTAACGGTTTATCCGAAGTCGCATTATGTCACTCCGCGAGAACGGATTATGGAGATGATCGAGCAGGTCAAAGTCGAGCTTAAACAGCGGCTTGAAGAATTGCGTTCAATGAATAAGCTGGTAGAAGCGCAACGTCTGGAAGAACGGACCAAGCTCGATATTGAAATGATGATGGAACTCGGATATTGCCAGGGAATCGAGAACTATTCTCGCTACCTTTCCGGTCGAGATGCCGGCCAGCCTCCACCGACCTTAATGGATTATTTTCCGAAAAATGCGCTTCTAGTCATTGATGAAAGCCATGTCACTATTCCACAGATCGGCGGCATGTACAAAGGTGACCGCTCACGCAAAGAGAATCTGGTTTCTTATGGTTTTCGTCTGCCGTCGGCTCTGGATAACCGGCCTTTGATGTTCAACGAATTCGAGCAGCTGATTCCGCAAACGATCTTTGTATCCGCGACTCCTGGAAATTATGAAGCCGATCACGCATCGAAAATCGTCGAACAGGTGGTTCGTCCGACTGGTCTGGTGGATCCGGAATTGGAAGTGCGACCGGCTCTGACCCAGGTAGACGATTTGCTTGGTGAAATTAAATGGCGTGCCGAGGAAGGTCAACGAATTTTGGTAACCACTCTGACTAAGAGAATGGCGGAAAACCTGACCGAGTATTTAGAGGATCATCAGGTTCGCGTCCGCTATATGCACTCGGATATCGATACCGTCGAGCGAATTGAAATTATCCGCGATTTACGTCTGGGTGAATTTGATGTCTTGGTCGGGATCAACCTGCTGCGGGAAGGATTGGATATCCCGGAAGTTGCTCTGGTTGCCATTCTCGACGCAGATAAGGAAGGCTTTTTGCGTTCCGAGCGTTCTTTGATTCAGACCATCGGGCGTGCGGCGCGAAACGTTCACGGTAAGGCAATCCTGTATGCCGACAAGATTACACGCTCGATGCAGGCGGCGATCGATGAAACCGAACGGCGCCGCGCTAAACAGATTGCCTATAACGAGGCTAAAGGTATCGTTCCGCAACCGTTGAATAAGAAGGTCAGTGATATTTTAGAAGATTCGCCTTATGCCTCCAAAGGAAGACGGGGTGCAAGTAACCTGAAAGCGGCTGAACAAGGTGCCGAATACACGGCAATGGAAACTCTTAGTCCGGCTGAATTAGCGCAAAAAATGAAGCAGGTTGAAAAACAGATGTATCAAGCTGCGAAAGAATTGGATTTTGAACGTGCTGCACAGCTGCGGGATCAGCTAAAAACACTGAAAAGCGGCATGGTTGGTATCGGCGATTTACGTTAGAATAGACGTACTTACAATAATTTACGGCTTTTACGAGATTAGATAAGGCTTATGCAGGCTCATTTTTCATTCAATTTTCAGCATTCCATTTTTTCCAAGACTTCTTTTCGCATGTTTTCTGCAGCAGCTTTTCTGGGGGTGTGTCTTTCTTTGGCTACCCCGGTCTCCGCTTCCGATGTGAAGGGGCTTTCACCGCAAAAACAGCAGCAGCAATTTGAATACGGTTTGGATGCAGCCAAGCGTGGAGCCTTGGATAAAGCTTATAAAATTTGGATGGATTTGAAACGTAACCCGACTAATTCGCTTGAGTTGCAACGTGCATTGCAGAATAACCTGGCGGTGATCCTGATGCAGCAACGAAAATATGATGAAGCCGAAAGAATTCTCGATCAATCGTTGCAGTCCGATAAACAGATCGCGACGACTTTGGATAACTTAAACCAGATTTACGCCTATCAAGCTCAAAAGGCCTATAAAAGTGTATTTAGCAAGAGTAAACTGGTCGAACCAAAAGGGGAGTGGTTGAGTTATGCTGCCCCGCAAGGCTCTGATATTGCAACACAAATTGCTCAAACTAAGCCGGTGGCAAAACCGATAGTGAAGCCGGACAGCAAAGAGCCTGAAGCAAATAAAGAGTTGGTTATCGCGATAGCCGGAGACCAGAAAAGAAGCGAATCGGAACCTGAGATCAGTAAGCCTAAGTTTAATTTAGCCGATTCGATTAATGCATTGGAAATGACCGGTTTGGTTGAATCCTGGCGTCAGGCTTGGGCATCACAGGATGTTGATCGTTACCTGAGTTTTTATGATAGCGAGGAGTTTGTGCCTAAGAGTGGCATGAGCTATTCTGAGTGGGAGCGTTCACGTCAGCGAATTCTGAAAAGACCGAAGTTTATCCGCATCTATCTGGATGATATTCATGTTGAGGAAATTTCTTCCGACGAACGCAAGGTAATGTTTACCCAGCGTTATCAATCGGATCGTTTTAAAGACAGCATGCATAAGACTTTGGTGTGGAAAGCAAAGCAAGGTGATTGGAAAATCATAAAGGAGCAGGCAAGCGATGAAGAATAAACTCGGGAAGCGTTTTCGCTTAAGAGCCGGTCTTTTGTCGATGGCGATTTCTTCGCTATTGCATAGTGTTCCCGCTTCGGCTGACGATGTGGCTGCTGCCGAGCAGAATCTGTTATCCGGTCTGGAGTCCATTCAAGGGCTGGCTTTGGATAAAGCCTTATCGCATTTTGAAGAGTTAAGTGACCAATATCCGAAGTATAAACTGGCGCAGTTGATGAAGGCTGACCTGCTGGCGTTAAAGGCCGGTGATACTCAATTAATGGACGAGATTCGCAAGCGTTATGCTAACGAAGTTGCCAAGTTAGAAGATGAGGCCCGTGTTCGTTGGGACTTTGCCCAGTCTGCGATGCGCGAAGCTCCGGGATTGGATAAGTATGTTTTGAAAAGTGCCGGCCAGTCGCATTTGCTGATTGTCAGTTTGAATGAGAGCCGTCTTTACCTTTATGAACGTAATGCGAAAACCGGACATATGCAGCGTGTTGCTGACTATTATGTGACCATTGGTCGCAAAGGCAGCGGCAAGCAAAAAGAGGGTGACCTGCGCACGCCGCTTGGTGTATACCACGTTGTCGATCTGTTGCCGGGAGCGATGCTCCCCGATTTGTATGGCGTTGGAGCGCTGCCGCTAAACTATCCGAACAAGTGGGATCGCAGTCAGGGGAAAACCGGCTCCGGTATCTGGCTGCATGGTGTCCCGAGTGATACATATACTCGGGCGCCGCGTGCCAGTCGCGGCTGCGTGGTATTGAATAACAATGCCATGCAGAAATTGCTCAGTGACTATAAGCTCTCTTATGCGACACCGGTTGTTATTGTTGATGAAGATAAGCAAGCCTTCAGTTTCAGCGATGACAAGAAAGTGGTTTTGAAAGAAGTGAAGGCATGGTTAAGCGATCATTATGCAAAAGTGCCGTGGAAATCGGTCAGCGTGTATCGTTATCCGAATGAAAAGAATCTGTTCTACGTGACTTTTCCGTCACACAATAAAACCGAGTTGGTACACCAGTTCTGGCAAAGGGATCCGGAAGGTGACTGGCGTATGGTATTGCAGTCTGAAGAGCCGGTACAGGTAAAAACTCGAGTCTGATTTGCAAATCTAATTCATATCAGCGTCAAGTTGTGCGAGGAATATTTCTCATGCTCGGCTTGGCGTTTTGATATCTGCCAAGCGCTTATTTTGCCTAAGCTTTCCAGAACCTCAGCTTTCTTTACGGCTGTGGTGAATTTGCCTGATCCGGTTTGGCATTAAGGGCCGTTGTTCCTTCAGGAGATCGTCGTGCTCGTAAAGTCGGCATCTGTTTTTGAACCCAATTCTCTATGTCCTGCCACATCTGAACGATTTCCGCCTCACCCGGCATAGAATTGGCAGCTCTTAGTTCCAGAGTCAATACCGGTATTTCCAGATACTCTCCGGCATAGCGTCCTAAAGACCCAGGAAAGGTGCCTAGCTCACGATGTTTTAAAATCCCGATTTTATTTGGAGTGGCATACTCAGGCCCATCGTAATCCAGCAGGCCATAAGGAGCATGCACCGAAATAATGGCATCCGGCCGGAATTTTTTGATTACTTCGACCATCCATTTGGTTTCATTTTCCGAAGCGGCACTCGGGCCAGGATAACGGCGAGGGTTTTTCGCATAACGGTGTTTCCAGTATTTCAGTGCCCAACGATCCCAGTCAGGTGAAGGAAAGTTGCGGTTTAGATCAACGCCATTGGCATTCATACGAGTGGCGGGATTTTTACCCAATAAACCGTCGGGATTGGCTAATGGCATAAACAGCCAGTGCTGGCTGCTTCGGTATTGGTGTTTTAGCATCGCCTGCATCCACAGATAGGTGATACTGATCGCTGTGTACTCGTCGCCGTGTATGCCGCTGATAAATAGAATACGTCCGTTATGCGCCGGATTGCTTGGATCGTCCGGTTTAAACTCACGGTAGGTAAGAAGGCGGTTTTCCTTGCTGCGCAGTTCGGCTGTTTTCAGGTCGAAATTCATGCAGCCCTGATATTTTACCGTACGCAACTTTTTGGAAAATTCCTGACAGAATTCGGAAACGGTTGGTTTCGAAACGGTGTCAGCATGAGACACACCTGGAAAAAGTATGCTTAGCCCGATCAGGGAAGAAGTCAAAAGAAAGTGATAACAGGTTTTCATTGATATGAGTTTAGAGCAAACCACGCGGACTGAAAAGCCCCATTATCGCAGAAAAGGCCTATCCGCGGTTAATGAAGTTTTAGAGAAAATACCATTATTAGAAAGAAGCGAATGATTTACTAACCGGTTTAAAAACCGATTTTGTGAACGGTTGGCTGTATGCCATGCTGCTTATAAGCCTTCCAGCGCTCCCGTCCCATTTGAATCAGGTACTCCGATTGATCCAAAACTTCGATGGTTCGGCGATAAAGCTTAAAGTTATCAAAAAACTGTGGGTGAAGGTTGATCAGGACATCGCCGCGAGATTCGGCGATGTTCCCGTCATACAAGCGGATTGATGAGTGGTGCTTGCCGATTCCATGCGGAATAAAGCTCTGCGGTTTGAAATCCCATAATGCAAGATCATAGCGTCTGGCATCATCCAACGTTTCAAAACGAACATCGCATTGGCGGCGTTCCTGCCATATTTTATTGACCAGTTTATGCAGGAATGCTTCGCGTTCCTGCGGCAAATGGCTGTTTAAAACATAAAATAGAACATCTTGTTGTCCACTCATTTTTTTACAGCCGTCTCTTTTAGGCTTGCGCCATCAAAAACTCGACCAGCGCCGGTACAGGTCGGCCGGTAGCACCTTTATTGTCGCCACTGACCCAAACGGTTCCGGCAATATCCAAATGCGCCCATGGCAGGTCTTTGGTGAAGCGAGCCAGGAATTGGCCCGCAGTAATCGTACCTGCCGTGCGCCCGCCGATGTTGGCCATGTCGGCAAAGTTGGACTTCAATTGTTCATCCCACTCTTCGCCGAGAGGTAATTGCCAGAAACGATCATAGGTATTCTGCCCCGCTTGCAACAGATCGTCGGCAAGAGCCTGGTCGTTCGCCATTAAACCGGAAACGTGGTGACCTAGAGCGATAATACAGGCACCGGTCAGAGTTGCCATATTGATAATTTTGGCCGGCTGGAATTTTTGTTGAGCGTAAGTCAAGGCATCGCACAGGATTAGGCGCCCTTCGGCATCGGTGTTAAGGATTTCAATGGTTTGTCCGGATAAAGAGGTGACGACATCGCCCGGCTTGATTGCATTGCCGGAAGGCATGTTTTCCGTTGCCGGAATAACGCCGACTACATTGATTGCTGGTTTAAGTTGCCCAAGGGCTTTAAAAACACCCAGGACGGTTGCGGCACCACCCATGTCATATTTCATTTCATCCATCGCAGCCCCCGGTTTCAGGGAGATGCCGCCGGTATCGAAAGTTACCCCTTTTCCGACCAAAGCGATTGGCGCTTCGTCCCCGCCACCGTGGTAACTGAGAGAAATCATTTTAGGAGGGGTGTCGGTGCCTTGGGCAACGGCCATAAAAGAACCCATGCCCATTTCGATCATCTGTTCACGCTCAAGCACTTCCAACTCGAAGCCGTATTCCTCGGCAAGCTGCTGTGCCGTTTCAGCCAGATAGCTTGGAGTACAGAAGTTACTCGGCATATTGGCCAAATCCTGAGTTAATGCCATTCCGAATGCGGTTGCCTGACCCTGCTCGACAACACTTTGCTTTTCCTCGCAAGGAAAGCTCATGCTCTCCAGTTTCGGATCTTTTGGGGTATGTTCGCCACGACTTTCATGGCTATAGTCGTAGAAGCTGCGTTGGAATTCTTGGGTGTTTTGTGTTAGAGACCAGTTCAGGTCGCGATCAGCCGGGTAGACTAGCGGCAAGGCATTCAGCACCGATAAGGCTCCACAGTGATCCAAGGCCGAAGCCGCGGATTTTATGCAGCTCAAATAGGTTTTTGCAGAAAGTTTTTCGGCGTCGCCAATTCCGACCAGAATCAGACGGCGAGCATCGATCCCCGCTGGAGCAATAAGCAGCTGTGTTTTGCCGGCCTTGCCGGAAAAATCGCTGTTTTCGAACAGTTCAGAACTGATGGCTTGAATCGCGGCAAAGTCCGGCAGCGCTTTTAGGCTTTCTGAAAGCTGACCTTGTTGGTCAACCGGAATCAGGAGTGTATCGATATTTTGTAAATTGGTTTGGAATTGAAATTGAATGGATTTCATGCAGTGTGTACCTGAACTCTAGTCGGTTATGTCATAATTTCGTCTTGAGCGCGTGACCGGAAGTAATAAAAAGCTGGCAGGCGGCTATGAACAGCAAGAACGATCAGCTTTGTTTGTATAATGGGCATTTGAGAAATCAGGTTAAAAACCTTACCCATTTCCGATTCACAAGGTTCGACGGTTTAAAGTATTTTAAGAAAGTTACCTTTATTCTAACGCGGAGAGACCCGATTTGCGAATTCTCGATAAGACTTTAATGAAAGAATTAAGCGCGACCTTTTTGGCGGTCTTAATCGTGTTGTTACTGATCGCATTTGGTACCGAAGCGACCAAACTGCTGGCGATGGCGGTGGAAGGGAAGTTGCCGGCATCGGTGGTATTGCAGGTCTTATTCTTAAAAATTCCGGCAGCTTTGGAAATCCTGCTACCTCTGGTGGCTTTAATCAGCGTATTGCTGGTATTTGGAAGAATGTATCAAGACCAGGAGATGGTGGTCTTGCAAAGTTGTGGGATATCCAGCGGGTATTTCAAGAAGCTGGTTGCTTGGTTTTTCATCCCTTTGGTGATTTTTACGGCGTGGATCACATTATATGTGACACCTTGGAGCTATCAAACCGAACGAGAACTAATTCGAGAAGCCCAAGAGATTTCTCCTGTTGCCGGTTTAATTCCCGGAAAATTTAATGTGCTGCCGAATGCAGCCGGGGTGCTGTACGCAAAAACCATCGATGCGAAAGGGGGGATGAAGGGCGTCTGGATCCAATATGGTGACGAAGAAATTCCTTGGGTTTTGGTGGCAGAGAAAGGACGTTTTATTCAGCAGCAGAACCAGATTATTTTGCGTTTGGAATCCGGTTGGAGTTACCGCGGTCTGGGAAGTGATACTGATGAACTGCAAGTTCAGACCTTCAGTCGTTTTGAAAGCGTGCTGCCGGCACTGTCGATCGCAGCTGCCAAACCGAGTAAATTTGAAGCGGCGACAAGTGAATTGTGGCATTCGGATCACTTACAGGATCAGGCGACTTTACAATGGCGTCTGGTGACTCCGGTTGGTTTACTGGTATTTGGACTTCTTGGACTAAAGTTGAGTAAATCCAATCCGCGTGAAGGGCGTTTTGCCAAGTTATTTGTCGCGCTGGTTGCTTATATTGTCTATAACCAATTGCTGGTGTACGGTCAGGATTTGATGAAGGAAGGTGCTTGGCCTAACTGGATTGGACTGTGGCCGATTCCCGCACTCTATCTTGTTTGGGCTTTATGGCAGAAGACCATTCCGATGCCCGAGGTTTCTGCTTTACAGAGAAAGGGACTGAGCTTCGGAGGTAGCAGCAAATGATGAATCGAATCGAACGCTATCTAGGGCAAACGGTTCTGCTGCATACCATTCTGGTCATGTTGGTTTTGCTGGTCATTCTGTCTTTTTTTGAGTTTATGAACCAACTAGGCAAACTTTCCGATGGTTATACCCTGTCAAAGGGAGTGTTATATACCCTGCTCAAAGTGCCTGTCTACGGCTATGAAATTTTTCCGATTGCACTTCTAATCGGTACTTTGATGGGGCTAGGGGGGCTTGCAAATCGTTCCGAATTAACGGTTTTACGTGTGACAGGTTGGTCTATTAAACGTATTTTGTGGGCGGTGTTGAAAACCGCGTTGCTGATGTGGCTGGTGATTGCGTCTTTAGGAGAGTGGTTGGCACCGCAAAGTGAGGCTTATGCGGTGAAAATGCGTGCGGAAGCGTTAAATAAGGATATTGCCGTCGGTAGTGGTCAGGGGTTCTGGGTACGTCAGGATAGTGAGTACATCCATATCGGACAGGTCATCTCGCAAAATGAATTACGCGATTTAACTTTCTATCGCCTACAGGGAAATCAGATAAGCGGGTTTGAAAAAGTTGCCAAGGCACGTTTTCGTAATGGTTCCTGGGCTTTTTACGATACCAAGAATAGTGAGTTAAAGTGGACGGATTCTCCGGTAAAAGATTTTCCGCCACGTTTGAGTTTGCAGCAGAGTTTGTTTGATGAATCGAGCGGGAGTTTGCCTTTGGGGCCGGAGGATTTCGTTAAGCTTGATTTGGAAACTCGCTATCTTGGAGTTTGGGATCTCTATCAATATATTAATTTTTTGAAGGAAAACGATTTGGATGCCGGTGACTATGAATTGGCTTTCTGGAAAAAAGCCGCCATGCCGTTGGTGGTGGTAGCCATGATTTCTATCGTCTTCCCGCTAATTTTCGGTTCGATGCGCCAGGTCAGTATGGGACAGAGGGTCTTTTTCGGTGTATTGATTGGAATGGGGTTTCATTTACTCAATCAATTACTTGGAAATTTAAGCGTGGTTTATCACTGGCCGGTTATGTTGGGGGCTTTTTCGCCAGCGCTGGTCTTACTGTTGATCGCCATTTTCTGGATGCAAAGAACGCGTTAATATGGCGTTATCGGTGAAATTAGTGCAATAAAAAGCCGGTAAATAGGAAATCTATTTACCGGCTTTTTGTTAAGAGCGGTTAGTCTGAAATTTTAAGCGTTGATCATGCTTTCAATTTCTTCAACCTTAGCCCATACCAAATCTTTTTCGCCGCGAGATTCGACATTCAGTCTTAAAAGCGGTTCTGTATTGGAAAGACGGATATTCATGCGCCAGGTCGGAAATTCCATACTTAATCCGTCGGTACGGTCAATCTGCGGATCCTGCGTTGCATAGAATTCTTCCACGCGAGCAATGATTGCCGCACTGTCTTTCACCCGATAATTGATCTCGCCGCTGCATGGATAGGCCGCCGCTCGTTCTTCAATTAATTCATTCAGTGTTTTACCGCTTTTGCTCATGAGTTCGGCAATCAACAACCATGGAATCATTCCGCTGTCACAATAGGCGAAATCGCGGAAGTAATGGTGTGCCGACATTTCGCCGCCATAAATCGCATCTTCAATGCGCATACGCTCTTTGATAAAAGCGTGTCCGGTTTTTGACAGAATCGGTACACCTCCGGCTTGTTCCACTTGCTCGATGGTGTTCCAAGTCAAACGCGGGTCATGTACGATTTTCCCGCCGGGATGTTTTGCCAGTAGTGTTTCAGCCAGTAGGCCGACCAGGTAGTAACCTTCGATGAAGTTACCTTGATTGTCAAAAAGGAAGCAGCGGTCGAAATCGCCGTCCCAAGCAATTCCCATATCGGCGTTTTCTTCAATAACGGCATCCGAAGTGGCAGTACGATTTTCGATGATCATCGGGTTCGGAATACCATTAGGGAAGTTGCCGTCAGCCTGATGGTGAACTTTAATGATTTTGAAAGGGAGGTGTTTTTCAATTTCATCAAAAGTCGGACCTGCAGCACCGTTTCCAGCGTTGACAACAAATTTAAACGGCTTTAATGCATCTAGTTCGACATAGCCGAGTAGATGCTCGACATAAGCCGTTTTGTCATGCTTCTCGGAAAATTGACCTTTCCGGTCGGTGAGTGGTGCGAAGTTATCTTCAATAATTCGCTGTTCCATTTCTTTCAGACCTGAGTCGCCGCTAATCGGTGCCGACCCTTTGCTGACCAGCTTCATGCCGTTGTTCCCTTTCGGGTTATGGCTGGCAGTGATCATAATGCCGCCATCGGTTTGATAGTGGCTGGTTGCGAAGTAAACCTCTTCGGTTCCGCATAGTCCCAGGTGAAAAATATCCACACCACTATCCATTAAGCCGCTGCACAGGGCATCGGATAATCCAGGGCTTTCCAAGCGGATGTCGTGACCGACTACGACAGTTTTCGGGTTGAATTCACTAGCATAGGCTCGGCCGATTTTGTAAGCAAGTTCTTCGTTTAAATCATCCGGAACTTGACCGCGAATATCGTAGGCTTTAAAAGCGGAAAGTTTTTTGTTTGACATGAAAATAGTTACCTAAAAATTAAAAAATATTCAAAGAACAAAAAGAACTACTAACGACCGACGCCATAGTAAATCATGCCTTCTTCTTCCATCCATTGCTTGTCGTAAATATTACGTCCATCAAGGATCATTGGTACATTCATGTTTTCCTTCAGGCGTTTTAAATCAGGTGACCAGAATAGTTTTGCTTCCGTCGTAACACACAGTGCATCGGTGTTACGAATCGCTTCATACATATCCAGATGAATATGAATACGCGCTTGTTGCGCAGCATCAAAAGTCTTGTTAACCCAATTGTGGAAGCTGCTGCCAAGGTTCGGATCGTAAAGATGCAGGTGACAGCCCTGATGTATGAAGGCTTCAATTAGCGTCAGACTTGGTGCTTCTTTAATAACACTTGAGTTCGGTTTATAGGTAACCCCCCACATAGCGATATGCCGACCGTCCAATTCGCAGCGGTAATGTTGCCATGCCTTGCGGAACAACAGTTCTTTTTGCTGTTGGTTGATATCGTAAACGGTTTTTAATAAGCCTTGTTGTGAACCGGACTTATCAAGCAATTTTTGCATTCTCTGCAGATCGCGTGAGAGGTGTACACCGCCGAAGCCGATTCCAGGATAGAGGTAGGTAAAGCCGATTCGTTTGTCACTTCCCAGCCCCTGACGGATTTCTTCGATATCTGCGTGGGTACTTTCGGCAACGCGGGCAAGTTCATTCATAAGGCTGATTCGAGTTGCGATCAGCACGTTAGTGGCATATTTGGTCAAAACCGCTGCCTGCGGTGTCATCTGAATAAAGATATCGCGGTTTCGGTTGAATGGTGCAAATAGCAATTTAAAACGTTTTAGCGCTTTCTCGTCGTCAGAGCCGACAATAATACGATCCGGTTTTTGGAACCCGCTGATTGCCTGCCCTTCGGCCGTGAAATCAGGGTTAACAATCACCGGCATATTGGCTTTACGCTCGATTTCTTGAATGGTTTTTAAATCCAAATTAGAACGAATAATCAGGCAATGGTCGGGATTAGCTGAATCGGATAGTCGCTCGGCGATTTCCAGAGCTTTTTTATCTTTGTCGGCACTAAGAGACAGGATGTGAACATCTGCTTCCAGATCGTAATCCGAAGAGATGTTTAAGCGCCCGCTGGCCGTCTGTTCGCCGATTAACTTGGATAATCCCGGTTCCGGGCTGCCCGTTTTAGGTTGGCCGACAAGGGTGACTTGGTTACCGGTTTCGGCCAGGCACGCCGCACAGACCATCGCGCTGATATTGGAGCCGAATACATTAACATTCATTGTTGTCTTTCCAAATGGTTTTTAGAATACCGACGGTTGAACTATCCAGACCTTCGGAATCGCAAGTTTGAATACGGTTAAGGATGTCGAGAGCGATTTTTTTACCCAATTCAACACCCCATTGGTCAAATGGGTTGATGTCCCACATCACCGATTGTACAAACACTTTATGTTCGTACAGTGCTACCAGCATTCCCAGTTGATAGGCATCTACTTCATTCAATAGAATCGTGTTCGAAACCTGATCACCAGGATAGACTTTATTAGGGTCTTCGCTATCCTGACCAACCATCATTGCCCGGCTTTGAGCCAGACAGTTGGCGATGTTTAGGTTATGGTGGAACTGGCCGCGTTCGTTTTTAGTTTGGCCGTGGATAAACAGGATAAAATCGGCCATGACTCTTTCCGTGCCTTGGTGAAGCAATTGATAGAAAGCGTGCTGCGCATTCGGTCCAACTTCACCCCACAGGATCGGGCAGGTTCGGTAACTGGTTTTTTCTCCGTTACGTCGTACGTGTTTACCGTTACTTTCCATCTCTAGCTGCTCAAGGTAGCTGGCGAAATATTTCAAGCGAGAGTCGTAAGGAAGAATCGCTTGTCCGGAAAGGTCAAGGAAATTGGTATTCCATACGCCAATTAGCCCAACCATTACCGGAATATTTTCTTTGAACGGCGCTGTACGGAAGTGAGTGTCCATCGCATAGGCACCCGCCAGCAATGATTTGAAACCTTCCATGCCTAGTTCAAGCGCAATAGTCAAGCCGATGGATGACCACATGGAATAGCGGCCGCCAACCCAGTCCCAGAAGTTGAGTTGCAGATTTTCGGCGATACCCCATTCGGTCATCTTGGCAGGATTAGCCGAAATGCCGATAAAGTGGTGTTGTAAAGCCCTCGGACAATCGGTACTTTGTTGTATCCAGAATTTTGCCGTGTCTGCCAAGGAAAGGGTGTCGATGGTTGTGAAGGACTTCGAAGCAACCACAAAAATCGTTGTAGCAGGGTTTAATTCTACTAACAGCTGTTCAAGTTGTCGGGCGTCCAAAGTGGATACGAAATGGAGATGAGGAGCCTTAGGGTGTTTTTGCATTTCCAATGCATGCGTCACCATCAGTGGCCCAAGGTCGCTACCACCGACACCGATGTTTACAACATCCGTGATTGGACTGCCTTCGTAACCTCTTAACTGTCTATTGTGTAGTTCGTTAACGATGGTTTCCATCTTTGTCCACTGTTCGGACACTTCAGGAAGTGGGTTTTCGATGTCTCTTAAGGCGGTGTGCCAGGCGGCACGGCCTTCGGAGGTATTGATTTTTTCACCTTTGAATAGTTTTTCTATCCATTCCGATAGCTGCATTTCATCTGCCATTTGCAGCAGATTGTCGATGATTTTATGATCAACTTTCTGCTTGGAGAAGTCGTACAGCATTCCCGGAATATGAATGTGAAACTCGTCAAAACGCGGATTTCCATCACTGAACAGTGTCTTTAAGTGCGTTTTTTTATACTCAGGTGCCAGTTGGGATAAAACTTGAAATGCGTTGGTGTTGATCATATCTCAAAATTCTTTAACCATTGTGCAAACTCTTCACCCAGTTCAGGATGTTTGAGTGCAAATTGAACGGTTGCTTTCAGATAGCCTAGCTTGTCTCCGCAGTCGTAGCTTTTTCCGCCAAGACAGTAGGCTTCTGCTCCTTTTTCATCCATTAATTGAGCGATGGCATCGGTCAATTGGATTTCGTTACCTGCTCCGCGAGGAGTGGTTTTAAGAATCTCTAAAATTCTGTTATCGAGGATATAGCGTCCGGTTACCGATAGGTTGGACGGGGCTTCTTCTCTCTTGGGTTTTTCAACGATGTTTACCATTTTGCATGAATCGTGCCCACATAAATCATGCCCTAAGCAGTCAACGATACCGTATTTATGCACTTCGCTTTCTGGAACCGGTTCAACCATAATCTGGCTTTGGCCACTTCGTTTAAAAGCCTCAACCATGTTTTTCAGATCTTGAGATTCTTCATTCAGAATAACGTCCGGTAATAGTACCGCAAAATCATCATCACCGATTGCCGAAGCCGCGCACAAAACGGCATGCCCTAAACCTAAAGCGGTTGGCTGACGAACGGCCACAATATTGATATCTTCGGGAATAATGTCAGCCAATTTTTGCAATTGGGCAGTTTTTCCGGCTTGAGTCAGAAGAGTTTCAAGTTCGAAGTTTTTGTCGAAGTGGTTTTCGATGGCTTGCTTGTAGGAATGGGTGACGAAAATGATGTCGGTAAAGCCGGCTCTGACAGCTTCGGTGACCACATATTGGATGAGCGGTTGGTCAACCAAAGTAATCATCTCTTTAGGGATTGCTTTGGTAGCGGGAAGAAAGCGGGAACCAAGCCCGGCAACTGGGATAACGATTTTTTTCATAGTTATTTCTGCGAGTTTTCTTGTGTGTTCTTTTACTTAATTACGCATCCATTTTAAACATATTTTTTAGAGAAATGTGAAGCTATTATTTCGATTTTTCTCACCTTGATTTGGAATAACTTTTTAAGGATGGGGTTAAAAAAAGATTTAGGATTCGCAAACCATGCCGAAAACAATTGTAGATTGAATGAATCTGCAATTACTCAACTGACGTGTTTGATAGAAAAGTTGGGCGGCTCTATTTTAAGGTATGGGAGATATATTATGTCGAAACCAATCACAGGGAAAATTGCCAATAAATATTTTTACAGCTATTTATTGGTTTCTATTTTGGTAGGTGTCATCGGTTTGTTTTTGATTGGGGCTACCGGAAGTTCACAAATTGTAGGCGTAGCGGTATTAGTCGGTTTTTTAGCCATATTTCATTGGTTATCGATTGAATTGTTCCTTAAACCAAACGTAGTTGAACCTTTTAATCAAGTTTTGGATATTACCGTAAAAGACTCTCAGGAATTGCAAAAAGAGCTGGCATTCGTAGATAGCATAAAAACGGTCGTTGATCAGGACGAGTCCAATATCATGCTTGCTGACGAGGATTTAAATATCACCTACATGAATCCGTCAATCCTAAAGACGTTGAAGAAAGTTGAAGTAGATATTCAAAAAATGCTGCCGCATTTTGTCGCTGATGAATTGATTGGTAAAAATATTGATATTTTCCATGTTAATCCCGCCCACCAAAGAAAACTGTTAGCGAACCTGACAGAAACCTACACTGCAAATCTTATTTTGGGTGAATTGCACCTGCGTATTATTGTTAATCCTTTGTGGGGTAAGGACGGCAAGCGCGACGGTTTTGTCACGGAGTGGAAAGATGTTTCCGAGCAGGTGAAGCTGGAAAAAATGCAGCGTGATGTTGAAGAAAATTTGAAAGTCATGGTTGAACGTGCGGCGATCGGTCACCTTGGCGAACAAATTGATGTTTCTGCACTGGACGGTTTTATTCATGATTTAGGCTTGCAGATTAATAATATGTCTTCGGCCATCCAAGATGCCAATGACAATATTTCCGCAGTGGTTATGCGACTATCGGCAGGGGATCTGACCAGCCGAGTCGACGGCGCCTACGAAGGTGGTCTGGGGGCGATGAAAGACGCAATTAATACCTCAATGGATAATTTGTCGAGTATTCTTGCTCAGGTTAACGTAGCGATTGAAGATATTGCCAAAGATACTCAGGCGACTGCGCAGCGCAACAGTGATCTGTCGAGCCGAATTCAACAGCAGGCGGCTTCAATCGAAGAGACGGCCGCGACGATGGAAGAGATGACCGCAGCGGTGCGCAACAATGCTTCTAACGCTCAGCAGGCAAATGACTTGACTATCAGCGCTTCGCAAAAAACTCAGCAGGGCGCAGAAGTCATGAAGCAAACCATCGAAGCTATGGAGCAGATTAAAGACTCGTCGGCACAGATTGAGCAGATTATCGGCTTGATTGACTCTATTGCTTTCCAAACCAATTTATTGGCGTTGAATGCCGCGGTAGAAGCGGCAAGAGCCGGAGAACACGGTCGTGGGTTTGCGGTAGTCGCTGGAGAAGTTCGTGCTTTAGCAGGAAAATCCGCCGAAGCGGCAAAAGATATTAAATCTTTGATTGATCAGTCGGTTGATAAAATTCAATTGGGAACCAAACTGGCGCAAAACTCCGGCGAGTCCCTGAGTGAAATCAATCATGCAATTCAACAAGTGACTGAAATCGTTTCTGAAATAGCGGCTTCCTCTAACGAGCAGGCTCAAGGTGTTGAGCAACTGAACCAGGCGATTGCTTCACTTGATCAAAATACTCAGGAAAATGCCATTCTGGTGGAAGAGTCGGCTCACAGTGCTGCGGGGATTGAACAGCAATCTCTTGAGCTGGTCGATCAAATGAAGAACTTCGAAATTTCCAGTCGTTATGTGGAAGAGGTTAAAGGGCGCAGACATCAGGAAAAATCTCCAGTCGAACTTCCTCGCCCAAAGCGGATTGAAGTCGAAGAAGTGCCTCGTATTCGCACTGCAAAACCGGCCGCAGCTAGCAGAAGCGAAGTCACTGACGAATGGGAAGAGTTTTAATCTCTTTCTAAAGTGCTAAAAGCGATACTTAACCCCAAAATTGATAAACAATTTTGGGGTTTTCTTTTATGTAGTCATCAAAAACTCGTCATAAATTTTTCAAACAGTACACTAGACCTGATTCCATATTTTAAGCTACAGTGAAACTTAGGCCTAATCGGCGCGAATTACAAGAGAGGTTCGGGCTGGCATTCATATAACAGGCTCAATTGGAAACAGATAAAAGGAAAATAAATATGAAAAAGTCTATTGCCGTGTTTTTGCCGGTAGCAGCATTATCCGCTGTCTTTTTGAATGCGCCTGCTCAGGCGGCTAACAGCGACTCCGGTTATGTCTTAGACTCAAACGGGCAGGTTGTTCGAGATCAGTTCGGTGGTTGTGTACGCAACAGCAACTGGGTTAAGGATAGCGAAGCATGCGGTGGAGAGCCGGAAGCGAAGCCGGTTGCCAAGGTAGAGCCTAAGCCTGTTGTCCAACAGAAACCTGAGCCAGAACCGATTGTCGTTGAAACGGTAGTCGTTGAAGATGCGCCAGCGGCTTTTGTCGGTTTCTTTGCTCTGGATAAGGCTGAGCTGACTGACGACGCTAAAACCAAGTTAGATGCTTATGCAGAATATATGCAAAACCATCCGCAAAAGAGTTTAGCGATCCAAGGTTATACGGATAGCCAGGGTAGTGAAGCATATAATATGGAGCTATCGCAAAAACGTGCCGATGCGGTAAAAGCGTATTTAGTTTCCAAGGGTATTGCGGCTGAGCGTATGGCTGCAGTTGGTGAAGGTGAGTCAAATCCGGTTGCCGATAATTCTACGCCGGAAGGTCGAGCGCAAAATCGCCGTGTAGAGCTTGCTTTACTGGATTGATTAAGAGTGCAATAGAAAGCGACGTTTAGGCGTCGTTTTTGAATAAGATTTCGGTAAATAAAAAAGCCGGGTTTGATATTTCAAACCCGGCTTTTTAGTATTTGGCTCCCCAACCTGGACTCGAACCAGGGACATACGGATTAACAGTCCGGTGTTCTACCAACTGAACTATTGGGGAATAGTCCGTTCAAGCTAGTCGCTTGATGTGTGCGTATTATAGGGAGAAATTTAGGGTTTGCAACAGTTTTTTAGAAAAAAATTGCATTTTTGTGACGTTTGAATTCCGTGCTTTAAA
This sequence comes from Thiomicrorhabdus heinhorstiae, assembly GCF_013391765.2. GTDB lineage: Bacteria > Pseudomonadota > Gammaproteobacteria > Thiomicrospirales > Thiomicrospiraceae > Thiomicrorhabdus > Thiomicrorhabdus heinhorstiae. The sequence goes on along the minus strand of NZ_JACBGI020000002.1, from coordinate 193,045 downwards.
ACACAAAATGATTAGGTGCTTGAAGGGGTGGTTTTAAATGCTATGTTGGGTTTATTTTTTGTGTCGATTGTTTTTTGATTAAGACTTTGATTGAGGCTCCGGTGTCCGCGGAGTTTTTACTTTTAGTATTAAATAAGGAATAATGATTATCGCTATCTTGTTAGTTGAGGAGGAGCGATGAAAAAAATAATAGGTATGAGTTTACTTTTAATGATGATCGGTACGCAGAGTGCGTTTGCACAAGATGAGTATGTTCCGGGGACGGCGACTCAGCAGGCTGCTGCTGCCGGGGGAGCCGGTTTAGGAACGGCGGGGGCGACGTTGATTGGTATCGGCTTGACGGCCGCAGTGATATGGGCAGTTGAAGCCGCAAACGATGAAGCAAATGGGACCACTGGTACGACAGATTAATTCGCGTGTTTGAGATGACGTGAGAATTTATAAAAAGTCGCTATTTAGCGGCTTTTTTGTTTATTGGCACAAGGGCCAATTCAGTTGTTTTCAGTGTTGTATTTCTGCATTGCCCAAAATACGGAGATCAAAAACTCTCCTAAAAAGTTATCAGTTTTGCTTTCTCAGGACAGCCTGCTTTTTCTGAAAGGGGGCTCGATTGCTGGGATCTGAAGCGTCGTTTTATGTATTGGGTGGTTTTTAGAGTGATTTCTCGGGGAAGCCAGATTAGGAAACCCATGACCCGATACTGAGTCATGGCAGAGGAAATGAAAGAAAGGTTTACTTGGTAATCTTAGCTTGGGATTGTAAGGATTGAATATACTCTTGAATATTCTTCTGTTCGATGAACCTGGTCAGCTGAGGTTTGATTTTCTCTAGAGTCGGCAGCTCGTCGCTCCGAGTGTCTTCAAGTTTAATGACGTGCCAGCCAAATTGAGTTTGCACAGGAGAGGTGGTGTATTCACCTTTGTTCAATTTTGCGACGGCACTTGTAAATTCCGGAACCATTTGATTCGCTTTAAACCAACCAAGTTCTCCGCCGTTTTTCGCCGATGGACCGGTAGACCTGTCTTTTGCCAGTTGAGTAAAGTCGGCCCCTTTTTTCAATTCGTCGATGAGCGCTTTGGCTTCATCTTCGGTTTTAACTAAAATGTGGCTTGCATGGTATTCATGCCTGGAGGCTTCAAGTTGCGGCATGATTTCCTTGTAGGCTTCTTTTAATTCCGTTTCGGTAATCGGGTGTGTCTGTTGATAGGCTTTCACAGCTTCGCTCACAAGAATATTGTTTGTGACCTGTTGAATTTTTTCTTGCACCTGAGGACTTTTGTCTAAGCCTTTTTTTTCAGCATCTTGAACCAGCAGTTGGCGGATGATTAATTCGTTGATTACCTCGTCTTTGTTCATTCTTTTTTCTGGTGGGAGCTGCTGGATATAGCTCTCAACAAGTGAATCAGGAATTTTTACGCCGTTAACGGTTACGGCATCTGCTGCCATACTCATTGAGCTGGCAGACAGAAGCATCAGGCCAAGCAGGGCGGATTGGAATTTTGGGTGTTTATTCATTATGTGGGGACTCAGCTAATATCTTGGTATTGATTTTTAATGAGGGTGATCTCAGGTTTTGGGTAAATATAATATATAACCCTGATACCTATCGTACTAAGTCATGAATATTTTATGGAGAATTCCTTAATGTGGAGACTGTTAAACGCTATTTTGGCTATGTCGCCACCTTATATTTAGAACCGCCCCGTCGGAAGTTTTACCGGTGCTGCCATGGAGCGTATCGAGAGCGCTTATCACTGTTCGCAGGGAGGAGGCAGGTTTATGTTCATCTTGCCGATCGGGCAAAGTTATGGTGCTTAAGTTCGGACAGTGAGTCGCATAAAAGCTTAAGAAAGAGAAATGGCTGGGTTTGCTCGGGAGGGCAAAGTATTTAATGGAGTGGTATTGTTTTTGGAAAATTAACCGGGATCACAAATACGTTGATTTGCTGTCTGGCGGAAATTGAAAATAATTAATGTTCGACAGAATAACTGTAATTAATTAGTTTTCAAAAAATTGGTACGACCGAGTGGACTCGAACCACCGACCCCCACCATGTCAAGGTGGTGCTCTAACCAACTGAGCTACGGTCGTAAAATAGAATGTTAGGCGAATGCCTATAAAAAGTAATGGTACCAGTGGGCGGACTCGAACCGCCACGGTGTCACCACCAACGGATTTTGAATCCGTCATGTCTACCAATTTCATCACACTGGCGCTGTACCTTGTGGGGGCGTATTTTAGTGACGGGGGTAAGGCTTGTCAATAGCGCTTATTTAAAAAACTGTAAAATTTACCCCTGATTCGATCATGTATATGACGAAAGCCAAATGAGGGCTCGGTTGCATGTTTGGATTTACGTACTGGGAAAGGTTTTAAAAAGGGTAAATGCTTGAAAACACACGAACAATCAGTGAAAATAAGCGCCCTTTGAATTTTATTGGCTGGTTGAATGAAACTGCTTCAGTCAAAGTAAGGTAGGTTTTTTGAAACGTCAGGATTTTTATTTCGATCTTCCGGAAGAGTTGATTGCCCAAGCCCCGACTGCCGAGCGTCGCGGTAGCCGCTTGTTAATGATGCAGGCGGATGGCAGTTTGCAGGATTATCGCTTTCCGCAATTGCTGGATATCGTTCGCGAGAATGATCTTCTGGTTTTCAACGACACCAAAGTGATTCCTGCGCGTTTGTTCGGGCAAAAGGAAAGCGGCGGTAAAGTCGAATTGCTGATTGAGCGTGTTTTGGACGAGAGCACCTTGTTAACGCACATACGCTCAAGCCGTTCCCCAAAACCGGGTACTAGATTGATCATTGAAGATGCTTTCGAAGTCGAAGTGCTCGGACGTCAAGATGCGTTATTTATCGTTAAGGTTGTCGGGGGAAATGCTTCTGCACTGGATTTGGTCGAGCGCTACGGGCATATGCCGTTACCGCCTTACATTGAACGTTCGGAAGATCAGGAAGAGGACAAACAGCGTTACCAAACCGTCTACTCACAAAAACCCGGTGCAGTCGCAGCACCTACGGCCGGATTGCACTTTGATGAAGAGATGTTGTCAGCCATTCAGGCCAAAGGTGCAAAAATCGGTTTTGTGACTTTGCATGTTGGTGCAGGAACCTTTAAGCCGGTTCAGGTGGACGATATTTCCGAGCATGTGATGCATTCGGAATATCTGGAAGTGGACGATGAATTGGTTAAACAGGTGGCTGAGACACGTAAAGCCGGCGGGCGAGTCATTGCTGTAGGGACGACTTCGGTTCGTTGTCTCGAGAGCGCGGCTCAGTTTAGTGAAGACGGCAGCCTGCAACCGTACCAGGGTGAAACCGATATTTTTATTACACCGGGCTATCAGTTTAAGGTGGTGGATGTGCTGTTAACTAATTTCCATTTACCGGAGTCGACGCTGATTATGCTGGTATCGGCTTTGGCCGGTTATGAACGCACCATGGCCGCTTATCGTTATGCGGTTGAACAAAATTACCGCTTTTTTAGTTACGGAGATGCCATGCTGGTGTTTCCTCCCCAAGATATAAAACAAGAAGAATGATTGCATGGAATTTGAATTAGATACTACCGATGGTCGCGCGCGTCGTGGACGCCTGAAATTTACTCGTGGCACTGTCGAAACCCCGGCATTTATGCCGGTCGGCACCTATGGCTCGGTAAAAGGAATGACGCCGGAAGAGGTGCAGGCAACCGGTGCACAGATTATTTTGGGGAATACCTTTCACCTGGCTTTGCGTCCGGGAACCGATATTATTGAACTGCATGGTGATTTGCACGATTTCACTCATTGGCAGGGCCCGATTTTGACGGACTCCGGTGGATTTCAGGTGTTCAGTCTCGGCAAAATGCGAAAAATCCGTGAAGAAGGCGTGACGTTCAACAGTCCGGTCGATGGGGCGAAAATCTTTATGGGTCCGGAAGAATCAATGGAAGTACAACGCAAGCTCGGCTCGGATATCGTGATGATTTTCGATGAGTGTACCCCTTATCCGGCCAGTCATGAAGTGGCTAAGGAATCGATGGAGCTGTCTTTACGCTGGGCCAAGCGTTCCAAAGATGCGCATGGTGATAATCCGTCGGCTCTGTTTGGTATCGTGCAGGGTGGAATGTATGAGGACTTGCGTCGAGTGTCGGTCGAAGGTCTAAAAGAGATTGGATTTGACGGTTACGCGATCGGCGGTTTGTCGGTTGGCGAACCGAAAGAAGAGATGATGGCGACGCTGGATTTCACCGAACCGCATATGCCGAAAGATAAGCCGCGTTATCTGATGGGCGTTGGTAAGCCGGAGGATATCGTTGAAGCTGTGCGCCGCGGTATCGATATGTTCGACTGTGTTATGCCGACCCGTAACGCTCGCAACGGTTTCCTGTTTACCCGTGAGGGGGTGGTGAAGATTCGCAACGCCAAGCATAAGACCAGTCTGGAACCGTTGGATAAGCAGTGCAGTTGTTATACCTGTCAGAATTATACCCGTGCCTATTTGCACCACTTGGACAAGTGTCGTGAAATCCAGGGTGCTCGTTTGAATACCATTCATAACCTGCACTATTATCAGGACTTGATGAAAGGCTTGCGCCAAGCGATCTCCGAACAGCGTTTGGATGAATTCGTTGTCGAGTTCTATGAAGGGATCGGGCAGCCGGTTCCGCCTCTGGATTAAATTGTCGATCAAGCCGAATTTTTTGAGATTTTTAAGTTAAGCTGTGCCAAAATACAGCGATCCGTTTTTTGAATATTATAAATATTGTCTTTAGGAGAACACGATGAGCTTTTTTATTAGCGATGCTCTAGCCGAAGGTGGTGCAGCGGCCCAAGGTGGCGGTTGGGAAGGTTTGATTCCTCTGGTTTTGTTATTTGTTATTTTCTATTTCTTGTTGATCCGTCCGCAACAAAAGAAAGTAAAAGAACACAAAGCTTTGGTTGAAGCGCTGAAGAAAGGTGATGAAGTGGTTACTTACGGTGGTCTTGGCGGTAAGATTCGCGAGATCAGCGATAATTTCTGCGACGTAGAAATTGCCGACAATGTTGTCGTTAAGATCGAGCGTCAAAATATTGCGCGTTTGCTTCCGAAAGGAACGCTAAAAGGCGAATAATCGGCGAACGGTTAAGAAGAGGGGCATTTGCCCCTTTTGTCGTTTTTAAGCAAGCTGGTTTACTTGCATAAACAGCTTGTTGATCGAAGTGAATGGAATCGAATCTATGTTTCAAACTCAACAAAAATTGATTACCAATCAATATCCGGCATGGAAATATCTACTGCTGGTAGTGGCGACGGTGATCGGTATTCTGTATGCCATGCCGAACTTGTTCGGTGATGATCCGGCGGTACAAATTTCCCCGGTAAAATCGGTGGTATTTAATGCCGAAACCGAAAAGCAGGTGGAGCAGACCCTGCAGAAAGCACAATTGGATGTGAAGTCGAGTGTGTTTGAAAACGGTAAGTTTCTGATTCGATTCAAGAACACCGAAGATCAGCTGAAAGCCAAATCCTTGTTGAAAGACGAGTTGGGCCGTCAAGCAGTGGTTGCTTTGAACCTGGCTCCGGCGACTCCGGCCTGGCTGCAGGCTTTGGGTGCACAACCGATGTATCTGGGGCTGGATTTGCGCGGTGGGGTGCATTTCTTGATGGACGTCGATATGGAGGCGGCCGAGAAGAAAGCCTACGAACGTTATATTGACGAAGTCAAAGCGGCTTTAAGAGATGCAAAAGTACGCTATCTGAGTGTAGAAGTCGAAAACGGCGGCTTGGAAGCCAAGTTCCGGGATATTGAGACCGAAAAAACCGGTATGCAGGTTTTAGCCGGACAGTATAGTGATACCTTTATCTTAAGCTCGGTTGAAGATTCGGCTGCGCCTAAGGTCACCATGCGCTTAACGGATAAAACGGTCGCCGAGATTAAAAAGTACGCTTTGCAGCAGAACATTACGACCTTAAGAAACCGTATTAACGAGCTGGGTGTTGCCGAGCCGGTGATTCAGCAGCAAGGTGATCGTCGTATCGTCGTACAGCTGCCTGGTGTGCAGGATACAGCGCGAGCCAAAGAGATTCTGGGGGCAACGGCTACACTGGAATTCCGTCTGGTCGAGGAGAAAGGTGACCCGTACCAAGCGGAAAAAACCGGCTATGCTCCGAATGGTTCTCTGTTATACCACTTCCGTAACGGTACGCCGATTCTGTTGCAACGCCGAACGATTGTAAGCGGTGAAAACGTGGTGAACGCACAATCGGGCATTGATCCGCAGCAGGGTTCATCGATGGTCAGCGTAACATTGGACGGAGCTGGCGGGCGCAAGATGCTGGCCACCACCAAACAAAATGTCGGCAACCGTATGGCCGTGGTTTACATTGAAAACCGGGTAGAGACCATCGAAGAGAATGGTCAGAAAGTTAAAAAACGCTTTACGACTAAGGACGTTATTAACGCGGCAGTTATTCGTGGGCAGTTTGCGGATCGCTTCCAGATTACCGGTTTGGATTCACCCCAGGAAGCGCAGGACTTAGCTTTGTTGTTACGTGCCGGTGCTTTGGCCGCACCGATGGAAATCGTCGAAGAGCGTACTGTCGGACCTAGCCTGGGTCAGGACAATATCGATCAAGGATTTATGTCGGTTGTCGTCGGCTTTATTCTGGTGTTGATTCTGATGGGATGGCGTTACAAGTTATTCGGTATGGTCGCGAATGTCGCTTTGACCTTGAACCTGGTGATTATTGTGGCAATTCTATCGATGCTGCAAGCGACGTTAACTTTACCGGGGATTGCCGGGATAGTATTGACGGTCGGTATGGCGGTGGATGCCAATGTACTGATTTTCGAACGGATTCGCGAGGAGCTGAAAAACAGCTCAGTGCAATCGGCGATTTATGCCGGTTATGAGAAGGCTTTTGTCACGATTGCCGATGCGAATATCACGACGCTGTTAGCGGCGGTCGTGTTGTTCAGTTTTGGTACCGGGCCGATTAAAGGCTTCGCGATTACATTGTCGATCGGGATCTTGACCTCTATGTTTACCGCAATTTTAGGAACGCGCGCCATTATCAATATCATGTATGGCAACAAGCGTGTCGAAAAGCTTTCAATTTAAGGCCAGATCAATGAGTAACGAAGTACAAACAACCAATATTAACTTTATGGGGCAGCGCCATTTGGCGATGGTGCTTTCAATTGTCTTGATCATTGGCTCATTTGTCGGCTTATGGTTGAAAGGGCTGAACTTTGGGATCGACTTTACCGGTGGAACTCTGATCGAAGTCTCCTATCCGAAAGCGGTAGAGCTGCCGTCACTGAGAAAGCATCTGACTGATGCCGGTTTTGACGAAGCGGTTGCCCAGCACTTCGGTTCCGCCGAAGATGTATTGATTCGCATTGCTCCTAGAGAGGGAATGAATTCGGCACAGCTGAGTAACCAGGTTATGGATGCTTTGAAATCTTCGAGTGGTGAAGATATTACCCTGCGTCGTGTCGAGTTCGTCGGGCCGCAGGTCGGTGACGAGTTGACGGAAGACGGCGCTTTGGCGGTGCTATATGCTTTATTCGGGATTTTGATCTATGTTGCCTTGCGTTTCGAATGGCGTTTTTCGGTCGGCTCGGTGACTGCGTTGGTGCACGATGTCATTATTACCGTCGGGGTCTTCGCCTGGACGCAGATGCAATTCGATCTGACGGTTCTGGCAGCGATTCTGGCCGTTATCGGTTACTCGCTGAACGATACCATTGTTGTCTTTGACCGGGTGCGTGAAAATTTCCGCACCATGCGGGACGGTGATCCGGTGCATGTTACAAACGTGGCGGTCAACCAGATGCTGTCGCGTACCATTATGACCTCTTTGACGACTTTGATTGTTTTGTTGGCTCTGTTTTTCCTCGGGGGCGAAGTGATTCACGGTTTTGCCGCGGCTCTGATTGTCGGGATTGTGGTCGGAACCTATTCATCCACCTATGTCGCCAGTGCGATTGCGATTTTGCTTGGTGTGTCTAAGGAAGACTTGATGAAGGCTCCGAAGGAAGAACGTGATACCGAAGCGGAAGAGGCTGAGTTGCAGCGTATTTTCCTTGAACAAGAAGCGCGTCGCGAGGCTCGTGAAGTAGAAAGCAACAAGTCTTAATTTATCGATATAAATTTACATAGCCGGCGTGTTCGTAAGGACACGCCGGCTTTATTGATTGTAGTAAGAGCAAAACCATGGTTTTGCACAAAGTTTGAGAATAGAAATGTCTTTAATGTTAGAAACCAGTAAGCGCAGAACCTTTGCGATTATTTCTCACCCGGATGCAGGTAAGACGACCGTTACCGAAAAATTGCTTCTTTATGGTGGAGCGATTCAGATGGCTGGTGCGGTTAAAAGCCGTAAGACCGATCGTGGTGCAACTTCGGACTGGATGAAGATGGAGCAGGAACGTGGAATTTCGGTCGCTTCTTCCGTTATGCAGTTTCCTTATAAAAACGTCATGATGAACCTGTTGGATACTCCGGGTCACGAAGACTTTTCAGAAGATACCTATCGTGTTTTGACCGCGGTGGATTCAGCTTTGATGGTTATCGATGTTGCCAAAGGGGTTGAGGATCGAACCATCAAACTGATGGAAGTTTGCCGTTTGCGAACCACTCCGATTCTAACATTCATCAACAAATTGGACCGTGAAGGGAAAGAGCCGATCGATTTACTGGATGAAGTCGAAGACGTTTTGAAGATTGCTTGTGCACCAATGACCTGGCCGATCGGAATGGGTAAGCGCTTTAAAGGGATTTACCATCTATACAACGATACGGTGCGTTTATTCGCTCAAGCGGAAGGACAAAAAGCTTCGGCCGGAGAGTTAATCGAAGGTTTGGAAAATCCTCGTTTGGATGAGTTGCTTGGTGACCAGGCTGAAGAGTTGCGTGAAGAGATCGAGTTGGTACGCGGCGCCAGCCATGAGTTCGATCTGGAGCTGTTTCTGGCCGGTGAACTAACCCCGGTGTTCTTCGGTTCGGCGGTCAATAACTTTGGTTTGCAAGAGTTGTTAGACGGTTTTGCCGAATATGCTCCGGCACCGAAAGGACGTGATACTGAAGGGCGTTTTGTCGATGCCAATGAAGACAAGATGACCGGCTTTGTGTTCAAGATTCAAGCGAATATGGATCCGGCGCACCGTGACCGCGTAGCCTTTATGCGTATAGTTTCCGGTAAATACGAAGCGGGTATGAAGCTCAAGCATGTGCGGATCGGCAAGGATGTGAAAATTTCCAAAGCGATCACTTTCCTGGCGAATAAGCGTGATCATGCCGAAGAGGCATATCCAGGCGATATTATCGGTCTGCATAATCATGGAACCATTAAAATCGGTGATACGTTTACTCAGGGTGAAGATTTAAAATTCACCGGGATTCCAAACTTTGCTCCGGAATTGTTCCGCCGTGCGCAGTTGAAAGATCCGATGAAAATGAAAGCCTTGCAGAAAGGGTTGACTCAGCTTTCCGAAGAAGGGGCGACACAGTTGTTCCGTCCGGTGAATAATAATGATCTGATTCTCGGTGCCGTTGGGGTACTGCAGTTTGAAGTGGTCGCACAGCGCTTGAAAGACGAATATAACGTCACTTGCCTGTTTGAGCCGGTAAATGTCACCACCGCCCGTTGGGTGATCGGAGATAAAGCGGAGATCGATAAGTTTACCGATAAGGTGCATGAAAACGTTGCTTACGATGCTGCCGACCAGTTGGTGTATATCGCTCCGACTCGCGTCAATTTAAGTTTGACGGAAGAGCGTTGGCCAAACCTGCAATTTGTGGCTACTCGCGAGCACTAAGCCGTCACTATCTAAACGTTGATGTAATAAAAAAGCCCGATACCATTTGGTTCGGGCTTTTTTATTGATTTTCGTTGGATGTTTAACGAAAGTGATTAGATTTCACTGATCAGGAAAGTTACGCGGCGGTTCATGCGTTTTCCTTCCGCTGTTGCATTACTGGCAATCGGACGGCTTTCGCCGTAACCGTAGGTAACGATGCGGCTGGAGCTGATACCATTGTTGATCAGATACATGGCAACGTTTTTAGCACGGTTTTCAGATAGTTGCTGGTTGTAAGCTTCGCTACCGTCGGAGTCGGTATGTCCTTCGATATGCACGCGCGTATTAGGGTGTTTTTTCAGTGTGTTTAGAACCGGAACCAAGCGGTTTAGCTCTTCAGGGTCAAGCTGTGCGGAACCTTTTCGGAAGTTGACGTCCTTAACATTGACCTGGATGTATTCCTGTCCGTTAATTTTGACCGCTTCAACATCGGTATTAGGATCGTTGGCGGTATCCTGATTGACTTCTTCATAAACTTTACGAGCTGTTACACCTGCGATAACGCCCACAACCGCTTTACCGGCGTTGCTGTCCATGCCTAAGGCATTAGCTGCCAAGGCACCGCCAATCGCCGCTACGGCGGTGATAACGTTTTTTTCGGTTTCTTGTTCTTCTTTGGTTTGTGCAGTTCCACAACCTGTAAGGTTTAGTGTTGCTGTTGTAGCAAGGATGGCTGCTAATAGAGTATTTCGAGTCATTATCTGTCCCCAGCTTTAATGTAAATCGTGATGGATTTAATGCTATGCCACTTCTCTGTCTATTACAAGCGTGAAGGATTAACTTTCACGCTGTTTGCAATTTTCATTAAGAGTTGGTGATTAACGCTATTATTTGGTTTTTCGTTATAGCAGAACGATGGTTGCCAGGCCTAGGAAAACGAAAAAGCCGAGAGAATCGGTCACGGTGGTGAGCATTAATCCGGATGCCAGCGCTGGATCGATTTTCAAGCGCTGCAGTACTAAGGGGATCATGGCTCCGGCAAAGGCGGCTGCGATCAGATTGATTAACATGGCGGTTGCAAAGATCGCGCTTAAAGCGGCATCTTGGAACCATAGCAGTACCGCGGTTCCGGTTAAAATTGCCCAGATCAGGCCGTTGAACAGGCCGACGGTAGTTTCTTTGATCAGTAGCGATCGACTGTTACTTTTGGCCAGTTTTCCCGTCGCCAGGGCACGAATAACGATGGTGGCGGTTTGCGTACCGGCGATACCCCCCATGCTGGCAATGATCGGCATCAGAACGGCAAGAGCGACGACTTTCTCAATCGAGGCATCGAACAAGCCGATAACGATCGAGGCGAAAATGGCGGTAAGCAGGTTAATACCCAGCCAGAAAGTACGGCGTTTCGCCGCCCGTCTGGCCGGTGCGAAGATATCTTCGTCTTCATCCAGACCGGCGCTGGCCATTTGTGCGTGCTCGGCTTCCTCACGGATTATATCGACCACGTCATCGATGGTGATACGGCCGAGAATCTGATTGTTGTCGTTAACTACCGGAGCGGAAATCAAGTCGTTTTTCTCAAATAGGTGCGCTACGGTTTTGGCCGGTAAGTACGCACGAACGGCTGGAATATGGGTGTTGACCAGCTCTTCGACTAAGGTTTCGCCGTCATGTACCAATAAATCGGTGATTTTCAGGGTACCGACATAGTGGTCGTCACGGTCACGGACAAAAAGGGTTGTGGTTGAGGCCGGTAGTGAACCGAGTTGACGCAAATAACGCAAGACAACGTCAAGGGCGATATCCGCACGTACCGAAATAAAGTCGGTACTCATCAAACCTCCGGCGGTGTCCTCAGGAAAGGATAAAGCGGTTTCAACGGCCGTTCTTTCTTGTTCGTCAAGAGAGGAGAGTAGGGCTTCCTGTTCTTCCGGTTTAAGAGATTGGGCGATGTCTACGATATCATCGGTTTCCAACTCTTCAGCCAGGCCGGCGATTTCATGGCTCTCCATGGTGGTAAGCAGGTTGGCACGGACTTCTTCATTGGTATGGGTAAGAATTTCCCCCTGCTGATCCGTAGGAATTGCTTGCCATAGAACTTGTCGGTCTTTGGACGGTGTCGCTTCAAGCAATTCGGCGATCTCTTCCGGAACCAGATGTGAGAAGAGCGCACTAATTTGTTCAAGGTCGCCTTTAGCTACGGCATCCAGTAAATCTTCCGTTAGTTTTGCTTTATCGATATTTGGATTATTCTGGCTCATATCGTATCTTGTGCCTTTAGAGTCGTGAGAAGGCTTGCTTGCATGAAGGTTTGATGCTGCGGCGTTTTGCCTTGATTATTGTAGAGTATTCTAGCAGGCCGTGTAGCGGGAATTGTGACCTTTTTATCAAATATGGAAGAGAGTTTGACGTGGTTGGATCGAGGCGAAAAAGGACAAAAAAATACCCCGTCGCACGGGGTATTTTAGTTGGAGATATTTGTTAGGCTTCAGCACCCATGTTTTTTACCCCACCGGATTTTTGGCGGTGGTCACTGACTTTTTCTTTATGTTTGATAATTTGACGATCCAATTTATCTACCAAACCGTCGATAGATGCATACATATCTTCTGTTTCGTGTTGAGCGAACAAATCTGCACCCGATACATGAACATTCGCTTCTGCTTTCTGATTCTGTTTTGACACTGTCAAAATGACATGTACATTCGTAACGTGGTCGAAATGTCTTTCCAATTTTTCCATTTTTTCGGAAACGTAACTGCGAAGTGCGTCGGTGATGTCGATGTGGTGGCCAGTGATATTGATTTGCATAGTATCGCTCCTTTATTTTTTGTGATTTGCGATCAGTGATGTGGGCAGAGTCGACTCTTTATGGAGTGAGGTTTTTTCTGCTTCAATTTCAGTATACCACTCGAAGTCAGAAAGAAAAGAGCCGGAATCATAGAAAAACTTGAGAAAGTTTGAATCCATGATTTCGGTTAAGAAAAGTTTTGTTTCTCGGGAAAAATATGGTTTTTATTTGAAGTCTTCGCCAAGATAAACCCGCTTAACATCAGGGTTTCTAAGAATTTCTTCAGGGCTGCCGGAAGCCAGAATTGTTCCCGCATGAAGAATATAGGCTGCATCGCAGACGCCTAAGGTTTCGCGCACATTGTGATCGGTAATCAGAACACCGATGTTTTTATCTTTGAGATGGCGAATAATGTTCTGAATGTCTTTGACGGAAATCGGATCGACACCGGCAAAGGGTTCATCCAGAAGGATAAAGTTTGGTTCCATTGCCAAGGCTCGCGCGATCTCAACTCGGCGTCGTTCACCACCCGAGAGGGCTTGACCGGGCTGTTGCAGAATATGTCCGATTTGCAGATCGTCGATCAGATTCTCGAAGAGCGCATTGCGTTGGTCTCTGGATAGCTCGGGGCGCATTTCCAGAATGGCCATAATGTTCTCGGTGACGGTCAACTTGCGAAAGACCGATGCTTCCTGCGGCAGGTAGCCGATTCCGAGTCGCGCTCTTTGATGGATGGCAAGCTGGCTGATTTCAGTGTCGTCGAGGAAAATCTCTCCACCGTCGTTGGTGACCAGACCGGTCATCATATAAAAAGTGGTGGTTTTTCCGGCACCGTTCGGGCCGAGCAGGCCGACAACCTGGCCGCTGTAGACGTCCAGATCGACACTGGTCACGACCTTGCGTTGTTTGTAGCTTTTCGCGAGTCCTCGAGCGTAAAAATGCGGCATGGATCAATTCTCGGTATCAGGTGTTAGAGTAACCGAAATGCGCTGTTTCTGGCTTGGTGAACTATTGGCTTGCAAAGTCTGTTTCTCGATGTCGTAGATGAGTTCCGGGCCGCTGATTCTATGTTTACTGCTCTGCTCGACTGACGCATTGCCAGTTAAAGTGACAATACGGCTTTTTGCATCGTAGGTAATCTGTTCCGCCTGGCCTTTGACCCAGGTCTTTTCTTCCTGTATATAACGTTGGAAGTTGGCTGGTTTGCCTTTAGCGGTCAGGGTTTTCAGCTGATTGTTTGGATGTTTGACGATCACTTCGTCGCCGCTCAATTCGAAAGAGCCCTGTTTGATTTTAACCTGACCCTGATAAATACTGGTTCCCTGCTGTTCCATTACCTGCAAGCTATCGGCACTGATTTGCACAGGCGCCTTGCTCTCATCCTTGTCTGCGGCATATACGGATTGGCTGAATATCATTGCCAAGCAGAGTAGAAAGGTGTTGGTTATTCGCATTTACGGACCTTTTTAGGGAGTCGGTGAATCTGAGGGAGGGATTTCGGCCTCAGACTGCATATGATAAGTAGCTTTAACCTGAGAAAGCAACCGGTATTCTGCGTTTTTTAAATCGGCCTCAAGACCGATAGCCTGTGTGGTGCCGTAGTCGTTTTGGATGATGACTTTCTGTTCGGTTTGCAGAAAATCGCTGGCCGCGTTGTATTTAATGCTGCTGGTATCCAGTTGCCCGATAAGCCGGTTTGGGGATTGGTCGTTGAATTGTTTCATCTCGACATTTTCCGACAGATTGATGACCTGATTTTTATCGGTAATGCCTTTTTCGGCCTGGATGCTGGTTGAGCCTCGTTCATTGATGAGATAAAGATTCGGTTTGGTTAATTTGCTGAATTCACCGTCGTTTTCAATTTTGTCGGCATGAACGATGGTCTGTTGTTCCGGTTGGTAACGCCAGAGAGTTGCGTTTTCCGTTAACCATTGGTGCTGACTCTTTTCCGGCGATTGGGTGGTTTTTTCGTCGGATGAAGATTGTGGCCCGAATCGATTGTGTAGCACGATTGCGATAATAGCGAGCCCAAGTGTGAACAGATAAAGAGCCAGTCGAGATGAAAGCATTATGGCCTCCGCGTGAATTGACCGAAGCTAAACCAATTTTAAGTATAGAACGGTTGAATGGGGTCTCGCAAGGCAGGGTGAAACCGGCTTTTTGCGGTTTAGATGCCTCGCAAATAAAAATCCATATGTTGTTGCCAGCTATCCTGGCTTTTCATTAAGAGTTCGCACATTTCTCGTACACAGCCATGGCCGCCGTTGAATGTTGAAATATGGTCGACTCTTGATTGAACTTCCGGATCACCGTCAGCCGGGGTGGCACTGAGCCCGACACGCATCAGGATCGGCAGATCAAGAATGTCATCGCCGATATAGGCGATTTCGTCAAGTTCCAGCCCCAAGCGGGATACCAGATCTTGAAAGCTGGGGAGTTTGTCCGGAACGCCCTGATAAACGTGTTTAACCTTTAGATCGCGCATGCGTTTATCAATCAGCGGTGATTTTCGGCCGGTGATAATGGCGATTTCAATTCCGCTTCTTTGCAACATGACCATGCCATGACCGTCGCGGGTATAAAACGCTTTCAACTCAATACCTTGATCGCTGTAGATCAATTTATTGTCGGTCATGACGCCGTCAATATCGAGAATCAACAGTTTGATTTTTTTTGCTTTATCTATCAGTGTTTGTGGGAAGTTCATTAAGCCACCTGGGGGTTGTATTGTTTTGCTGTATGCGTTAAGCCCCAGTCGAGCGGACGTAAAGCAAGCCTAAATATGCCACAAATAGTGAAGTAAGTAAAAGCCCTTTCACTTTAGCGATTTCGGTTTTTCCTCGCAGGGGAAGAGCCAGTACCAGCATTAGCAGTGTGAAGCCGAGCATGACCGGATAGTCGATCCAGAGAACGTCTTTTTCCAATGAACCCGGAGCAATCAGAGCCGGAACAGATAAAACTGCAAGAATATTAAACAGGTTTGAACCGACGATGTTGCCGATCATCAGATCGGCTTCATTTTTTCTGGCTGCCGCAATGGCTGCCGCCAGTTCGGGGAGACTGGTGCCGATGGCGATAATAGTTAGACCAATAATGACATCCGGTACTTCGAAGTAGCGAGCGATATGTTCCGCTCCCCAGACCATCATTTGTGCACTGCTCATTAGAATTATCAGGCCGATGAGCAAGAACAGAAGGGATTTGTTCATGCTTAAGCTCTGCATGCTTTCGATTTCGTGTTGGGTCTCACTGGCAATCGGATCGCTCGGGTCGATTTCTTTGTTGACGCGAATCATCCAGAACATCGCAGCGACCAGAGCGGAGACCATAATTATGCCGTCAAAAAAATCCAGCGAACCATCGCTGAGCAATAGGAATACGCCAAGCGAGATCGCCAGCAGCATAGGGAGTTCGCGTTTCAGAATCGATGATTTTACGATGATTGGTGCAATTAATGCCGTTACGCCGAGAACCAGGCCGACATTGGCGATGTTGGAGCCTATGGCATTACCGATTGCCAATCCGGGGCTGTTATCTAAAGAGGCGATGCTGGATACGACGATTTCCGGCATGGAGGTACCGAAACCAAGAACAACAACACCGATAATAAGTGGGGATATCTGTAGATGAACTGCAGTGCTGGCAGCACCGTCGATGAAAATATCCGAACTCCATACCAGTAAAGCTAGGCCAACTAGTAAGACAAGGCTAGGAATAAGAAGGGAACTGATCATAATGAGGTGTTGAGTTAATCCTAAATAATTTGGAAGAAGATTATACTGCAAACCACTAATAAATAAAACTTATAAGCACCTATAGAGGTATTATGGGGTGTAAGCAAGTTTGTGTCATCTCTATGTGCTAGGTGTATCGAGTCTCCTTCTTCCCTTTGTGCCTTGGCGAATCGCGGGCCGAAGGGAAGTGAAAATTGTCATAGTGTTTTACTGAATGGGTCTGTGAAGAGAGGCGTACAACCGCTAAAATGCTCAGAAACATTAGATAAGGCGGTTTTATTTTCTATGGAAAATCTGACATTGGGCGCCAAGGGATGGCAGCGTGAAAACTGGTTGGGAACATTTTATCCGGATGATATGCCGGAAGAATGGCAGCTGGATTATTACGCCAACGAGTTTCGTGCACTATTGGTGCCGTTTTTTGTGTGGTCTCAGTGGGATGATGAGCAAATTGAAGAGATTGATGGTGCTCTGGAAAACCCCTTTGCCTGCTGCTTTGAATTGTTGGATTTGCCTGATATTGAAGTGACTCGCAAGTTGGAAAGCCTGAAAACGGTTTTAGGTTCTCGAGCATTTGCGGTAGTGTTACGCTCCGATGAGGTTGACCTGCAAAAGTTGGATCAGGATGTCGCCGGATTGCCGGTGACGTTGGTTGCAAAACAAAGCGCCTTGCCAGGTTGGCAATGGCAGTATAATGGCGCGATTGTTTCGGGACAGCCGCTGGGATATGTCGATAGTCTGCCGGAAACAGCCAAGGAACGAACGGAGCTTTTACGCAGTTTCGTTGCCGGCTTGCCGGAAACCGTCGGAACAGTGTTTCTGATCGATGTGGATGAATTGAGTATCGACAGTTTGCGACAAATGAAATTGATGGCGGAATTACTCGGCTATTAGAAGAATTCTGGTGAAAAATCCAGAAATGACTCGCACATTTTTCGCGGGTTCTTATTTGGGAAAAGTATGAATAGCGATAATTTGATTGAAATAAAAAATCTGAGTTTTTCCCGCGGGGATCGCAAAATCTTCGACGGTGTGACTTTGTCGATCCCAAAAGGCAAGGTGACGGCGATCATGGGGCCGAGCGGTACCGGTAAGACCACGTTGCTAAAGTTAATCGCCGGACAGCTTAAACCGGACAGCGGCGAAATCTATGTTGAAGGTCAAAATGTACATAGTTTGTCGCGAGGCGATTTGTACCGACTGCGCAGAAAAATGGGGATGCTCTTTCAAAGCGGCGCCTTGCTGACCGATTTAAACGTATTTGACAATGTCGCTTTTCCGCTTCGTGAGCACACCAAACTGCCGGAAAGCTTAATCGATCCGTTGGTGTTAATGAAGTTACAGGCAGTCGGTTTGCGCGGTGCGCGAGATTTAATGCCGTCTGAATTGTCCGGTGGCATGTCGCGTCGCGTCGCGTTGGCTCGCGCGATTGCCTTGGATCCGGAGATGATTTTTTACGATGAACCTTTTGTCGGCCAAGACCCGATTACCATGGGTGTGCTGGTGGCTTTGATCCGCAAGTTAAACGACAGTCTGGGGGTCACCAGTATTGTGGTTTCGCATGATGTCGACGAAGTCTTGTCGATTGCTGATAATGTTTGCGTCATTTCCGAAGGGCGCATTGTCGCACAAGGAACCAAGGAAGAGATCGCCGAAGAAAATAGCGGCTATGTTCATCAGTTTGTACACGGCCTTCCGGATGGTCCGGTTCCGTTCCACTATCCGGCAGAGCCATATATTGAGGATGTTCGCCAAAGATTGGCTAAAAGAGGGCGCCGTAAATGATCAGTAAATCGCTATCTTATATTCAATCGGTCGGCAAAAACACGCTGGGGATCATTTCCAGCTTCGGACGTGGCGCACTGTTTTTATTGTCGCTAATCCCGGCATTGCCGTTTGCGGTTTTGCGCTTTGATCTTTTGGTTAAGCAGGTTTATGTGGCAGGTGTACTGTCTTTGCCGATTATTCTGACTGCGGGATTGTTTGTCGGCATGGTCTTGAGCTTGCAGGGTTACAATGTGCTGGTCGACTATAACTCGGAAGAGGCGGTTGGAACCATGACGGCCTTGTCTCTGTTGCGTGAGTTGGGGCCGGTGGTCGCGGCACTGTTATTTGCCGGGCGTGCCGGTTCTGCTTTAACGGCAGAGATCGGTCTCATGCGTTCGACCGAGCAGGTTTCCGCTTTGGAAATGATGGCTATCGATCCGCTTAAATTTATTTATGCACCGCGCTTATTGTCGGCGATTATCGCTTTACCTCTGTTGACTTTATTGTTTACGGCCCTGGGTATTTTGGGCGGTTATATGGTTGCCGTCGGATGGCTGGGGGTCGACGAAGGTTCCTTCTGGTCACAGATGCACAGCCATGTTGATTGGAATGATGATGTTATCAACGGCATTATCAAATCCGTGGCGTTTGCGATTCTGATTGCAGTGATCGCATTGTTTCAGGGGAATGATGCCATTCCGACCTCCGAAGGGGTCAGTAATGCGACGACACGCACAGTGGTGCATTCCTCATTGGGTGTTTTAGGACTGGACTTCGTATTGACCGCTTTAATGTTCGATTAAGGTTGAGATGACAGAATTCGCATAAGCGGCCGAAAGCAAAGAATTTACATATTTAGGGTTTATCAAAATGAAAAAACAGGCACGGATTGAAATTTGGGTTGGCATTTTTGTTTTAATGAGTTTGGTTGCGTTGTTAATGATCGCTTTTCAAGTGAGTAATTTCAGCGCTTTGAAAGAGCGTCCAAGTTATCAGATCAGTGCGCAGTTCGACAATATCGGCGGTTTGAAGGTACGTGCACCGGTCAAGTTGAGCGGTGTGGTGATCGGGCGTATCGATGCGATCAGCGTCGATAAAAGAACATTTCGCGCCAAAGTGGATATGAGCATCTATTCCGATTTTAACGATCTGCCTAACGATACTTCGGCATCGATTTTGACATCGGGGCTGCTCGGAGATCAGTATATCGGTTTGGAGCCGGGCGGAGAGGAAGAAGTTTTGCACAACGGTTCCGAAATCAGTTTGACTCAGTCGGCGTTGGTGCTTGAGGAGTTGATCGGTCAGTTCTTAGTGAAATTTAGTGAAAGTGGAGATAAGTAATGACTTTATCTAGGACAAACAGAATTTTTGCCTGGCTGGCAGCCATGTTAATGGTAGTGAGTCTTTCGGCTCAAGCCGATGTGATCGATCAGAAGGATCCGCAAAAAATGATCGAATCACTGTCGGTGATGCTGGTTGATAAGTTGAACGAGCAGCGTGCCGAGCTGGAACAAAGCCCGAAAATGGTTCGTGAATTCGCGCAAGAGAATGTATTGCCTTATGTCGATACCGAAAAAATGGCGCGTTATGCGATGGGTAAATATTGGCGTACCGCCAGTGATGAACAGAAAAAAGAGTTCAGCGATGAGTTCACCACCACCTTGATCCGTTCGTATTCGCAAAGTCTGTTGAAGTTGAATATTTCCTCCGTGAAAGTAAGTGGCATGACTGAAGAAAAACCGGGGCGCGTGACGGTTTCTTCAACCGTAGTCCAGGCCGACGGCAACAGTTCGGATGTGATTTACCGTGCTTATCTGGATAACGACAATAACAAATGGATGATTTACGACGTTACTGTAGAGGGCATCAGTATGTTGCTGAACTACCGTAAGGTCTATATTGCCGATATCAGTCGTCGCGGTTTGCAAGCGGTGATTGACGATATGAAAGAGAAAAATAAAAGTTTTTTGCAGTCGGCCGCGTGAGCGGTGAGTGAATAGAGAAGTCAAACGATGCAGATAGAA
This sequence comes from Thiomicrorhabdus heinhorstiae, assembly GCF_013391765.2. Classification (GTDB taxonomy): domain Bacteria; phylum Pseudomonadota; class Gammaproteobacteria; order Thiomicrospirales; family Thiomicrospiraceae; genus Thiomicrorhabdus; species Thiomicrorhabdus heinhorstiae. The sequence continues at coordinate 172,960 of NZ_JACBGI020000002.1, read as the reverse complement.
TGGATGCCGCAATCGAAAATCGTTGTTATGCCGGAGGAAGTTACTCTGAAAACTTTGCCGGGATTATTAAAAGCGCACTCCCAATGGTGCGATTTTGCTGTTGAGACGGTCGATTTTTCTAAAGTTACTCATGCCGATAGTGCTGTTTTGGCTTTGCTTCTGGCTTGGCGCACGCGTGCTTCCAAGCCGATTCGGGTGAAGAATTTACCGGATGAATTGTCGACTTTGCTCGGCCTGTATGATCTGGACGATGTGCTTGAATCAATGTCTGAAGGGTAATGGATGAGTAACTCGGGAATTGCGGTCAGCTTTAAGAACGTCCGCAAAGAATACAAGGATGTAAAGGCTCTGCAAGGCGTCTCTTTTGACGTTGAGCAGGGCGCTTTCTTCGGTCTTTTAGGGCCGAATGGTGCAGGTAAGTCGACTTTAATCAATTCTATGTCGGGCTTGGTGATTCCGACTTCCGGCTCAATCGAAGTCATGGGTGCGGATGTGCAAAGCGAATTCCGTAAGACTCGTCGAGCTTTGGGGTTGGTGCCTCAGGAGCTGATTTCCGATCCGTTTTTTTCCATTCGTGAATTATTGGAGCTACAATCGGGCTATTTCGGTTTGAAAGGGAGCACGCAAACTCGCTGGATTGATGAGCTGCTGGAACGCTTGGCACTTGCAGACAAGGCCAAGGCCAATGCCAATACCAATCAGCTATCCGGAGGCATGAAGCGCCGAGTGTTGATTGCCATGGCTCTGGTGCATCGCCCGCAGGTGATTGTGCTTGATGAGCCGACCGCCGGGGTCGATGTCGATCTGCGCCGTACTTTGTGGGAGTTTACCAAGGAGTTGCACAAGCAGGGCCATACCATTATTTTGACCACTCACTATCTGGAAGAGGCGGAAGCTTTATGTGATCGGGTTGCGATTATACAGAAGGGACAGTTAAAGGCTCTGGATTCGACCGAGGCTTTGCTCTCCAAGCACCCGTTCCGCTATTTGAAAGTGCGTGTCGAGAAGCACTCTCCGGAATTGCCGGAGGCTTTGACCAGTCGTTTAGTTGATCAGGATGCCGGCGGCCTAACCTTTAAGGTGGAAAAAGAGACTTCGATGAGCCAGATGTTGGGTTGGTTGCATGCCAGTGGTTTGCAGGTGGCCGATATCAGCAGTCGCGATGCGACGCTCGAAGAGGTGTTTTTGGATCTGACTGCTGAAGGAGCCGCGGCATGAATTTAGCCGGTACTTGGGCTCTGTTTGTCAAGGAAGTGCGCCGTTTTTACTCGGTCGCAGTTCAGACTTTGTTTGCGCCGATTGTTTCGACTTTACTGTATCTGCTGGTTTTCGGCCAGGTGATCGATACGCAAATCGAGGTGTTTAGTGGTCTGGATTACAGTCAGTTTCTGATTCCGGGGCTGGTGATGATGGCAGTATTACAGAACGCTTTCGCCAATACTTCCTCCAGTCTGATTCAATCGAAAATGCACGGCAATTTGACGTTTGTACTTTTAAGCCCGATTTCGCCGTTAGAGTTTTATGTCGCTTTTATCGCCGCTTCGGTTCTGCGCGGCGTTACGGTCGGTCTTGGAATTCTGATTGTCGGGATTGTCGGTTTTGATTTGAGCTGGCAATCGCCGGGTTGGATTCTGTTGTTTGCGGTATTGAGTGCGGCAATGATGGGGGGGCTGGGGATGCTGGCGGGTATTCTGTCCGATAAATACGACCATTTGGCGGCTTTCCAGAACTTTATTATTATGCCTTTGACCTTTTTAAGCGGGGTTTTCTATTCGATTCATGCACTACCGTCGTTTTGGCAGGCGGCATCGCATTTCAATCCATTCTTCTATATGGTCGACGGTTTTCGCTTCGGTTTCTTCAACCAGTCCGATGTGTCGATTTACCTCAGTTTGGGCGTCACGACAGCCTTCTTGATCGCACTCTCGGCGATAAATCTGATTTTATTGCATAAAGGCGTTAAAATACGCGGATAATTTTTTAAACAGGGGTGTAGATTCATGTCTCCGAACACGATTAGAGAGATGATTCAAAAGGAAATTCCGGGTTCTCAGGTGGAAACCAGCGGTGAAAATTGCAATTTTTCGGTGGTCGTGACCAGTGCAGCGTTTGCCGGCAAATCTCCGATTCAAAGACATCGTATGGTCAACGATATTTTTAAGGCGCAATTTGCCAATGGCGAGTTGCACGCACTTTCAATCAAGACCAAGGTTGAATAATAAAAACAGAGGCGGGACGAGTTGAGTAAACTCCGGCGATCGTCGACATAAATATATAAAGCACAAGAATGGACAGATTAGTTATTGATAGTCAGGGCGAGCTTTCCGGGAAAGTGGAAATATCCGGAGCTAAGAATGCCGCTCTACCGATTTTAATGGGATGCTTGTTGGCTGAAACGCCGGTGCGTTTGTCGAATGTACCGCATTTGATGGATGTAACCACTTCCATTCAATTGCTGGCCTCGATGGGTGTCGAAATTCAATTTGACGAAAATTTGCAGATTGAAATTGACGCATCGCAGGTCCATAGCAAAGAAGCGCCTTACGATCTGGTTAAAACTATGCGTGCGTCGATTCTGGCGTTGGGTCCGTTGCTTGGACGTTTCGGCGAGGCTAAGGTCTCTTTGCCTGGCGGTTGCGCGATCGGCTCTCGTCCGGTGAATATTCATATCGAAGGCATGCAAAAAATGGGTGCCACAATCGAAATGGATCAAGGTTATATTCTGGCGTCTGTCGATGGTCGTTTGAAAGGTGCCGAGATCGATATGTCGCCGGTCACGGTTACCGGAACCGAGAACCTGTTGATGGCTGCGGTTCTTGCTGAGGGGACGACGGTGTTACGCAATGCGGCCCGAGAACCGGAAGTAACCGATCTGGCGCGCTTCCTGGTTAAAATGGGCGCGAAAATTTCCGGTATCGGTACCGAGACTCTGACGGTAGAAGGGGTTGAGGCTTTGAAAGGGGTTGAGTACAGCGTTATTCCGGATCGTATCGAAGCCGGAACCTATTTGGCTGCTGCAGCTTTGACGCAAAGTCGCTTAACCGTGACCTCTGTGACTCCTGAACATCTGACGGCGGTTTTGGATAAATTTAAAGAAGCTGGTGCCGAGATCGAATGTACTGCGGATACGATTACGCTGGATATGCGCGGACGTCGCTTAAAACCGGTTGATATTGAAACCGACCCTTATCCTGCATTCCCGACTGATATGCAAGCGCAGTTTCTGGTGATGAATGCGGTTGCCGACGGGGAGTCGAAGGTGATTGAAACCATTTTCGAAAACCGTTTTATGCACGTTTCCGAGTTGGTTCGCATGGGAGCCGACATTCGTGTGGAAGGCAATACCGCTTTTATCCGCGGCGTCGAGAAGCTAAAAGGTGCGCCGGTTATGGCAACCGATTTACGCGCCTCGGCCAGTTTGATTCTGGCGGGCTTGATCGCCGAAGGGAAAACGGTAATTAACCGTGTTTATCACATCGACCGCGGCTATGAGCTGATTGAAGAAAAATTCCACAAAATCGGTGCACATATTTATCGTTCGAACGATTGAAACCGGATTAGCTGAATTTAACAAAAGATATTATTAATTATGAGTGAACAATTAACGATTGCCTTGTCTAAAGGTCGAATCTACAAGGATACTTTGCCACTGCTGGAAGCAGCCGGTATCGAACCGCTTGAAGATCCGTCCAAGAGCCGAAAATTGATTTTACCGACCAATCAGGAAAATGTACGCCTGTTGATTGTGCGTGCCACCGATGCGCCGACCTACGTTGCGCATGGTGCTGCAGATATTGGTGTGGCCGGTAAAGATGTTTTGATGGAAGCGCCTAGCGACAATATTTATGAACTGCTGGATTTGAAGATTGCGCAGTGTAAATTGATGGTCGCTGGACCGGAACGGGAAAAGCCACATGGGCATCGTTTGAAAATTGCCACCAAATATTTAAAGTCGGCACAGGCTTACTATGCACAGAAGGGCGAGCAGGTTGACCTGATCAAGCTATACGGTTCCATGGAGATTGCGCCTTTGATCGATTTGGCGGATCGAATCGTGGATCTGGTCGATACCGGCAATACGTTGCGGGCGAATGGTTTGGTTCCTTTGGAACACATTGCGGACATCAGTTCACGTTTGATTGTGAATCAGCATGCGTATAAAACCAAATTTAAGCAAATCGATCACATCGTCAAACAGTTTAAATCAGTGATAGAGAGTTAAGATGTTAAATATTCGACGTTTATCTGCCAACGAAGCAGGCTTTAGAGAAGAGTTGGATCAACTATTGGCGTGGGAAACGGTATCGAACCAATCGGTTAACGATATCGTTAACGAAGTTTGCGCTCGCGTTCGTAAGGATGGCGATGCGGCACTATTGGAATACACCGCTAAATTTGACCGCCTTGAACTGCAAAGCGGTTCTCAGTTGGAAATTCCAAAAGAACGCCTGCAGCAGGCATTGAAAAATATTCCTGCCGATCAGCGTGAATCTTTGGAAATTTCCGCCCAGCGCGTCCGCGCTTATCATGAACGCCAGGTTCAGGAATCTTGGACATACCAGGAAGCTGACGGCACTATGCTGGGTCAGCAAGTTACGCCGCTGGATTCGGTCGGTTTGTACGTGCCTGGCGGTAAAGCGGCTTATCCTTCATCGGTGATCATGAATGCGATTCCGGCAAAAGTAGCAGGAGTGGAAAAACTGATCATGGTTGTGCCGACTCCTGGCGGTGAAGTCAATGAGATGGTTCTGGCTGCGGCGGCAATCTGTGAAGTGGATGCGGTATTCACTTTGGGTGGTGCTCAGGCGGTTGCTGCTCTGGCATACGGAACCGAAACCGTTCCGGCAGTGGATAAGATCGTAGGTCCGGGTAATATCTTTGTTGCCACAGCCAAGCGTTTGGTATTCGGTACCGTCGGTATCGATATGATTGCCGGTCCATCCGAGATCCTGGTGTACTGTGACGGTAAAACCGATCCGGATTGGATTGCGGTCGATCTTTTCTCGCAGGCCGAGCATGATGAAGACGCACAAGCAATCTTGGTAACTCAGGATGCCGACTTTGCTGCCAAGGTCTATGACAGCATGAATAAGCTATTGCCGACCATGCCGCGTAAAGAAATCATTCAGAAAGCATTGGACGACCGCGGGGCGATTATCGTGGTTGATAATGAAAAGCAGGCGCTTGAGATGATCAATATTATCGCGCCTGAGCATTTGGAGCTGTCGGTTGACGATCCAAAAGCGCTGTTGCCGAAAATCCGTCATGCCGGTGCGATCTTTATGGGACGTTACACTGCGGAAGCTTTGGGCGACTACTGCGCTGGTCCTAACCACGTATTACCGACTTCGCGTACTGCGCGTTTCTCGTCACCGCTTGGGGTTTACGATTTCCAGAAACGTTCGAGCCTGATTATGGTTTCTGAAGACGGTGCGGACACGCTTGGCCGTGTTGCCGGAATTCTCGCCGATGGTGAAGGTCTTCAGGCGCATGCTGCGTCAGCACGTTACCGTGTGAAAAAATAATCGTATGGGTTCCGCGCTTTAGGCGGAATTTATAGTGAAAACGAAAGCCATCGTTTCTGCAAAGAACCGGTGGTTTTTTTTTAAACGGAGTTGTTATGATTTTAACTGAAGATTTAGTGGCTTACCTTAATGGGCTTTTGCAGGTTGAGCGTTACAAAGATTATGCTCCGAACGGTTTGCAAGTCGAAGGTAAGGCGGAAATTCGCAAGATCGTGACTGGCGTAACCGCTTCTCAGGCTTTGATTGAGGCGGCGATTGACGCAGAGGCGGATGCAATTCTGGTTCATCACGGATATTTCTGGAAAAGCGAACCGGCCGGGATTGTCGGTTTTAAGCAGAAGCGTATTAAGGCGTTGCTGGAGCACGACATTAATCTAATTGCCTACCATCTGCCGTTAGACGGTCATGATGTGTACGGTAACAATGCCCAGCTCGGAAAACTCTGGCAGCTACAAGATATTACCCCTGAAATGAGCGGTTTGGTGCGTTTAGGCGAGTTGCACGAAGAAATACCGATGAAACGATTTATAGAACGTGTCAGTGAGAGTTTACAGCGTGAAGTGCTGCATCTTCCAGGCGGCTCGGTCATGGTGCAAAAAATCGCCTGGTGCAGCGGCGGGGCCCAGAGCTATATCGATCAAGCGATTGAGTGGGGCGCGGATGTCTATATCAGTGGTGAGGTTTCCGAACAAACTACGCATCTGGCTGCTGAGTGTGGTATTCACTATCTGGCAGCAGGTCATCATGCGACCGAGCGTTTGGGGGTAAAAAGCCTTGGTGAGCATATTAATGAAAAATTTGGCATCGAATGCCGGTTTATCGATATGCCTAACCCGGTGTAGATGCCGCTGACTCCGTGAAACGCTAATATATATTTTTTTGATATTTAGTCATAGATAAAATTAATTTAATGACGATATAAAGAGATACTGATTTGAGTTTAGTAAACGCTTATGTAGAATAAGTGGCAATTTGCTTGTGTATAACCTAGGAAGACGCTATGTCGATAGAACAAGAGAATAAGACTGAAGTAAATCTTCAGCGCCGAAAAATCCTGACAGGAGCAACAGGAGTTGTCGGAGCGGCCGGAGCGACCTTCTTGGCGGTTCCGTTTGTCAGCTCTTGGCAGCCGAGTGAGAAAGCCAAGGCCGCAGGTGCACCGGTTAATGCGGATATCAGCCAGATGCAACCTGGACAGATGTTGACGGTGGCGTGGCGTGGTAAGCCGGTGTGGATCGTACGCCGCACTCCGGATATGCTGAAAACCTTGCCGACCCTGGACGGTCAGCTGCGTGATCCTGAATCCGCAGAATCGATTCAACCATCATATTGTCAGAATGAATTGCGTGCCGTTAAGGATGAGTATCTAGTCGTCGTTGGCGTCTGTACCCACTTGGGATGCGCACCTTTATATCGTCCGGCAATCGGATCGCCGGATGTCGGTACTGATTGGCAAGGCGGTTTCTTCTGTCCGTGTCACGGTTCGCGTTTCGATTTAGCCGGACGAGTCTTCCAGTCGGTTCCGGCCCCGACTAATCTGGAAATTCCGCCGTATCATTTTGTCAGCGAGCAGGAGATCCGCATCGGTGAAGATCCTAAAGAAGGAGGGACGGCCTGATGTCCGATCTAAAGTCAGAACAAAATAAGGCGCCGGGTTCGGTTTTAGGTTGGCTGGATGCCCGCTATCCGCTGATCAGTACCTGGAACGAACACGTCGGTGAATACTATGCGCCGAAAAATTTCAACTTCTGGTACTTTTTCGGTTCCTTGGCTCTATTGGTATTGGTTAACCAGTTCGTCACCGGAATCTGGTTGACCATGAGCTATAAGCCGAGTGCGGCGGAAGCCTTTAACTCGGTCGAGTATATTATGCGCGATGTCGAATGGGGTTGGTTGATTCGCTATATGCATTCGACCGGCGCTTCGGCATTCTTTATTGTCATCTACCTGCATATGACGCGCGGGCTTTTGTACGGCTCTTATAAGCAGCCGCGTGAGCTGGTGTGGATTATCGGGATGTTATTGTTCCTGGTATTGATGGCGGAAGCCTTTATGGGCTACCTGTTGCCTTGGGGACAGATGTCCTATTGGGGTGCGCAGGTAATTATTTCCTTATTCGGCGCGATTCCGTTTGTCGGGCCTGATTTGGCTCTGTGGGTTCGCGGTGATTTCATTATCTCCGATGCGACCCTGAATCGTTTCTTTGCATTGCACGTCATTGCGTTGCCGCTGGTTCTATTGATCCTGGTGTTTATGCATATTGTTGCTTTGCATAAAGTCGGGTCCAATAACCCTGACGGTGTGGAAATCAAAAAATTCAAAAACGCGCAAGGTTTGCCGATTGACGGGATTCCTTTCCATCCGTATTACTCGGTGAAAGACTCGATGGGTGCGGTTTTCTTCGCGATTCCGTTCGCCTTAATCGTATTCTACTGGCCGGAGGGGGGCGGATTCTTCATCGAACCGCCTAACTTCGAACCGGCCAACCCGCTGAAGACGCCGGAGCATATTGCTCCTGTATGGTACTTCACGCCTTTCTATGCCATCCTGCGTGCCGTTCCGGATAAATTCCTCGGTGTGGTTGCGATGGGTGGTGCGATTATGGTGTTGTTCGCCATGCCGTGGCTGGATCGCTGCAAGGTTAAATCCATTCGTTACCGAGGGGCCTCTTTCAAAATATTGCTGACCGTATTCTTGATCAGTTTTGTGGTATTAGGTTATCTGGGAACACAGCCTGCGACACCAGAATTGACTAAATTGGCGCAGATCTTTACTGCCCTGTATTTCATGTTCTTCTTGGTCCTACCGTTTACTTCGGTGAATGAAAAGACCAAGCCGGTACCGGAGAGGGTCAGCTAATGAAAAAACTGTTATGGATTTTGAATATTGCTTTCCTGCTGGTTGCAGGAAATGTTCAGGCTGCCGGTGGTCATGGAATCGAATTGGAAGCGGCGAATAACAATCTACGCGATCAGGACTCTTTGCAAAGAGGTGCGATCCTGTTCTCTAACTACTGCATGGCATGCCATTCAGCCAAGTATATGCGTTACAACCGTATCGGCCGCGATATTGGCTGGAGTGACGAAGAAGTCGTTCAGAAAATGGCACATGGCTTGAATAAGGTGGTCGACAATGTCGAAACACGTATGGTCCCAGGAGTCGCTATGGATGTTTTGGGAACCGAGCCGCCGGATCTGTCTTTGATGGCGCGTTTGAAAGGAACCGATTATATCTACAGCTTCTTGAAAGGCTACTATCAGAACGAAAAAGGCGCTTGGGATAACCATCTGCTAGCCGGCACTTCAATGCCGAATGTTCTGGAAGGTATTCAGCGCCATGCGACACCGGAAGATTACGATCAGTCGGTGCGTGATCTTGCCAACTTCCTTGAATATGTCGGTGAACCGGCTAAGCTGGACCGCCTTGACCTGGGGTGGAAAGTCATCGCTTTCTTACTGGTTTTATTGCTGTTGAGCTATCTGTTGAAGAGAGAGTATTGGCGCGATGTTAAACACTAATTAAGGTGTTTTAACGCTACTTCAGGAAGTTTCTTGCAGTCAAAGCCCGCATTAGCGGGCTTTTTTATTGTCTGTAAACGTGGCATTCTAGACAGGTTTGAACTTCTTCTTTCAAATCAAGGAGTGGCTATGGCAGGGTCAATGGATTGGATCGGCAATATTTTGCATTGGATGTCGTTGGTTTTTATTGTAGTCAGCGGAACCATCGTAGCGATTCTGTTTCTGCTTTATCTGTGGGACCGCTTTCAGACAGAGCATGCTGTTTGGCGGAATTACCCGGTGATTGGGCGTTTTCGAAATTTGATGGAATTCCTCGGCAAGTTTTTCCGCCAGTATTTGTATGCAGCCGATCGCGAAGAGCAGCCGTTTAACCGCGCGCAACGCAGTTGGGTCTACCGGGCGGCCAAGAATCTTTCTACCGTGCAAAGCTTCGGTTCGACCAGCAATATTAACGCGCCCGGCAAGATTCTGTTTACTCATTGCACTTTTCCGATGCTGGAAAAAGATGCGGTCACCGCACCGCCGTTGGTGATCGGCGAAAACTGTAAATTCCCTTATCGTGCCTGTTCGTTCTTTAATATTTCCGGAATGAGTTACGGTGCTCTGTCCAAACCGGCCGTGCTGGCACTCAGTCAGGGCGCCAAGCTAGCCGGGTGCTGGATGAATACCGGTGAGGGGGGGATATCGCCTTATCATCTTGAGGGCGGGGCGGATCTGATTGCGCAAATCGGTACGGCTAAATACGGTTTTCGCGATAAAAACGGTGATCTGAGCAATGAAAAAATTCTGCAGGCTGCGGCGCTTGATCAAGTGAAGATGCTTGAGATTAAACTCAGTCAGGGTGCCAAGCCAGGAAAGGGCGGGATTCTGCCGGCAAAGAAAGTGACCGAAGAAATTGCCGCCATCCGTGGTATTCCGCAAGGAGAGAGTTCTATCAGTCCCAACCGCCATACCGATATTGCCAATAATGATGAATTACTGGACATGATCGAGCGGGTTCGGCACATTGCCGGTAAGCCGGTCGGCATTAAATTTGCCATGGGCGATCCGCTATGGATTGATGAATTCTGCCAAGCAATTTTACGGCGAGGCCGCGACAGTGCGCCGGATTTTATTACGATCGACGGCGCCGAAGGAGGGACCGGTTCAGCACCGGTCGCGTTACTGGATGATATCGGTTTACCTTTAAGTGAAGCCCTGCCGATCGTAATCGATACCTTGGATCTGTATCAGTTACGTCCGCAGATTAAAGTGATTGCTTCCGGCAAGCTGATTAATCCGACAATGGTTGCCTGGGCATTGGCGATGGGGGCGGATTTTATCAATTCGGCACGCGGATTTATGTTTTCGCTCGGTTGCATTCAAGCGATGCAATGCCATCAGGATACTTGCCCGACCGGCGTGACCACTCACAATAAACATTTGCAGAGAGGTCTGGTGCCGAAAGAGAAATGTCGCCGTGTGGCTCATTATCACGATAATTTGGTGCATGAAGTCGCTTCGATTGCCCACTCGTGCGGAGTAGCCGAACCGCGCAGCTTGAACCGTTCGCATGTTCGGCTGATGCAGGCCAGTGGGCACTCCTTCCCACTGGAGGAGCTCTACCCAAGCGTGCAGCAATCTTCTAGAATAGAGCGCGATTCAACGGATTAGTAAAGGAAACCCATGGCAAAAGCAAAGGTTGCCTATGTGTGCAGCGAGTGCGGAGCGGAGCATTCTCGGTGGCAAGGGCAGTGCCAGGCCTGCAAGGCCTGGAACACTCTTAAGGAATTTTCGCTCGGCAGCAGCAAAGCGCGAAGTTCTTCCAAGAGCGGCGGTTATGCCGGCAGCAGTGAGCAGAAGGTGCACTCGATCGCCGAAGTTGATCTGGCGGAAGTGCCGAGAATTTCTTCGGGAATGTCCGAGTTGGATCGGGTTCTCGGCGGAGGCATCGTGCCGGGTTCGGTGGTGTTGATCGGCGGGGACCCCGGGGTGGGAAAATCTTCGATACTGTTACAGGTGATGTGTGAGTTAAGCCAGCGAGACGCCGTACTGTATGTCACCGGTGAGGAGTCCTTACAACAGGTTGCATTGCGAGCGCAACGCATGCAGCTGCCGACCGATAAATTGAGGCTTTTGACCGAAACCGACGTTGAATCCATTACGATGGCGGCTCAGAAAGAAGAGCCTAAGGTAATGGTGGTCGATTCGATTCAAACCATGCAGTTGGCCGAAGTGGCCAGCGCTGCCGGGGGTGTTTCGCAGGTGCGCGAAACCGCTGCCTATCTCACCCGTTATGCTAAACAAAATCAGATAGCGATCTTTTTGGTCGGTCATGTGACCAAATCCGGTGAAGTAGCCGGGCCGCGAGTGTTGGAGCACATCGTCGATACGGTGGTTTTTCTGGAAGGGCAGTCGGATAGCCGCTTCCGTACCTTACGAGCCATTAAAAACCGTTTCGGTGCGGTGAATGAGCTCGGTGTCTTCGCCATGACCGACAAGGGGATGAAGCAGATCACCAACCCGTCGGCGATTTTTTTATCGCGTGGCGACGAGATTGCGCCGGGTTCGGTGGTAATGGTGATCTGGGAAGGATCGCGCCCGTTGTTGGTGGAATTACAGGCACTGGTGGATGAATCGCCGTATGGTGCTCCCAAGCGTGTGACTGTTGGACTGGAGCAGAACCGATTGGCGATGCTGTTGGCGGTCATGCATCGTCACGGCGGCATTCAGGCGGCCGATCAGGATGTGTATGTCAATATCGTCGGCGGGGTTAAGGTGTCTGAAACCAGTGCCGACCTGGCGCTTTTGTGTGCTATCTTGTCTTCGATGCGCAACCGGGCACTGGCCGATGATATGATCGTCTTCGGCGAAGTCGGTTTGTCCGGCGAAATCCGTCCGGTACCCAGCGGGCAGGAACGCTTGTTTGAAGCGGCAAAACACGGTTTTAAACGCGCTATTGTTCCGGCTACGAACGTCCCTAAAGGCGGTATTCCCGGTATGGAAATTATCGGCGTCAAAACCCTGCAACAGGCTTTGGATGCGATTTGAATCACTTGTTAAATTGCCTTATCGATTGCAGATAACCTATTGATTTTGTTTATTGCCCTCACGATCTATTCAATTGCCTGTTTAAGCAAAACTGATAAAATAGCCGCCGATTGAATAGGGATGGGTTGAGTATGAGCCGATTAACTGGGTTAAAGTTAGCATTTGGGTTAGGTCTAGGTTTACAGGCCACTTGGAGCTTCGCTTCCGGTTTTGCATTGATTGAACAAAGTGCCAGCGGACAAGGTTTGTCCTACGCTGGAGCGGCTGCGAATGCGGAAGATGCCAGCGTAATGTGGTTTAACCCGGCCGGTTTAGCTCTAATCAAAGGTGATCAGCTGGTAGGTGCAATGCATATCATCAAGCCGCAGTTGGCTTTTTCTGATGGTGGCAGTTATTCGAGCTCGGCGGTTCCGGGTGTCGGCGGCTTGCTTGAACTTTTAGGCGTTGCCGGAGGGCCGGTAAGCGGTTCCGGGGACGACGGTGCTACTCTGGCGGTTGTTCCGAACTTTTACTGGAAAAAGAATCTGGGGGCGGTGGATATCGGTTTCGGATTGAATGTGCCATATGGTTCGCACCTGGTCTATAAAGATAATTGGGTCGGCCGTTATCAGGCAGTGGAAACCGATCTTAAAACCATTAATTTGAATCCAGCGATCGCCGCTCGTTTAACACCCTGGCTGGCATTCGGTGCCGGTGCCAATGTCCAATATGTTGACCTGGTTATGACCCAGAAAATGGACAATAACCTGCTATTGAACGGTGGTGCTGCGGACGGTGATGCCGATCTGACAGCCGATAGCCTCGGCTATGGCTATAATTTGGGCTTTATGCTGATGCCGACCGATTCGACGACCATCGGTCTATCCTACCGCTCTAAAGTCGAACACAATGCCAAAGGAAAAATTAAATATAGCGGAATTACCGATCCGTTATACAGCATGGTGAATGTGCAGAACGGAACGGTCAACGCCGCTTCCGATGTCAGTCTACCGGCTACTGCGATGTTCAGTATCAAGCAGGAAGTCGGTTCCAAGTTGGCTTTTTTGGCTGATGCCACTTGGACTAAATGGACCGATTACGACGAACTGGTGATCAGTTTCGATTCCGGTCAGGAAGACCTGAATTCCCGTCAATCGTTCCAGGATTCCTGGCGATATTCGGTTGGCGCAATCTATAAAGCAACATCAAACCTGACTCTGAGAAGCGGTGTGGCAATCGACCATTCGCCGGTTACTGCCCCGGAAAATCGCAGTCCGAGAACCCCGGATTCGGAACGTCGTTGGGTTTCGATCGGAATGGGGTATCGTTTTATCAAATCCATGCAGCTAGACATGGCCTATAGTCATCTGATCGGGGAAGACGCCGATGTCGATTACACAACGGATGATATTCACTATCTGGTCGGCGAATATAAAGCCACCGTCGATATTTTCAGTGCCCAATTAGTGTGGAATTACTAGGGCTTTTTGTCGATGAAGCGACGACCAAGCCAATAATCCACACTGACATACCTGCCGCTTCCCAGGAATAGTAATGCCAGCAGCATAACAAAATAGGTAGCGGCCCATTCAATTCCGTTATTCAGCACCACCAGAGAACCGTGTTCCTGTAATGCCTGGTAGGTCATCGATGTCGCAAGCTGCTGTTGCAGCTCGTTAAGTTGCGTGATCGCTTGCGATGCCGAGGCGTTGCTCCAGGGTGACATCAGGTCGTGAATTGCCTGCCAGCCGTTGTCCCAATGAACGGTAATGGCTGCAACCAGCATAGTGATCATTAGTGGAATCGTTGTCCAGCGCGTAGCTAATCCGATCAATAACAGCACCGATCCTATGATTTCGGCCGAGACAGCCAGCACGGCCATAAGAGCCGGAAACGGTAATCCCAGTCCCCAATCACTATTGCCGAACCACTCTATCACCGAATTAAAATTCTGTAGTTTATTGGTCCCGGCAAACCAGAAGACCGGAAACAGATAGAGCCGTAATGCCAGAGGCGCGAGAAAGTCAAAATACTGCAAATTACGGTTAAAACCTTGTTGTATGTAAGTTAACCAATTCAACATAAGACCTCCTTGGATGAGATTCATCGTTTTAGGACCAATAGGCTTTTAAGATATTGACCCGAAAGGCGGTTAAATTCTTTCAGTTGAATGAGGCTAGGGGAGGCTGATTTTTTGCAGAGAAGGTGGTTCGGCTGGTTGAAGTTGGTGAAATCGGAGGGAGCTGTAACGGCTGTTTATTGAATAGACAAGCCGCCAGCTGCGAGGTCCCTGTTTCGAATCATCAATAGAAGAGGTTAGCCCCGCAGGTATTGGCTCCATTGGGCAAATAATTCCGGTGTGGTTGCCGCAACCGCCGAACGCTTGACGACTTGAGTAACCAGTACATCTTCACCATTCAAAGTCGAGCTGACGCCGCCCGCTTCGTGCAGAATGACGTAACCGGCAGCATAATCCCAGATATTTTGCGCACCGTGCAGATAGATATGCCCGCGACCAGCTGCGATCCAGCACCAGTCCAATGCGACTGAACCGAAACTGCGTTGAGACGAGTAGGGATTGTCATGGATAATGCGGCAAGCCAGTTCTGGGGTCAATCGTTTGAAATCAATAATGCCGCTGGTCTGCTTTAACTGCTGTTTAGCGGTTTTAGCGATCAGCGGTTTGTCGTTCAGCTCGGCTCCTTGGCCAATACGCGCGGCAAACATCTCGTCACGATCGGGGTCGTAAACCAGACCTGCAACCACTTGTCCTTCGATCATCAGAGCCAGAGATACGGCGTAGACCGGAATGCCGCTGGCGAAGTTACTGGTCCCGTCAACCGGATCAAGAATCCAGCATCCCTGCGGGCTTTTCAGCGCGGTTTCCTGTTCGCTTTGTGATTGTTCTTCTCCGAGAAAGGCAAATTGCGGCCAGTTTGCTTGTAGAAACGCCTCGGTTTGAATTTGCATTTGCGTGTCCGCTTCGGTTAACAGAGAGCCGTCCAGCTTCTCTTCGGCGCTGACGACTTCAAAACGAGACAGAACTTCTTGTTTGGCCAAACTGCGGACACCTTGCTTTAGCAGTGTCCAGGCGGAGTTTTCTTGAAAAGGGTGTTTAATCATCGGATTTTCTTGGATTTGGGGCGATATATTCTGTTAGTTTTACGGTTTCGATGGCGTT
The DNA here is from genome assembly GCF_013391765.2 of Thiomicrorhabdus heinhorstiae. GTDB lineage: Bacteria > Pseudomonadota > Gammaproteobacteria > Thiomicrospirales > Thiomicrospiraceae > Thiomicrorhabdus > Thiomicrorhabdus heinhorstiae. Next base: position 157,727 of record NZ_JACBGI020000002.1, on the reverse strand, counting down.
GTCAGCAATTTCGGTGACTTCGAGAACATAGTCGCCGATCTTGATACAGGTTCCGGCTGCCGGAAAACTTTCTAGCTCTTCTTGAATCAAACCGTTGAGTGTTTTCGGTCCGTGAGTCGGTAAATCCAGTTCGTAGGCTTTATTCAGGTCGCGGATAAACTCGGACGCATCAATAGTCATGCTTCCATCGGCATTTAACTCGACGGTTTCTTCCACCGGTTTGGCTTTGGAATCGGTCGACAGTTTACCGACGATCTCTTCCAGCAAATCCTCCATGGTCAACAGGCCTTGCAGATCACCGTATTCGTCAACAATCAGGGCCATACGGCGTTTTTTTTCGTTGAATTTACCTAGTTGGACGCTTAGAGAAGTAGTTTCAGGAATGTAGTAGGCCGGGCGTACCAGTTTGATAATGTCTTTCATGCGTACATCGTCACGCATTAATACCGGCAGTGCGCGTCTTAAGTTCAGAATTCCGATCAAATCGTCATCCAGCGAGTTGCGATAAATCGGTATGCGCGTGTAAGGCGATTTCTGAATCGCTTTCAGGAACTGTTCGAAAGGTTGTTCGATATCGACGGCATACATGTCTTGCTTGGGAATCATGACATCTTCAACCGTGACGCTTTCCAGCTGTAAAACACTGCTCAACATGGAACGGTAGTGATCCGGAAGTTGACTGGTCGCTTCGTTAATCAGAGTTTGCAGCTCTTCCTGGGTTAGAGAGTGCTGGTCGTCGTGATGGTGGACTTTGATGCGGAACAAGCGCAGGAAGCCGTTGGCGAAAAAATTGACCATCCATACCAGCGGCGATAGCAGCTTTAATAGTGGCGTTAAGATGAAAGCGGCTGGGTAGGCGATTTTTTCGGGGTAGAGTGCGGCCAGTGTTTTTGGCGCGACTTCGGCAAATACCAGAATGACTAAAGTGAGCAGTCCGGCTGCCAGAGCGATTCCGGCTTCACCGATTAGTTTCATGGCGATAATGGTCGCGATTGACGAGGCAAAAATATTGACGAAGTTGTTGCCCAGAAGAATAACACCGAGGAGCCTGTCCGGAGATTCGAGCAGCTTTTGAGCGAGAATGGCACCCTTGTGGCCGGATTTGACTTTATGCTTTAGACGATAGCGGTTTAGAGCCATCATACTGGTTTCTGAGCTGGAGAAAATGGCTGACAGAAAGATGAGTAAAATCAGAATTCCGAAAAGGACGGATATGTCTAAAGAGTTCAAGGCGATTAGTTTCGATTATGAATGAGATTTAATTATACCGATTTCAAATAATGAGAAAACCTAAAAGCGTGTTGGAAACAGGCAAAAAATCGCGCAATTTTAGCCGTAAATTGCCAGCAAAATGATCTGAGTTCCGATATAGCTGAGTACCAAAAGAACATAAGCCCAGATTATGTATCGAACCGCTTTCTGTCCGCGCCAGCCATATTGGAAGTGGCCGAACAGGAAAATGGCATACAGCAGCCAAGAAAGAATCGCGAAAAAGGTCTTATGTATTAAGTGTTGTGCAAACATGTCCTCGACGAAGAAAGCGCCGCTCAACAAAGCAAAACTTAAAAATACGAAACCGATAACAACCAGCTGTATGAGGGTTTTTTCCATCACCTGAAGAGGTGGCAAGGCACGCATCAAGGTCGACAGTTTCCGAGTGCGGAAGCGTTTTTCCTGAACCGAGTAAAGGACCGCCTGCGCAGTCGCCAGGCCCATAATGCTGTAGGCACTGATGGAGATAAGCACATGACTGCCAAGTTCTAACGGTAAAGGCGTCTGTTCCTGGAGCATCTGCGGCAGCATGGTGCTCAGTGCGGCCAGAGGGAATATAAAAATCCCCAGAGTCTCAGTCGGTTTGTTGAAGTTGGTAAATAGTAAAATGGTTGCTGACAGCAACATGATCAGTGAAAGCATGTTTCCCAGATGGAAAATCAGGTGCTGTTCCAGCAGTAGAGTATGCTGCAGAGAGAATGCATGCATTAATACGGCGACGGCGGTGATATAGAAGGTATTACCGCGAACCTCCGGGGCATTGTGCGTCTGGATCTTTTGCCACAGTTTCAAACTGGCAAAAAGATAGATCAAACTGGCAACTAAGGCGCTGCTTCCACCGATTAACATGCAGAAAATACCTTTAAATAAAGTCTTACGAAATGCCCCTTAATTATACTTGAAGCCACAACTTGAAATGCCGGGCCGTTATTTAAGGCCAAATAGAAGTGGGAAAAAGGGGTCTGAAAATCAAAAATAATTTCCGCTATAATAACGGAATTATTTTTTGATTAGAAGATCATGCCCCAAAAAGCGTTATCGAAACCGCTTTATAGCGTGGTTCGATGTTCTTCACGTATTTGATTACGTCCGCGTCAGTTTGATTCCAGAAATGTCTGTTTCATGCAACGGATGGATTCCGTTGAACGGGATTGGCTTGACGCGCAATTAAAGGGCTAGGGAGTTTCTGTATGTTTGACAATTTGTCGGAACGTTTAAATAAAACCCTTAAGGTTTTAAAAGGTCAGGGGCGTCTGACCGAAGCGAATATCAAAGACGCTTTGCGAGATGTGCGCCGTGCTTTGCTGGAAGCCGATGTCGCCTTGACGGTAGTAAAAGGTTTTATCGATAAGGTACGCGATCGCGCCATCGGTCAGGAAGTTTCCACCAGCTTGAATCCCGGACAGGCGTTCATCAAGATCGTTAAGGAAGAATTGACCCAGGTAATGGGTGAGGAAGCCGCGCCGCTGAATTTCAATGTCGAGCCGCCGGCGGTGATTATGATGGCCGGTCTGCAGGGGGCCGGTAAAACGACCTCCGTCGGTAAACTGGCAAAATGGCTGACCGAGCGGGAAAAGAAAAAAGTCATGGTGGTGTCCGCCGACGTCTATCGCCCGGCGGCGATTAAACAGTTGGAAACGCTTGCCGAACAGGTCGGAGTAAAGTTCTTCCCGTCGAGTGCCGATCAGGATCCGGTCGATATCGCCAGAAATGCACACGCCGAAGCGCGTAAGCAGTTTATGGACGTGTTGATTGTCGATACCGCGGGCCGTTTGCATATCGATAGCGATATGATGCAGGAAATTCAACGCTTGCACGACAATGTCAAACCGGCGGAAACGCTGTTTGTTGTCGATGCGATGACCGGTCAGGATGCCGCCAATACCGCTAAAGCCTTTAATGATGCTTTGCCGCTGACCGGTGTGGTTTTGACCAAAACCGACGGTGATGCCCGCGGCGGTGCGGCTCTGTCGATTCGAGAAATCACCGGCAAACCGATTAAATTCCTTGGTGCCGGTGAGAAAACCGATGCTTTGGAGCCTTTCCATCCGGAGCGTATGGCCGGTCGTATTCTCGGTATGGGCGATGTTCTGAGCCTGATCGAGGAAGCCGAAGCCAAAATCGATCAGAAGAAAGCGCAGAAATTTGCACAGAAAATTCAGAAAACCGGGGAATTCGATCTGGAAGATTTTCTGGAGCAACTGCAACAGATCAATAATATGGGCGGTGTCGGGGGTCTGATGGGTAAATTGCCAGGCATGGGGCAGTTGAAAAATCAGATCGACGGTAATGTAGCGGAAAAAGAGTTCAAACGCCTGGAAGCGATTATTCATTCCATGACGGCTCAGGAACGTCGTTTCCCTGCGGTTATCAAAGGATCGCGTAAGCGTCGCATCGCTATGGGGTCCGGTACCTCAGTGCAGGATGTCAATAAGCTGTTGAAACAGTTTACCCAGATGCAAAAGATGATGAAAAAGGTTTCCAAAGGCGGCATGAAAAATATGATGCGCGGTCTGGCCGGGAAATTACCTCCGGGGATGGGGGGAGGGCTTCCTCCCGGAATGAGATAAGGCCGGTTCTCGGTACAATTTAGCAGTAAACTGCATAAAATCATAAGCCCGACTAAGTGTTTGAATTTAAATCAATTCGCTCGCTGATGTCGGGCTTGTCTTTGGTGAGGTTTTTCAGTATAATCGCCGCTCTTCGGTGAAGGCATAAAGTTTTTAACCGGGAAATTCAAACAGAAGAATTAGTTGGGAGGGATTCCTCTCATCGTCTGATTAACAATAGGAAAAATATTATGGTAGTTATTCGTTTGGCCCGTGGTGGTTCTAAAAAGCGTCCTTTTTACAAGCTAGTAGTTGCAGATCAGCGTTTCAAATCAACTGGTCGTTTCATTGAACAACTAGGTTTCTACAACCCGATCGCGCGCGGTCAAGAAGAGAAACTACGTGTTGATCAGGCGCGTGTTGATCACTGGGTTGCTCAAGGCGCTCAAATGAGTGATCGCGTTAAAAGCGTTCTTAAAGGCGCTTAATTGCACCGATTGATCGGCAAGGAACTCTGTGTATGTCAGAAAAGTTAATTGTGGGTCAAATCAACGGTGTTTTCGGGGTTCACGGATGGGTGAAAATCTTTTCCGATACTGAACCTCGTGAAAATATTTTCAGCTATTCGCCTTGGTGGATTAAACGCAAGGGCGAATGGCTCGAAGTCAAAGTAGAAGACTTCAAAGGTCAACAGGGTGGTAAAGCACTGGTGGCCAAACTCGATATCATCGAAGATCGTGATCTTGCCCGTGAATACATGGGGTGTGAAATCGCGATTGATCGTACGCAGTTGCGATCCGATGACAACGAATTTTTCTGGATCGATCTAATCGGTTGTCAGGTGGAAAACCTGCAAGGTGAAGTACTTGGCGAAGTGACTGATTTAATCGAAACAGGTGCACATGATGTTTTGCGTGTTAAGGGCGCGACCCAAGAATTGATTCCCTATGTTTTGGATGAATTCATTATTGAAGTCGATATCGCCAATAAACGTATTAAAGTGGATTGGCAAGCCGAAGAGAGCGAGTAAGCAGGGTGAGATTTGATGTTATCACGCTCTTCCCTGAAATGTTCTCCGCATTGACCGAATCCGGCGTAAGCCGGCGTGCTTTGCAAAAAGAACTGTACTCTTTTCAGGCTTGGAACCCGCGTGAGTTTACTCACGACCGTCATAAGACGGTGGATGACCGCCCATACGGTGGTGGCCCGGGCATGGTGATGATGTATCAGCCGTTGAAAGACAGCATCGATGCGATTCGCCAAAGCCAGGAAACCAAACCTCATGTAATTTATCTTTCACCTCAGGGTGCACCGCTGACTCAACAGAAGGCGGAACAGTTATCGCAAATGGATTCTCTAACCCTACTTTGCGGGCGTTATGAAGGAATCGACGAGCGTTTACTGGCAACAGAGGTGGATGAAGAAATTTGCATTGGCGATTTTATCGTCAGTGGTGGCGAATTACCGGCCATGATGCTGATGGATTCTGTGATTAGGTTGCTTCCGGGTGCCCTGGGTCACGACCAATCGGCAGAACAAGACTCCTTTTCGGATGGTCTTTTAGACTGTCCGCACTATACCCGACCTGAAGAGGTCAATGGTATGCGTGTTCCGGATATCTTGTTGGGTGGTAATCACGCGCACATCGACGCCTGGCGTCATGAACAAAAGTTGCAGCGTACCGCGCAGCGACGCCCTGATTTAATGGCCAAATACCAAGGCGATTAAATCGCTCCTCTCGTTGAGGGACTACAATTCGGATTCAACCTCTGACGTTAGATTATGACGTGAAAATGTTGGATAAAGTTAACAGAGGCAAAACCTCTGCGGCTCATAAAATGCATAACTTAAACGCAGTGAGCCACCAATGGAGAAGCTTAAAATGAGCGATATCATTAAAAAGATTGAAGCAGAACAAATGACTAAAGAAATCCCAGCATTCGGTGCCGGTGATACGGTTGTTGTTCAAGTTAAAGTTGTTGAAGGTAAAAACGAACGTCTTCAGGCGTATGAAGGTGTTGTTATCGCTAAGAAAAACCGCGGTATCAACTCAAACTTCATCGTTCGCAAGATCTCTCACGGTGTTGGTGTAGAGCGTACTTTCCAAACTTACAGCCCACTGGTTGACAGCATTACTGTTAAGCGTCGTGGTGCGGTTCGTCGTGCGAAACTTTACTATCTACGTAACCTTTCTGGTAAAGCGGCTCGTATCAAAGAAAAAGTATAATTTTTCGCTGCTGTTTAAGCAGCGTACACTTTTTCCGGAAACGCTTGTTGAACTTGTTCAGCAGGCGTTTTTTTATGTCTGCCTGAAATGTTAAATCGAATAAGATAGACGGAAAGGGTAAATTAAGTATCCGTTATGAGCGATCAGCAACTTATCAACGATTTTCTACAGTTCCTCTCTTTGAACCAGGGGTTGAGTCAAAATACCGTGCAGGCCTATAGGCGTGACTTAAAGTTATTGCTTGAGTGGATGCCGGAACATGCACTTGACGGCTTGTCCGGTATTCAGGGAGAAGATCTGAAAGGCTTTATGCTTGAAATGCAGGAGACGCGCACCGCCAGCAGTAATGCGCGGTTGCTTTCGGCATTAAAGCAGTTCTATCAGTGGGGCCTGCAGTATCAGGATTTCGCTGCCGACCCGACGGCTCTATTGAAAGGTCCCAAGTTGACCAAGTCGATACCTGCAGTATTAAGCGAGCAGCAGGTTGAAGATCTGCTAAGGGCGCCGGATACTTTAACTCCGTTAGGGCTGCGTGATCGAGCGATATTGGAACTGATGTATGCGACGGGGTTACGGGTTTCCGAAGTGGTGACTCTACCGCTGGAACAGTTAAATTTATCAGCCGGTCTGGTTCAAGTCGTCGGAAAAGGGAATAAAGAACGGATCGTACCTCTGGGTGAGATCGCTATCGAATGGTTGCAGCGCTATATGCGAAACGCCAGGCCGGTATTGTTGAAACATGCCTGGGGCGAGGCACTGTTTATTTCTCAGCAGGGGCGGGCCATGACACGGCAGACATTGTGGCACAGGGTCAAAAATCTGGCCAAACAGGCAGGAATACGGGGTGAATTGTCGCCTCACGGATTGCGGCATGCCTTTGCCACCCATTTGTTGAATCACGGCGCCGATCTGCGCAGCGTACAGCTTCTGCTTGGTCACAGCGATCTTTCCACTACGCAAATTTATACTCATGTCGCCAAGGAGCGGTTGCATCAGCTGCATCATGCTCACCACCCGCGAGGTTGATAAGACGATAGTCAGCTTTTGTTCGAAGTTGTTTGCTTTTAAACCAGTCGGCAGGCGTGGTATAGTCACAGCTTTGCAAATAATTTAGTTTAAAAAAGAGATTCTGAGGATGAAGAATTTAATTAAGGCACTTGTGGTTGGTTTAGCGGTTTCTTCGCCGGCTTTTGCCGAGCAGGCGCCGGCAGCCCCGCAAGCGCAAACCGCAACGAAAGCTTCGGCGGGAGAATATAGCAATATCCCTGAAGCGGTCATGCAGCAGCTTAAGCAGATGCTGAACGACACCAAAGGGCTGGTTGTTAAGCCAACACCGATCGATGGGGTTTACGAGGTTCAGGCAGGTTTGACCATCGTTTATATGTCTGCCGATGGTAAATACATGTTTAACGGCGGTTTGATCGATCTGCAATCGCGGGAAAACGTGACGGAACAGACGCAAAACGAACTGCGCAAACTGGCGATGGCAGCCATTCCCGAAAGTTCAATGATCATCTATCCGGCCAAAGGCCTTAAGAAAGGTGAGAAGGGACGCTTCCTAACCGTATTTACCGATGTTGACTGTCCGTACTGCGTGAAATTCCACCATCAGGTTCCGGCCTTGAACAAAGCCGGTGTCACGGTTCGTTACCTTTCTTATCCGCGTGCTGGTATCGGTTCGAGTGCCTATTTGAAAGCGGTTTCCATCTGGTGTGCCGACGACCGTAATAAGGCGATGGATACCATGATGGACGAGCGTAAGGTTGTGCCGAAGAGTTGTCCGAATCCGATTAAGGATCATTTAAATAAGGCGAGATATTTCCAGGTTAACGGAACTCCGAATATTATTCTTGACGATGGCCGCCTGTTACCGGGCTTTGTTCCGATTCAGAAGTTGCTGCCGATTATGGGGATCAATCCATAGGTTGGGATTTTGGATTCAAGCGATCAATAATAAAAAAGGAGCGGTTAAGCTCCTTTTTTATTATGTCGGTTTTACCGATTTAGATCTCGCCCCAGCGTTTGCGCTTGGTCGGCACTCTAAAGAAGCGGCCGAGCAATAGCCCGAGAAGCAGGACGCCACCGCCGGTTAAGAACCATTGGCGTTTTACCGTATCGTTGGCCTGGTCAAGCTGTTCACGCATAATGGTGTTGTGATTCTCCAGCTCGCTGAGACGTAATTTCATCTCTTGGTTCTGTTGATCCAGCTCGACTGCATTACTGGAGAGCGTCGTTAAGCGGTTCAGCTCTTTGGCAAGCTCAAATTTCTCTTTTTTAGTGGTTTCCAGCTCTGTTTTTGTCGAAGTGAAACGTTCTTTCAGGGTGTTCAATTCGGTATTTAAATCCCCGAGCTTTTCTTCCAATTGATTGGTTTTGGCAATTTGATCTTTTAGCTGTGTTTTGGCAATCGGCTGATTTTGCAGCACACTGGTTGGCATCCAACCTTGGTGATCGCCTTTTTTGTTGTACTCGACCAACGCCCAGCCTTCCTTGTTGACTTCAAGAATTTTGACCGGAGTGCCCGATTTCAACATTTGTGAGATTTTGAACTTGTAGCCAGGTCCACGTCGAACCGGGATGTCGATCGAATCGGTCACATAATTGGTATACCCCTGCGCGGCAGACGCTTGGCCTGCCGGGATGAAGATAAGTGAAAGACTCAGTCCTAGAGCGGCGGCAAAAGGGCTAATTCGAGCTTTACAGTTGACGGATTTTCTCATACTGGACCTCGAGGTTGGAGAGCGCAGTTTGGCTATCCGCTAGCTTTTTGCGCTCGGTTTCAACTACAGCCGGAGGGGCTTTGGCTACAAAGTTTTCATTGTTCAGTTTACCGCCAAGACGTTTGATTTCGCCTTGCAGTTTACCGATTTCTTTTTCAAGTCGGGCTAGTTCGGCCTCTTTGTCGATCAAGCCGGCCATCGGAATCAAGACCTTCATTTCGCCGACTAGCGCTACAGCCGATTCCGGCGCCTGGTTTTCATCGGCTAGAATCTCAATTGATTCCAGCTTAGCCAGAGTGCTCAGGTAAAGTCGATTGTTTTGAAGGTATTGACTATCGGTATCGTTTAAGCCGGCAAGCAGAACCGGAAGAGCTTTGCTTGGCGCGATGTCCATTTCCGAACGAATTTTGCGTACACCGACGATAAATTGTTTTACCCATTCAAGCTCAGCCATCGCATCCGAATCGATTTTACTTGAATCGGTTTGCGGGTACGGCTGCAGCATGATGGTATCACCGTCTTTGCCTGCCAGCGGGGCGACAGCTTGCCAGGCTTCCTCGGTGATGAACGGCATAATAGGATGCATTAAGCGCAGCAAGGCTTCCAGTACACGTACCAGAGTACGACGGGTACCACGTTTCGCAGCTTCCGAACTGTCTTTTTGCAGAACCGGTTTACACAGTTCCAGATACCAGTCACAGTATTCGTTCCAGGTAAATTCATACAAGCTGTTGGCTGCCAGATCGAAGCGGTAGCTGTCCAAATGCTTTTGAACTTCGCTTTCGACTTCCTGTAGGCGGGAAACGATCCAGCGGTCGGCTAGGGATAGTTCGATTGTAGCGCTCTCGTCGACTCCGGTATCGTAACCTTCCGTGTTCATTAATACATAACGGGTTGCATTCCACAACTTGTTACAGAAGTTACGGTATCCTTCGGCACGGTTCAAATCGAAACGGATGTCACGGCCGGTTGAAGCAAGAGAGGCGAAAGTAAAGCGCAGAGCATCGGTTCCGTAAGCCGGAATGCCGTCGGCAAATTGTTTGCGGGTCGCTTTTTCGATTTTAGCGGCTTTCTCTGGTTGCATCATGCCATAGGTGCGCTTACCGACCAAGGATTCCAGGTCGATACCGTCAATCAAGTCAATCGGGTCCAGTACGTTTCCTTTCGATTTGGACATTTTCTGTCCTTCACCGTCACGTACCAGTCCGTGAACATAGACCTGTTTGAATGGCACTTCTCCGGTGAATTTCAGTGCCATCATAATCATGCGGGCTACCCAGAAGAAGATGATGTCGAAACCGGTAACCAGCACGGAAGTCGGGTGAAATTTTGCCAGTTCAGGGGTGTTATCCGGCCAGCCCAGGGTTGAGAAAGTCCACAGTGCAGAACTGAACCAGGTGTCCAGTACATCGGCGTCCTGAGTCAATTCGATATCGGCGGAAATCTGATGTTTTTCGCGAACTTCGGCTTCACTGCGTCCGACATATAGATTGCCATCGGCATCATACCAGGCCGGGATGCGGTGACCCCACCAGATCTGACGCGAGATACACCAGTCCTGAATGTTGTTCATCCATTCAAAATAAGTGTTTTCCCAGTTTTTCGGAACGAATTCGATATCGCCGTTTTTGACCGCATCGATGGCCGGTTTAGCCAGGGATTCGACGGCGACGTACCATTGGTCGGTCAAAAAAGGCTCGATAACGGCGTGCGAACGGTCTCCGCGAGGAACCATTAAGGTATGCGGCTTGATCGACTCCATCAGCCCGATCTCTTCGAGGTCGGCAACGATCTGTTTACGGGCTTCATAACGATCCAGGCCGCGGTATTTTTCCGGCGCTTCGTCATTGATGGCGGCATTAATCGTCAGGATGTTAAGCATTGGCAGGTTGTGACGCTTACCCATCTCATAGTCGTTGAAGTCGTGTGCTGGGGTGATTTTCACGCAGCCGGTTCCGAACTCCATATCGACATAGTCATCGGCGATAATTGGAATTTCACGCCCGACCAGAGGCAAAGTAATGGTTTTACCGACTAGATTTTTATAGCGTTCGTCTTCAGGATGTACCGCGACGGCCTGATCGCCCAGCATGGTTTCCGGACGGGTAGTAGCAACGACAAGGTGGCCGGAACCATCCGAAAGCGGGTAGCGCATATGCCACAGGTTTCCTTGTTCTTCTTCGGAAATGACTTCCAGATCGGAAACTGCTGTGTGCAGTACGGGGTCCCAGTTAACCAGGCGCTTGCCGCGGTAGATCAGATCCTCCTCGTACAAGCGAACGAAAACTTCTTTTACCGCATCCGACAGGCCGTCATCCATGGTGAAGCGCTCACGGCTCCAGTCCGGAGACGCACCCATTCGACGCAATTGCTTGGTAATGGTGCCGCCGGATTCCTCTTTCCATTCCCATATTTTTTCGATGAATTTGTCGCGGCCGAGATCGTGGCGACTTAGGCCTTGAGCGGCCAGTTGGCGTTCTACAACCATTTGTGTTGCGATACCGGCATGATCGGTACCCGGCTGCCATAGAGTGTCTTCACCTTTCATTCGGTGGTAGCGAATGAGTGTGTCCATAATAGTGTCTTGGAAAGCATGCCCCATATGCAGGCTGCCTGTGACGTTTGGCGGCGGGATCATAATGCTGTAAGGGGCGGAATCGGTGTTTTTCGGTTTGAAATAACCCTGTTTTTCCCAAGTTTGGTACCACTTGGTTTCAATCATGTTGGGGTCAAAGTGCTTATCCATAGAACTTTTTAATCACTCATTAAAAACTTTGTAAAAATAATCGCTAGATTATAGCGCATCGCTGAGTCGATTGTCTGTAGCACTTGTCGTAAATGCACCAAAAGTTCGCAAGGGGTAAAAAAAGCGGCAGTTAATCTGCCGCAGGAGGATGGAAAATGTTGTCTCTGTCCACTAATTTTCTTATGATGACGGAGCGAAAATTCGGTTACAGCCCGTGAGAATTGTAGGGGTTTGTACAGTATTTGCAGGGTTTGGAGTCGCAGTTTACTGTGCTTCTTCAGCTGTAAGTTGTTAACTATACTCCGGTTTTAATGGAAAGGGAAGAAAGCGATGTCATGTTGTTCGGGCGGTTATTGCCAGTTTAAATTCCCCGAGGGACCGCCTTTGGTTGATAACCCTGTTACGAGTTTGAACGCCAATTATCAGTTCCTGCCATATGGTACTTTATTGGAGCAGGGTGAGGTGATTCGCATCTGGAAGGAATCCGGCGAAACTGAAACGGTTGTTCTGGAAGAAAAAATTCCCTTGGTTTTCGATGTAAATGGACCTCAGGCAAGGTATGGTAATCAGGTTTTGCCATGGCAGCTCATCGCGCTGGACAGTGGCTTTGCTTACGATGATATTATGAGTTGGCCGGAGCATCCGTTATTCAATCCACAAGCCACACCTGTGGTGTTACGTTATCGTCACCCGATTAAGCTCAAACCTTCGCTGAAAATGCGCTGGCTCAAATTGTTGTATCGCATCCGTAATTTATAGCGCGCATCAAATCAATCGATTCACCACTTCTCGATTCTTTCTTTTTCCGACCATTAATTGCAGGCAAAAAAAACCCCGCATTGCGCGGGGTTAAGAGCCGAGGAGTTAAATTCAGAATTATTTGGTGAATTCTGGATAAGCTTCCATTCCGCATTCGGATTGGTCGGCACCTTCGTACTCTTCTTCTTCAGAGATACGGATACCCATGATTGCTTTCAGAATGCCCCAGACAATCAAGCTGGTGATGAATACCCAGGCGAAGATTACTGCTGCACCGATCAGCTGAGAGCCGATGCTTGAGTCACCGTTAGTGAAGGTAACTGCGATTAGACCGAATAGACCGACCACACCGTGGACAGAGATCGCACCGACTGGATCGTCGATTTTCAATTTAGTGTCGATAACTAGGATTGAGATGACTACGATGATACCACCAGCTAGACCGATAAGAGTTGCGGCCAGAGCGCTTGGAGTTAGAGGTTCAGCAGTGATTGCTACAAGACCAGCTAGCGCACCGTTCAACATCATGGTTAAATCGATTTTACCGAATTTGACTTTAGAAGCGATGATCGCACCGATTACACCACCAGCAGCTGCCATTAGAGTGTTTACGAATACCATTGCTACAGCATTTGCTTCTTCAACGTTTGATACTTTCAATTCAGAACCACCGTTGAATCCGAACCAGCCCAACCATAGGATGAAGGTACCAAGCGTTGCAAGAGGTAGGTTCGCACCAGGGATAGCGCGAGATTCACCGTCAGGACCGTATTTGCCTTTACGAGCGCCTAGTAGTAGGACACCGGCAAGAGCAGCTGCAGCACCAGCCATGTGAACGATACCTGAACCAGCGAAGTCTAGGAATCCAAGACCATCAAGGAAGCCGCCACCCCATTTCCAGTAACCTTCCATTGGGTAGATGAAACCGGTAAAGACGATTGCGAAAACGAAGAATGACATAAGCTTCATACGTTCAGCAACCGCACCGGAAACAACCGACATAGCTGTTGCAACGAATACAACCTGGAAGAAGAAGTCGGACATGCCAGAGTAGTAAGGAGCGTCGTCGCCACCAGCGATAACTGCTGCAACTTCGTTGTCACCACCTAGTAGGAAGCTGATACCTGGGAACCAGCTTGATACCGCTTCACCTGGATACATGATGTTGTAACCAACCAGCATGTACATAATACAAGCGATAGCGAAAAGACCAACGTTTTTGGCAAGGATTTCAGTAGTGTTTTTAGCACGGACAAGGCCGGCTTCCAGCATGGCAAAACCAGCTGCCATCCACATAACTAAAGCACCGGACACTAAGAAATAGAAGGTGTCCAGAGCATAACTTAATTGCAATATTTGTTCCATTTTGAGTCCCTCTGATTATAGTGCGATGTCGCCGGATTCTTCTGTTCGAATACGAACAGCTTGTTCTAGTGGCATAATGAAGATTTTTCCATCGCCGATTTTGCCGGTTTTAGCGGCTGAGCTGATGGCTTCGATAACGCCTTCAACTTGCTCGTCGGCAACAGCGATTTCTAAACGTAATTTAGGAAGGAATTCAATTGAGTATTCCGCGCCACGGTAGATTTCTGTGTGGCCTTTTTGGCGACCAAAACCTTTTGACTCGGTAACGGTCATGCCATGCACGTCGATGTCATGCAAGGCTTCTCGAACGTCATCGAGTTTAAAAGGTTTGATAATTGCAACAACCAGTTTCATACTAACCTCTCATATGAAATAAAGAAATAATGTTCGATAAAGCTTAAAACATTTAGCGTGCCAAAGTATTAAAAACGCCTTTAAAAACAGGTTGTTGGTAATAAAACTAACCAGATTGTATAAAACGCAAATTTTTGTTGGGCGTTAAAAGGAATATTTTGGTGCAAATTGTAAGATATGCTGGTGCAGGAGTGTGAGTGCCTAGGATCGCAGTGGCCCTGTTAATTCAAGCGGTAGCGGTAGTTGTTTTGGCGGGTTTGGTTTACCTTGCCAGTTTTTGGATTGCGCCGCCCTATAATGATTTGCTTCTGGTTGGGAGTTTATCTTTTCTAACTGTTTTCTTAAGCGCGCTGCTTGGAATGGCTTCTTGGTGGTTATGGATACAGTTTGTTTTTCCCTGGAGTTTGTATCTTCTGTTGCTGAGTCCTCTAAGTCCTTGGTGGGGCTTGGTCATCGCTCTGTTAATTGTATTGTTGTTTAAGAATGCGTTTAAGGAACAGGTTCCTTTGTACTTAACGAATGCGAAGACACGTCAGGCTTTAGCGATGATCGGACGGCAAAACCATTCACGGTGTTTTATCGATCTTGGTTGCGGTTTTGGGGAGAATGTCCGTTTTATGACGACAGTCGAGTCGGTCGTGCGCTCTGTCGGCGTTGAGACTTCTCCTTTGGTTTTCTGGATTGCGAAATGGCGCAGTCGATCTTATCCGGTCGAAATTCACCCCGATGACTTGTGGCAGGTCAATTTGGCCGAATACGATTTGGTGTATGCTTTTTTATCACCAAAGCCTATGGCAACACTGTGGCTTAAGGTTCAGGAAGAGATGCCCGAAAACGGGTGGTTTGTTTCCAACAGTTTTCATGTGCCGGATGTCGAACCGGACGATATTTGGGTGCTGAATGATCGGCGCCAGACACATTTATATTTATATAAGATCGGCGGCAAGGATTGAGGCGGTTAATTCTTGTTTGAACAAACGGATTCGAATACCGGCGTTATAAAGGATTATAAAAGGGAGATGACATGCAGGTATCAATGCAGAAAGCACTAGAGTGGAGCCCATATGTTGAGCGGCAGTTAAGCCGTTATTCTCAATTGCTTGAGACCGCTTGTTGGGAAAATGCTTACGCTGACGGGGAGCTTTTTCAGGAAGTTTATGATGATTCGATTGCTGCGGAGAATGATGCTGAATTAATGAAGCGCTTGCGCTTGAAACGTAATCATCAAATGACAAGGATTGCATTGCGTGATTTGATGGGGCTGGCGGATTTGCAGGAGACTTTGGCGGATTTGTCCGATCTGGCGGACGCGTTGGTAAATGCGGCATTGGACTGGCATTATGAACGCTTTTGCCAGCGTTACGGAACGCCGATTGGGCGTGATTCCGGTCAGCCGCAGAAGTTGCTGGTTATCGGCATGGGGAAGCTGGGTGGTCAGGAGTTGAATTTTTCCTCGGATATCGATCTCATTTTTGCATACCCCGAAGGAGGTGAGACGCAAGGTGCGGCACGTTCTATCTCTAATGAGCAGTTCTTTATTCGCCTGGGGCAGGCGTTGAATAAGTCTTTGGTTGAAGTGACGGTGGATGGATTTGTGTACCGGGTTGATATGCGCCTGAGACCTTTCGGTGATGCGGGGCCTTTGTCGGTCAGTTTTGCTTCTTTGGAACACTATTATGAAATTCACGGCCGAGCCTGGGAGCGTTACGCACTTGTGAAAGCGCGGATTATGGCCGGTGATGCTGCTTTGGGTGAGGAGTTGTTTTCGATTCTTAGGCCGTTTGTTTATCGCCGCTATGTCGATTTCAGTGCAATGGATTCGCTGCGCGAGTTAAAGCAGATGATCAGCGATCAGGTCCGTAAAAAAGGGATGCTGAATAATATTAAGCTTGGTGCCGGCGGAATTCGCGAAGTTGAATTTATCGTGCAGGCTTTCCAGCTGGTGCACGGTGGGAGAGATCGAAGCCTGCAAGGGCGGAAACTTATGCCGATGCTGCAGCGGTTGGCGGAGAAAGGTTACTTGTTGCCGGAAGTGGCGGCCAGACTGTGCGAAGCTTATGTGTTTTTGCGCCGTGCCGAGAATCGTTTGCAGGAGTGGAGTGATCAACAGACGCACGAGTTACCGGACGAAGCGAATCGACAGCTGGCTTTGGCCGAAGCGATGGGCTTTGCTGATTACGAGCGTTTTTTACAGGAGCTTGGTAAACATAAGTCTCTGGTAAGTGAGCAATTTGCGGCTGTTTTTGCCGAGGAAGAGGTTGAGCAGCGTGACGATGTCAGTCGGCTTTGGCTGAGTGAAGGTAGTTTCGAAGATGAAACATTGCTCGCTGATTGGGAAGAAAATCGCCGCGATCTGTTTCTGGCTAAATTGGATGAGTTCAAATCTTCTCGTTTGCTTAAGAATTTAAGCAAGGATGCTCTGGAGCGTTTTAATGTGGTGGTACCGTTGATTCTGCATCAGATGATTGAGCAGAGTTCGAATGAAACGACATTGGGGCGCGTGATTTCTGTATTGGAAGCGATTGCCAAGCGTAGCGTCTATCTGGTTTTGCTAAAAGAGAACCCGCAGGCGATCAAAAATCTGATTAAGTTATGTGAGATCAGTTCGTGGCTGACTGATATGCTGGTGAAGTACCCGGCATTGATGGATCAGTTGCTGGATGAGCGGACTTTGTATGAGCCTTTGATGGCGGAAGAGCTGAAGCTGGAGGCATGTCGGATTCTGAATGAATATTCCGATGACGAAGAGACATTTATGCTGGAAATCCGTCAGTGGCGTCATGCTCAGGTGTTTCGTGTTGCGGCGGCAGATGTAACCGGTCATGTACCGATTATGAAGGTCAGTGATTATCTGACTTGGATTGCTGAAGCCGTGCTTGAAGTCTGCGCCGAATATGCATGGCGTTTTATGTGTAAGAAAAGCGGTTTACCTGGTGGTATGAGTGAGTCGGATCGCAATCCTTTCATGGTGCTTGGGTACGGAAAGCTTGGCGGTATCGAGTTGGGGTATGGTTCCGATCTGGATATTGTCATGCTGTATGAGGGAGTGTCGCCTTCTGAAAAAGCGACTTCTGCGAATGGACGTCAGTTAGACAATTCGGTGTACTTTATCCGCATGGGTCAGAAATTGATTTCATTGATTACGACCTTGATGCCGGCAGGGGTGTTATACGAGTTGGATACACGTTTGAGACCGAACGGTGCCTCGGGGATGATGGTAGTCAGTTTCGATGAGTTTGAAAAATACATTGAAAACAAGGCTTGGACCTGGGAGCATCAGGCGTTGGTCCGGGTCAGGGCTGTAGTTGGTAACGAACGGTCGGTTGCACGTTTTAACGAGTTTAAGGAAAACTTTCTGCGGCGTGAACGTGATCTGAAAGATCTGAAAACCGAAGTGATCGAAATGCGTAATAAAATGCAGGAAGCGTTGGATAAGTCAGATTCGGAACAGTTTGATTTGAAACAGGGGCGTGGCGGAATTGTCGATATCGAATTTATGATGCAGTTTCTGGTTCTGGGTTATGCTGATGCTTACCCGCAATTGTGCCGTTACAGCGATAATATCCGCATTTTGGAAGCGGTAGCCGAGTGTGGTTTGTTGGACAAAACGCAGGTGGATGCCTTGACGGAAGCTTATAAAGTCTATCGCTCCAAATATCATCGACTCTCATTGCAGAATGAAAAGCCGCTGGTTGGCGATAGTTGTTATCCGGATGAAAGACAGGCGGTAGTTGAGGTCTGGCAATCTTTGATGATGTCTTGATCTAAGTCCAAGCAGATATATTTGATTGTCGGAGTTTGTAATACATGCTTTCAATTCCGATTGCGATAAAAAAACCGGGCATTGCCCGGTTTTTTTGTCAGTACCGAATCTCTTATAGAGAGTAGTACATGTCGAATTCGATTGGGTGAGTAGTCGCGCGGAAACGAGTAACTTCTTCCATTTTAAGATCAATGTAAGAGTCAATTGCTTCATCAGTGAATACACCGCCCATTTTCAAGAATTCGCGGTCTTTATCTAGTTCAGATAGCGCTTCATCTAGAGAGTTACAAACAGTTGCGTAGGTCGCTTCTTCTTCCGGCTCAAGATCGTATAGGTCTTTTTCTGAAGGCTCGCCTGGGTCGATCTTGTTGATGATACCGTCAAGACCCGCCATCAAGCACGCAGCGAATGCCAAGTATGGGTTTGCAGTCGGATCAGGGAAACGTAGTTCAACACGACGTGAACGCTCAGAAGGAGCATATGGGATACGGATAGATGCTGAACGGTTAGAACCTGAGTAAGCTAGAAGAATCGGCGCTTCGAAACCAGGGACCAGACGCTTGTAAGAGTTGGTACCAGGGTTGGTGAAAGCGTTCAAAGCACGAGCATGCTTCATTAGACCACCGATGTACCAGATCGCTTCTTGAGAAAGACCTGAGTAAACGTCACCAGCGAAGATGTTTTTACCGTCTTTAGATAGAGACTGGTTAATGTGCATGCCAGAACCGTTGTCACCAACGATTGGCTTGGGCATGAAAGTCGCTGTCTTGCCTAGAGCGTTACAGGTGTTGTGTACCGCGTACTTAAGGATTTGAACTTCGTCTGCTTTAGCAGTCAGAGTGTTTCCGCCTACAGCTAGCTCGCATTGACCGGCTGCAGCAACTTCGTGGTGATGAGCTTCCAATTTAAGGCCCATGGCTTCAGACATCGCGCAGATGTCGGCACGTACTTCGTGAAGTTGGTCAACAGGAGGAACCGGGAAGTAACCGCCTTTAACTTTTGGACGGTGACCCATGTTACCGTCATTGTAAACTTTTTCAGTGTTCCAAGCCGCTTCATTACCATCGATTTTTACGAAGCTACCAGACATGTCCGCACCCCAGCGAACATCGTCAAAGATAAAGAATTCTGGTTCCGGACCGAAGAAAGCGCTATCTGCAACACCGGTAGATGCCAGGTAAGCTTCAGCTTTCTTAGCAATACCGCGAGGATCTTTCTCGTAAGATTCCATGGTTGAAGGTTCAACGATCATGCAACGAATGATCAAAGTTGGATCGTTGGTGAAAGGATCCATGTAGTAACCGTCAGTTTGCGGCATAAGGATCATGTCTGAGTTGTTAATGCCTTTCCAGCCAGCGATAGAAGAGCCGTCAAAAGTTTCACCGTCTGTGAAAAAGTCTTCGTCAACTTTAGAAGCAGGGATGGTGACGTGCTGTTCTTTACCGATGGTGTCGGTGAAGCGAAGGTCAACCCATTTGACTTCGTTTTCTTGCATTAAATCAAAAATAGCTTGTGGCATTTCTATGTCCTTTTAAAGCTGTGGATTGAAAAATAAACAGTGTTGATGATAGCGGGAATCATGCCAGCTTTCCAATAAAATTTTCAAATAGACTAAGGGTTTGATTTTGCACGTGCTTTTGCTTATTTGTGGGTAAGTGGCCTGTTTTGTAGTGCGGGCAGCTGTTCTTTTTTGGTGCATTGGTTGTTAAATTGTGGTGAATTGTTAGCAGGCTGCCGTTGGGTGGAAATAATGAATGTGACAGTTTTATTACAAAATGGCTAATTGTTTGCAAATTTGCAATTTTGTTGTCATATGCAATTGCTATATTAGCGGGCAATTCTCTATTGGTTTTTTGAAGGACCCTGTTTATGAGTTCAGCTGTTGATAGTGCTTTGGATAAAGCTTTAAAAGGTCCAGGGTTCGAACGCCGCATAGCGCGTCGAAACTTGAAAGATCGTCTTTCTCGCTATGGGGTAACCTTCGGCGGGATAGGGGTTATTTTCTCGGTTCTTTTGATTATGTTCTTTTTGGTGTACGTTGTATTGCCGTTATTCGTGCCGGCCTCTGTTCATAAACAGGGCAGTTTTGCCATTCCGGGGCAAGTGGCGGACAAGTCGCTTTATTACGGAGTTGATGAGTATCAATCTTCGGCAGTACGCTTCACCGAGAGCGGAAAAATGATCGGTTTCAACATGGAAAACGGTCAGATTGCTTTTGAGGATATGCTTCCGATTGAAGGACACAAAATAACCGCTTTCACAATCGTCAACGAGATTCAAAATGAGATTGCATTCGGATTGGACGACGGCCGACTTCTGATTGCGAAATATGGTTATAAGGTGACTTATCCGAACGATAAGCGCACAATTACTCCGAATATCACTTTCCCGTACGGTGAAGAGCCGATGGAAATCGCCGACGGTGAGATTACCCATCTGGCGATGCGCGACGGCGAATCGGAGATGAAAATCGCCTATCAGGCAAGCGGTTCTAATGAATTACACGTTAAGCTGTTCTCAAAAACCGAGTCCATGTTGAGCGATACCATTACTCTGGAAGAAGATTCCAGCGGTTCGGTTGCCAGTGATATTCAGGCTAAATGGTTGTTGTTGGACGGTAGCGGACGTAATCTGTATGCCGTCGACGAGCAGGGGAAAACGGGTTACTTCAATCTTAGCGATCCCGAGAGTCCTGAATTACAGCAGACTCTTTCCTTAATGAAAGGGGATGAAAAACCGACAGTTGTTCGCTTTCTGTTGGGTGATTATTCACTGATGGTCGGTACCGACCACGGCCAGGTATATCAATGGTTCCCGGTGCGTAATGCCAATAACGTTTTCGAGCTGACCTATATTCGCTCTTTCGATACCGGCAGCAGTGCAATCAAGTCAATTGCCATCGAGAAAAACCGTAAAGGTTTTGCCATTACCGATGCCGCCGGTCAATTTCAATTGTTCCACTCTACGGCCGAGCGTCATCTGAATACGCAGCAGGTTTCCGATAAAGCCCTTGGTTTGACGATACTGGCCCCGCGCGCTAATGGTGCGATCGTTGAAACTTCCGATGGGCAGTTGGTGCATTATGAGATCGATAACGAACATCCGGATGTCTCTTTCTCCAGTCTATGGGGTAAGGTCTGGTACGAAGGCTATGAAGAGCCTAGCTTTACCTGGCAGTCTTCTTCAGCCAGTGCGGATTTTGAACCTAAATTTTCTTTGACGCCTTTGACTTTCGGGACCATTAAGGCGGCGTTGTATTCGATGCTGTTTGCCGTGCCGATTGCCATACTGGCTGCAATCTATACGGCTTTCTTTATGGATAAGTCGACTCGTCAATGGGTTAAACCTTCCGTTGAATTAATTGAAGCCCTGCCGACGGTAATTCTCGGTTTCCTGGCCGGTTTGTGGCTGGCGCCTTATATGGAATCGCATCTTCCGGGCTTCTTTGCCATCTTTATCGTGGTACCGTTTGGAATTATTTTGTTCGGTTACGGCTGGACTAAAGTTCCGAAGGTGATTCGTCAAAAGATTCCTGTCGGTCGTCGTGCGGTATTAATGATCCCGGTAGTGATTTTCCTGGGCTGGTTTGCGCTGCAATTAAGTACACCATTAGAAAATGCTTTGTTCGGTGGCGATATGCGCCACTGGTTGACCTATTCGGCGGGTATCGATTTCGACCAGCGTAATGCGATGGTTATCGGTTTCGCGATGGGATTCGCTTTGATTCCGACCATTTTCTCGGTCGCTGAAGATGCGATTTATAACGTGCCGAGTTATCTGGTAAATGGCTCCTTGGCATTGGGTGCCAGCGGTTGGCAAACTATGGTCGGAGTCGTTCTTCCGACAGCCAGCCCGGGGATTTTCTCGGCAATCATGCTTGGTTTCGGTCGCGGTGTCGGTGAAACCATGATTGTGTTGATGGCCTCCGGTAATACGCCGTTGATGAGTGTGAACCTGTTTGAAGGGATGCGTACTTTATCCGCTAACCTAGCGGTCGAAATGGCTGAAGCCGAGGTGGCGAGTTCGCATTACCGCGTGTTGTTCTTGGCCGGTCTGGTTCTGTTTATTTTCACCTTTGTGTTTAACACCCTGGCGGAAGTCGTGCGTCAACGCATGCGTCGCAAGTACGGTTCACTGTAGGAGTCGGAGAAAAATATGAAAACATGGTTTAAAAAAGGTGAACACTGGATCTGGATGAGTTCCGCATCTGTTGCCGTTAGTGTTGTTTTGGTCTTTGGCTTGATCGCCATGATCTCCTATAAAGGTTTGATCCATTTCTGGCCGCATGCGGTTTATGAGTATCAGTTGAAGCAGGGTGAGGCGACTGAAACTCTAGTGGGTGAATTACGCGACACCAAGTTGAAAGAGTTCAAGAACCCGCAAACCGGCAAGCCGGAGCACATTTCTCAATACCTGGTCAAAATGGGGAACCGCGACCTGTACGGCATCGATTTCCGTTGGATCAGTGGAAGTGATCTGATTTCGAAAGAAGAAAAGCTTGCCGACAATATCGTGGTAATCGAGCGTTACGAGTACGGTAATGTTTATGGCTGGCTGAATCAGTTTGCGATCGACGGTAAAACCTATCAGGGTGATAAGGATATCGAATCCATCCTCGCCGAGCAGGTTCAGAAAGGTAGTGATCTGCATGCCGAAATCAAGCACATTGAGAAAATCGAAATCGGTGCCGTTAACTATAAACTTGAGCAGTTGCGTCTGGATGAAAAGCGTCTGCGTGCCAATCATGAATACGATGATGAAGCAAAGGTGAAGCTGGCTCAGGAACGAGCTGAGTTACAGAAAGAGTTTGAACAGCATCAGGCTGAAGCTCAGGTTCTTTATAAGCAGTTAGATTCTTTGGGTGAGTTGACGGTCAAAGTCAGCGGCGGTCAGAGTATGCAGGTTCCGGTACGTAAAATCGTTGAATTCTGGCAGCCGAACAATATGTCGTTTGGCGAAAAAGTCGGTTTCTTCTTTCATGGGATCGGCCGCTTCTTGAGCGAAGATCCGCGTGAAGCCAATACTGAAGGGGGAATTTTCCCGGCGATGATCGGTACCATTACCATGGTATTGCTGATGACGGTTCTGGTTACGCCGATGGGCGTTATCGCAGCGATTTATATGCGTGAATACGCGAAAGACGGCCCTTTGCTTCGTACGGTGCGTATCTCGATCAATAACCTTGCAGGGGTACCTTCAATCGTATTCGGTATCTTCGGTCTCGGGTTCTTCGTCTACATTATCGGAGGATCGATCGATGAACTCTTCTATGGTTATGCTTTGCCGAGCCCGACCTTCGGTACACCGGGTCTATTGTGGGCAGCCTTGACCATGGCGTTATTGACTCTGCCGGTGGTGATCGTTTCTACCGAAGAAGGACTGTCGCGTATTCCTCGCTCACTACGTGAAGGTGGTCTGGCTCTTGGTGCGACCAAGATCGAAACCATTACCCGAATTGTTTTGCCGATGGCTACTCCGGCGATTATGACCGGTTTGATCTTGGCGATTGCCCGCGCTGCCGGTGAGGTTGCTCCTTTGATGCTGGTCGGTGTCGTCAAGCTGGCGCCTGAATTGCCGGTTGATTCGATCGCACCGTTTGTGCACCTCGATCGTAAGTTCATGCATCTTGGTTTCCATATTTATGATGTCGGCTTCCAAAGCCCGAACGTTGAGGCTTCACAGCCGTTGGTGTATGCAACCTCCTTGCTATTAGTGATTATTATCGTTAGCTTGAATTTAGGAGCGATCTCGATTCGTAACCGCCTGCGCGAAAAATATAAAGCACTGGATAACTAAGCGGATAATGCGATTTAAAGTTTGATACTGAATTTGAATTGGCAGCGATCGAGTCGTTGCCCTATGAGGATTAAGAAATGAGTGAAAATAACGTAAGTATTGTTATGGATCGAGAAGATCGCAAGCTTTCCCTGGAAAATGAAAATATCGCCATTGAAGTTAAAGATTGGGATCTCTACTACGGTGATAAGCGTGCGTTGCACAGTGTGACCATGTCGTTACCTGAACATCGTGTTACCGCCTTTATCGGTCCGTCAGGTTGTGGGAAATCGACGCTGTTGCGTTGCTTTAACCGAATGAATGATTTGATCGACATCGTGAGTACCGAAGGCGAGATGACCTTGCATGGCGATGATATGTATTCCAAAGACATGGATGTTGCCGCTTTGCGCCGTCGCGTTGGGATGGTGTTCCAGAAACCGAACCCTTTCCCGAAATCAATTTACGAAAATGTCTGCTACGGTCTGCGTCTGCAGGGTATCAAAGACAAAGCGATTTTGGATGAGTCGGTTGAGTGGGCTTTGAAAGGTGCCGGTCTGTGGGAAGAAGTTAAAGATCGTTTGAACGAAAATGCCTTGGGTCTGTCCGGTGGTCAGCAGCAGCGTCTATGCATTGCACGCGCGATCGCGATCAAGCCTGAAGTGCTGCTTTTGGATGAGCCGACATCGGCGTTGGACCCGATTTCGACTTTGGCAATCGAAGAGCTGATTTTCGAATTGAAAAAAGACTTTACGATTCTGATCGTAACCCACAATATGCAGCAGGCAGCGCGCGTTTCCGACTATACTGCGTTCATGTATATGGGGGAATTGATCGAGTATACTGACACGGACTCTCTGTTTACCAATCCTAAGGTCAAGCGCACCGAAGATTACATTACAGGTCGTTACGGTTAAGAATAATTTTTGAGGAGATAACTTATGCAAAATTCTGAATACAACCGTCATATTTCTGAGCGCATGAACCGTAACCTGGAAGACCTGTTTAACCAAGTATTGGAAATGGGCGGTCTGGTTGAACGCCAGCTGGAACATACTATTGAAGCCCTTAAATGCGACAATAAAGATATTATCCAGGAAGTAAACCGTATTGACAAAATCATCAATAAAGAAGAGATGGAAATCGATCGTTTAAGTGCCGGCGTTCTTGCCCGTCAGCAACCGACTGCATCCGATCTGCGTTTGATTATTATCGCGATCCGTATCGCGGTTGATCTGGAACGGATGGGTGATGAAGCGGTAAAAATTGCCAAATTGGCTGGTGTTATGGCGGATACCCCATACGGCTGCCAGACAATGCCGGGTTATCGGGCATTGATGGAAATGACGGTTTGCGGTATGGATATGTTGTCCAAAGCGATGGATGCGTTTGCTAATCTTGATCTGGCGAATGTCGTAACTATCGTTGGTGACGAAGAGCGTATGGATGTTGCGCTTCAAGAAGCGATGGCAGATATGGAAGAGGCATTTTCCTCTTCGGATATCGAATGTAAATATCTGTTGGAAATGGTTTTAGCCCTGCGTGCCAGTGAACGAATCACCGACCATGCGGCGAACATTGCCGAAAGCATGGTGTATTTGACCGAAGGTAAAGACGTTCGTCATATGAATACTGAAAAACTGTCGCAATTTATGGCAGAATTAGAAGCCGAAAATTCATCGGAATCTTAAAGCGGAGAAATCGATTTGGGCCAAAAAACCATTCTAATCATTGAAGATGAGGCCGCCATTCGCGACATGTTGAAATTTACGCTCAACTCTTCCGGCTATCAGGTTCTCGAGGCCGAAAATGCCGAAGAGGGAGGGAAGATTGCCTTGGATACTCAGCCTGATCTGATTTTACTGGATTGGATGCTTCCGGGTATTTCCGGAGTGTCCCTGGCTCAGCGACTTAAACAGAGTGATAAAACTGCCGCCATTCCGGTGATCATGTTGACGGCACGCGGAGAGGAGGAAGATCAAGTCAAAGGTTTCGATGCCGGAGCCGACGACTATGTCGTTAAGCCTTTTTCACCGCGTGCTCTGGTTGCCAGGGTGCAAGCGCAATTGCGCCGCCAGACGGTCGATAAGAAGAACAGCGACCGCTTGGAAGTAGGTCGTATGACGCTGGATCTCAGCAGTCACCGCTTTTTTGTAGATGACAATGAGATCAAGCTTGGGCCGACTGAATTCAAACTGGTGCAGTTTTTTATCTCGCATCCGAACCGGGTTTATTCTCGCGCCCAGTTGCTCGACCAGGTATGGGGGGTGAATATTGTGGTTGAGGAAAGAACCGTCGATGTGCATATCCGCCGCTTGCGCAAGCTGTTGGAGCCGGTTGAAGTAGCCGACTATATCCAAACGATTCGCGGAGCTGGATACCGTTTTTCGGTTGTCGAGGATTAGGTTTGCTGTCTGCAGGCGTTAAGCGCGAACTGACCTGGATTATTGGTGCAGTCTGGGGATTGTTGTTTTTCGCTTGGCTCACCGATTGGTGGCTGCAATCTCTATTTCTTTTCATCATTGTCTATATCGGCCGCCATCTATGGAGCATGCACCGCTTCGAGAAATGGATGGAAGGCAGTACCCATCGAGTTTTTCCTCCGGCTTCCGGTTTATGGAGCGAATTAACCTATCAGGTTTCCAAAAAGCAACGCGCCTTGGAAAAGCATGCCGATCTTTATCTGTATAAATCCGAACAGTTTAAAGCGGCATCCATGCTGATTCCGAATGCGATTGTTTCTCTTGATCAGCATAATGAAGTGGAGTGGTTTAACCAGCCGTCGAAAAAGATTCTCGGCCTGCGTCATCAGGACATCGGCCGCAAGGTTGAGGGGATTATCCGCCAACCGGAATTTTTGCAATATTTCCGTCTCGGAAATTTCGACTCTCCGTTGATTATTCACGCATTGCGCGGTAGTCGTCGCACCTATAAAGTGCAGATCATTTCATATTTCGAAACGCACAAATTAGTGGTCGCCAGCGACATTACCGAGCTTTACCAGCTGGCGCAGATCCGTCGCGACTTTATCGCCAACGCTTCTCACGAACTTCGTACTCCTCTAACGGTATTGAAAGGTTATCTGGAATTGATGAGCGATATGCCTGGCGAGCGGAATCCTCAATGGGATCTGCCGCTTGAGCATATGACGACCCAGGCGGTACGGATGCAGGCGATCATTGAAGATTTGTTGACCCTGTCGACAATGGAGGCCGACTCGATCAATGCGGAGTCCGAACCGGTCGATGTTCCGGAGATTCTGAAGCAATTAGCGATCGAAGCGCGTCAGCTGGGGAGTGACGAGCATAAAATCGTCTTTGAAATCGATACCCATTTATGGTTGAAAGGTTATGCCGAACCGCTAAAAAGCGTCTTTATGAACCTGGTTGCCAATGCCGTGCGTTATTCGCCGGAAGGCGGAGAGATCAAGGCACGCTGGTATCAGGATAAGGAGGGCGTGCATTTTGCCGTCAGTGATCAGGGTTTGGGGATTGCGCAGGAGCATATTCCTCGTTTGACCGAGCGTTTCTATCGGGTTGACAAGGATCGCTCGCGTGGAACCGGCGGGACCGGTCTGGGGCTGGCGATCGTCAAACACGTCTTGGAAAAGCACCAGGCCCATCTGCACATAGACAGTCTATTGGGGAAAGGCAGTACTTTCCGCTGCGACTTCCCGGCTAAATTTGCTTTGAAGGCAAAATAAAAAAGCCCCCGAATCCGTTTGGATGCAGGGGCGTTGCGGGCCGGTGATACGGCCTTATTCGAAAGACTTGCTGATTATGGCAGCATCATGCCGCGAATCGCAAAGTAGAACAGAGCCGCCAGTAGAGCCGAAGCCGGAACGGTGATCAACCAGGCGGCGACAATTTTCAAGAAGGCCGAGCGCTTAACCAACTCTTTTTGATAGACCTTGTTCAGGGATTTGCGTTCTTTTTTGCTTAAGGAAATTTCCGCAGTTTTCGATTTCAACTGGCTCAACAGGAATTTCTTTTCCGCCAGAGAAGCGGATGAGAAACGTTTGATGAACTGTTCAACCATCTCTTCGTCGGCCCCTTGATGGTGGTCGCGAATCTCCTGAATCGCTTTAGCGTAGCTGCGTTTTAAATACTCGCGCAGGAAACCGACCCCGAAAATCCCGCCGACGGCAATATGCGTCGAACTGACCGGCAAACCGAGTTGCGAAGCGATAATGACGGTAATTGCCGCCGCCATCGCAATTGAGAAAGCTCGCATCTGATCCAGCTCGGTGATTTCCGAACCGACCGTGCGAATCAGTTTTGGACCGAACAGTAAGAGCCCCAAGCTGATACCGATTGCCCCGATCAGCATGATCCATAGCGGAATTTCCGCTTTGGTCGAGATGCCGTGGTGCTGGATAGAATCGTGAATTGCCGCCAGTGGCCCGACGGCGTTGGCAACGTCATTGGCGCCGTGGGCAAAACTCAACAGGGCAGCAGCGAAAATCAACGGAATGGTAAACATCGAGTTAACCGCTGCCTTCGGAGTAATCATCTGGAGTTGCATCTGATCCGCCTGGCGCTGAATCTGCGGTTTAACCAGAAGGTAAACGGCAACGGCGACACCCAGACCGATTAAGGCTGCGGTCAGGAAGTCGACTTTCCAGAGATGTTTCAAACCTTTTAAAACCAGATAGGTCGCAAAAGACCACGCCATGATTGCGATCAGTAACGGTAATAATTTCTTGGCGGCATCGATCATGTTCTCGCGATAGGTGATGCCGCGTTTAATCCACATCAGGAAGCCGGCAGCGATGATCCCACCTATAACCGGTGAAATCACCCAGCTGGCGGCAATCGCTCCCATCTTGTCCCAGTTGGCGATCTGCCAGCCGGCGGCGGCAATTCCCGCTCCGAGTACACCGCCGACGATCGAGTGAGTGGTGGAAACCGGCGCGCCGATTGCGGTTGCGATATTCAACCAGATAGCGCCGGCCAGAAGAGCCGCCATCATTAACCAGATAAAGGTCTCTGGATCACTGATCAGCACCGGATCGATAATGCCCTTTTTAATTGTCGAGACGACATCTCCACCGGCAATCAGGGCGCCTGATGATTCGAAAATTGCCGCGATGATAATGGCTCCGGTTAAGGTCAGAGCTTTGGAACCGACCGCCGGTCCGACATTGTTGGCCACGTCGTTGGCGCCGATGTTCAGGGCCATATAGCCGCCGATCATGGCTGCTACTACCAGCTCGACACTCAAGGTAGCGTTGTTTACCGGCAGGCTGGAAGTGAATAGCAGAATTAGAGTTATGAAGAGGATGACGGTACCAAAACGAAACATCTCTTTGCGTCCGCGAGAGGTGGCGTTCTCGATATCGTTAATATCACGAAATTCCATAAATAACGGCTCTTTGTATGATTGAGGTTGATCGGGTGAATTGTATAGAAAAAGGCTGTGAAAGGGGGAGTTTTGTTACAAAAAGATGACAGTAATGCTCGGTTTTTTTCAGAATGATTTGAGTTTTGCAGCTGGGAAAAGTGATTTGTCATTTTCCTGTAACATTTGTGTCAAGTTAGTTTTATGTTGCCTTCTTATAATTTGCTTCACCTTTTGGATGCTGTTTCAACTTTGGAGAACGACAGATGAAAAAAACAAATCTTCTATTAGCAATGGGACTGGCAGCAGTTTCTTTTGCACCAGCTTCGGCATTTGCTGAAGACCTGCCTACTTATGAAAAAGTTTCTGGTATTTCCGGTAACCTTTCTTCAGTAGGTTCAGATACTCTTGCTAATTTGATGACCTTGTGGGCAGAAGAATTTAAGCGTACTTACCCTAACGTTAACATTCAAATTCAGGCTGCAGGTTCTTCAACTGCTCCTCCGGCTCTAACTGAGAGCACTTCTAACATCGGTCCTATGAGCCGTAAAATGAAGTCTAAAGAGATCGAAATGTTTGAATCTAAGCACGGTTACAAGCCAACTCCTATCGCGGTTGCAATCGATGCTTTGGCTGTTTACGTCAACAAAGACAACCCAATCAAAGGTTTGACTATTCCTGAAGTTGATGCGATTTTCTCTTCAACTCGTAAATGTGGCTATAAAGAAGACGTAACGACTTGGGGTCAAGTTGGTGTTGAAGGTGAATTGGCTAGCAAAACGATTCAGCTTTACGGACGTAACTCTGTTTCCGGTACTTACGGTTACTACAAAAAACACGCTCTTTGTAAAGGTGACTACAAGTCTTCTGTAAACGAGCAACCTGGTTCAGCTTCTGTTGTACAGTCTGTTTCTGCTTCATTGAACGGTATCGGTTACTCTGGTATCGGTTACAAAACAGCTGGTGTTAAAGCAGTTCCTCTTTCTAAGAAAGAAGGTAAGCCATTCGTTGAAGCAAACACTGACAATGCTGTAAACGGAACTTACCCTCTATCTCGTCTGTTGTACGTTTACGTTAACAAGGCGCCTAACAAGCCACTTGAGCCTGTTGTAAAAGAATTCGTTAAATTGGTTCTTTCTAAGAAAGGTCAAGAAGACGTAGTTAAAGACGGTTATATCGCGCTTCCTCACAAGGTAGCGATGGAACAGTTGGCTAAAATCCAATAAGATTCCGGTAATCGCTTAAAGAAAAACCCTGCTTCGGCAGGGTTTTTTTATGCCTGCAGGAAATTGCCGGCAAGTATCAAGTCCGCATAACCTGTCGGCCATGCGACTCTTTTGCTTGGGTTCTAGATCACTTCAATCACGACATCGGTTAGCGGGATGACGCTACAGGTCAAGATTTCACCTTCGCCCGGCTCGTAGATCGGCGTTTGAATTTCCTCGACTTCACCGGAAATCAAACGTACGGCACAGGCTCCACAGTTGCCGCCGCGACAGCTATAAGGCATGTCGAACCCGTTTTCGTCCAATGCTTCCAGCATCGAGAATTGGTCGTCGAATTCGCATTCGCCCTGTCCAATGACTTCAATCTTTGCCATGATAAACTCCGCTACAATGTGTAATAAAAAAATCTTATTTTAACAATTTCGCCGCGCGGTTTTTTAAGTAAAATACGCTCGATTTTCGGTTCGTTACAGTGGCTTTCGGGCTCAGTTCTACTGTACCGGGCGGATGACGATTAATTTTTTAAGGGTTATATGCATGACTTGGGACGCTTTTAAAGAAGGTTTTCAAAGAATTCGCGACAATAAAATTTTTGAAATGTTTGTGATCGCGGTCATTCTGTTTTCGTCGTTGATGATCGGGATTCGCACTTACCAGCTAAACGAAACCGCGTCGACGATTTTGATCTTTTTAGACTACGCGGTCACACTGTTTTTCCTGGTGGAGATATTGATTCGCATGGCGGCCGAAGATCGTCTGCGCGACTTCTTCAAGAAGGGCTGGAATATTTTCGATTTTATTATCGTGGTCGTGAGTTTGATTCCGCTTGACGATTCCGAGTATGCCTTGATCGCGCGTATGCTGCGTCTGTTCCGTGTTATGCGTTTGATTTCTTTTATTCCGGAACTGCGAGTCTTGGTAACGGCTCTGATCAACGCTTTACCGCGAATGGGCTATGTCGCTTTGCTGATGTTTATCATCTTCTATCTGTATGCGGTCATCGGTAATTTACTCTTCTCGCAGATCAATCCGCAGTTGTGGGGGGATTTGGGGATCGCTCTCCTGACGCTGTTCCGTGTCGCAACCTTTGAAGACTGGACCGATGTCATGTACGAGACCATGACTGTCTACCCGCTGAGCTGGATCTATTATGTGACCTTTATTTTCTTCTCGGCTTTTGTCTTCCTGAATATGATGATCGGGATTGTGGTTGAAGTTCTGGATGAAGAACATAAAAAGATGGAAGCGGAAAAACTCGGTGATAAGCAAGAGGAGATCATGGATTCGGAACGTCAGTTGGCAGAAGAGGTCGCCAGTCTGCATGCCAAGATCGATCTGCTTCTGCAGGCACAAGAGGCGAAAAAGTAAGCCTGACATAGCGGTTGATATGAAAATAAAAAGCGGAGTCATATGGCTCCGCTTTTTTGTTTTGGGTGTTTCATTTAAGGCTGAGAGCTACCAGACAACCAGTTTATAGCCGTTTTCCTGCAATTCCATCAAGGCTGCGGCACCGACATCAGCATATTCGGCAAACGGGCGGATATCCTTGTCGGTCCAACCGATGGTATTCATGGTACTGCCGCAGGCGATCCAGCGAACTTTATAGTCCTTGGCAAAACTTTCAACACGCTGATAATTCAGCGGTTCGACATGGCGTTGCGGATGGGTTGCCAGCGCATGAATTCCCGGGCCGATGACAACCACCGAAATCTCGACATTGTCGCCGTATTTTTTAATCATCGCCTGGATCGAATTCAAAATATGCAACTGATACTCCTGATCGGCATGGTTCCACATATAGACGACTTTGTGTTCGGCCGGATCGCCGGGGAAGCGGTCACTTGGCGGATGCTGCATTTCCGGAACCGGTTTTAATTTATAGTTGCTTTGGACAGGTTCGTCGGCGTGACCTGCAAGGCTGATAGAGCTTAGGCAGAGCAGTAGTACCGCTCCCAGTTTGAATCGTCGCATGGTTCGCTCCTGAGTGTGTAAAGAGATACAATAATCGAGCCTTTGATTATACATCGTGGAAAAAGTATGGGTAAAATCGCTTTTTGTTAATCAAGTTCTATTTGTCGATAAATTAGCTTGATAGTTGATTTACAATGGGCGCACTTTTTCCAATCAAAAACCGCGTTTAGGAGTTCGGAATGTCTTTGCAGCAGCAGATAGAAGAGGCGATTAGCCAAGGGTTCGAAGTTGAATGGATGGCGCTGGAAAACGAGAGTCATCAGCATGCGGGTCCTGCGACGGAGTCGCATTTTAAATTGACTCTGGTCAGTCCGCAATTTACGGATTTAAGCCGGGTAAAACGTCAGCAGGCCGTGTATAAAATTTTGCAGGATTTAATGCCGCAATTTCACGCTTTGGCATTGCATACCTACTCGCCGCAGGAGTGGCAGAAACGCGGTGAATCCGCGCCTCAGTCTCCCAAGTGCGGCGGCGGGCATTAAGTTTTTAGATTTCAACCTGTACCTGGGTTTCCTGCTGGGGTTTGGTTTGCGGGTAGCTTAGGTGCCAGTAACTGCGAAAGGCGTCGTGATCGAGGTGTCTTTGTAGATGTTGGATCGCTTTGGCGTAAGGCACGATATAGAAGAAGTTCTGCTTGCTCAAAGCGCGTACCAGATGTTGGTATTTGTTAGGAAGAAAGCTTTTGAAGTGCGGTAGAAAAGCGTAATCGGTTTCGGTTTCGGCGATATGATTCAGAACTTGAATTCGAGCTTTTCGATCGAAGCTTTTGTCGTAAAATTCGACGATTTTGCCGATCCAGTAAACCAGCAGGGCGCTGATCAGGAAACTGACAACAAAACGGTCGCTTAGGAAAGTGCCGATTAAGGTCATGCTGACCAATAAAATTGCGCTGACCGGAATGGTGAAAGCGCTGATCCAGTTGCGTTTACCTCTAAGGTTTTCGGCAATGCGCTCGGTTTCAAAACTGTTCGGTTCGATCGCGTACAGTCGGTTCAACATCTGATCTGCTGTCGGCACTTGATCTTCAGGAAAAGGAAGCGGTTTCTTGGCCATAAATATTATGAACCCTTCTGTTTGGCTTTGTTTTTCAGTTTCGGTTTTTGCTGCTGAGGGCAATCGACGGTAATCCGTTTTTTCTCTTCCAGATGATAGGCTGTCAGGCATCCACCCCATAAGCAGCCGGTGTCGAGAGCATGGATCTGATAAGCATCCACCGCGCCGAGCGTCGACCAGTGGCCGAAAAAGACTTCGTAGTCCTTGTTGCGGCGATTAGGGAAGACGAACCATGGTTGCCAATCGCTCTGTGCATCCTGCGGCGCGCCCTTCTGTTTGAATTCCAGTTTACCGTTGCGATCGCAGTAACGCATGCGGGCAAACGAATTGACAATATAGCGGATTCGATCCCAACCCTGCAAGCCTTCAATCCATTCATCCGGCTGGCTGCCGAAAAGATGTTCCCTTAAAAAGGTCTGCCAATCATCCGCCTGTAGATGCACTTCGACTTCCTTGGCATAATTCAAGGCTTCCTGAATGCTCCACTGCGGCGGTATGCCGGCATGCACCATGGCAACCTGATAGACAGGGTGCTTAACCATCAACGGCTGGTGCCTCAGCCAGTCGACCAGTTCGGCGACATCAGGGCTTTGCAATACATCGTCGATGCTGTCCGATTTGGAAAGAAATTTATCCAACCCGCTGTAGGCAGCCAACAGATGAAAGTCGTGATTGCCAAGTACCATATCGGCTTTACCCGCTTCGCAGAGTTCTTTTACGAACCGCAGCGATTCCAGCGATTTCGGACCGCGATTGATAATATCGCCGACAAACCAGAGATGATCCTGTTCGCGCTGATAATCCAGTTTCTGCAATAGCCGCTGCAGCTCGTCAAAACAGCCGTGGACGTCGCCAATGATATAGGTTGCCATCAGTGATCTGCCTGTTTTAGTGCAGTGTAGGAATTGGCCAGTTTGACGAACTCTTCAACGCTTAGAGTCTCGGCGCGACAGCCGGGGTCGATATCGCAGGCTTCGATCTGTTCGTTGTCCATCCAGCCTTTCAGATTGTTGCGCAGGGTTTTGCGTTTCAAACTGAAGGATTGTTTGACGACTTCGGCAAACACTTTTTCATCGTCGGCCAGAAAAGGTTTTTGACGGTGCGGGATCAGGCGCACAATTGCCGAATCGACTTTAGGCGGCGGGTCAAAGTTTTCCGGGCCGACGGTAAACAGGTATTCGGTTTGGCAGGCGTATTGAATCATAACGCTGAGGCGACCGTAATTTCGATTGCCCGGCTCGCTGCACAAACGATCGACCACTTCTTTTTGCAGCATAAAGTGCATATCCTGAATATGTTCGGCATAGTTCAGCAGGTGGAACAGCAGGGGGCTGGAGATGTTGTACGGCAGGTTACCGACGATACGCAAAGGACGTTCATCGATCAGCAGGGTGGAATAATCAAACGCCAAGGCATCGGTATGATGTAGGTGAAACGCCGGTTTGGCGGCGAAACGAATTTTCAGGGGGGTGATCAGGTCATTGTCGATTTCAATGATTTCCAATCGATCGACAACATTGATCAGCGGTTCGGTCAGTGCAGCTTCACCCGGTCCGATTTCCACCATATGATCTTGAGATTGCGGGCGGATCGACGCAACGATCCGGTCGATAATTCGGCCGTTGTTAAGGAAGTTTTGGCCAAACTGTTTTTTATGTTTGTGGCCGCTAGGTTTTTTAAAGTCTCTACTCATGCAACGTCCTTTTCGATATGTTTCTAGGCCGTTTTTGCACCGATCATCTGCTGAGCAACTTCGATTGCGTAGCGGAAACTCTGTGGATCGGCTTTACCGGTTCCAGCCAGGTCCAGCGCGGTGCCGTGGTCGACGGAAGTGCGGACAAACGGCAGGCCGAGTGTGATGTTGACGGCATTGCCGAAGCCCATATGTTTTAGAACCGGCAAGCCCTGATCGTGATACATCGCCAAAACCGCGTCGGCTTGTTGCAGGTATTTCGGTGTGAACAAGGTATCTGCCGGTAGGGGGCCGCTCAAATTCATGCTGTTTCGGAATTCTTGCATCACAGGTTCAATGACTTCAATCTCCTCGCGCCCCATATGACCGCCCTCACCAGCATGCGGATTCAGTCCGGCCACTAGAATGCGTGGATGGTCGATGCCGAACTGCTCACGTAGCGAGCGGTCGGTAATGCTGAGGATCTCGCGCAACAGTTGCGGCTGAATTGCATCGGCAACGTCCTTCAACGGCAGGTGAGTGGTCGCCAGAGCGACACGCAGCCCGGGGGTTGCCAACATCATGACGACACGGTCGGTACCGCTCTCTTCGGCAAGCAACTCGGTGTGCCCGCTGAAAGGGATGCCGGACTCATTAATTACACCTTTATGGATCGGGCCGGTCACCATTCCGGCGAATTCACCGCTCATGCATCCGTGGATAGCGCGTTTGAGCATTCTCAGAACATAGTCGGCGTTCAACGGGTCCAGTTGGCCGCTGACGACTTCGGCGTTCAACGGCAAGTCTTCGACCAGCATTTGTCCTTTTCGACTTGGGTGCGGGGGTTCCCCTGCTTGATAATCCAGTAAGTCAACCGGCAGTTTCAGTTGTTGTGCACGGCTCTCCAGCAGAGTCTTGTTAGCCAGTACGACCAGTTCGACAGGCCAGTCCTGTTGCGCGAGCATCAATACTAAATCCGGGCCGATTCCGGCCGGTTCGCCAGAGGTGATGACCAGTCTTGCAGTCATAGCTTTGAGTGTCCTAGGTTGATTCTGATTGGTTCGATCCGCTCTGTGAGGAAGTTTATTTCGCGGCGGATCGAAAACGGATGTGGTTAGGCGCCCTTATCGTCGTCAAGTTTGATCTGGATAAAGGCTTCGTCTTTCAAGCGGCGCAGCCATAGATCGAACATTTCGTTGGCTTTGCGCATACGAATCGCCTGAACCGCTTCCTGAGTTTCGTTTTCGGTAGCAAAAACTTTACGTTTGTCTTCAAGGAAAATGATTAACCAGCCTTGCGGAGTGGCGATAGGAGTCAGAGCGTGATTCGGCGCCAGTGTTTTAACATGTTCGCGAAGCGCATCAGGAATCGCATCCAGAGTTCGCCATCCCAGATCGCTGTTGGCGTTCAGATCGCTAGGCAGGTCGTTGAATTCGGTGCTTAAAGCGTTGAAATCTTCCAAGCTCTTCATATTGGCAGCAATGTCGGCAATATTCTGCGGTACT
Organism: Thiomicrorhabdus heinhorstiae; assembly: GCF_013391765.2. Lineage (GTDB taxonomy): Bacteria > Pseudomonadota > Gammaproteobacteria > Thiomicrospirales > Thiomicrospiraceae > Thiomicrorhabdus > Thiomicrorhabdus heinhorstiae. The sequence continues at coordinate 121,430 of NZ_JACBGI020000002.1, read as the reverse complement.
TCCTGGTTTTGTGCATTGTCGCTCAGTACCATGAAGCGGTGCAGATGGTACTCTGTTACTTCGCCGCCTGCAGCTTCGCGCTCTTCGTCAAGTTTGATCAGATGGAAACCGCTCGGACTTTCGATGATCTGGCTGATGTCGCCCGGTTCCAGTTTCAATACCTGTTCGGCAAAGAAAGTCGGTACCTGATCCTGTTTCAACCAGCCAAGGTTTCCGCCTTCCAATGCATGGCCGCCGTTGGAGTAGCGCACTGCCAGCTTGGAAAAGGATTCTCCGGACAATAGCATCAAACGGATTTTTTGAATTTTTTCCAAAGCCTGCTGGCGCTGCATCGGAGTTGCCGACTCCGGTAAGGCGATCAGAATGTGGCTCAGTTTGACCTCGGTATTGCGCTTCGACAGCTTTTGGCGTTTCAAATAGTGTTTGATTTCACTTTCCGAGACGTGTACCTGACTGATCACTTCAGCCTCGCGCAGTTTCTGAATCAGGATCTGATCGCGAATTTTGTCGCGGATTTTTTCAAAACCGTTTTCCATTTCCAGATTTAGGCGGTTACGCAGTTGGAAAATGGTCATTTTATTGCGCTGGGCAATTTTTTCCAGTTGCTGATTGACTTCTTCGTCTTCGGCTTTCAGTCCAAGAGCGGCAGCTCGATCCAGCTGAACGTCTTCCAAGATCAAACTATCCAGAACTTGCTGTTGCAGGGCTTTGTTATCGGTTACCGGAATGTTTTTGGCGGCCAGCTCTTGCGATTTTTCGAACATGCGCTCGGTGAGTTCGCTTTTTAAAATGACGCGGTCGTTGACGACGGCGACTACACGGTCTAACAGGACATCGGCGGATGCCAGAGAGGGAAAGAGTGCATAAACAAAGCTGAAGCTAAAAAAGAAAAAGAGAGAATGAAATCGGTTCTTCATCGGGGGTCTCTAATAATTGAATTTATTGGCCAAATCGTTTTTAAAACGGTTTCCGTTTGAACTCAAGCCTTTCAGCTCAAACTGCATTTGAAAGCCATCATTATACAAGCCATTTTCCAGTTGTGTACGTTCCGCCACAAATTCTGCCGCCCAACAGCAACTGTCATAGCGGAATCCGAGGTTGGTTTCATACAGTCGTTCGGCTTTCAGGTCATATTCAACGTAACCGCCAAGCTGCCAGTTCTGGTCAAGCTGGCTGTAACCTCCAGCCGATACCGTATCGTTCAGCGAACTGTTTTGCGGATGACGGTAGTGGCTGATCAGAAGTTGTTGTTTCGGTGAAGGTTGCCAGCTGAAACGCGATGAACTGCCTTGTAGCGAGCCATCATTTTCATCCACCAGCAAAGTCGAACTGATATACAGCTGAGGGCTTCCGATACCGGCTTTGAGATAGTAATCGGAACGGCGGTCGGTTATCGTTGCCGGCGAGGTTTCTACTCCGACTTTTCGATCGGCAAAGTAGAACATCTGACCGATTCCGAAATCCGCCACCTGCTGGCCTTGTGCATTCTCGAACTGAGTGGTTAGGGCAACACTGACGCGGTTGTCGTCACCAACCCGGTCATTCCCGCTAAAGCGATTCATTGCAAACAGGTTGCTGAAATCCAGACTGCGTTCCTGGGTGTCGAAAATCGGCTGACTGCTTTGATCTTCATAAGGTACATATAGGTACTGTATTTTCGGAATCAAGCTTTGCCGGTAGCTTTCACCAAAAATTTGTGCGGTGCGCTCGAATACCAGATGAGCGTCCAAAGCAAACTGCGGAACGGCGCTGGTCGGTTCAGAGTCCGATGGCTGATTCTCCAGATCATATTTGACCATCTGCGAGGCGGCGGTTGCGGTAATGCCGCCGTAGGTTTTTTGTTTGCTCCACACCAGGCTCGGATTCAAATGGTAACGGTTGCCGACTACATCCGAATTCGGATTGTCTTCAAGATCGAAGCGAACCGCTTGACCGGAGAGGTTAAAGTCAAACCAGCTTTCCGCCTGGTAGAAATTGAACCCGACCTCCGGACGCTTCTCATAGTTGGTCGGGGCATTTTGCAATTTCAGGAAACCGAACATGGTCGCGTAGGCGCTGAAGTTACGGCTTTGATAATCGACACGGGCAAAGCGCGGTGTCTGGGTTTTATTCTTGAGTGCTATGTCGACCGGAATGTCGTTGAAGAAGTGTGGATCGGACACTTCAATCCATTGCAATTGACTGCTGAAACCATGTCCCCAGTTCTGACGCGCCGAGATCGTACCGCGCCAGCGCTCGGCCTGCTTCTTGCCGTAAACCAGATCACCGTTGCTGTCGGTGCTGACCAAACCGTCACGAGCGGTCAAGTCGTCGTTCAGAAAGCTCAGATTGATCACCGCCGAATGCTCGATGGCTTTATGTTTGCCCATGTAACGGAATTCATTATCGAGCACCAGACCTCGCTGGGTCATAGGCATCAACGTCAGGGTGTCGTCCATATTCGGAGCGATATTGAAGTAATAGGGGACTTTTAAATATTGCGAAGGATCGGTTTGAGTTAACGATTTATAGCTCCCGCCTTGCGGGAACAACAGACCTGAAGCGCGATCGTCCAACGGATAGTTGAAATACGGCGAGTAAAAAATCGGCACGTCTTTGAAATAGAAAACCGCGTCCTTGGCGATGACTCTGCGTGAAGATTGATCAACTGTCAGACGGTCGACATTGATAAACCAGTCGGTCTTATGCTGTTTATCGATCGGGCAGGTACTGATTGTGGTTTTTTCCAGAACGGCTTGGCCATCTTCCTGGCGGTACTGAATTTTCTTCGAAGAACCGTGCGCTCGGCTCGGCAGCAGCTGGAAATGGGTGTCGTTCAGCTGCGCGCCTTTTGGCTGATCTTTTAAAACGGCATTTTTGGCACTGACCAGTATATCTTTGCTTTGCAGTTCTACGCCGTCGGTAAATTCCGCTTGGCGGCTGTTACGGTCGTAGTCGACACTCTGGGCTTTGACTTGAAGCTGATTCTGCTGATAGACGACGTCGCCTTCAAAACGATAGTGATTGCTGTCCGGCTGCAACAGACGGCTCGCTTCAACTTTGCGTTCATCACTGTTTTGATCGTTAAACAACTTTTCTTCAACCGGAAAAATCAATGCCGGCAAGCAAGATCCGTCGATCTCGGCCGCTTGCGTCTGCATGGGAATACCGCTGCTCAAGCCGAATAGGCAAGCGCAGACCGCATTGTACAGCGCGCGTCTAGGTGGTAGCTTGCAGCGGAAAAAGGCGTGTTCGGTTGGTTGCTGTTGTATGTGAAGATTTGACATCCGGGCCAGAATCATGAATTATTCGTTGTTGCTTATTTTAACCGAGACAGAAAACGATGACGGAAAGATTTCAAGCTCTATTGGATTGGCTGCAAAGTGTGCCGCAAATCCGCGAATCCGACTTCTCGATGCCGACACCTGCTTCCAGCGATGCCAGCTTTCGCCGCTATTTCCGAATAGAAAACCAGAATGCCCATGCAGAACCGGCTTCCTTCATTATCATGGATGCTCCGGTCGAGCATGAAGATTGTCGTCCGTTTATCAAGATTTCTTCCCAGTTGGATCAAATCGGCTTGAATGTTCCTCGAGTTCTGGCGCAAGATCTTGAGCAGGGCTTTTTACTGCTGAGCGATCTCGGTAACCAGACGTATCTGTCGGTTTTGCAGGATCGCGACGAAGAGCTGGCCGATCGCTTGTACCGCCAGGCTCTGGCTTCTCTGGTGCAGATGCAGGTAAGAGGCCGTGAATATGCATCCGAGCTGCCGAGTTACGATCAAACGCTTTTGTTAAATGAGATGAATCTGTTTTCCGACTGGCTGCTCGACGAGCATCTGTGCTCTTCGATGAATAAGTTAGAACGTGCCGCATGGAAAGAGACGCAGTCTTTGCTGATGAATTCGGCATTGCAGCAGCCGCAAACCTATGTCCATCGCGACTATCACAGTCGTAATTTAATGGTTTCAGACAGTGGTCAGCCGGGGATTCTCGACTTTCAGGACGCAGTTCACGGCGCCTTGAGTTATGACGCGGTTTCTCTGTTACGCGACTGTTATATTGCCTGGCCTCAAGAACAGGTTGAAGAGTGGCAGAGAGCTTACTTCCTTGATCTTTGTCAACACGGCCTTTTGTCAAAGGACGAATGGAATGGCTTCCGCAGAGCGATGGATCTGATGGGAATTCAGCGTCATCTCAAAGCTTCCGGTATCTTTGCCAGACTGTTCCATCGTGACGGTAAAAACGGTTATCTGGACGATATACCGCAAACGGTCAGATATATGGTCGATGTTGGGCGAAACTATCCGGAAATGGCCGATCTGGTCCGCTTCCTTGAAGAGCGCGTTTTACCGCATGAGTTGTTGAACCAACCGGCAAATGTCGCTTAATCGTCGTGTGTTGAAGGATTGTCATGAGTCACTCTATCAAAGCGATGATTTTGGCTGCCGGACGCGGTAATCGTTTGCGTCCTCTGACCGATACTCTTCCAAAGCCGCTGGTTGAGGTATGCGGCAAACCTTTGATCGTCTATCACTTGGAAAAACTGGCGGAGGCCGGAATTCGTGAAGTGGTGATTAACCATGCCTGGTTGGGCGACAAGATCGAAAGCGCGTTGGGTGACGGTTCCCGATGGAATCTGCAGATTCACTACTCGCCGGAGCCGGAAGGCGGTCTGGAAACCGCCGGCGGTATTATCCGTGCTCTTCCAAAATTAGGCGATCAACCGTTTATTGTTGTAAACGGCGATGTTTTTACCGATTTTGACTTTCATGAATTGGTTCGTCAGGCTCAGGAGCTGAACGATAGATCGGAATTGCATGCCTGCCTGAATCTGGTGCCGAATCCGGCGCATAATCGCAGCGGCGATTTCGGTATCGACGAAGCCGGTAAGCTTTTGCAGCAGGGGGACCTGACCTTTTCCGGCTTGAGCGTCCTGAATCCGCAAGTGTTTGCCGGTATCGAGGAAGGTTTTATCCCCCTGGCGCCGATTTTAAGAACGTCGGCCGAGCAAGGCAAAGTGCTGGGTAGAAGTTTTAACGGTTACTGGTCGGATGTCGGCACCTTCGAGCGTCTGCAACAGACCGAGCAGGACGCCGGTTGTCGGTAATAGTCGGTATTGATCGGCAGTTTTTGACGCAAAACTTATTTTCGATTCAGCCTTTCTCCGTATTTATCGAGTCTAATAAACTTAAAGGCGGCGAATGTTAGGAATCATGTTTCCCGGTTTTCGTTGCCGAAAACAACTTGAACAGGAGAAAAATATGAGTCATAAGCATAAGGCCATGATTGAAAAGGTATTTGCTCACCCGATTGCAACCAATATCGACTGGAAAAAATTGGTTCACTCTTTACAGCACTACGGTGCGACGGTAGAAGTGACCGCGGCAAATAAAGCGAAAATTATGATCGGAGAACAGGAACTGGTGATGAGTTTGCCGCATCACGGTCATGAGTTGGCGGATAAATCCGAAGTGACCCGTTTGAAGCATTTTTTGGAAGATATCGAATTGACTCCCGACCGATTATAGTTGGCCGAAAACTTGTCACTGTTAACAATACAAGTAGAGATTATTGCTTTCACTTGAATTTCAAATTCAAGTAAGTGGGTTCTTTACTGGTATTTCTGTTCCCAAGGCCGTAAAATTCTTCGAATAATTCTCTTTTAACATGCTGTGAATGCCACTGTCGGTCGCTTTAAGATGGTGGTATTCGCTAAAGCGACACACCCTTATGGCCAAAAAAATCATCGACTTAAAAGGTTCTATCCTTTCCTTTACCGTTTTAAAACTCTACAACGACAATATCGACGAGACCAAGCAGGCACTGGCGGATAAGATTGCCAAAGCGGCGGATTTTTTTATCGGTATTCCAATTGTCCTCGAACCGCAAGTTGAATTAAAGAATCCGACTTATCTTGCTTTGCTGATTGAATATTTGCGTCAGTTACAGATGATTCCCATCGGTATCCGCAGTGAAGATCCCGCGATTCAAGAGCAGGCGGAGTTTGCCGGTCTGGCGCTTTTCCCGAAGGAAACGTCGAAAAAGAAAATGCCGAAAGAGATCGAAGATAAACCGGTTCAAGCTGCAGCACCTCAACCGGTTGAAGAGGGATTGGCAAGCGCAATGCGTGTTGCCAGAGCGGTACGCTCCGGTCAGCAGATCTATGCGAAAAATCGCGATCTGATTATTATGGGATCGGTCAATCCCGGTTCGGAAGTCATCGCCGACGGTAATGTGTTCGTTTTCGGCAAGGTGATGGGGAAAGTCATTGCCGGTTCAAGCGGTGCTGAAGATGCACGAATTTATGCCAAGCAACTTAATCCGGAATTGGTCTGTATCGCTGGAGTTTATCTGTTGGCGGAAGATATTGATGACGTCTATAAGCAAAGCTTTGTCGAAATTTCTTTAAATAATGATAAATTAGTGTTCAATAACAAAATCTTAGACTAGGAGTAAAGAAAAGTGTCAAAGGTAATCGTGGTGACCTCTGGTAAAGGTGGCGTGGGTAAAACCACAACCAGTGCGAGCATTTCAACCGGCTTGGCCCAGAAAGGGAATAAAGTCTGTGTCATCGATTTTGACGTAGGCTTGCGTAATCTGGATCTGATTATGGGATGCGAGCGTCGTGTCGTTTATGATTTTGTTAATGTCGTACAGGGTGAAGCCAGCCTGAAACAGGCGTTGATCAAGGATAAACGTGTACCGAACCTGTTTATTCTGGCCGCTTCGCAAACCCGCGATAAAGACGCTCTAACGCAAGAAGGCGTGGAAAAAGTCATTGAAGATCTGAAAGCCGACGGCTTCGATTACATCGTGTGTGATTCTCCTGCCGGGATCGAGAAGGGCGCGCAGCTGGCGTTGTACTTTGCGGACGAAGCGATTATCGTCACCAACCCGGAAGTGTCGTCGGTTCGTGACTCGGATCGTATTCTGGGGATTCTGCAAGCCAAATCGCGTCGTGCCGAGCAAGGTGAAGAGCCGATTATCGAGCATCTGGTCCTGACTCGTTACAATCCTGGACGCGTTGACAGCGGTGAAATGATGGCTGCTGACGACGTGATCGAGCTATTGAGCGTTAAGCTATTGGGCGTGGTTCCGGAATCCGAAGATGTCTTGAATGCATCCAACTCCGGTGAACCGGTTATTATGGATGAAGAGTCCAAAGCGGCTCAGGCGTATAAAGATATCGTCGATCGTTTCTTGGGTGAAGAAAAAGAACACCGTTTCTTGACGGCCGAGAAGAAAAGTCTACTGAAAAAACTATTTGGAAAGTAATATGGCATTATTAGATTACTTACTAGGACAGCGCAAAAAGAAATCTGCAAACCAGGCAAAAGACCGTTTGCAGATCTTGTTGGCGCACGAGCGCTCCGAACGTAAGGCTCCGGATTATCTACCGAAGATGCGTGAAGAGATTCTTCAAGTGATTGCCAAATACGTCGAAATCGATCAGAATCAACTGCAGATTTCCATCGATGAAGAGAACGGTTTCGAAGTATTGGAACTGAATCTGGTGCTTCCGGAAAAATAGGTTTTTTCCGAGTGCATAAAAAACGCCCGCATTTGCGGGCGTTTTGCTTTCCGGTTTTGTGTTTTATTTAATCGTTACTAGCGACGACTGATCCAGCGTGCGAACAGCGCCCCGGTAATAAACATCAGAATCGAATAGGTCACGGCAGGAATCATCATCTGTGTGTTGCCGATCAAAGTGCCTGCAACCACCAGAGCCAGGGTTCCGTTCTGTAATCCGACTTCAAAACCGATGGTTGTGGACTGCGCTTTATCCAGTTTGCTCCAGCGGGCGATTTGATAGCCCAGCAGTAAAGCGATGACATTCAGTAATAAAGTGGCTAGGCCGGCCTGAGCAAAGAAGCTGCCCATATTGGCGGCATTTTTCAGAATGATTAACAGAATAATCAGTGCCAAGAAGGCAACCGAGAACCATTTGAAGAATCCTTGCATGGCTTGCGCCCATTTCGGTTTATAGGCGTGAATCAACATCCCCAAAGCGACTGGAATAACGGTAATCACCAGCAGTTGCAGAATGGTTTTACCGATCGGCAGAGTGAATTCGCTTTGCGTGCCCATAAAGTACTGCATCGCCAAAGCGACCACGAACGGAATGGTAAAAGGGGTGATAATGCTGATGACGGCTGTCAGGCTGATGGAAAGAGAAACATCTCCTTTGCTAAGAAAAGTGAACAGGTTTGAAGTTGCTCCGCTCGGTGCTAAAGCAATAATCATCAGACCTACGGCGATTTCCGGTGACAGTTGCAAAAGGTTGGCGAGAATAAAGGCCAGTATCGGGAGCAGTAATAGCTGCGCAGCAAGTCCGATGCCGACTGCTTTAGGTGCGGCAGCGACTTGATAAAAGTTTTGCGGGCGCAGGCTGAGCCCCATTCCGAACATGATTAAAAATAGTGCGCCCGGTAAAATCACTTGTGTCAGTAAATCAGCAGACATGGGATCCTCTTAAATTTATCTTGTTTATATTGGTTTCGAATCAAAGCGATTGTAGAGGTTTCTGCATGCTAAGCAAGCTTATCAGTGAACGGTAATATGTTATAGGTTCACGTGGTTTGATAGGGAAAAGCTAAGTAGGCGATTAAGATGCTTTGACCTGAAACAGGGGCAAATCCTTTATAATGAAACACTGGTTACAAGATTGTGCAGACTATTGCAAAGGATAAAAATATGTTGATGTTGGTTTCCCCGGCGAAATCTTTGGACGAAACAAGTCAGGTGCAAACTTCCTGTGCTACCGAGGCGCAGTTTTTATCGCAAGCCCGGCAGTTGATCGATGAACTGCAGGCATTGGGCCCGGTAGAAATCGGTCAACTGATGAGCATCAGCGACAAGCTTTCGGAATTGAACTACCAGCGTTTTCAGGATTGGTCTCTGCCGTTTGATCCGCAAATTGCCAAACAGGCGGCATGGCTGTTCAAAGGTGATGTTTATCAAGGGTTGGATGCTTATACTTTATCGGATGAAGGTGTCGATTACGTTCAAACCCATTTGCGCATTCTTTCCGGTTTGTATGGTCTGTTAAAGCCTTGTGATCTGATGCTGCCTTATCGATTGGAAATGGGAACCAAATTTGCCAACTCCAAAGGTAAGGATCTATATGCCTTCTGGGGTGATTTGATTGTCGAGGCATTGAATGCCGAACTGCAAGCACAGGGTGGCTCGACCATTGTCAATTTGGCGTCTAATGAATATTTTAAAGCGGTCAATAAAAAGAAATTAAGCGGCCGTTTGGTGACGCCGATCTTCAAGGATTGGAAAAACGGTCAGTACAAAATTATCAGCTTCTATGCCAAAAAAGCCCGTGGCCTGATGGCTCGTTATGCTGCCGATCACAAGGTGGAGAATGCCGAAGAGTTGAAGTATTTCGATTATGAAGGCTATCGTTTTGCACCGGAGCTGTCCAAGGAAAACGACTGGGTCTTTACTCGTAAAGTGGAAGACTGATTTTTAATCAAAGATTGCGGAAAGGCGGGCTTTCATGCTTATTTGAAAGCCCGTTTTTTATTGCCGGACGATTACTGAACAGAGTGAGATTCTGTAAATAACTCGTCGACCGCCTTAGCGTCGTAACGGAAATGCACATTGCAGATTTCGTTATGGATGACGATTTCACCCTGCTCTTCAAGGAGTTTACGAATCTCTTCTTCTCCCAGGCTGCGCAGCATATCATCAACGCGCTGACGATCCTGAGGGCATTCGTAGACAACCGTTTGTTCTTCAAATAATTCCACCAATTCCTCGTGAAACAGACGATGCAATAAGGTTTCGCTATCCAGCGTCGTCAACTCTTCATCGCTTAAAGTATCGGTGAGGTGAACGATCCGATCCCAGGCGTCGGCATCGTTTTCATCGCTGTCCGGCATTTTCTGAATCAAAATTCCGCCTAGTTGCTGTTCATCTGCAGCCAGCCATATTTTACTTGGCAGTTGTTCGGATTGACTGAAAAACAGCTCGAAACACTCGGCAATGGTTTCGCCGTCGCGGGAAACATACGACTGGAAGTGATGCTTGGTTTGCATGTTTTCCATCGTGACCAGGATTTGTCCGTCGCCCAGCAGTTCATCCAGTGTCTTTTGACCGTCGATTGTCTCGCTGGTCTTTGCCACGCCGCGAATTTTCAAATCATGCGTTACTTCGACCACCAACAGGTTGACCGGTCCGGAACCCTGAACCTGAAGAGTGATTTTTCCCAGATGCTTCATGCCGTTGGCCATCACAACCGAGACCGCTGTCAACTCGCCTAATAATTGGCTGATGATTGGCGGATAGTGGCGATCTTTGGTCATCTGTTGCCAGGCATCGTGCAGCTGAATCACCTGCCCGCGAATATTATGTTCTTTAAATAAAAAACGCTGAATTGAATTGGTTGCCATATTTAAGTCTCAAATTATATTGGCCGCTAAAGAGAGGTCTAGCGTTATTAAATCCCGCCGGCTCATTGTCTAACCCAATATCGGCATTAAACGGATCGAGGTTTTGCTCTTAATGGGGCTTGCACGGTCTTTGTTCAAGGCGGGTTTAGATTTTCATGTTTTTAAAGCAAAATTTTGTCAGCGATTTTACCATAGTTCGAGAAGGCGGCAGTTGTTGCATGTAACCGATTCGAACTGTCTTTTGGTATTACCATTCGATTAAAAAGCGTTCTGCGGATGAGGGCGATTGGTATTTTGGAATAGTCGTAGCACCTTGCATTTAACCAGTGAAATGAGCTTCGGAGCTTGTAGTGATTAAAGAATTTTATAAATTGAAATAATTGTTCTTGAGTTGATTAAGGTTAATTATTTCTCAAAGCAGTCCCTTTGACTTATGCCGCAAAAAGTTTCAGAATTAAGCAACGTCGAGTTGACTGAATTTCAGCAAAAAGTATTTATAGTCAATATGATGCAGAAGTTTTTGTTTTAACACCGCGGCAAATGGAGGTTGCCGGCGTGGTAGGTCATTTTTATCTATTTATATAGAAAAGAGGGATTTCAAAATGAAAACGGTTATGAAAGCATTATTTCTATCAGCGTTATTACTCCCCATGTCACAAGTACAAGCCGATGATGACGATTTCGCCTTTACAGGCCCTGGATATGGAATGATGAATGGTTACGGTCCTGGAATGGGCGGTGGCTATGGTCCAGGCTATGGCATGATGAATGGTTACGGTCCCGGTATGGGAGGTGGCTATGGTCCAGGCTATGGCATGATGAATGGTTACGGTCCTGGAATGGGCGGTGGCTATGGTCCAGGCTATGGCATGATGAATGGTTACGGCCCTGGGATGGGCAGTGGCTATGGTCCAGGTCCGGGAATGATGGGTGGTTACGGCCCTGGGATGGGTGGTGGCTATGGCTCTGGTCAAGGAATGCGACAAGGTTATGGCTATGGTCCTGGCCCAGGAATGATGCGTGGCACCGGTCCGGGAGCTCAGGCAGGTTTCGGTCGGGGAATGATGGGAGCTTATGGTTCTCTGAATCTAAATCTAAGTCAGTCTCAAATCGAGAAAATGCAAAAGATTCGTTCTGATGCGTCAGGCAAGATGACTCCAATTATGAAAGATATGTGGAAAGCACGTAACGAGGTCTGGCAGGCGACACAGTCGGGTGATGAAAAAGCGATTGCCAAAGCTTACGACGATATGACTGCTGTGAGAAAACAAGCCTTTATGGAACGAGCTAAAGTTCATCAGGAAATGCAGAATGTTTTAACGAAGGAACAAAAACAGCAACTGCGCAATGCCTACGAGGACATGATGATTGGAGAGTAACCTTTCTCTGATCTTTCGATAATAAAAAAGCCCTGATTTTCAGGGCTTTTTCTTTTCAAACTTTAACTCATATCGCTTTTTATGCCCTGAGCCTGCAGGTCTGCATGGTATGAAGAGCGCACCATCGGGCCGGCGGCGACATTGCTGAAGCCCATTTCATAGCCGGCTTCCTCAACCTGTTTGAACTCGTCCGGTGTCCAATATTTTTTGACTGCCAGATGGAAATCGCTGGGTTGCAGGTATTGGCCGACAGTGAGCATTTCCACATCGTGAGCACGGAGATCGCGCATGACTTGCAGCAGTTCTTGCATGCTTTCCCCCAAACCAACCATCAAGCCGGATTTAGTTTTGACGTCCGGGTTGTTGCGCTTGAAACGTTGAAGCAGATCCAAAGAGGCCTGATAGTCCGCTCCTGGTCGCGCTTCTTCATAGAGACGAGGTACGGTTTCCAAATTGTGGTTAAGCACATCCGGAGGCGACTGGTTAAGGGTTTCCAAAGCAACACTGAGACGGCCACGGAAATCCGGCACCAGTGTTTCAACCGTCGTGTTCGGAGAGGTTTCTCGTAAAGCCTGGATACATTGCCGAAAGTGGTTGGCTCCGCCATCGCGCAGATCATCACGGTCGACCGAAGTAATGACCACGTAATTCAGCCCCATGGCTTTTACGGTATTGGCCAGGTGTTGCGGTTCTTTTTGATCCAGCGCTTTCGGACGCCCGTAGGTAACATCGCAAAACGGGCAGCGGCGTGTGCAGATATCGCCCATAATCATAAAGGTCGCGGTGCCGTGACCGAAGCATTCTCCAAGGTTGGGGCAGGAGGCTTCTTCACAGACACTGTGCAGTCCCTGTTCGCGTAGAATGTTTTTCAGTTCTTTTACGCGGTGAATATCTTGCGCTTTCGGCAGTTTGGCCTTGATCCAGCGCGGTTTTTGCAGTTTTTCAACATTCGGATCCGGGCGGTGTTTCAGAGCTTTGGTTTTGTATTCGCCCTTCGACATGGCGGCATTGCGCGCTTTCAGTGAGTTGGCATTGCCGATCTGATCGAGACCGATTTCTTGAATTTGAGGAGGATTTGCCATCTGCTGTTCAGTGTCCGTTTACGAAGAGCTATTAAATATTAGGCGCTTATTATAAAGGATTCACGCACTTGGAGCATCTTCTTGCTGTTTTGCGGAATTTTCGCCGGAGTTTTGTGTGATGCTTTGCTCGACTAGGTCAGCAAGTATTTGTGCCAATTCGAGGGCCGCTTGCGAAAACAAAGGTGTTGAAGTTGCATCGACCAGCTCTTTGAATTGCACCATCTGCATATCGATCAAACCACAAGGGTTGATCGCTTTAAAGGGAGTTAAATCCATGTCGAAGTTGAAGGCGAGGCCATGGTAGCTTTTTTGTTTACGGATTTTCAAACCGAGAGAGGCAATTTTTCGGCCATCAACATAAACTCCGGGTGCATCCGGATCGGCATAGGCCTGAATGTCATATCTGCTCAGGAAATCGACAATGGCTTGTTCCAGTAAGGATACCAGAGCACGAACCCCCAGTTTACCGCGTTTCAGATCGATCAGGACGTACAGAATAATTTGCCCGGGACCGTGATAGGTGATTTGTCCGCCACGATCGGTTTGTACAATCGGAATCGACGGGTCAGGGTAGAGCAGGTGTTCACTTTTTCCATTCAAGCCCTGGGTGTAAACCGGCGGATGCTCGACGATCCAGATTTGGTCTTCGCTGCAGTCGTCGCGTGTAGAAGTATATTCTTGCATCGCTTGCCAGCTCTGTTCGTAAGCCTGCAAGCCGGAGTGAATGATTCGAATGGGCATGGCAAGTGTGGGGTAGAGGACTCAGATTATAGAGTCATTAAAACCATGGGGTGTTTTTTCAAGTCGCCGTAAATACCGTGAACCTGTTCCAGACAGGTGGCGTAAATGGTGACATTGACGGAAATAAAGCGTTTGCCCTTTGAGTCCACGACCTGAATATTTTCACGCGGGGTATTCGGTGCATATTTATTGGCAATCTCGAAAACCAGTTCGACGAACTCTTCGGTATTGTGTCCCATCGCTTTAAGCTTGAAGTCACAGGGGAACTCGATCAAGCTTTCGTTGTCGGGAGTATGTAAATCTTTAGTCATATAAACTCGCCCTTAATTTCAGGAGGCGCTTCAATCGGCACATTCCGTAAGAAGCGCTATTTTTGTCTGTTGGTAATGGTCGCGCATTGTATGCCAAATCGCCCCCGGTTTTCCAGTGCCGACTTTCTTGCCGTCTAGTTGAGTAACCGGTAAAGCTTCTTTGGTCGAGCTGGATAACCAGATTTCATCTGCCTGATGTAATTCCTGTTCGCTGATCTGGGCTTCTTTAAATGGAATCTGTTTGTTCATCGCAATGCGTTCGATGACCAGACGTGTCACGCCCGGTAATAGTCGTTTACCGTTCGGCGGCGTAATGAGATAGCCGTCTTTAACGATAAAGACATTACTTGCCGTCCCTTCATTAACGTAGCCATCGAGGCTGAGCAGAATTGCATCATCTGCGCCCTGAGCCTTGGCGGCTAATTTCATCATGATGTTAGGTAATAGTGTAATCGCTTTGATGTCGCAACGCATCCAGCGAATGTCTTCGAGAGTAATTGCTTTGATGCCGTTGGTTAAGACGGCATCGCTTACCGGCTGCAACGGATTGGTATAGGCGTAGATCGTTGGTTGCAAACAATCCGCCGGCAGGTGGTCACGCTGCATCTGTACGCCGCGAGTGACTTGCAGATAGATAAACTGGTCTTGCCAGGGATGTCGTTCTATCAGGTCGTTTAGCAGTTGAAGCCAGTCTTGATCGGTAAGCGGGTTGGCGATCGAAGTCGCCTGCAGACTGTTTTTCAGGCGTTGCAGGTGTTCTTTGAAACAGAAGAGCTGGCGTTGATAGACCGGAATCACTTCATAGACGCCGTCACCGAATAAAAAACCGCGGTCCTGCGTGGAAACCTGCGCTTCCATCATCGGCAGGAATTCTCCATTCAAGTAGACGATTTGCTCGGTAACCGGAGATGTGTTCATAGGCTTCCCAACGAAAAAGGCCGCAGTATTTGCGGCCTGTCATTTAATCTAGAAAACTGAACAGCGAGCGGAAGAACAGTTTCAGCTGATCCAGAACTTTCTTGAAGAAAGAGCCTTCTTCCACATCGGCAAGAGCAACCAATGGACGCTCAACCAGCGTTTTGTCTCCCAGAGAAACATGCAGAGTACCAAGCTCTTGCAGGTTTTGAATCGGTGCCTTGATTTGCGGCTGAATAGAGCTTTCAATCTTCAGATTCTTGTACTGACCGCGCGGGATCGTGACATACAGGTCGTCTTTCAAACCAATGCCGATCAAATCGCGGGTACCTTCCCATACTTTAACGTCGTTTAGACGTTGCTGAGCGTTATACAGTTTATGGGTTTCGAAGAAACGGAAGCCGTAGTTCAGCAGCTTTTGCGTTTCCTGAATACGCATCTTGGCACTTGCCGTTCCAAGGATGACGCTGATTAAACGCATGTCTTCGCGCTTGGCGGAAGAGACCAGACAGTAACCTGCCGATTCGGTATGTCCGGTTTTCAAGCCGTCAACCGTCGGGTCTTGCCAGAGGAGTTTGTTGCGGTTGTACTGGGTAATGCCGTTGTAAGTGAATTTCTTCTGAGAGTACCATTCGTATTCTTCAGGGAATTTGGTAATCAACGCTTTTGTCAGGATTGCCAAATCACGTGCAGTGGTGTAATGATCCGGGTTTGGCAAACCGGTTGCATTAACGTAATGAGTGCCTGTCATACCAAGCGATTTGGCATATTTGTTCATTAGCTGGGCAAAGACTTCTTCACTTCCGGCTATATGTTCGGCCAGAGCAACACTGGCATCGTTTCCTGACTGAATGACCATCCCTTTAATCAAATCATGTACTGAAACCTGTTTGCCGACTTCGATAAACATCTTCGAGCCAGGCATTTTCCACGCTTTCTGGCTGATAGAGACCATGTCGTCCAGGTGCAGGTTGCCGTTGCGCAGTTCGTTGATGACAACATAGCCGGTCATGATTTTGGTCAGACTGGCCGGTTCGACAGGTTTGTCCGGTTCTTTGGAAGCCAATACATAACCGCTGTTAATGTCGATCAGTAGATAAGCTTTACCGGCGATAGCAGGCGGAGACGGAACAACATGCGGAATCGGCGGATTCGCTAACGGGGTTGGTGTCGGAATAGGTTCCGCAAAAGAGGGGGTGCTGAATAACAGCACGAAAAGCGTGAAAAGCTTAGCTAAATATTGCATGTCGATCTGATTCTCTACTGCTTTTGTGGGAAGTATGTCTAGGGTCTGTTGTAAATTCGTTTTTGCGTTTTATCAACACTATTTTTGCCCGGTTAAGGCAGTCAGCGTGGAGTAGTCATTCTGTTTGAATGTAAGGTAACGCCGTCAGTGGAAAAATGGCGCAGGTTCTACGAGTTGCGGCCTAAAATCCATCATCTTTTGTTGCTCAACGCTTGTTTTGAATAACCAAACTGTACTTTGAGCGCCTTGATTACCGGGTTTTCAGCTGCAACAAAACGAAAGAATAAATTTTTAACAGACGCTAACAAAAACAGTAAATAAATGTACCACAGTTTAGGCTAAATCTAAACGCGCATAATGACACGAAGTCTTGAAAAATCCGTACTTTTTAACCTTCTGGGTCTTTTGCCGTCAGTAGTTTTTTGTGCGTGTGAATCGACATGAGGATTCCGAAGCTGATCATCAGGGTCACCAGCGAGCTTCCACCGTAGCTAATGAGAGGCAGAGGTAGACCGACCACCGGCAAAAGTCCGCTGACCATACCGATATTGACGAAAGCGTAAACGAACAGTGTCATGGTGAGGCTGGCGGCAATCAGGCGGGTAAAGTTGTCTTGGGCTTGTGACGAGATATACAGTCCGCGGGCGATGACGAAAGTGTATAGCGCCAGTAGCAGAATAACGCCTAAAAGTCCGAACTCTTCGGACAGCACCGAAAAGATGAAGTCAGTGGTACTTTCCGGTAAAAAATCTAGGTGTGCCTGAGTGCTGCCCATAAAGCCTTTGCCTTCCAAGCCGCCGGAACCGATGGCGATTTTGGACTGGATAATATGATAGCCGCTGCCGAGCGGATCGGATTCGGGATTCAGGAAGGTTAGCACCCGCTGTTTTTGATAGGCGTGCATGAATTGCCAGGCGATAGGCGCACTGGCGACAACACCGGCAATGGCCAGTAGAATGACGCGCCAAGGCAGGCCGGCAAAAAAGACGACAAACAGACCGCTCATGGCGATCAGCAGTGAAGTTCCCAGGTCCGGCTGAATAACGATCAATCCGGAAGTGACGCCGATTACGACCAGAGCAACGACAATCCGTTCGAAGCTCGGCGGTAATTTACTATGTGCGAACAGCCAGGCGACCATTAGTGGCAGAACCAGTTTCATCAGTTCCGAGGGCTGGAAGCGGATCGGGCCTATCTCCAGCCAGCGTTGCGCTCCCTTACCGATGTCACCGAAAATCGGTACGGCGATTAACAGGATGAGGCCGAACAGAAACAGCCACGGTGTAAAGATATAAAGCAGGGTTGGCGGGATTTGCGCGAATAGGAACAGCAGACCCAAAGCAAAGCCGATACGCACCAGATGGCGGAAAATGACTGCGTCACTTCCGCCGGAGGCGCTGTAAACCACTGCGGCGCTGGTGGCCAGAAGTAATAAGATTCCAAGCAATAGCCAGCCGTCCAAGTGGAGCAGGTTAAGCACTCCCTTGTTGCGTCGGTATACCTGCTGAGGTCTAGAGGTTGCTATTCTCATGAGGCTTGATCCCCGGAACCGGTTGGTATTTTGGCTTGTTCTTCCAAATAGTGTTTGATTAATTGTACCGCCATCGGCGCGGCGGTTTTACTTCCGCTACCACCGTTTTCGACGATGACGGCGACGGCGATTTTTGGCTTGTCGATTGGCGCAAAACCGATAAACAGCGAGTGGTCATGCAGGGACTTGTCGATTTCGTCGGCATTGTAGTTGGCTTCTTTCAAGCTGAAAACCTGTGCAGTACCGGTTTTCCCCGCCATTTTAAAGCCCAGATCCAACGCATGCTTGTGCGCCGTACCTTTTTTACTGTGCATAACATGGCTCATGGCGGTAATGACTCTTTCCCAGTTATCGATATTTTTAATTTCGATCTGCTCGCTCGGTTCGCTTAACGGCATACGCAACAGGTGGGGTTGCACTACTTTTCCGCGGTTGGCCAATACGGCTGTAGCCTGTGCCAATTGTAGCGGTGTTGCCAGATTATATCCCTGGCCGATAGAGGAAATAATCGTTTCGCCGCGATACCAGGGCTTGCCTTTGGTTTCGCGTTTCCATTCCTGCGACGGTAGAATACCGCGAGATTCACCATATAGGTCGATCCCGGTTCTATGTCCGAATCCAAAAGGATAAAGTGCATCATGGATATTATCGATCCCCATATCCAGACTCAGCATATAAAAATAGGTGTCGCAGGATTGGGTAATCGCCGCATCCATGTCGACAAAACCGTGTCCGGTGCGCTTCCAGTCACGGTAGCGGTGGTTCTTATATTCAAAATACCCCGGATCATAGATTTTTTTGCTTGGCGAAATAACATTGTTTTCGATTGCACCGAGAGCCACAAACGGCTTGATGGTCGATCCCGGCGGATACTGTCCGTTGATGACGCGGTTGATGAACGGTCGGTTCGGATTGTTTAGCAGATCGCGATAGGTGTCGTGGGCAATACCATCGACAAACAGGTTGGGGTCGAAAGTCGGCATGCTGACATAAGCCAGAACTTCACCGTTTTGTGGATCCAGGGCTACCAGACCGCCACGTTTCTGGGTAAAGAGCGATTCGGCGTATTGCTGCAGTTTGATATCCAGAGTCAGATGGATGTCCTGGCCGGGAATCGCTGGAAGGGTTTCCAGCTTGCGTAATACGCGTCCGCGAGCGTTGGTTTCAACTTGCTGTACGCCCGGCTGACCGTGGAGAATCGGTTCGTAGTATTTTTCGATACCGGATTTGCCGATGATATCGGTTCCGCGATAGAGTGCCGGGTCGAGTTTTTGTAATTCTTTCTGATTTATGCGACCGACATAGCCAAGGGCATGGACTGCATGTTCGTGGAATGGATAGACACGTTTCAGTCGGGCGCTCAGGGTTACGCCCGGAAACTGGTAGCCGATAACCGCATATTCTGCGGCTTGTTGTTCATCAAGTGTGAAAGGCAGGGTATAGGGTTTGACTCGATTGCCCTGCTTGAAGCGTTTGAAGAATTTGTCCATGCTTTCCGGATCGACTTCTGGCATCAGCTTCTGTAAAGCCTGTTGTACCGCATCGATGTCGGTCATCTTCTCGCGGATCATTTTGATGGCGTACACTGGCTGATTGTCGGCAAGCAAGACATGGTTCCGGTCATAAATTTTACCGCGCGTCGGTGGCAGAATTTCGATGGAAATACGGTTGCCTTCGGCTAAACCGTGGTAGCGATCGAAGTTATACCATTGCAGATAAGCCATGCGTCCGATCAGAAATAGAAACAGAACCAGGACAAAGCCCAAGGCGAAGTAGAGGCGGAATCTTAATAGACGTTTCTGCTGTAAGCGTTCCTGATCACTGTGGAACTCGAGGTGCTCAGTCATTTTATTCGCTGCTCTCGGTCGCCTGGAAAGTGCCTTGTCGCAGAAGGAAAGCCAGAATCGGCCAGATAATAATGGCACTTAACGGCATCAGCCAATAGGAAATAGCGTCGTTCTGATTCAGAACCGGCGAAAAGAAAATAAAGCTGATAACTTGGTATACAAGCAGATAGAAACTGATGAAAAAGCCTTGTTGCAGAGCGGTATAACCCTTAAAGCGTCCGCGTTGCCGCAACATCATAAAGGTTAGGCTGACATAAATTAATGCATGACTGCCGAGGGTCGTTTGATAGAGTCCGTCGCACATCAGGCCGAGAATAAAGGCGCTGGTGATATAGGTGCGATCCAGAAAGTGTCCGCTCCAGTAGAGAAGAATCAGCAAGGTAAACGGCGGTAAAAACAGCAGGGTTTCGCCGTACAGATTCATGCTGTCGGCGATCAGGGCAAGAAAGAAGGTAAGCAGAATCAATCCGCGGATCTGCGCAGTACGAATGTATATGAATTTACTAGTCATTCGACTCGTCCTGTTCTTTCGGTTGATTTACCTTTGCAGGTTGTTGCACTTCCTGAATCGGTTGCTGATTTTGGCTTTCGTTTGAAGCGGCCGTGTTTTCTTCTTCCTCTTTCTCAGGTTTCCCGAGAATCAGAACCTTATGGGTTTGATGCAGTTGGGCAATCGGCAGAGCTGAGATGGTCAGGTAAGGGTTTTCTCTTCTGGCCTCAACCTTGGATACTCTGGCTACCGGATAGCCTTGTGGAAAAACGCCGCCAAGTCCGGAGCTTTCCAAAATGTCGCCGACTTTGACTTCACTATTATAAGGAATGAAATTTAATTGCATCAGGTCGTGACCTTTTCCGGTCAGAATCCCTCTTTGCGCCGTGCGTTGAATCCGCACCGGAATCTGGTGGTCCGGGTCAGTGATCAATAAAGCTCGCGAGCTGCTCGGGGTCGTTTGTACAATCTGCCCCATAATACCGTTGGCATCAATAACGGTCTGCTGATTTTCAACGCCGTCTTTCTGGCCTTTGTTCAAAGTGACAAATTGCGCCAAAGGGTTATTGCTATAGAAGGAGATGTTGGCGATTTGCACCGATTGGTCATTCATCTTTCCGGTTGTTCCCAGCAGGGCTTCGAGGCGGTGAACTTCCATTTGTAAATTGGCAAGCTGCTGCTGTTTGGCTTTAAGAAGCAGGAGTTCGGTATTGAGTTGTTGATTTTCCAGTAGCAGCTTGTTGCGGGTGCTGTACTCGGAAGCCATCGATTGATACAGATGCTGCGGGTAGGTGGCGATACGTTCGATCGGATTCAAAGCGGTTAGCAGGGCACCACGAACGCTACCCATAATATGGCCGTAGTGATCGGCTGCCATAACGGTAACGGCCAGAATGAAGGCAACCACAAAGTGGATGCCTTCCTGTTCAGGGGTGGTGGCCTTCAGGCTAATGGTCGTCTCCTCGGCGCGTCTTCATCAGTCGAAAGAGAAGACGTCAACTCCTTTTTCGTCCATCAGTTCCAAAGCACGTCCGCCGCCGCGAGCAACGCAGGTTAGAGGATCGTCCGCCAGGATAACCGGAATACCAGTCTCTTCGGATAATAGAGTGTTGATATTGCGCAATAGCGCACCGCCGCCGGTTAGAACGATACCGTGCTCGGCGATGTCGGCACCCAGTTCAGGAGGTGTGTTTTCCAATGCGGTTTTAATCGAGCTGGTGATTGCCGCCAGAGGTTCTTGCAGCGCTTCATAGATTTCGTTGCTGTTCAGAGTAAAGCGGCGAGGAACCGTCTCGGCGATATTGCAGCCGTGTACTTCCATGGTGAGCGGCTCGACTTCGTGAGTCGCGGTTCCGATGGTTTTTTTGATGCGTTCGGCAGTCGATTCACCAATTACCATGCCGTAGTTGCGGCGGATGTAACGCATAATCGATTCGTCGAAACGATCGCCACCAACTTTTACAGAGTCGGACCAGACGATGCCGTTCAATGACAAGGTTGCAACTTCGGTCGTACCACCGCCGATATCAACCACCATCGAGCCTGTTGGATCGCTGACCGGCATACCAGCACCGATTGCTGCGGCCATAGGCTCTTCGATCAGATAAACTTCACGGGCACCTGCGCCGGCGGCTGATTCACGAATCGCGCGGCGTTCAACCTGGGTTGAACCGCAAGGAACACAGACCAGAACGCGCGGACTTGGCTGGAAAAATTTTGCTTCATGTACTTTACGGATAAAGGCTTGCAGCATTTTCTCGGTGACTTCAAAGTCGGCGATGACCCCGTCTCTTAAAGGGCGGATGGTTTCAATGTCCTTGTTCTCTTTACCAAGCATTAATTTAGCGTTCTCACCCACTGCGATAATGGCTCGCGAGCCACTGCCGCGGTGGTTGTTACGGATGGAAACCACGGATGGTTCGTTTAAAACCATACCTTTACCGCGTACATAAATTAGAGTGTTTGCGGTACCCAAATCAATGGATAGGTCGTTGGAGAAAAGTCCCATTAGTTTGCGAAACATTGAATACGGTCCTTAAGGATTTTGGGCTAAAAAAGAATCCGAACATTTTAACTGAATTCCAGGTGGGGGAGAAGCATAAATATTTATGCACGCTAAAAAAATCTATGGTCAGAAATTCAGAAGATTAATGCAGAAAGTGCAAATGGAAATTTACTTGAATTCGCGCTTTTCTCTTTAGTGGAAATCATAAATATGGTAATTTATATGGTTAAATTTTATTTAGTGGAATGGCGTCTAAAACCTTCGGATATTTACCGAGAATTTGCATTTTCGGGCTTTGGAAAAGCCATTGAGAGTGGTTTTTACACTATCCGGGCCAGTCAGACATAAGGAGTCGTGAGTGTCTATAGGAAAAAGCGAAGTCGAATACATTTCGCGTTTGGCGATGATTGATGTCGCAGAGAATGAAGTGGAGCAAGTCTCCGCAAAATTATCAAAAGTGCTTGATCTGTTTGCACAGATGGAAGCGGTCAATACCGAAGGCGTTGAACCTATGGCGCATCCGCACGACGTTCAACAACGCCTGCGAGCCGACGAAATTACCGAAACCGATCAGCATGAAAAATTGCAATCGGTTGCTCCGGCGACAGCCAAAGATATGTATCTTGTTCCGCAAGTAATTGAATGATAAGAGAAAAATAATGTTACACACTCTAAGCGTAAAACAGATGAGCGAAAAGCTCCATGCGGGCGAGATCAGCAGTGTTGAACTGACTCTGCATTACCTGGATCGAATTTCAAAATATGATCCGGAATTGAATGCTTATGTGACGGTTACGCCGGAACTGGCGTTGGAAATGGCGCGTGAAGCGGATGAGCGTTTGAAAAATGGTACCGCCGGCATTCTGACCGGCATTCCTGTCGCGCATAAGGATATTTTCTGTACCGACGGTGTGAAGACCTCTTGTTCGTCAAAAATGTTGGATAACTTTATTGCGCCTTACGACGCACATGTCGTGACTTTGTTGAAAAAAGCCGGTATGCCGATTCTGGGTAAGACCAATATGGACGAATTTGCGATGGGTTCTTCATCGGAAAGTTCTTACTACGGCCCGACTAAAAATCCATGGGACTTGAATGCGGTTCCGGGTGGTTCATCCGGTGGAGCGGCAGCGGTGATCGCGGCCAATCTGGCGCCTATGGCGACCGGAACAGACACTGGGGGGTCGATTCGTCAGCCAGCGTCTTTCTGCGGTATTACCGGCATTAAGCCGACATACGGAACGGTTTCGCGTTTCGGGATTATTGCCTACGCTTCAAGTTTCGATCAGGCCGGGCCTATGACCCGTTCGGCGGAAGAGTCGGCGTGGATGCTGAATGCAATGAGCGAATTCGATCAGCGTGACTCAACCTGTCTGGAAATGGAGCGTCCTGATTTTGCTGCGAGCCTTGGAGATTCTCTAGACGGTCTGAAAGTGGGTGTGCCTGCCGAGTATTTCGGTGAAGGTCTGGACCCGGAAGTGGAAAAAATCGTTAAGGATGCGATTGCTGAAATCGAAAAACTGGGAGCGACCACTGTTTCGGTGAGTCTTCCAAATAAAGACCTGGCGGTACCTTCTTACTATGTTTTGGCTCCGGCTGAAGCGTCGTCTAACCTGTCACGCTATGATGGTGTACGTTTCGGTTACCGTTGCGAAAATCCAGCCGACCTTCAAGACCTTTATAAGCGTTCGCGTGCCGAAGGGTTCGGTGCCGAAGTGAAGCGCCGTATTATGGTTGGTGCCTATGCACTTTCCGCGGGTTACTACGATGCTTACTATCTGAAAGCTCAACGTCTACGCCGTATGGTGCGTGATGATTTTACTAACGCTTTCGAGCAGTGTGATGTGATTATGGGGCCGGTTGCGCCAACTCCAGCGTTCAATATCGGCGAGAAAACCGATGACCCAACCAGTATGTACCTGGCTGACCTTTATACTATTCCGGTGAACCTGGGAGGCTTCCCAGGAATGTCTGTTCCTGCCGGTTTTGCTAAGGGGCGTCCGGTTGGATTGCACATTGTTGGTCCTTATTTCTCAGAAGCGAAGCTACTGAATATCGGGCACCAATTCCAACAAGTGACTGACT
This sequence comes from Thiomicrorhabdus heinhorstiae, assembly GCF_013391765.2. Classification (GTDB taxonomy): domain Bacteria; phylum Pseudomonadota; class Gammaproteobacteria; order Thiomicrospirales; family Thiomicrospiraceae; genus Thiomicrorhabdus; species Thiomicrorhabdus heinhorstiae. The sequence continues at coordinate 97,417 of NZ_JACBGI020000002.1, read as the reverse complement.
GGCATAAGCAAGTGCCGGCACAGTACCAATAAGCGCAGGGAGAGAATTTAATGAGTTGGGAAGTTGTAATCGGTCTTGAGATTCACGCTCAGTTGACCACCAAATCTAAAATCTTTTCCGGCGCCTCAATCGCTTATGGCGCGGCTCCAAATAGCCAAGCGTGTGCGATCGATCTGGGGATGCCAGGCATGCTGCCGGTGGTAAACCACGCGGTTATCGGTAAAGGGATTGCATTGGGTATCGCTTTGAATGCGGAACTTGGCAAGAAACAGGTCTTTGACCGTAAAAACTATTTCTATCCGGATTTGCCGAAAGGTTATCAGACTACGCAGATGGATTATCCGATCGTCGGCAAGGGGTATCTGGATATTGATGTCGACGGTGAAACCAAGCGTATTGGTGTGACCCGTGCGCACTTGGAAGAAGATGCCGGTAAATCTAACCACGGTATCGTTCCGGGCATGACGGGGATTGACTTGAACCGTGCCGGTACGCCGCTATTGGAAATCGTTTCCGAGCCGGATCTGTCTTCGGCGCAGGAAGCGGTGGCTTATGCGCGTAAAATGCACGAACTGGTTACCTTTTTGGGTATTTGTGACGGTAATATGCAGGAAGGTTCTTTCCGTGTCGATTCCAACGTTTCTGTGCGTCGTCCGGGCGAGCCGCTAGGAACGCGTGCCGAGCTGAAAAACATCAACTCGTTCCGCTTTATAGAAAAAGCGATCGAGTTCGAAATCGAGCGCCAGATCGATCTGATCGAAAGCGGCGGCAAAGTGGTTCAGGAAACGCGTCTTTACGATTCGGAAACCAATACGACTCGTTCAATGCGTACCAAAGAAGAAGCCAACGACTATCGTTACTTCCCTTGTCCGGATCTATTGCCGGTACGTATTACCGACGAAGATATCGACGCGGTTAAAGTAACGATGCCGGAACTTCCGGATGCCAAGCGTGCCCGTTATGTTGCCGAGCTGGGTCTTAGTGAATATGATGCAGGTGTATTGACTTCTTCACGCGCTATGGCGGAATACTTTGAGTCACTATATAAGCACACAGGTTCTAAGGATGCGAAAGTCTGCGCCAACTGGATTACTTCTGATTTGGCAGGTGCCTTGAATAAAGCCGGTTTGGATATTTCTGAATCACCAATCACTGAAGAAATGTTGGCGGGTATGATTACGCGTATCCTGGATGACACTATTTCCGGTAAGATTGCCAAGCAGGTGTTCGATGCCATGTGGAATGGTGAAGGTTCTGCCGACGAAATCATCGAAGCGAAAGGCTTGAAGCAGATTACCGACAGCGGTGCTATCGAAGCGCTGGTTGACGAAGTGCTGGCGGCGAATCCTTCTCAGGTCGAAGCCTATAAAGGCGGGCAAGAGAAGATGCTTGGTTACTTTGTCGGTCAGGTCATGAAAGCGTCCGGCGGTCAGGCCAACCCGGGACAGGTGAATAAGATTCTAAAAGAGAAGCTCTCTTCTTGAAATAGAACTTAGTGTCCTTAATTAAAAGCGGAGCAAGTCTCCGCTTTTTTGTGCTTGTCATTTAGGGTTGCTATTTAGATTTATTGAGATAATCTGAATAGATACATTAAATGAAAATTAAAACTTGAAAGGTTATAAAAAAACCTTATATTACTCATATAGAAAACTTTGTAACCCAGTAAATCTCTACGTAATCTCTATTTAGGAGAAGGAAACATGTTAAAACGTGTCGGTCTGTTTTTATTGATGAACGCCGCGGTTCTTGCCGTTGCGATGATCACATTGAATATCCTTGGGGTTGGTAACTATATGCAAGGTACCAGCCTGAATTTGAATAACCTGTTTATGTTTGCTTTGGTCTTCGGTTTTGCCGGATCTTTTATCTCTTTGGCGATGTCCAAATGGATGGCAAAAATGGCGACCGGCGCACAAGTGATCGAAACTCCTCGCAATGCCGACGAGCAGTGGTTACTTGAAACGGTTCGTCGTCAGGCGGAAAAAGCCGGAATCAAAACGCCTGAAGTCGCGATTTACGATGCTCCTGAACCAAACGCCTTTGCAACCGGTATGAGAAAAAACAACTCGATGGTTGCGGTTTCAACCGGCTTGTTGCGCTTTATGCAGCGTAACGAAGTTGAAGCGGTTCTGGGGCACGAAGTTGCTCACGTCGCTAACGGTGACATGGTGACTATGGCGTTGCTGCAAGGTGTGTTGAACACTTTCGTTATCTTCTTCGCGAAAATCGTTGCTTACGTGGTAGACCGCGTAGTATTGAAGAATGAGCAGGAAGGTCACAGTCTGGCGTTTATCGTAACCGATATCGTTGCACAGATTCTGTTTGGTATTCTGGCGAGTATTGTGGCAATGTGGTTCTCGCGTTACCGTGAATTCCACGCCGATAACGGCGGTGCTTACCTTGCCGGCAAAGAGAATATGATTGCAGCACTGAAACGCCTGCAAACCATGCAACCTGGCCACCTTCCTGATCAGATGGCAGCCTTCGGTATCTCTGCCGCACCATCGTCATTCGGTGATCTGTTCAAGTCTCACCCTGACTTGGCTGACCGTATCGCCAAACTTGAGCAAACTTCTCAAGAGCAATTGAAAATCGCGTAATTGATTTAGTTAAAAATCAATTACTCCAAAAACCCCGCAAGGATTTCCTTCGCGGGGTTTTTTGTATGAATTGCTAAGGTGAAATTATGAAGGTGGATACGTCAGAAATAAATGAACGAGTTGAATTTGTAGCAGATGAAAAAGGCGGGATTCAGCCTGTGTTTGAAGCCTTTTATCTGATCTCAGTAATATATTCTGCTTCAAGGTGTTTAGATGCTTTTGAGCGATATTCATAATTGAGTAAAAAGCAAGAAAATGTAGAAGAGCTTGTTAGCTCTGTTCAAGAATCATGTTTGGTTTTGATGGGGGAGAAATATTTCTTTCAGCCTATTTATGAAGAGGTATTCAGGATTTATTCGAAAGCAGTGGAATTTGATAGAAATGGCTGTAGATTGAAATAATTTTCTTCTAGTGGCTTTGCTCTTTTCTTGCATGCTCAAGAAAAGAACCAAAAGAAGGGCACCCTCCGTCCCATTCGCGCGTGATTTCTAAGTTAGAGTTTGGATCGTTGTAACTCCTTCGCGAACACGCTCTATCTAACAAACTCCCCGCGTTTCGAACTTTTGACGCTAGGAAATCACAATCGCTCTTTTCAAGAGGAGGTTTATTTCCCTGTCTTTGGTATTTGCGAGATTAAACGGAATTTTGAAGAGTGAAAGGAAGCCTAAGTAATTTAATGGGTTATTTAAGATGTTTTTTAGGGTATAAATAAATCAAATTAGTGGTTATTGAATATTGCTATATAGTGTCGTTTTTTAATTTTAAGCGGGTATTAAGAAATGTCTAACAAGATTCCAGAACGTTCTTCAAAAGGTAAAATGCTAGTTAAATATACTGCGATTGGCGCATTATTAGCGTTTGCTCCGGTGATGCTGTTTACGCAAATCCTAATGCCTGTAATGTCAGTACAGTAAAATTCCACTTACTTACAATGAAAAAACGCCGTGGTGATTAAATTCAGCACGGCGTTTTTTATTGGGAAAGTAGAGAGTTAAGATTTAATCTCCTACACCAAAATTATCAACCACATAGTCGATATCTTTGTCCCCACGCCCCGACAGGTTAATCAGAATAGTGGCGCCGGGATTTTCTTTGCCATATTTCATTGCCCAGGCGACGGCATGCGAACTTTCCAGTGCAGGAATAATACCTTCCAGACGTGAAAGTTTGTAGAAGGCGTCCAGAGTTTCATCATCGGTTACCGCGTGATAATTGACCTTGCCGATGGTTTTCAGATAGGAGTGTTCAGGTCCGACACCAGGGTAGTCCAGTCCGGAGGCGATAGAGTGTACCGGTGCCGGATTGCCTTCCTCATCTTCCAGTAACAGGCATTTAAAGCCGTGGATCATGCCCGGTTTTCCGAAAGTCATGGTTGCCGAGTGTTCGCCGAGATTTGTACCTTTCCCAAGCGGTTCGACGCCGTTTAGGCCGACTTCTGCATCATCGATAAAGCCTGCAAACAGTCCCATCGCATTTGAGCCACCGCCGACACAGGCACCGACCTGATCCGGCAGCTGACCGGTCATTTCCAGGAACTGTTCGCGTGATTCATGACCGACGACCGATTGGAAGTTACGCACCATCAGCGGGAATGGGTGCGGACCGACGACCGATCCAATGGCAAACAGAGCGGTATCCGCCTGCGGGACATAAGATTGGAAAGCGGAGTCCACCGCTTCTTTCAAGCTGCGTCCGCCGAAGGAAACCGGCACAACCGTTGCGCCCAGTAATTTCATGCGGGTGACATTAGGGGCTTCTTTAGCGATATCGATTTCGCCCATATGAATTTCACATTCCATACCAAAATAAGCGGCGGCAGTCGCCAGGGCCACGCCGTGTTGTCCGGCGCCGGTTTCAGCGATCAGTTTGGTTTTGCCCATGTGTTTGGCAAGCAGCGCTTCTGCCATACAGTGGTTTAGCTTATGTGCACCGGAGTGGTTGAGATCTTCGCGTTTCAGGTAAATGTGCGCGCCGACAAGTTTGCTAAGGTTGTGAGCGTAATAGACTGGAGTAGGTCGGCCTTGGTAGTGTTTACGGATGTATTTCAGTTCGTTCAAAAAGTCGGCAGAACGCCCCAGTTCCATATAGGCTTTGTTGATTTCCTCGAAGTGCGGTACCAGCTCCGGCGGTAAAAATGCTCCGCCGAAATCACCAAAATAACCCTCTGCGTTTGGCGCGTTTTTTAAATAGGACATGCCTGATCCTCCGTTTATTTTTTATTAAGAAAATACGTCATTTTTTAGTCGGAAGCTTAAGGATACCCGAAAACTTCGCATAAGGAGCGGCTTGTTAAACGGATTTTTTGAATAGGGCGAAAATATTTTTCACTGAGCCGCGCAGAGAGAAGAAGGAGCGACTCACAAGGAAGTGTCGAAGTCTAGGCAGACAGTCGTTTTTGGCCTTCGGATTGGATGCGCTTGATCATGTGATACAAACCGGTCGAACGGTTTGGAGACAGTTGTTGCAATAAGCCGATCTTACCTAGGAATTCCAGAGGGGCGGTCGCAACTTCCTGCGGGGTGCGGCCGTTATAAACTCTAAGAAGCAGGGCGATCAAACCGGAAACAATCGCTGCGTCACTGCGTGCCTGCATGAAGAGGCGACCTTCGTGCTCATCGATATGAATCCAAACCTGAGACTGGCAGCCGTGAATACGGTTCTCTTCTGTTAGAAAGCTGTCATCCAGCTGCTGTAGCTGTTTACCCATGTCGATCAGGTAACGGTAACGGTCTTTGGGGTTGCTGAAATGGGTAAAGCGTTTTACTAGGTCGGCTTGAACCTCTTCAATGGTTTGTAACGGAATTTGATAATTCACAATGGTGCCCTGCTAAAAAATTTTGCATAGTGTAACAAAATTTATCTCGTCAGAGGAGTGAGTCAAAAACACAACCCTATGAATTGTAGGGGATTTTTATCGCAGGTGGTAATTGACCGGAACGCTGATAACCCAGGTTTCCCGCTGAATTTCCTGTGGGAAAGCTTTGAAACGCATTGCCATCTTCTCTTTAAAGATTTTTAACGCAGCCTCATCCAGCACCTTTTTACCGGAAGAACCGATGACTTTAAGCTGGGTGATTTTGCCGGATTTGCTGAGAGTGAACTTAATCATAACGTCTCCTTCCCAGTGACGGCGTTTAGCCTGTCGAGGGTAGGTATCCTGCGCATAGCGTATGATCGCTCTTCTTAATTCGTTTAAGTAGGCGTGTTCGGCTTCCTGTTTCTGTTCATCGGAAATGGTCGGTTTAGCCTGAGCGATCGGAGCAGTGGTTACGGGCTTTGCCTGCTGCACGGGCTTTGTTATTACAGGTTCCGCTGCAACCGGTGTCGGTGGTGCTTCTACCACAGGTTCAGCCACCTGAGTCGGTTCAGAAATTGGCTCCGGCTTTGGTTTAGGCTCTGGCTTTGGTTTAGGCTCTGGCTTCGGTTTAGGCTCCGGCTTCGGTTTAGGCTCCGGCTTCGGTTTAGGCTCCGGCTTTGGTTTAGCTTCCGGCTTTGGTTTAGCTTCCGGCTTTGGTTTAGCTTCCGGCTTCGGTTTAGGCTCCGGTTTAGCTTCCGGCTTCGGTTTAGCTTCCGGTTTTGGTTGTGGTGGAGCCGGTTGAAACATTTGCAGTGAAACCGCTACGACTTGCGCCTCAGGAGTTTTGCTTTGCGGTTTGCTCTGCATAAGCCAAAACAGGCCGAGGAAGACCAATGCATAGATCAGCGCAGCGAGGATAAAGGCGAGGACGGAGTGGCTTTTCATAATAGAAAGAGGTTATTTCGACTCGGTCAGAATAGTTAGATTATTTAGCTCTTGGCCTTTTAACAGATCGACGACTTTGACGAATTCACCAAATTTGGCCTCGCGATCGACTTGCAGTGTTAAAGCCTGGCTTTTGTCGAGTTGCGTGAGTTTTTGTTCCAGTTCGGCAAAGCTGATCGCGTTTTCAGCGACAAAAATGCGATTATTTTTATCGATGCTGATGGATAGAGGGTCCTTTTCCGGCGGTGTATAGCTTTGGGTGTGCTCCGTATCGGGCAGGGTGATGTCCAGGTGATCCTTAACGATAAAACTGGCCGTTGTCAGGACGATAGCCAGCAAGACCAGCATGACATCGATCAGCGGGATGACATTGATGCTGTCAAAACGTTTCATCTGATTGGCCTATTTCTCTGCAGACGGGTAGTCGGCACGGTAGAGTGCATTGATCACGTCGATTTTTCTCATCAGACCGTTGTAGGCCATAATGCTTGGGATCGCGATGGCGATGCCGGCAGCGGTCGCTTTTAGTGCCAGTGCCAGACCAAGCATAATGGCCCCGGTATCGATGCTGTGCCCCTGACCCAGATCATAGAAAGTGATCAGGATTCCCAGAACGGTTCCCAATAGTCCGACATAAGGCGCATTGGCTCCGATGGTCGAGAGGGTTGTCAGGTTATGAGTCAAAGCGATATTGAGTTTTTCCGGATGAGTGTACTCCTGCAGGCGGATGCGGCGATAGAAGAACAGGCGTTCCAGAGTGATCCACAGGGCGATGAAGCCCATTAGGCCAAGTAGTCCGAATACGGCGAAATCGAGGTAGGCTTTTAAAAATTCCATAGGGGTATTAACAATTTTTAATTTCAAATTTTTCCTATTGTAATGAGTTTATATGAAGGAAATCATAAAAAAGTATTGAGAGGTTCCATCTTTTTTGCACATTAAGATAGCTGGCCATGCATGGTTTCCGTTACGGAAAGATGATAGAATCTTGAAGCTTTTACGTTGCGCCTCGATCCTTTTAATTTCAAGGGCTTGGCTCGATACTTTGTTAATACAGTTGGGAGAATCGAATGAATCGTCGCGATTTTTTTAAATCCGCTTTTTCGATGGGTGTAGGTTTAGTAGGTGCTTCGGCGCTTAAGCCTTTGTATGCAAACGATGAAATGAAAGAGTTCCGCGGTCCGGATGTTCCTGATGTCGACGCGATCAAAGTCAGTGAGCGTTGCTATTCGATCCCGGCAATGGGTCCGCACCCGACGCCTGAAAACTTCGGTATGTTCTCCAATCCGGGCTTTATTGTCACTTCCGAAGGTGTCGTAGTGGTCGATACCGGTAGTTCGGTACAAATCGGTGAAATGATTCTTCGCCAGATTAAGAAAGTCACCGACAAGCCGGTTGTCAAAGTCATCAATACTCACTTTCACGGCGACCACTGGTTGGGTAACCACGCATTTGTTGAAGCGAATCCGAATGTGGAAATCCTTTCGCATCAGGATTGTATTACCACTCTGAAAAACGGTGCCGATAAGTTCTGGTTCGACTTTATGCAGTCGAATACCAATAATAAGATTACCGGTACCGTTATTACGCTGCCTAACAAGACGTTTGCCGGCGGTGAAGAATTCACTCTAGGCGACACGACCTTCAAAATCCACCACTTCGGTAAGGTACATACTTCTTCGGATATCGCGGTGGAAGTGAAAAACGACAAGACGATCTTCATGGGTGATATGGTGATGCGTCGTGTTGCGAACATGGAAGACGGTTCTTATTTGGGATCGATCAAAGCTTTGGATGCGGTTTCCAAAATGGATTTGAAGAACATTATTCCGATGCACGGTACTCCGGATGACATGAAATTGATTCTAGAAGGTAAGGAGTTCATGGAAACGATCTACAACAATGTCGCAGAGTTGTATGATGAAGGTCTATCAGACTTTGAAATGAAGCCGATCATTTCCGAAAAACCGTTTATGCAGAATGTTGCCAGCAAGTGGCCTGGCTATGATTCCGCGATCGGTAAATTTATCGTAGTGGCGATTAAAGAAGTAGAACAGAACATGTTCTAAGAGACGGATATTCCGCCATTTCGTAAATAAAAAACCGCGTGTATCGCGGTTTTTTTATATGTATTTTGTTGTTTAGCGACCGTTTATTTCAGTCAATAAAATCCAGAATGGCATCCAAACCTCGATAGTTTAGAGCGCAGTCGGCTTCGGCTTGAACCGCCGGTTTAGCATGGTAAGCAACGCTTAAACCGGCCTTCTTCATCATGAGCAGGTCGTTCGCGCCATCGCCGACGGCGACGGTCTGCGCAAGATCGATTTGCAGAGTGTCACATAATTCCTGAAGAAAGTCCGCCTTAGCTTGCGCGCCGACGATGCTGCCGACAACGCTTCCGCTTAGCTTATCATCTTCTTCCGCCAGAACATTAGCGCGAGCGAAGTCGATGTTCAATCGCTCTTTCAATCGGTCGGTAAAGAAGGTGAAGCCACCGGAAACCAGAGCGAACTTAATCTGTTGTTTTTTTAAGCCTTTAATCCATTGCTCGGCACCCGGGTTTAGGGTCAGGCGTTCGTCGTATACTCGTTGCAAGGCGTCATATTCCAAGCCCTTTAGTAAGGCAACGCGCTGAGTCAGCGATTCTTCAAAATTCAATTCACCTCGCATAGCCGCTTCGGTGATAGCCGAAACCTGCGGTTTTACCTGAATGAAATCGGCAATTTCGTCAATGCATTCGATGGCAATCAGAGTCGAGTCCATATCGCTGATCATCAGGCCGATTCGGTCGCTCTGGAAGTTCTCCGGCAAAATGTTGATATCCAGCTCGGTCTGTTCGCGCAACTCGCGCAATTTTTCCGTCGACGGAGTCTGTTCCGGAAAAGCGCGGTAATGGTTGTTGTGCTTTTGCAGTTTTCCCAGACTACGTTCCAGAACTTTGCTTTGCTCGAAATTCAGCGTATTGCTGTGGATGATAGTGGTTGTCATAAGCTTCCTTCAGGTTGAACGGCGACTATTTTAGTCTTTGCAAGCCTGTCCTGCAAAAGTTGTTGACCGGGGAGGAATAACCCCACCCAGCCGATAGGGAATAACAGTACGCTGAGCAGAAAGCGCAAGTTGGCATTATGGCGCGTCATTAAGAAATCGTCCTGTCTTCTTAATTGCAATTTCCAGGTTCGCAAGCCTGGAGTTTGTCCGGATTGGGTCCAGAAGTAAGTCAGATACAGGTAAGTGATCGCCAGCAGATAGAGTTGGAAGCCGAGTAGCAGAATCGGGTTTTTCTCAAACTCGCCACCGCCTTGCCAGAGTACGAAAGGGATAGCCGCTCCGAACCAGATGGCGCAGAGAAGAATAAAGTCATAGATTTGCGCAAACAGTATTTTCAGTCCATTCATATGGGGGACGCTTTATAATGTTGGAAAAAAACGGCTTCAGTTTTCCGAGACTTTTGAAGCCCCGTTTATTGTACCTGCTTAGCACGAGCAAACAGTTTTTTTGTCGTTTGCAGTGTTAATTTGAGTGAATAGTTTTGCCGAGATACCTGTGAATTTAGTTGCGGATACCCTGAGTTTTAATTTTCTATTGAGTGGATGGTTGATCTATCTGCTATTTGCCGGCTGGGCTTTGTGGACGGCACCCTGGTTTAAGGTGGAAAACGATCGGCATGCGCAGAATGTGTTGCTGGGAGCGAGCGTGATCGTGTTGCTGGTGTGGCTGTTTTCGGCCAGTTTGGACAACGGTCTGACTTTCCACTTTCTGTTGATGGCCGTGATGACGTTGATGTTCGGCCCTCAATTCGCTCTGATGGGAATGAGTTTGGCTTTGTTTGGAGTGACTTTTCAATCCGGCATTGGTTGGGAAGGATTTGGATTGAATGCGGCGGTAATGGGCATTATTCCAATTATGATTACTTGGGGAATGTTCCGGCTGGGATTACGTTTTCTGGAAATGAATTTCTTTGTCTACACCTTGTACAACGGCTTTTTGTCTGCCGCAATCGGAGCGACGCTGTCGTTGGCGGTATCGGCGTGGATTCTTTGGGTTGGGGACGTGCATACCCTGGCAATCCTGAAGCAAACCTTTATTCCGTATATTCCGATGCTTTCCGCTCCGGAAGGGTTTTTGAACGGCTTGCTAATTGCGGCTCTGGTTTTGTTCAGGCCTGATTGGATTGCGACTTTCCGTCATTAGGATGGTAGATATCCAGACACAAAAAAACCGGCGTTAAGCCGGTTTTTTATTTCGCCAAGTGGAGAATTATTTTTCCCAACCGGCTTTCAAATTAGCGTTGTGATCGCGCTGATACACTTCTGCTTTAGCGGTTTTCAACGCTTCTTGAGCAAATTTCATTGCCGCTGCGCTGTCGCCTTTCTTGTGGGCTTCGTCCGCTTTCGCCAAATAGTCGTTTACATATGGCATTTTCATTTTCTTTTGTTGCCAAATGAAGCCGTCTTTAGAAGCGTCAGCGTGAACCGCTTTTGCTTGAGCAACGGTTTCATCGTAAGACATTGCGCTTGCGCTTGCAGTCCCTGCAAAAACAGCGGAAGCGATCAGAGTTGCGCCGATAAGTAATTTCTTCATGTTTCATCCTCCAATGGGTTAGAGCTTTTTATTTTTTATATCTTCGAACATTTTAATGATTCGAATCGAAAAATACAGCGAATTTTGCTGTTTTCTTTAAGATGCATACGTTATTCAGTTTACCCCGGTCGTGTCAATCTTTATAATAGCGGCTAATAGAAAAAAAAGGGGGCGATTATTTATGAAAAAAACAGATGAATCGCTCTTAAGTAATTGAATTTTAAAGCTGTTTTGTATTTTTGGTTATGTTTTTGTATTTTTTAGAAAAATAACTGATTAGCCTATAAGTTTTGTATAAGGTAGATAAAAATGAGAATTTTGCAAGAAGCACTCACATTTGACGACGTTTTATTGGTTCCGGCACACTCGACGGTTCTGCCTAAAGACGTTAGTTTAAAAACGAAATTGACCAGAAATATTACGTTGAATATTCCGTTTGTTTCTGCGGCAATGGATACAGTGACTGAAGCGCGTCTTGCAATCTCTATGGCTCAAGAGGGTGGTATCGGTATCATCCACAAGAATATGACGATCGAGCAACAGGCCCATACCGTTCGTAAAGTTAAAAAATTCGAGCATGGTGTCATCGCCGATCCTGTCACCGTCCAGCAGGACATGACAGTCGAAGAAGTGATTATCAAAACCAAGTCAAACCGAGTTTCTTCGGCTCCTGTTATGGATGGTGACGACTTGGTTGGTATCGTCACCAGCCGTGATATTCGTTTCGTAACCGATATGTCGCTTCCTGTATCGAAAATTATGACTCCGAAAGAGAAACTGGTCACCGTTAAAGAAGGGACCAAGCGCGAAGATGTTCTTGATCTGTTGCACGAGCACCGTATCGAGCGTGTTTTGATCGTCAACGATGATTTCAAACTGCGCGGTATGATTACGGTTTCCGATATGATGAAATCTTCCGACCACCCAAATGCCAGCAAGGATTCGGAAGGTCGTCTACGCGTCGGTGCAGCTGTCGGTACAGGAAAAGAGACCGAAGAGCGTGTGAAAGCATTGGTTGAAGCCGGAGTGGATGTCATTATCGTTGATACGGCTCACGGCCATTCACAAGGTGTGTTGGATCGCGTTGCCTGGGTGAAGCAGAACTATCCTGAAATCGAAGTAATCGGTGGAAATATTGCTACCGGTGAAGCGGCTCTTGATCTGGTTAAAGCCGGTGCCGATGGTGTTAAAGTCGGGATCGGCCCTGGATCGATTTGTACGACTCGTATCGTTGCCGGTGTTGGTGTTCCACAGATTACCGCGATTTCAAACGTCGCGAAAGCGTTGGAAGGAACCGGTGTTCCTCTGGTTGCTGATGGCGGCATGCGTTTTTCGGGTGATGTTGCTAAAGCGTTGGTTGCCGGTGCTTCGGCTTGTATGTTCGGTTCGATGTTCGCCGGTACCGAAGAGTCTCCTGGTGAGATCGAGTATTACCAAGGGCGTGCCTATAAATCATACCGTGGTATGGGATCTTTGGGAGCGATGGCACAACCGACCGGTTCTTCCGATCGTTATTTCCAATCTTCAAATGCGGAAGATAAATTGGTTCCGGAAGGGATTGAAGGTCGTGTCGCTTATAAAGGACCTTTGTCTCCGATTATTCACCAGCTATCCGGAGGTTTGCGTTCGGCAATGGGTTATACCGGATGTAAAGACATTCCGACCATGAATACCAAACCGTCATTTGTTCGTGTAACCGCAGCCGGTATGAGCGAATCGCACGTTCACGATGTTACCATCACCAAAGAAGCACCGAATTATCGCGTGTAGTCAACGGATGAGTTAATCCTTTCTCGGCAAGGCTTTTGCGGGTTTACTGCAAGAGCCTTGTCTGTTTTTAAAGAATAAGTTTTGGAATAGATTTTATGTCGCAACACAATATTCATGAACACCGTATCCTGATTCTGGATTTCGGTTCTCAGTACACCCAGTTGATTGCGCGCCGAATTCGTGAGATCGGTGTTTACTGCGAAGTCGAACCTTGGGATATCGACGCGGCGGATGTTGAAGCTTTCGGTGCCAAAGGGGTTATCCTTTCCGGCGGCCCGGAAACCGTAACCGGTGATGATGCACCGGTTGCTCCGGAAATTGTTTTCAATCTGGGTGTGCCGGTTCTGGGGATCTGTTACGGTATGCAGACTATGGCGCAGCAGCTGGGCGGCCAGGTTATCAATGCTCTGGAACATGAATACGGTTATGCGCAGGTTCGTGCTCACGGCCATACCAAGTTTTTGATCGATATCGAGGATGAAGTGACTCCGGAAGGCTTCGGCATGTTGGATGTTTGGATGTCGCACGGTGACCGTGTTGATCAGCTGCCGGATGGTTTCAAGCTTATGGCCTCGACACCGAATTGCCCGATTGCCGGTATGGCGAATGAAGAGAAAAACTTTTACGGAATTCAGTTTCACCCGGAAGTAACTCACACCAAACAAGGTAAGCGCATGATCGAGCGTTTTGTCGTCGAACTGTGTGGTTGTGAAAAGCTTTGGACTACCGAAAACATTATTGAAGACAGCATTAAACGCATTCGCGAACAGGTCGGTTCCGATCAGGTGATGCTGGGTCTTTCCGGTGGTGTCGACTCTTCTGTCGTTGCGGCGCTTCTGCATAAAGCGATCGGCGATCAGCTAACTTGTGTTTTCGTTGACCACGGTCTTTTGCGTTATCAGGAAGGCGATCAGGTTATGGCGATGTTTGCGGAAAACATGGGTATTCGCGTGATTCGTGCCGATTCCGAAGAACGTTTCATGAGCGCTTTGGAGGGTAAAACCGATCCGGAAGAGAAGCGTAAGATTATCGGCCGCGAGTTTATCGAAGTGTTTGATGCGGAATCTGCCAAGTTGCAGGGCGTCAAGTGGCTGGCGCAAGGAACCATCTACCCGGATGTTATTGAGTCGGCCGGTTCGAAAACCGGCAAGGCAAAAGTAATCAAGTCGCATCATAATGTCGGCGGTTTGCCCGAGGATATGGAAATGTCGCTGATCGAACCTTTGCGCGAACTGTTTAAGGATGAGGTTCGTAAGCTGGGTGTCGCCTTGGGCTTGCCGTACAAGATGGTATACCGTCACCCGTTCCCTGGACCGGGTCTTGGCGTGCGCATCCTTGGCGAAGTTAAAAAAGAGTACGCCGATATTTTGCGTCTGGCGGATCACATCTTTATTGAAGAACTGCACAAGTGGGATCTATACGATAAGACCTCGCAGGCTTTTGCCGTCTTCCTGCCCGTGAAATCGGTCGGTGTTGTCGGTGATGCGCGTCGTTACGATTACGTTGTCGCTCTGCGTGCGGTTGAAACCATCGACTTTATGACTGCTCGCTGGGCGCATCTGCCTTATGAGTTCCTGGAGCATGTTTCCGGACGTATTATCAATGAGATTCCGCGTATTTCGCGTGTGACTTACGATATCTCGTCGAAACCCCCGGCAACCATTGAGTGGGAGTAATTTCGTCCTGAAAATACTCTAACTTTGTCGGCCGAAAGGTTTTGATAGATGTTTTCAATACAGTGATTTTTCTGGTTTGAATCCAGCAAAAATTTTGACTTTAAAAGGCTTTCCTAGGAGTATTCCGGGAGAGCCTTTTTTGTTTACAGGAGCGAAAAGTGTTGCAAAAACCGCAGTGTCCACCGGGACTGACGCAAGAGGAAAAAGATGAGTTTTGGATGGCCTATGCAATTAATTTAGCAAAAAAGGCCGAATCGACTGGAGAAGTTCCGGTTGGTGCCGTTATGGTAATTGACGATCAGTGGCTGGCCGAAGGTTGGAATCAACCGATTCAGAATAACGATCCGACTGCTCATGCCGAGATGACGGCGATTCGTGCCGCCGGCAGAGCGCTGGAAAACTATCGCATGCCGGAGACCACTCTGTATGTCACCTTGGAGCCCTGCCCGATGTGTGCAGGTGCTCTGGTTCATGCCAGGGTCAAAAGGGTTGTCTACGGTGCCGCTGATCCGCGAACCGGTGCGATAACGTCAATCTATCAGCTGGTGAGCGATGAGCGATTAAATCATCAATTGGAAGTTGGCAGCGGAGTCTTGGCGCCGCAGTGCAGTGCACAAATCAGCGGGTTTTTTAAATTGCGTAGAGCTCAGCAGAAAGAACAAAAACAGCAAACTCTACTTACAGACGATTAAAGCATATGCAAAGAAGTACGGATCCGATCGAAGGCATCGAAACCGTGAAAATTTTACCGGGCGAATTTTACGTCACAAGGGCGAATGAACGAATTGAAACCGTATTGGGTTCCTGCATCTCGGCTTGTGTACGTGATCCGATAGCCGGGGTAGGAGGTATGAATCATTTTATGCTGCCGGTGGATCGTAAGTTAAGTCAGAATCCGACCGAACTTTCGGACGCCAACCGTTATGGTAACTACGCAATGGAAAACTTGGTAAATGCGCTTTTGGCGATCGGCGCTAAGCGAAACCGTCTGGAGTTCAAGCTTTTTGGCGGCGGACGCATTATGGGTGCGATGAATAACATCGGCTGGTACAACATCGGCTTTGCATTCGACTATGTTTACACCGAAGGATTTAATTTGGTTTCGCAGGATATTGGCGATATCTATCCGCGAAAAGTGCTCTATTACCCGGCCGACGGACGAGTGAGAGTGCGCCGACTTAACGCCATGCACAATCGTACGCTGGCTGAACAGGAAAATAATTATATTCATCGCATTGAATCGAAACCGATTGAAGGCGATGTCGAACTCTTCTGAGGATTAAACTCTATGGATATGATGGAAACCTTTCGCCAAACCTATCTTGAAGAAAGTTTTGAAGGCTTGGATGTCATGGAGGCTGGCCTGTTAGAGCTGCCGACCGGAATTCCTGATAACGAAAAAATCAATGAAATTTTCCGTGCCGCCCACTCAATAAAAGGCGGAAGCGGTACTTTCGGTTTCAGCGAAATTGCCGGCTTTACCCATGTTTTGGAAACCTTGCTGGATGAAATGCGTGATGGTACGCGTGAAGTCACCGTTGAGTCTCAACAGGCCTTGTTGCAGGCGGTGGATGTTTTGCGCGATATGTTAACGCGCCTGAAAAATCATGAAGAGGTTGATCTGGATAGAGCTCAGGAAGTTCAAAATCAACTGGAAGCGATTCTCGGCGGAGGATCGAGCTTAGAAGCCGTTCAGGAAAGTATGGAAGCTGCAAGTGCAAGTGCAAGTGGTGTCAAAACCTGGCAAATTGATTTGATTCCCGAAGCTGAACTGCTTAAAACCGGCAATGAACCCCTGCGAATTTTTCGAGAGCTGGAAACGCTCGGTGACCTGACGGTTGAGCTTAAAAACGATGAACTGCCGGAGTTTGACGCTTTTGACCCTGAATCACTGTATTTAAGCTGGCAGTTGACTCTGCAAAGTGATCACGCCACCTTGGAAGATGTTCAGGAGGTCTTTGAGTGGATCGATGGCGATGGTGCGACCATTCATATCAAAGAAATGGACGTTTCTGATACGCAAGCCGAAACAGAGCCGGCAGTCGAGGTTGCGGAAAAGATTCCTCAGGAGGAAGTTGTCGGCAAGCCGGTCATTCAGGCAGTTCCCGCTACTCCTAAGAAAGCGGAGAAAAAAGCCGCCCCGCAGTCTTCAAGCAAGCCGGAAGGGTCGATCCGTGTCGACTTGAGCAAAATCGATCAACTGGTGAATCTGGTTGGCGAACTGGTTATTACTCAGTCGATGTTAAGCCAATTCGGCGATCAGGCTGAACAGGGCGCTCAAGAAGGTAATCATGATTGGGTCGATAAGCTGAAAGAGGGCTTGAACCATCTTGAACGCCATACCAGAGAGCTTCAGGAAAGCGTAATGAATATCCGCATGTTGCCGGTGAGTTTCGCTTTTAACCGTATGCCGCGAATTGTGCATGATGTCAGTCAAAAGCTCGGCAAGAAAATCAATCTGGTGATGGAAGGGGAAGGCACCGAGCTGGATAAAACCATGCTGGAGCAGTTGACCGATCCTCTGGTGCACATTGTACGAAACTCGATTGACCACGGAATCGAAGGCCCAGACGCGCGTTTGCAGGCCGGTAAAGACGAGACCGGAACCGTCAAGTTATCTGCTTATCATCAAGGCGGCAGCATCCTGATTCAGATCAGCGATGACGGCGCAGGAATCAATGCGGCGAAAATCGAACAGAAGGCGATTGAAAAAGGCGTGATTGAAGCCGATCACGGTTTGAATGAACAAGAAATCATCGATCTGATTTTCCATCCCGGTTTTTCGACAGCGGAGGTGGTTAGCGATATATCCGGACGTGGTGTCGGGATGGATGTCGTGCGACGTAACATCCGCAGTTTAGGCGGTTCGGTCGAGGTCGAAACCCGCCTGGGAGAGGGGAGCGTCTTTACCATTCGTCTGCCGTTGACGTTGGCGATCCTAGATGGTCAGCTGTGTACTGTCGGCAGTCAGACTTTTGTTTTTCCTCTGGTATCGATTATCGAGTCGATTCAGGTCGATCCGGTCAGTGTCAAAGGCATTGCCGGTGGCGCGGAATTGTATAAATTGCGTGATACCTATATCCCGGTGATTCGCCTGCATCGCAAAATGGCGGTAGCGGATGCCCGCGAAAATTTGCAGGATGGTCTTCTGGTTGTTGTGGAAGCAAGTGGTCAAAGAGCAGGGGTATTTGTCGACGATCTACTCGGTCAACAGCAAGTGGTGATTAAGAGTTTGGAAAGCAACTTTATGAAAGTTGATGGTATTGCCGGTGCGACAATCTTAGGTGATGGAACCGTGTCGCTGATTCTGGATATCAATGAAATTTTAAGCGGTCACAAAACGCCTGCATAAAATCAATAGCAACACGATAAATAAATAAGGAAAACCAATATGCATGCGATTGCCGAAAACTTCACGCTTGGTTCCAAAGAAGTTCAACAGACGATTCTGGTTTTGAATCTCTCGGTAGCACAAATTGATCTGTCGATTACCGAGGGAGACAATTCGGTTAATGCCTTGATTGATTCATTTTCCTATATGTCGCAGCACATAGAACATATTCAAGAACTCGGTAAGGGGTTGCGTCAGGATATTTCGGATGAGGAAACCTCGCTTAAGAATGCTTTGCTCACTCAGGCCGAGGTTCTGGCGGCCAAGATGCAGCAGGCGATCATTGCCTTTCAGTTTTACGATAAGCTGAGTCAGCGCTTGGAGCATGTCTCTTACGGTCTTTCCGGGCTTGCGGAAATTGTTTCGCACGAGATGCGCGTAAAGAGTGCAGAAGAGTGGGAAGCTTTCAAAGCCAGTGTGCGCAAAGGCACGACCATGCGTGAAGAAGAGGAGTTATTTGAACTGATTTTTGATCAGCATATACCGTCCGACGAAGCGATTGAAATTATGAAAGATCGCATGCGCGCCAGAATGCATCAGCCTGTGGAATCCGAGGCCGATGAATTCGAACTATTTTAAATTTCACTGTTTACTTATATTAGTCCGGTCTTATTCCGACATAAAAAACTTTAGGTTTTTAAATTAAGAAAATTTTATAACAATAGCCCCCAACTTCGACAACGAAGAAATAAAAACAAAGACAGATAAAAACCTATCAGGGGAGGTTATAGTTATGAAAAACATCCAATCAATTCTACGTAAGGGCGTCTTGTGTGCGAGCTTGGGTCTGATGCCGTTTGCGGCATTTGCCGACTATAAGCCGTTCGTCATGGGTAATACCGATGGCTCAAGTGTTGCGGATGCTTCTGCAAAAGCGACCGCGGCTTTGAAACAAAACGGTTTCGAAGTGGTCGGCAGCTATGCTCCGGATGCCAACTCCAATGTCATCGTGGTAACGAACGGCGCTTTGAAAAGCATGGCCGGCAAGTCTGAGAACGGTGGTTTCGGCGCTATGGAACGTGTTGCTGTCGTCAATAAAGGCGGCAAAGTCGAAGTAAGTTACACCAATCCGACTTATCAGTTTAACGCTTACCGTATGGAAGGCGACATCAAGCCAGTACAAGCGGCAATGGAGAAAGCTCTAGGCAAGCAGAATGAGTTTGGTGCCAAAGAAGCGATTTCGGCGGATGATCTGCGTGACTACCACTACATGTTTGCAATGCCATACTTTGACGATACCGACGATTTGGCGAAATACGGTTCTTACGGCGAAGCGGTTAAAGCAGTGGAGGCCGGTCTAAGCGCCAAGCGTGGCGGTGCGGAGAAAGTTTACCGTATCGATATCCCAGGCAAGAACATGAGCGTCTTCGGCGTTGCACTGAACTACAAAGAAGGTTCGGATGCGAATATCAGAAAACAGATCGATTCGGCCACTAAATATTCGCACGCAGCGCATTTCCCATATGAAATTCTAGTTGTCGACGGCAAGGTTGTAGCCTTGAACGGTAAATTCCGTATTGCGATCAACTGGCCAAGTTTGTCTATGGCAGGTTCGGGCAGCTTCATGAGTATCATGAGCGCTCCTGACGATATTACCGCAGCTTTGACAGCGGTTGCCAACAATAAAAAAGTTGAAACTGCGGTCGCAGGCGACATGTAATCGTCACGCTTTCTTGGCAAAGCCTGAATAGGCTGATGATGTAAAAAGCACGGATTTTTCCGTGCTTTTTTCGTTTTCGGACTTGAAAACATTTTTGCTCGTCACTATTCAAACCGAAGCCTGAAATTTTACGAAGTTGCTTCGGCAGCTTCTGTAACCAATCGATTTAATCTAATAGTTAGCAATAGTGGAGAATAAACCATGAGTGCAGCCGAAACCCATGCGTTTCAAACCGAAGTCAATCAACTGCTTAAATTAATGATTCACGCTCTGTATTCGAATAAAGAAATTTTCTTGCGTGAATTGGTGTCCAACGCCTCCGACGCCTTGGATAAACTGCGATTCCAGGCGGTGTCCGACGATAGTTTAAACGAGGGCGAGGACGAACTGGCGATTTCCATCGATTTCGATAAAAGCGCGCGTACCGTGACTATCAGCGATAACGGTATCGGTATGACCCGCGATGAAGTCATCGCCAATATCGGAACCATTGCCAACTCCGGTACCAAAAAATTCCTTGAGAGCCTGACAGGCGATCAAGCCAAGGATTCCAATCTGATCGGCCAATTCGGGGTCGGTTTCTATTCCTCGTTTATCGTTGCCGACGAAGTTGCACTGGAAACCCGTAAAGCGGGAACCGACGCCGCCGAAGGGACGCGCTGGGTGTCGAAGGGCGAAGGCGAATATACGCTGGAAACCGTCGAGAAAGCCGCTAAGGGAACCTCGATTACTTTGCATCTGAAAGAGGACATGGACGAGTTTCTGGATAATTTCCGTCTGAAAAACATCATTACCACCTATTCGGATCATATTAACTTCCCGATTCAGATGAAAAAGACCGAGTGGGATGAAGAAGCCAAAGAAGAAAAAGTGACCGATGACTGGGAGAAGGTGAATAAGGCAACCGCTTTATGGACCCAGCCGAAGTCGGAATTGAGCGATGAAGATTACACCAATTTCTATCAGACCATCTCGCACGATTTTAACGAGCCTTTAACACACATCCACAATAAAGTAGAAGGGACACTGGAATACACCTCTTTGCTGTATATTCCCAAGCAGGCGCCGTTCGATCTGTATGATCGCGAGCGCCGCTACGGTTTGAAATTGTATGTGAAGCGCGTATTCATCATGGATGACGCCGAACACCTGATGCCGACTTATCTGCGGTTTGTGCGCGGGGTTATCGATTCGGCCGACTTGCCTCTGAACGTATCGCGTGAGATTCTGCAAAGCAACAAGGTGGTCGATAAGATTCGTGCCGCTTCCGTTAAGCGTGTTCTGGATCAATTGGGCAAAATGGCCAAAGCGGAAGAACAGGATGACTACAACACCTTCTGGGATCAGTTCGGTCAGGTGATGAAAGAAGGGGTTGTCGAAGACTTTGCCAATAAAGATAAGATCGCGGCACTGCTGCGTTTTGCGTCGACACAAGACGATAAAGCCGAGCAGCGTATTTCCCTGCAGGAGTACATTGATCGCATGCAGGAAGGTCAGGAAGCGATTTATTTCATCGTAGCCGATACGCATGCTGCCGCGAAAGGCAGCCCTCATCTGGAAATGTTCCGCAAGAAAGGCATCGAAGTCCTGTTGTTGTCTGACCGTATCGACGAATGGCTGGTTTCGCATCTGCATGAATTTGAAGGCAAGCAGCTCAAATCGATTACTTCTGCCGATCTGAAAGAGTTCGAGGACGAGGCGGAAGCGGAGCTGTCTGAAGAGGACAAAAAAGCGCGTGAAGCCCTGACCGAAAAGGTCAAAAAAGCGATCGAGGAGAATGTTTCCGATGTTAAGATCACGCATCGCTTAACCGATTCTCCAGCCTGTGTGGTGAATGCCGAAGGTGATATGTCGGCACATATGGCGCGCATGATGGAACAGCTAGGACAAAGCGTTCCGAAGCAGAAGCCGGTACTTGAGTTGAATCCGGATCATATTCTGGTCAAAAAACTGGATGCGATGGACGATGAAGGCAAAGTCAAAGAGTGGTCGCTGTTCCTGTTGGAGCAGGCACAATTAGCCGAAGGCGACCAGCTCGAAGAACCGGCAGCGTTTATTAAACGGATGAATACCCTGCTGGCGGAAGTCGTATAAGGTTTCGTTAAGGAATCAATTCGTTCCAGAAGGCCCTGTCGGAGTGATCCGGTGGGGCTTTTTGCTTTTTGTTTTACCCTATTTGGGCGGTTTGCTCGTTTTTTGCCGCCATTTATGCCAGAATACGCCCAATTTATTGGCAAGACTTATTTAAATAGAAAGGATTTCAAAGTGTTATCAACCGCAAATATCACCATGCAGTTTGGTGAAAAGCCGCTTTTCGAAGACATTTCAGTCAAATTCGGCGAGGGTAACCGTTACGGTTTAATCGGTGCGAACGGCTGCGGAAAGTCGACGCTGATGAAAATTCTCGGTGGTGATCTGGAACAAACCGGTGGAACCGTGTCCCTCGATCCGGATGAGCGCCTGGGAAAACTGAAACAGGATCAGTTTGCATATGAAGCCTTCTCGGTCGTCGACACGGTTATCATGGGTCAGCCGGAACTGTGGGAAGTCAAAAAAGAACGTGACCGCATCTACGGTTTGGCGGAAATGTCCGAAGAAGAAGGCATGCTGGTTGCCGATCTGGAAGTCAAATTCGGTGAGATGGACGGCTACACCGCCGAGTCGCGTGCCGGTGAACTGCTGATCGGTGTCGGCATTCCCGTTGAACAGCACTATGGTCCTATGAGCGAAGTGGCGCCGGGCTGGAAGCTGCGTGTACTTCTGGCGCAGGCACTGTTTGCCGATCCGGATATTCTGCTGCTGGACGAGCCGACCAACAACTTGGATATCGATACCATTCGTTGGCTGGAAAACGTTCTGAACGAACGCAAAAGTACAATGATTATCATCTCCCACGACCGCCACTTCCTGAACAGTGTCTGTACGCACATGGCGGATTTGGATTATGGTTCTCTACGCATCTACCCAGGAAATTACGACGAGTATATGGTCGCTTCGACTCAGGCTCGCGAACGTCTATTGGCGGATAACGCCAAGAAGCAGGCGCAGATCAACGAATTGAAAACCTTCGTCAGCCGTTTCTCGGCGAACGCTTCCAAGGCCAAGCAGGCGACTTCACGCGCCAAGTTGATCGATAAAATTCAGTTGGAGGAAGTTAAACCATCCAGCCGTGTTAACCCGTTTATCCGTTTCGAGCAGGAGAAAAAACTGTTCCGTCTGGCATTGGAGATCGAGCATCTGTCGAAAACCTATCGCGATGAAACCGACGGTGATAATGAAGTGATCAAAGATTTCAGTATGATGCTGGAAGTCGAAGAGCGCCTGGCGGTAATCGGGGGTAACGGGATCGGGAAAACTACTTTCCTGAAATGTCTGGTCGGTGATACCGAATTGACTTCCGGTGTGGTCAAGTGGTCGGAAAACGTCAAAATCGGTTATTACGCTCAGGATCACGCGGCGGACTTTGCCGAAGACTTGAGCCTTTTGGATTGGATGAGTCAGTGGAAGCAGGAAGGCGACGATGAACAGGCGGTTCGTGCCATTTTAGGACGCTTGCTGTTCTCGCAAAAGGAGATCGGCAAATCGGTCAAAGTTCTGTCCGGGGGCGAACAGGGACGTATGCTGTTCGGCAAGCTGATGATGCAGAAACCGAATGTGTTGATTATGGATGAACCGACCAACCATTTGGATATGGAGTCGATCGAGTCGTTGAATATGGCGTTGGAAAACTATCCTGGGACGGTGATTTTCGTTTCGCATGACCGAGAGTTCGTTTCTTCGATTGCAACCCGTGTTCTGGTGATGAAAGAAGATGGGATCGAAGATTATCGCGGCGACTATGAGTCCTATCTGGAAAAGCAGGAAGCCTGATTTTCTGTTTTCTTTTTGTTTTCCGCAAAGTAAAAAAGCCCGCTTAGGAATTCCTCAGCGGGCTTTTTTTATAGACGTACTTTTGAGAAAGAGCGGAATTAGAACTCCATCAACAGGTGCGGTGACCATTCAGGAATATAGATACCGGCATCGTCGTATTCAGCCATATGGTGGGCAGACGCAGCGGTAGAAACACCTAGAGTTAGTAGAGCAGCTAGAAGCATTTTTTTCATGGTTTAATCCTTTTTACAATACTTGAAAGTCTTTATAAATCAATATTCGTTCTTAGAATTCCATCAACAAGTGTGGAGACCATTCAGGAATGTAAATTCCCGCATCATCGTTCGCTGACATGTGGTGAGCGGAAGCAGCAGTTGCAACACCGAAAGTGAGTAGTGCGGCTAGAAGCATTTTTTTCATGGTTTAATCCTTTTTACTGTTCTGAGAGTTTGATTAAGCGTTGTTCTTAAAATTCCATCAATAGGTGTGGAGACCACTCAGGAATGTAAATTCCCGCATCATCGTTCGCTGACATGTGGTGAGCGGATGCAGCAGTTGTAACACCGAAAGTCAGTAGTGCGGCTAGAAGCATTTTTTTCATGAACTTATTCCTTTTTTGTATCAAGCCAATTCAAATTGATCGGCAAAGTAATTTTTATTAAAAATGGAAGTTTTTTCCATTTGTTGGATCTCATAATAAACAAGGATTTATGACGTGTCAATAATAAATGTAAAAAAATTACATTTTATTTATAAAGGTTATTGATAAAGACCAGTCTTCTGTAATGTAAATTGCGGTGCGTCTTGGTGAGCTTATTTTGTGAGAAGGTAAAAAAGCCCGGTGAATAGATCAAATCGGGCTTTTTGCAATGACGTTGGGCTGATGGTTTACTGACTGTCGAGCTGCTTTTGCGCTTGCTCGAGATGTTGTTTGAAGTAGTGGTAGTAGAAATCGTAAGCACCGGATAGCAGAGGAGGTGCTATTTGATCACCCTCACCGTTAACGAAAATTACTACCGGGAGGCTGGTTAGATTGTAGATCTGCTTGAATTCGCTGTTGGCGGTTTTCTCACCGTAGAAGTCGATCGTACTGTTGCCGTCATTCGGGTGCAGTTCGGTAAAAATAACTTTGTCGTCCAGTTCGCCGGACATCACGATCGGATCTAATGCCAGATCTTTAAGGTTTTGCGTGGATTTCAGCCCTTGCGAGGCGAAGAGAATTGCGATCGGAATATTCTTTTGTAAGGCTTTCTGACCCAGGGTTTGCAAGTTTTTCGCTTGCGGAATGGCGCCGTCGGCCTGTACGGCAAAGGAGGTGAATAGGGCAAAAATGGAAGCTAAGAGGATTCGAGTGGTTTTTGACAGCATAGCCGGCTCCTTGTGGGTTTATCCGTTCTATTTGGTTTAGTGGACCTTAATCGTCCTGATTTATTTCGCTGGCGTTGAACGCCAAATAAGGAAAGAGCTCGCGTTTCTGTTTGAAAGTAAGGTTGCGAACGGTTTCGATGTTCCGTCGGAAAATCGTTTCCGGATCGTCAGGATAGAGTTCAAGCGCTCTTTCCACACTGTCTTCGCGCAGAATATGCAGGATTGGCAAAGGGGCACGATTGGTGAGGTTGTCGGCATCGTGGCCTTCGGTATGGGCGAAATGATAGTCGGGATGGAAGGTTGCGATTTGAAAAACGCCGCGCCATCCCTGCTGATAGAGTAAAGCGTCGCTCCAGTCGAGGAAGTTGTTGAAGTCGTCGAACTCCTGCAGTATTTCCGGGATGATGATCAGAGTAGTGTCACGATCCTTTGGACTCATGTGTTTCAGATCACGGCACTCATATAGCAGGTCTTGCAAAAGGGTTTCTTCATCCTCTGCGAGACTGACAACAAAATGCACCTGGCCTCTTTGATAAGGATGCTTGGCGAAGGGACACAAATTCAAGCCGATAACGACCTGCTCCAGCCAGGTTTTGACCCGGTCGATTTCTTCTTGTCGGTAGTTGTCTCCAGTTGCCATTTTATGTTCCTCCTTAAACAATCTCCTGCTTCAGAAGCGAGCAACCGGCAAGTTCAATCTCTTCGCCGTGTGCATGTGCACTGATTTGTTCAGGAGTATGGACTTCGGCGTCATAGACATAAATAGAGATGGTGTCGCCGGGTTGTAAAAATACACTTTCACCGAATTCGGTATAGGTGGTCGCGCCGAAACTGATCATGATCTGCTTCGGAAAGGCGCATTGGTGAATGATCTGGTTCAGGTTTTCCAAAGGTCCGAAGTCGGCCTGATGGTTTAATTTATCGACCATCCATTCCAGAAGTTGATCATGAAAGTAAGAGTAACTGCATACCGCGCTATCGTTACCGTAAGCATTTACTTTGCCATCACGCTGCAAAAATGAGGCAATCCGGAACTGATCGAGTTCGCAGCCGGGATTGAGATTGGTAATCGGCAGAAACGTTGATGAAATTCCTTTTGTATCCGGTCCCCAATTTTTCTTCTCGCTGATCTTTTTTGCCCCCGGTTTGCGGATCGAGCAGTCGTTGAAAGCCGCAAACAATTTTGGCTTTAAGTCACTGATCTTTCCGAATTCGTAGTGAACGTCGAATAAAACGCACACTTCCGGTTCGGCCTGCAGGTGAGCATTTTCCGCCAGATCCTGCGGGTATCGGATGCAATCACTTGCCAAAGGAAAAACGCCGATCTGCTGATCGCTGCCCGGCACATAATATGGAAATATGCCTTTTGGCGCAGTGGTACTCAGCGTTTTTACATTAACAAAGTCCGGTGTTTCTCCGGCCTGTTCCAAATGGCCGGCAAAATTACCTGCAATGCCCAGACATAGAGTATTTTTCAATTGATCAATTAACATAATTTTCAGAGTATTCGTTTTCGTGAATTAGTTTGTTCCTCTCTCCTGAAGGGAAAAGAGAGAGGTTGGACGGAGATAGTTATTTGCGTCCCAGCATTCTTAGCAGAGTCGAGTCTTTATAAACAATATGGTGTTTTAAAGCGCCGGCAACATGCAGCAGGATGATCAGCAGCATCCATTTACCGATTTCGTGAACTTCTTCGGCGATTTCGTGAATATCGTGATTTTCGCCAACGATGGTCGGTAAGGTGAAAAGGTCAAAGAAAGCAACCGGATGGCCGCCGGAGTTGGACATGACCCAACCGGAAATCGGCAGAATCAGCATGGCTAAGTAGAGAATGCCTTTTACTGCATGTCCCAGAATGTGTTCAAACTTGGTTTTGGAAAGCTGTTCCGGGTTTGGGCTGACTTTGAGCCACACCAGACGCAGAATCATCAGCATAAACAGTCCGATTCCCAAAGACTTATGCAGCGCATAAAGTTCGGTCTTTTCAGGGCCTTTATCCAGTTCATGCATGTAAATGCCTAAAATAACCAAACCGATAAATAGGAATGCCGATATCCAATGGTTGGCGCGGCTGATTACGCCGTAACTGTTCTCACCGTTTTTAAGTTCCACAAATGCTCCTTGATCCTCTAATGAGTGGATATTTTTATTTTTTTAGATTTGAATTCACTTTCCACCTCAGTCTCTTCGAGGCGGAAAGCGCCTCACTAAATTGTATCTAGTTTAATAGAGCAGGTTTTGATATTTTCTTCGATAATTCGCAACCAGTTGCGGTGCCGAAGCATCGAGCATTTCAAAAGCTTTCAATAGGGACTGTTGAGCTCGATTATTATCACCGTCTTTCTCCAGCTCATACAGCTTCAGCAGGGTTTGCAATGCCTTTTCCGCATGGTTGTTGATCAGCAGATAGCCGCTGAGGGCAAAAAGCGCGTCTCCGTCATCTTGGGAAATTTGAATGCGCTGTTGAATTTCGCTTGTATCGGGAAGGGTTCCGGCGACTTCCTGAAAGTGTATCAAGCCCGAGATAAACTTGCCTTGCGGTGTTTGGCGGCTGCTCTCGGGAAGCGCTTCGAACAGTTGCCGAGCTTCTTCGATGCGTCCGAGGCGGAAGTAAAGCTGAGTCAGATCGAGATGGGATTTATCGTTATCCGGATTAGCCTGAATAGCTTGTTTCAGCTTGTTTTCCGTTAATTCGGCATTGCCCTGCGCATAGGCTTGCGCTGCCTGCTTGCGCAGAACCTCCGATGGATCAGGATTAATATACTCTTCGATCAGAGTCTGATATTCCACTTTACTTTGCAAACCATCGATCTGCTGAACGGCTGTCGCGTCTTCAATGATCCTGATTTGCGGTGTTTGCAGAGTACCGAAACGCTGGCTTAATTCGCTTTGAGCGGCGGTGTTTAATTTAGCCAGAATCCATTTGCCGGCATAGCGTTGCGCCAGCTCTTCAAGGATTCGGTTTGCTTCCAGGCTCGCTGGGTTGTGAGGTGACCAGAAGTGCAAAAAAACCGGGAAGCGCGACGAGGCGGCAAGTACCAGTTCCTGAAAGTTTGAATTGTCGATATCGGCAATCATCGCTTGTTGCATGGGAATTCCTTGTGCCTGATTGGCTCGTTACTAATCGCTTTGCGATTCGAACTGTTTGAGTTCGAACAGTATCTCCAGCGCTTGACGTGGAGAAAGATCATTCGGGTCGATCTCCTGCAAACGCTGTTGGAGTGCCTCCAAATGCGGATCTGGAGCAGTGAACAGATCGAATTGTTGTATCGGATTGCCGGATGGTTGAGTGTTTTGCTGCTGGGCAACACTCTGGTTTTCCAACTGATGCAGATGGGCTTTGGCTGCTTTAATCACGCTTTTGGGTACTCCGGCCAGGGAGGCGACTTGCAGGCCGTAGCTCTGTGACGCCGGACCTTCGTGAACCTGATGCAGAAACACGATCTTATCCTGATGCT
Source organism: Thiomicrorhabdus heinhorstiae (assembly GCF_013391765.2). Classification (GTDB taxonomy): domain Bacteria; phylum Pseudomonadota; class Gammaproteobacteria; order Thiomicrospirales; family Thiomicrospiraceae; genus Thiomicrorhabdus; species Thiomicrorhabdus heinhorstiae. The sequence continues at coordinate 69,301 of NZ_JACBGI020000002.1, read as the reverse complement.
CGATAGCGTCCAGATGGATATTGACTGTGTTGTCGAAACGATCGGCCAGTGCGGTCAACTCAAAATAGTGGGTCGCAAACAGACAGTAACCTTTTACGCGAGTGGCGATATGTTCGGCAATGGCCAGTGCCAATGCCAGACCGTCGAAAGTCGAGGTGCCGCGGCCGACCTCGTCCATCAGAATCAAAGAGCGTTCGCTGGCATGCAACAGGATATTGGCGGTTTCGGTCATCTCTACCATAAAGGTTGAGCGTCCGGAAGTCAGATCGTCCGAGGCTCCGATACGGGTGAAAATACGATCGACCGGGCCGATTTCGGCTGTTTCCGCGGGGACGAAACTGCCGATAAAAGCCATCAGAGTGATTAGAGCAGTTTGGCGCATAAAAGTCGATTTACCGCCCATATTCGGCCCGGTTACAATCTGCAGGCGGCGCTGATCACCGAAGTCGATATCATTGGGGATAAAGGGTTCCGAAGAGAGTGCTTCGACCGTCAGATGGCGTCCCTGTTTTATCTGTATGCCCGGCGTTTGTGTCAGTTGCGGACGGCACAGGTTCAGCAACCGTGCTTGTTGGGCAAGGTTGTTGAGTACATCCAGTTCCGACAAGGCTTGCGCACTAGCTTGCAGGGCGCGCAGTTCGTCGTTGAGTTTATCCAGTAACTGCTGATAAAGCCATTTTTCTCTGGCCAGTGCTTTTTCACCGGCGCTGAGGATTTTGTCCTCAAATTCTTTCAGTTCGGGGAGAATATAGCGTTCCTGATTTTTCAGTGTCTGGCGACGAATATATTCCGCAGGTACTGAATCGGAGTGTGCCTTAGTGATTTCGATATAGTAACCGTGTACCCGGTTGTAACCGACTTTCAAGGTGCTGATGCCGGTGCGTTCACGCTCTCGGGCTTCCAGTTGCAGCAGGTAGTCGCCGGCCTGATGTTTCAGATTGCGCAGTTCATCCAGTTCGGCGTCGTAACCTTCGGCAATCACTCCGCCGTCACGCAACAACACCGGTGGGTTATCGATAATCGCTTTTTCCAGCAATTCGGCTAAATGCGGGTATTTACCGGCGTTGCCTGCCAACTCGTTCAAACGCTGCGCTTCCATCGGTTTCAGCAGTGATTGCAGTTGGGGCAGGCTGTTGAAAGCGCGGCCTAGCTGTTGCAAATCACGCGGACGAGCGGAGTTCAGAGCCACACGACTCAGAATACGTTCCATATCGCCGATCTGTTTTAGCAGACTGCGAAGTTCCTCTTCGATTAAGGAATTGAAAAGCGTTTCGACGGCATCTTGGCGATGAATTAATTCATCGCTGTATTGCAGCGGCTGATTAAGCCAGCGGCGCAACAGGCGGCTGCCCATCGGCGTAGCGGTTTTGTCGAGAATCGACAACAGGGTATTGTGTTGGCCGCCACTCAAATTCTGATCGATTTCCAAGTTACGGCGACTGGTTGGATCCATGACCAGAACGCGGTCGGTTCGGTAGTAGTGCAGTCCGGTAATATACGGCAGGCTGTTCTGCAGCATACTTTGAGCGTAATGCAGAATCGCTCCGGCGGCACTGATGACGCATGCTTTGTCTTCGCAACCGAAAGCGCGTAAATCCTGGGTTCCGAACTGTTCGATCAGGCGCTTGCGGCCGCTTTCACTGTCAAAGTGCCAGTGCGGGTAGTTGCGCAAAGTAGTGGTGCTGCGCACAGAAGGCGGCAGCTGCTCGGCGAGTTCGGAAGCATCTGCCACCAGCAATTCGCTCGGCTTTAAGCGTTCAAGTTCTCCGATCAGCGCATCCAGAGTGTTTAGCTGGGTGGTTTCAAAACGACCGCTGGCGGCATCCAGATAAGCGATGGCAAAGTCGTTTCGATCTTGGTGGATTGCAGCCAATAAATTTTCGCTACGCTCTTCCAGCAGCGCTTCTTCAACCAGAGTTCCCGGAGTGATAATGCGCACGACTTTACGTTCGACCGGTCCTTTACTGGTAGCCGGGTCGCCGATCTGTTCGCAAATCGCCACTGATTCGCCGAGTTTGACTAGTTTGGCAAGATAGGATTCCGATGCGTGATGCGGAATCCCGGCCATTGGAATCGGTGCACCGCCTGATTTCCCGCGTGCCGTCAGGGTAATATCCAGCAATTTGGCGGCTTTTTGCGCGTCGTCGTAGAAAAGTTCGTAAAAATCGCCCATGCGATAAAACAGCAAATAGTCCGGATTTTGCGCTTTGATGGCAAGATATTGCTGCATCATCGGGGTGTGCGTGTTTTGTGTCATTGCAGTCCGTAGCTTCGATTGGTTTTAAAGAGACCGAAAAAAGAGTATGCTAGGCGATATTTAAAGGGATAGCAAACGCTTGTCGTATGCAATCGGCGTTCCGTTTCCTGCGGAGCCGGGTCAAGCGATGAAATGGTGAGGAAAAAGATGCAATTTGAGACTCTTATGACCGAAGTCGGCGGTCGGCTGAAAGCGCATAATGCAGTGGTTGTCACCGCAGAATCCTGTACAGGAGGCATGATTGCCGAGGCCTTGACGTCTATCGGTGGCAGTACCGCCTGGTTTGATCGCGCTTATATTACTTATAGTTATGAGTCCAAGCGGGAAATGCTCGGGGTTAAGGAAACGACCCTGCAGACCAAAGGTGCAGTCAGCAAAGCGTGTGTCGAGGAGATGGCTTTGAGTGCTTTGCAGCAGTCGCACGCCAGTGTCAGCGTTGCCTGTAGCGGGATTGCCGGGCCGGGCGGCGGTACACCGGACAAACCGGTCGGCACCGTTTGGCTGGCATGGGCTATTCGCGGTCAGGAAGAAGTTGTTTCGCAAAAGTTCCTGTTTGACGGCGATCGTCAATCGGTTCGCGTACAGACTACCGAAGCAGCTTTAATGGGAATTGTGAAGCTCTTGGAAAGTTAGTCTTTTGGCTGCGATATGCTTCAAACGGGTAATTTGTTTTTCAGCCGCCTGCAGAAGAAATGCTCAGTAGCATAATTATTTACTTTCCTAGGATTTAGAGAAATTTTATGGGATAATTCCGCTTTTGATTTAGGCCCGTAAAAAATCAAGTAACCCTTTGTTTTTTGTCGTCGAAATCAATTTTGATTTCCTGACGAAACAAAGGGTTTTTCGTGGTTGGAATTCGCAGTTAGGTTCCGCCCGATTTGGCAAACGATTAAACCGAAGACGATACGAAAGAAGGGGACGGCACCCATGGATGAGAATAAAAAGAAAGCCTTGGCGGCAGCTTTAGGACAAATTGAAAAGCAGTTCGGTAAGGGCTCGATCATGCGAATGGGCGACAATACTGCGCCGCGAGACATTGAGGCGGTTTCTACCGGTTCTTTGGGTCTGGATATCGCATTGGGAATCGGTGGTCTGCCGAAAGGTCGTATCATCGAAATTTACGGGCCGGAATCGTCCGGTAAAACCACTTTGACTTTGCATGCGATTGCCGAGATGCAAAAGGCCGGCGGAACCGCCGCCTTTATCGATGCCGAGCACGCACTGGATCCGATCTATGCGGAAAAATTGGGCGTCGATATCGATAACCTGCTGGTATCTCAGCCGGATACAGGTGAACAGGCTTTGGAAATCACCGACTCTCTGGTTCGTTCCGGGGCGGTGGATATCGTGGTAATCGACTCGGTTGCCGCCTTGACTCCGAAAGCGGAAATTGAAGGGGATATGGGGGATTCGCACGTTGGTCTTCAGGCACGTTTGATGTCGCAGGCGCTGCGTAAACTGACTGCCAATATCAAGCGTACCAATACGTTGGTGATTTTCATCAACCAGATCCGTATGAAAATCGGTGTCATGTTCGGTAATCCTGAAACCACGACCGGTGGTAACGCGCTTAAATTCTATTCATCGGTGCGTTTGGATATTCGCCGTATTGGTGCGATTAAAAAAGGCGACGAGATTCTGGGCAACGAGACCCGTGTTAAAGTGGTTAAAAACAAAGTTGCGCCGCCGTTTAAACAAGTTGAATTCGACATTCTGTACGGTCAGGGTATTTCCCGAGAAGGTGAAATTATCGATCTTGGCGTACAGGAGAAATTGATTGAGAAATCCGGCTCCTGGTACAGTTATAACGGCCAGAAAATCGGGCAGGGTAAAGACAATGCGCGTCAGTTCTTTATCGACAATCCGGATGCTGCCGAAGAAGTGATGACGCAGATCAAGGCCAAGTTGATGCCGCAAAACAAGAAGAGTGTAGCGGAAGATTCGGACGCTGCGCCTGAAGCCGGAATGCTGGAAGGCTTCTAAGCGTTTTGAAATCCGCCGAAGAGTTTCTTGCCGAGCGTGGACTGCTGTCCACGAAAACGGTAGACAACCGGAAGCCGAGCGAAGATGAATTTCGCCATCGGATCGAAGCGCGAGCCGTAGCATTGTTGGCTCAGCGTGAACACGGTTTAAAAGAACTCAGACAGAAGCTTCGCACCAAATTCCCCTGGTCGGTGGAATTACAGGAAGAAAACGGGCTGGATCAAAGTGCTTTGTACGGAGTGATTGACGAGGTTTTGCAGCTTTGTGTCGAACGCCGCTGGCAGAGTGATGAACGCTATATCGAGCAGGCGGTCAACAGTTTGAGTGGCAAAGGACAGGGGCCTTTGAAAATTCGCCAGAAGTTGCAGCAGACTTGTTCTGATGAGTCCTTGATCGATGCTTATCTCGACTGGGATGAAGCCGATTGGGTCGAGCTGGCAAGGCAGAGTCTGGACAAAAAGTACGGCAGTGTGCAACGCCCGAAAGAGATTAGAGAGCAGGCAAAGCGCATGCGTTTTTTGCAAGGCCGCGGATTTTACTCATCGACGATTCGCAAAGCGTTTCGTTGAAAAGATACGGATTTAAATTTTAGTTACGTTTTAAGGTTCTATTCACATGACGAGTGCAGAAATCAGAAAAGCTTTTATAGACTTTTTTGTTAAGCAGCAGCATACGGCGGTTCATTCGAGTCCGGTCGTACCTGCCAACGACCCGACTTTGTTGTTTACCAATGCGGGGATGGTGCAATTTAAAGAGACCTTCCTCGGTTTGGAACAGCGCGATTACACCCGTGCGACCAGCGTCCAGCGCTGTATTCGTGCCGGTGGTAAGCATAACGATTTGGAAAACGTCGGTTATACCGCACGTCATCACACCTTTTTCGAAATGCTCGGAAACTTCAGCTTCGGTGATTATTTCAAGCGCGAAGCCATCGAGTTTGCCTGGAAGTTCCTGACGGAAGAGTTGAAACTGCCTAAAGAGAAGCTGTGGGTAACGGTATTTGAAGAGGACGACGAAGCGGCCGACATCTGGCTGAAAGAGGTTGGTGTCAGCGATCAGCGTTTCTCGCGTTGTGGTGCCAAGGACAACTTCTGGTCAATGGGCGATACAGGTCCTTGCGGGCCTTGTACCGAAATCTTCTACGATCACGGTGCAGAAGTTGCCGGTGGTCCTCCGGGCTCGCCGGATGAAGACGGTGACCGTTATATCGAGATCTGGAACCTGGTGTTCATGCAATTTGACCGTGCCGCCGATGGAACCTTGACGCCATTGCCGAAGCCGTCGGTTGATACCGGGATGGGCTTGGAGCGTCTGGCTGCAGTCATGCAGGGCGTTCACAACAACTACGATATCGATCTTTTCCAGGCCCTAGTCAAAAAAGCTTCCGAATTGACCGGTGAAAAAGAACTGAGTAACAGCTCTTTGCGCGTCATTTCCGATCACATTCGTTCGTGTGCCTTTACTATCGTCGACGGTGTTCTGCCTTCTAATGAAGGGCGCGGTTATGTATTGCGTCGCATTATTCGTCGTGCGATTCGTCACGGATACAAACTGGGGCAAACCCAGCCTTTCTTTCATCAGCTGGTTCCGACTCTGGTCGAGCAGATGGGGACCGCTTATCCTGAATTGGCGAAAGAACAGGATAACGTCATCCGTGTTTTGAAATTGGAAGAAGAGCGTTTTGCGGAAACGTTGGAAAACGGTATGAAGCTGTTGGAAGACTATATTGCCGATATGGACGGCAAGATTATCGATGGTGAAATGGCGTTTAAACTATACGATACCTACGGTTTCCCAATCGATTTGACTGCTGACGTAGCGCGTGAGAAAGGTTTGCAAGTCGACCACGACGGTTTCGGCAAAGCGATGGAAGCGCAAAGAGAGCGAGCACGTTCGGCGAGTAATTTCGCCAGTGCTTCGCAACGTATCGAGTTTGACGGTGAGACGCGTTTTATCGGCTATATGAGTGATGAAGCGGATGTTACCGTTCAGGCGATTTTTGTCGACGGCAAAGCGGTTGAACGTCTGAATGAAGGCGAAAGCGGGATTGTCCTGCTGGATCAGACGCCTTTCTATGCCGAGTCCGGTGGACAGACTGCCGACTGTGGAAGTTTGACCGAAGGGATGCATAGCTTCCATGTTGACGATACCCAGAAGCAGGGAGCTTTGTTCCTGCACACTGGTAAGGTGACCGCCGGTTCGATTACCGTCGGCCATAACATGCACGCCAAAATCGATATTCAACGTCGTCGCGACTGCGAGCGTAACCACTCGGCTACGCACTTGTTGCATGCGGCTTTGCGTCAGGTTTTGGGTAGCCATGTCGGTCAGAAAGGTTCCCTGGTTTCGGCAGAACGCCTGCGTTTCGACTTCTCGCATTTCGAGCCGATCAGTGCAGAACAGTTGCATGAAATCGAAGTTCTGGTTAACCAGAATATCATGCAGAATACGCCGGTCACTATCAGTGAAATGGCGATCGAGGATGCCAAAGCCAAGGGTGCGATGGCGCTGTTCGGCGAAAAATACGGTGATGTGGTTCGCGTCGTCGATATGGGCGATTTCTCGATCGAGCTGTGCGGTGGAACTCACGTCAATTCGGTCGGTGATATCGGGCCTTTCCGCATCGTTTCCGAAAGCGGGATTGCTTCCGGTGTGCGCCGTATTGAAGCGATTACCGGTAGTGCGGCATGGAAATCGATTTACAGTGCGGAAGAGTCGCTGGCGCAGATTGCCGAAACGGTGAAATCCGATAAGCAGATGGCGGCGACCAAGGTGGCTCAGGTGATGAGCGATTACCGTGCATTGGAAAAAGAGATGAAACAGCTGCAAGCCAAAATGGCGGCATCGCAAGGTGACGATCTGGCAAGTGCTGCGGTTAAGGTCGGTGACGCAAATGTTTTGGCTGCGAAGATGGAAGGTGCGGATCGCAATATGCTACGTGAGACGGTTGATAAGCTGAAAGATAAGCTTGAACCGGCCGTCATCGTTCTGGCGGCAGTCGACGGCGACAATATCGCCTTGGTTGCCGGTGTCAGTAAATCGATTACTGCAACGTTCAAAGCGGGCGAGGTGGTTAACCACGTTGCTCAGCAGGTTGGCGGAAAAGGCGGCGGTCGTCCGGATATGGCGCAGGCTGGCGGAAATGACCCAAGTAAATTGGATGAGGCTTTGGCTTCGGTTCAGGCATGGGCTGAAGCGAAATAATTGTAAATAGGTAAAAATCAATCAATGGCATTAATTGTTCAAAAATATGGGGGTACCTCAGTCGGCAACATTGAGCGTATTCAGAATGTAGCTAATAAGGTTGCCAAATATGCCGACGACGGTCATCAAGTGGTGGTTGCGGTATCGGCGATGAGCGGTGAAACTAATCGTTTGACTGCGATGGCTAAAGAGATTCAGGATCGTCCGAACAAACGTGAAATGGATGTTTTGCTGACGACCGGTGAGCAGGTGACGATCGCTCTTTTGAGCATGGCGTTGGAAGCCAAAGGTTATCCGGCAGTTTCCTACACCGGTTGGCAGGTACCGATTAAAACCAATGAAGTTCACACCAAAGCGCGTATCGAGCGTATTGACGGAACGAAAATTCTGCAACAGGTCGGTCAGGGAAAAGTTGTGGTCGTTGCCGGTTTCCAAGGGATTTCTCCGGACGGCGATATTACTACGCTGGGTCGCGGCGGTTCGGATACCACTGCAGTTGCCTTGGCGGCGGCTTTGAATGCCGACGAATGCCAGATCTACACCGATGTCGACGGGGTCTATACCACCGATCCGCGTGTGGTACCTCAGGCGAAACGTCTTGATACGATCACCTACGACGAAATGTTGGAACTGGCCAGCTTGGGTGCCAAGGTTCTGCAAATTCGTTCGGTTGAGTTTGCCAGCAAATACAATGTGCCTCTGCGTGTTCTTTCCTCGATGCAAGAGGGCGGCGGGACTTTAATTACTTCAGAAGACAAATTTAAGGACAATGAGATGGAAAAACCTTTGATCTCGGGAATCGCATTCAGCCGCGACGAGGCCAAATTAATGATTTTGGGTGTACCGGATAAGCCGGGCGTCGCTTTCCAGATTTTGGGACCGATTTCCGATGCGAATATCGAAGTTGATATGATTATCCAGAATCAGGGTGTTGACGGTACAACCGATTTCACTTTCACCGTTAGCCGCAATGATGTGGATACTGCGTTTGAAATTTTGCAGGCAACTGCGGACAAGCTGGGTGCGCGTGAAGTGCTTTCCGACGATACCATCGTAAAAATTTCCATGGTTGGCGTCGGCATGAAATCACACTCCGGTATTGCCAGCACGATGTTCAAGACCCTGGCTGATCAAAATATCAATATCCAGATGATCGGTACCACCGAAATTAAGATCTCGGTAGTGATCGAAGAGTCGTTCCTAGAATTGGCCGTTCAATCATTGCATGACGCTTTTGAATTGGATAAGTAACACCATTCGACGAGTGTTGATAAAACCCGCCTTTGTGCGGGTTTTTTTATGTTCGTTAAAATTATGTCCCTCCTCTGGAGTTTGCCGCTTAAAATTAAGGCGAATCAACTTTTATGCCGAATTTTTATAAATCCATATAGAAAATATGGATTCTGTCGCCATTTACATTGAATATACTAAATTGGATGTTTATGGAGGGAATCCTTATGTTGGTATTGACGCGCAGGGAAGGCGAATCCTTAATTATCGATGGAGATATCACTCTCACGGTTTTATCGGTAAAAGGCGGGCAGGTTCGTTTGGGAATTAAAGCGCCGAAAGAAGTACCGATTCATCGCGAAGAGTTACTCAAAAACGATAAAACTCAATCAGATAGTTCGCCTGCCGAACCCGAACAAACCGCCGATCAGGCCTCATAAAAAAATTTATTTTAAGGCTTTCGGGAAAATTGCTAAAAAACTCATCTTAAATGGTTTACAAAGCCCACGTTAATCGGTATTATACGCGCCTAACTTCGGAGACGTGGCCGAGAGGCTGAAGGCGCTCCCCTGCTAAGGGAGTATAGGGTTTGTAGCTCTATCGAGGGTTCGAATCCCTCCGTCTCCGCCATTTATTTCGACTGAAATAAAACTGTAAAAATAGGGTTGACACTTCATTAATTAACTCTATAATACGCCACAACAAAGCGCCCGTAGCTCAATTGGATAGAGTACTCGGCTACGAACCGAGCGGTTAGGGGTTCGACTCCCTTCGGGCGCGCCATTATTCCAAAGCCTCGTTAGTGAAAACTAACGAGGCTTTTTTATTGTCTGCGCATGTGCAGGTTTTTAACCTGTAAATCACAAGTCCAAATCACGCAATAACGTGATTAAGCTTTTTTTGAGTCGTTTAGTTGTAAGAACCGCCGCTTGAAAGGCAGGACTGTTTGACGTCCTCCGGCGAAGACATATATGAGTAAGTCACAGACCGAGCGGTAGAGCTGCTGTGAGTACAGCGCTTAGAAGCTTCAACTTCACAAGATGACACAATTCGGTTATTACCTACCTGGCATTGCCGCTTGATTTGATTAAATTGATTTTGGTCGTAAACAGTGTAATCGATGCAGATGGATTGACCTGCGTTGTAACAGGAGATGCTATTGCCGCCTGTATTTGAACCCTGCGATCCGGAATTTTGAGGGCTGCCCTTGTAGCTGGGAACCGTAGAGGATAGGGTGTTGGTCATGGCCGATGCCCAGTTTTCGCCGCCCTGAACACTCTTGGCGACCGTGACGGCATTTTGAGCTGCTTGTTCGGCAGAGATTATTCCGTTGGTTGCAGCTCCAGCTTGCAGCGCGATCATTGCCATACCTGCCAGCCAACCGGAATCATTACGCTCCTTTTGCTGTTGTTTTTGTTGAGCGATTAAGCGTTGCCGCTCTTTTTTCCAGTTGCTAACCATGCCATTCATTTTTTGATCCAGTCGACTGACACCGTCTTTTAGTTTTGCCAATTGGCCGGAAAGCGTTTCGGCTTGTTCAGCGTTGCCGGGTTGCTGTGCAGTCAGCTGTTGCCACTGTGCACAAAGTCCATACCGTTGCTGTTCGATTTCGCTTGCACTGTTCAATAAGGCTTTTGAAGGTAAAGAGTAGCAGCCGGAGTTTTTTAGTGAGCAGTTACACTTACTGGATAAACCTCTGTTATAGGAATTGACTTTAGAGAGGGCGTCGTTCATGGCCAGTTTTTCACGACCGGAATAGACATTATCTAAAGTGATATCCGAAGAGATAGTTTGGTTTGTTGAGTCGCTACTGGTGGCTGAGGAAGGAGATTGGTCCAGCATATCATCCAGCGTCAAGCCGGATTGATGAGTTGATGGGGGAATTGTTGTTCCATCCGTAGCAGTAGCCGGCCCATTACCGAGAAGATCGTCCAGTGATACTACGGTTTTGGATGGAGTCGAGTTATTTTGAGGCAGGGCTCTCGGCCAGCTCTTAAACCAGCTTTCGATACATTCATAACGCTCTTCGCAATGCTGTTCAACTTTTTTGTAGTCGATCAGGCTGATGGGGTGTCCTTGTTTGAAAACCTGATTGCGAATGTGTTCGCACATCCAGTCGTCGCAGTCGCTGTTGCGGTAAAGATCTTCATTATAGCCAAATAAGTATTTGACCTTGTAATTTGGATCTTTTGTATAGTCGACTTCCGGTTTTTCCTTTTTTAACAGCTCGTAGGCAGACTGATCGTCGGGCAGTGTTCGAACGGTTTGGCAAAAGGGCGTGTTTTCGTTTAACCAATTTTGAACTCCGGACATAAACTCAGGCAGGGAGTCGATTACATACCCATGGCAAACACTTTTAACCGCCCTGTCGAGTTGGGTCTCAAATTGTTCAATACTTTGTTCTTCTCTACTGGATTGCTGAGCGTTTGCATTCATACTGAATGCAAGAACCGCCATTAAGCCAAGAAGAGAAGTTAGTCCGGACAATCTATTCATGCAATTTACACGTTAAATCTGCGATTCGGCTTCATTGATCAGCTTCAGCGCTTTTCCATAATGTGTCGCATTTCTACCTTGTTCGTTAACATATTCGTATAACTTGGTTAAGGCTTCCTGCGGTGAGCCTGTTCTTAGCAGGGCTTCTCCGTAAAAGAATTTCAATGACGGGTCCTGAGCTACCGGTAGAGCTTCCAGTCTGGGGAAAATTCTTAAAGCAGATTTGTAATCCTGTTTTTTCAGGTAGGTAGACAATTGAACCATGTATTTGTCTCTTCTCAATTCCGGTGGAAGATCCGCAGCCAGAGCATCTAACTTTTTCTGTTTCTCTTCTTCTTTGGCATCCAGTTCGGCTTGAATTTGCTGTTCTCTCGCTTCGATATTGCCACTCCAGTTCGGTTTATGTGTTGGAGTTTCAACAAAATCAAAGAGCCAGTTTTTATTACCTTCTGCATAGGTATCCGCGGAGCGCGCCTGCACCATGCTTGTAAACTTGGCAGGATTTTCTTTAAAGCACGAATCGCAGATAAACCATTCAGAAATTATTTGCCCTGAATCGGCTTTTGCCCAGAAATTTTCAGGGAGTTTCACAGGAAAGAAGAGAGAGTCGGGTTTTGGTGTTTTGACAATAATCCAAGGCTTCCATTGATTGGTTATGCTTTTAGAAAGTTTTTGGGGAATAATGTGGAGCCGGTAGTAGTCACCATGCGAGGTTTGTTTTAGCTCTAACCAGAAATCCACTACATTGACATAGTCTTTACTCGATTCCAGCCCCATATAAATTTCGTTGGGCTCCGAAGGGCGCACGATTCGACGCATAATATAAGAACCATTCGCAGGGATGTTGAATTGTGGAATGAGTTTGGTTGTTTTACCGTATTCGCGATCATAGGAGTGAATGTTCGTCCATGGCGATGAACAGCCTGCTAAAAAAGAAACCATAAGCAGTAGAATGATGGATTTCAAGTTAAACATGGAAATTGCCCTTTTGTAGAACTCTTAGTTGTTTGAAGCATTTTTCAAAATAGGTACATATACGCATAAGCGTGAAAAAACATATACATATAAATTAATGTAGCATTAAAAAGTGTATAACAACTAACAAGTGTTCGGTATGAATTTTGGCAAATAAAGTTTATCGGAGCCGCTTGAAAACAAAATTGAGGAGGAGCCTGATTATTCTGATTGAGTGCGCAGGTTCATATCTTCCTGCAAATGTTATTGATGTTAAGGCATTAACGAAATTCACAACTTTTTATGGTTCGGTATTTTCGTGTTTGTGATGGAAATAGTGTTGCGCTTTTATAGGATGATAGGGCATAGTAGATAATAAAAAACTTCTGAATTCCGGTGATGTTTTGTGTCAATCCTGAACCGGTATCATTCGCTTGACTTGCGATGTCACTTCGATGCAATCTGGATTTGTTATATTTGAGTTCCCCTTTGGTTTCGGGAGGTTGTATGCCGTTAATTTCTATTCATCTGCCGTCGGGTGTTTTAAGTAAGCGTGACGAGGCTGTTTTAGCTTCGGAGGCGACGGATATTTTATTAGGTCTGGAAGGGATGGCCGAAAATCCCAAAGCACGCCGTTTGGCTTGGGCTCAATTGCATCACTTCGATCTGGACGATTTTTATATGGCCGGGGAACCGGCATCCAAGCCGCATTATCGCTTTGAGCTGACGGTCTTTAAAGGAACTTTAAACGAGACGGTAAAGCAGAAGTTGACTCAGCAACTGACGGAGCTGATTCTACGCTTGGAAGGAACTGACGATAATATTCTGAATGCGGCCCGTGTATGGGTGATTATTCATGAGATTGAGGATGGGAATTGGGGCGGAGCAGGCAAAATATATTACCTGCAAAGTCTCCGCTCCATGATGAAGCCCTCGTAATTCGGATTACAGGGCTTTTTCGACAATCATAATGCCTGGGTCGTCTTCGCAAGGAAGCAGTTGAAAGTCGAACTGCGAGACCAACTGAAGCATGCTCTGGTTCTGTTTCAGGACTTCACCGGTCATGCGCTTCAACCCTTTATTTCGGGCATGTTCGATCAAGCTTTCCAACAGCTGACTGCCGATTCCTTGATGCTGGTAATCGTCGCGGACAACCAGTGCGAATTCACAGCTTTTCCCGTCCGGGTTAGTACTGTAGCGGGTGACTCCCAGTTCAACTGTTTTACCATGCTCTTCGGTGTAAGCGATAAATGCCATTTCCTGATCATAGTCGATCTGTGTAAAACGTACCAGCATCTCTTTGCTCAGGTTTTTCACACTCTGCATGAAACGCAGGAATTTGGTATGTTCTGACAGGTTGGAGACGAATTCAGTTTCCAGTTCGGCATCCTCGGCGCGGATTGGACGAATCCAGATGTCCAGACCGGAAGCACTGGTGAAGTGACTTTCCAAGTGAGTCGGATAGGGGTGAATCGCCATATGGGAATAAGGTGCCTGACTGCTGGCAACCCGCTGCACGCGAATACGCGCGTCGACCGCCAGGGTTTGTTCTTCATTGGCCAATACCGGGTTCAAGTCAAGCTCAAGAATTTCCGGCAGTTCGCTGACCATATCGGAAAGGTTCATTAAAATGTCGATCAGTTGCGATTGATCTACCGCCGGCAAATTACGATAGTTGCCGAGCATCTTGCTGACCTTGGTCGACTGGATCATGCGCTGGGCGATAAAAGCATTCAGTGGCGGTAAAGCGCTGCTGCTGTCTTTAAGAATTTCTACCATGGTGCCACCGCTGCCGAAAGAGATTGCCGGGCCGAAGACCGGATCGCGGCTGACACCGATAATCAGTTCGCGGGCGTGCGACATGCGCATCATCGGCTCGATACTCACCGAACGGATATCGTCATTCGGATAGTGTTCTTTGACCGATTCAATCAATTCGTTATAAGCACGTTGCAGCTGACTCGGTGTTTCGATATTCAGTTTGACTCCGCCGCTGTCGGATTTGTGGGTAATCAGGTCGGAATGCACTTTGATTGCGACCGGGAATCCGATGTTTTCCGCGGCAACCAGCACTTCTGCCGGAGTATTGGCAATCATCGCCTGAGTAACCGGAATCTGGAAAGCTTTCAATAGGGCCTTGGTTTCAAGGGTATTCAGCAGTGTGCGATTATCGTGCAAGGCGTTGTGGATAATGCGGCGCGCGCCATCAATATCGAAATGGCCGTGCTTGTTTGGTTCGGGAACCTGCTGTAACAACGTTTGGTTGTGGTGATATTCGGTAACGAAGTGCATCGCTTCCACCGCGGCTTCCGGCGTGCGGAACGTCGGGATGTGCGCTTTGGTAAAGGCTTCCCTTGCCGGTCCGACCAGATTGTCTCCCAACCAGGCGGTCAGCAACGGTTTTTTGTGTTTTCCTTGTTTGGATAATTCAACCAGGCTTTCGGCGATAGCAACCGGGTCGGTCATTGCCTGGGGTGTTAACAGCACCAGAACGGCATCAAAAGCGTCGTCTTCAAGACAGACTTCAATCGCCTTGCGATAGCGTTCGGGAGTCGCGTCTCCCAAAATATCGATTGGGTTATTATGTGACCAGTGCTCCGGTAAGAATTCGTTCAACTTCGCTTGGGTTTCTTCACTGACCTGAGGCATTTTAATACCAAGCTCGGCCGCGAGGTCGGTTGCCATAACACCCGGTCCTCCGCCGTTAGTGACAATGACTAGGCGTTTGCGTTTTATGGTTAAATCATAGGAAAGGGTTTTTGCCGCGGCAAACAGCTGGCTGATGGTTTTTGCTCGAACTACGCCTGCGCGTTCGATTGCTGCATTAAAGATATCGTCTCCGCCGACCAGTGCTCCGGTATGTGAGATTGCCGCCTGAGTTCCTTCCGGCATACGTCCGGATTTGAGCAGAATGACCGGTTTCATGCGCGCCGCTTTTCTGAGTCCGCTGAGGAATTTGCGTGCATTGACGATCCCTTCGATATACAACAGAATGCTATGCGTCTGGGCATCGACGGCGAGATAGTCGAGAATTTCTCCAAAGTCGAGATCGGCGGCATCGCCGGTTGAAGCCACTAAAGAAAAGCCGATTTCATTGGATTCCGCCCAGTCGAGAACGCCGGTACACAGGGCGCCGCTTTGCGAGACCAGGGCCAGTTTTCCCGGTTGTGCCTGGTTTTTGCTAAAAGTAGCATTCAAACCGATTTTCGGGCGCATAATACCCAGACAGTTAGGACCGACCAGACGCATGTTGTAATGGCGTGCGGTTTTCAACACCGTTTGCTTTAACTGTTTTCCTTCTTCACTTTCAAAACCAGCGGAGAGAATAATCGCAAATGGGATTTTGGCCTGGCCGCAAGCGTGAAGTATTGATTGAATGCTGTGTGCCGGTGTGGCAATAACGGCAACGTCGATCTCATTATCAATGGCTTCCAAAGATGGATAGCAGGCTTGACCTTGCACCTGCGCATGCTTAGGATTGATAGGATAGATATTGCCTGTAAACCCTGCAGTAAGAAGGTTCTGAAATGCGGTGCCACCAACTGATTCCGGTCGGTCACTGGCTCCAAAAACAGCAATGGAAGTCGGATTAAATAATTTTGACAGATAATGTGGTTCCATTAATAACGTCCTTGCTTCTGCAGAAATGGAAAGTGAAATAGATGTTTCTTTATATTAGCCATCCAAAATGTAAATTGCATGACAATGGATGGGGTCATCCTGAAAACTCCCAGCGTACGGCGCGTATAGAAGATCAATTAATCGCCCAGCGTTTATTTGATTTTATGCTGACGAAGGAAGCGCGTAAAGCGGAAGTTGCCGATGTCGTCAGAGTCCATACCGAGCATTACTGGAATGTTCTGCTTCGCAATCTGCCCGAGGAAGGCGTGGTTCGAATCGATGACGATACCGTTCTATCTCCCGGATCTCTCGAAGCGGCATTGTATGCCAGCGGCGCTGTCCTGGATGCAGTCGATGCTGTGATGGAAAACCGAGCTTCCGGCGTTTTCTGTAATGTCAGACCGCCGGGGCATCATGCCGAAGTGCATCAACCTATGGGGTTCTGCATTGTCAATAATATTGCCATCGGAGCGGCTTACGCCCTTGATAAATTCGGTTTGCAACGGGTCGCGATCCTCGATATCGACGTGCATCACGGCAACGGTACCGACAGTTATATCCATCAGGAACCGAAAGCCAGCCTGATTTCCAGTTTTGAAGAAGGGCTCTATCCGTTTACTCCGCTTGAATCCGATGTGGCTAACTTGCTTAAACTCGGTTTAAAGGCCGGGGACGGTTCTGCAGAGTTTATGCAGCTCTGGGAAAGCCAGGCCTGGCCGTTTTTGCGCGAGTTTCAACCGGAACTGATTCTGGTTTCCGCCGGGTTTGACACGCATCGTGCCGATCCTCTGGCGCATATCAATCTGCGAGAGGACGACTTTGCGATTTGGGCGAATTCGTTAAAAGCCTTGTTGCCGGAAATCGGAAATCCCAAAGTGGTGTCGGTTTTGGAAGGCGGCTACGATCTGAATGCACTCGGTTCCAGCGCAGCCGCCTATATCAAAGCCATGGCAGGACTTTAATACCGCTTCTCCAATTCAGCGAATATCCGCTCAGTTAGGGAAGTATTTATCCAATTCCTCGTAAACGACTTCCATATACATCAGCTTCGGACCGCCGCCCATAACGACTGCCATCATAGCTGCCTCAAGAATCTCTTCTTTGCTGGAGCCCTGATCGACACAGCCTTTAACATGAATCGCGATACACCAGGAGCACTGGAAAGCAACGCCCAGAGAAAGCAGCATCAAGTGCTTGGTTTTCTCTTCGATTGCGCCTTCGGCTTCCGCTACTTTTACGAAGCCGCTGAAATTTTTCAATTGGGTCGGCATATCTTGCATTAAACGACCCATCATGGCGCCGGTTTCTTTTAATCGTTCCATTTTGTCCTCCAAAATTAAATAACGAAATAAGGTATGGAATTTTTAGCCCAGATTCCCAGTGTTGTCAGAGAAATATTTATGACACTTCGGGTCGCGGAAAGGACGCAGCTAATAAAACAAACGCCATTCACAAACACGCAGCTTATGTTACGGAGGTTTAGCGGCCGATTAATTTTTTCGACACATGCAGGTCGAGTGGAAAGAGAATAATATTATTTTTTAATTTTGGATATTTTCATGCCTGAAAAAGGCGAATGAATCGGCTGTTTGAACAGCCGGCTTTATAGGCCGACCATTCGAAGCGCTTAATAAGATTATATGAAGGTTGGTTGGAAATGAAAAGCAGATTTTAGAACTAGTTTTAAATACCTTTATTTGGCTGCCACTGACAGACACACTCGTCATAGGCGCGATCACCGAAACTCTCAATCAGTTGCTGTTTCGCTTCACTGTCCAGCATGACCGGGATTTGGTAGGCACGGTTAATATAGGTTTTGGCAAGATTTCTCGCACCACTGAATTCGTTGCCGACTTCGGAAATTCGATTTTGTACAACTTGCTCGACAACACCGTTTTGGCGTGAGCTAATGACATTTTCAGCAATGACTTTCATAAGCTGGCAACTGATTTGTTGTTCCATAACCGGTTTTTCAGCAGACATCGCTAAAGGCGAAGCCAGAGCGGCGGCGATTAAAGCAGCAAATGGAAGGGATTTGATCGTTTTCATAAAGCACCTCTGATTTTTATTCGATATGAACCGACCCAAATCGAGCGGATTCTATATAGTGTCTCTATGCTTGCAGTCAATTTAGGACAACAGAGAGACGGTTATAGATGTCCGTTGGAATTGAAGCCAGAGCGTATTGAAAAATACTCTCTAGAAAAAACTCTACTCCGATTAGAAAAGTTTGGAAATAGAATTTTTTTGGCACTATTTATGCATATCTTATAAAAGCGTTTAATGAAATGTGTAAAAGAAAAATAATAAATTAAAGTGGGAAATCGTAATGAGTAAAGGATATCAGTACTCATGGCCGAGATGATGAAAGTCATGCTGGTGGATAATGAATCGGCGCGTTCTGCCTTGTTGGCTCAGGCTTTGGCCGATCATGGATACAAGGTTGTGGCGCGCGTCCAGCCGGGTCCGAACCTGCTGGCTATGGTTGCGCGTTATATGCCGGATATGGTCGTGATCGACACGGATTCGCCGGACAGGGATATTTTGGAAAGCATGTCGTTGCTGAATGAACACAACCCTTTACCGGTGGTGATGTTTGCCGACGAGGATAACGAAACGGTCATTCAGGAAGCGATCCGTTCGGGAGTGAGCGGTTATATCGTGCGTGATGTCGATAAAGAACGGGTCAAATCGGTAATGAATGTCGCCGTAGCGCGTTTTCGCGAATATCAGGCTTTGAAGAACGAACTCAAGGTAACGCAAAACGAACTTGAAGAGAGTCGTTTGATCGATAAAGCCAAGCGTTTGTTAATGAAACAGAAAGGGGCGACCGAAGCACACGCCTATGAATCGATACGCAAGATGTCGATGGAGACCAATAAGCCGATGGGTGAAGTGGCAAAAAATATTATCAGTGTGCTCGAGTTATAAGGATAACAAGAATGCTAAATACAATCGAAAAATCACAATTAATGATCGGTTTTATTCCTTTAACCGACAGTGCGCCTTTAATCATCGCTCAAGAGGAAGGGTTCTTTGCTGATGAAGGTTTGGAGGTAACGCTTTCCCGCGAGGTTTCCTGGTCGAATATCCGCGATAAATTGATGTTCGGCGCATTGGATGCCGCACATATGCTGGCACCGATGCTATTGGCTTCATCACAGGGTGTCGGCAGTGTGAAAAAGCCTTTGGTCACGGCTTACTCATTTGGTTTGAATGGTAATGCCATCAGTGTCTCCAACCAGATCTATGCGGAACTGGAGAAGCTGGAGCCGCAATTGATTATGCAGCCGCAAGCGACGGCGGTTGCGATGAAAAAGCTGGTCGAGCAGCGTAAGCAGCAGGGAGACGCGCCTTTGAGACTGGCAGTGGTGTTCCCGTTTTCCATGCATCACTATTTACTGCGTTTTTGGCTGAACTCGGCCGGAATCGATGTCGATAACGATATTCAGATTCTGGTCGTGCCTCCACCGAGTGTGGTTCAAGCGCTGGAAGAGGATCTGATCGACGGCTATTGCGTTGGTGAACCCTGGAACAGTCACGCTTTGGAAAAAGGTGTCGGAGTTCCTTTGATCAGTGGTTACGATATCTGGAACAATGCCCCGGAAAAAGTGCTGGGGGTGCGCAGTCAGTGGGCAGAAGCCAATCCGCAAACCCACGCTGCTTTGATTCGCGCACTTTATCGCGCCAGCGAGTGGATTTCTCAACCGCAGAACCGTGATGAGGTTATTGAATATCTGACTGCTCCCGAATATATCGGCGCGCCGAAAAATTCGATCATGAACGCCTTTGCTGGAAAGCTCATGTCGCCGGACGGAACTCAGGTTCGCGAAGTAAAACGCTTTACCTTGCCGTTCCGTTACCAGGCTAATTTCCCATGGCAGTCGCACGCGGTATGGATTGTCGAGCAGATGCAGGCTTGCGGACAACTTAATGAAGAGATGGATGCGCAGGCAATTGCCGAGCAAAGTTATTTGACCGATTTCTATCGCGATACCGTTCAGGCCTTGGGTGTCAAGTTGCCGGACAGTAATTATAAAGTTGAAGGGCAGCACGCAGAACCATGGTCGATGGATGGAATCGATTTGGCCGAAGATATGTTTTATTGTGGTGCCAGTGATTCATAATGGTTCAGAAAAGTATTTAAAAAATTGAATTGAAAATCGAAAAAGCTTCTTTTGATGCTTTTTAAATGGCGTATTTATACTTCTAATTAAAAGTTGGCATCAAAATCGCTTTAGGTTTGGCAAGTTGTTGAGTGCAGACGCTCATAGAACTTCGCATTATTGCGGGGATTCTATGGGCGTTTTTTTTTGCCTGCAGTTTTTGCAAAGCTCAACTCCAAATACATTTTTAAAGGGAGTATTTAGTTATGGGTTCGCATTCTCGCCGCCAGTTTTTGAAAAAGACCGTATTAGCCGCCAGCATCGCTTTGGCCGGTTCGGCGGTTTCTTCACAGGCCTTAGCTTCGGGTTATCCAGAAAAAGAAGACCTTAAGTTTGGTTTTATCAAACTGACCGATATGGCGCCTTTGGCAATTGCCTATGAAAAAGGTTATTTCGAAGATGAAGGGCTGTATGTGCAGTTGGAAGCACAGGCTAACTGGAAGGTATTGCTGGATCGCGTTATCGATGGCCAGCTGGATGGTGCTCACATGCTGGCCGGTCAGCCGATCGCCGCAACTATCGGTTACGGCACCAAGGCAAATGTTATTACGCCGATCTCAATGGATTTGAACGGGAATGCGATTACGGTTTCCAATAAAACCTGGGAGGCGATGAAGTCCTGCGTTGAAATGAAAGACGGTAAACCGGTTCATCCCATCTCTGCGGCAGCGTTAAAACCGGTAGTGAAATCTTATAAGGATGCCGGTAAGCCATTCAAAATGGGCATGGTCTTTCCGGTTTCAACACATAACTACGAACTGCGTTACTGGTTGGCAGCCGGCGGTTTGAATCCGGGTTATTATGCGCCGGATAAAGGTGATACCTCCGGAACTTTGAAAGCCGATGTCCTGTTATCCGTTACACCGCCGCCGCAAATGCCGGCAACCATGGAAGCGGGTACCATCGAAGGTTACTGTGTAGGCGAACCCTGGAATCAGCAAGCGGTATTTAAAGGCATCGGTGTGCCGGTCATTTCCGATAATTCCATTCAGAAAAACAACCCGGAAAAAGTCTTCGGCCTGCGTGAAGACTTCTACGAAAAATATCCGAATACCACTATCCGCATCGTCAAAGCAATGATCCGTGCCGCCTACTGGTTGGACGAGCAGAACAACAAAAACCGTCCTGCGGCGGTAAAAATTCTGTCGCAACCGAACTACGTCGGAGCCGACTATAAAGTGATTGCCAACTCCATGACCGGTACCTTTGAGTATGAAAAGGGCGATAAGCGTTCCGAGCCGGATTTCAATGTCTTCTTCCGTTACAACGCAACTTATCCTTACTATTCGGATGCCATCTGGTATATGACACAGATGCGCCGCTGGGGGCAGATTTCCGAACAGAAATCCGATGACTGGTACAAACAGATGGCCAAAAAAGTCTACCGTCCGGATATCTATAAAAAGGCGGTGCAAGAGTTGATTTCCGATGGAAAGTTCAAGAAATCCGACTTTGCCGAAGTGTATGAAACAGATGGTTTCCGTGGCGAGCAGGATGACTTTATGGATGGCATTCCGTATGACGGTTCAAAACCGAACGCCTATATTGAAAGCATGAAAATCGGTTTGAAAGGCAACGAGAAGCCGTAATTCTACTCAACCTCACGGCTCCTGTTTCTTTTGTGGAGCCGAACGAAAATAACAACCAGGGACAGATAAATGAATCCGTTAAAGTGGGCTTTTGTCGAGCCATTCTACAAATTGATTATCGGTGAGGATCGCAAAGGGCAGGTAAATCTGCTCGTAAAAAGTATCGGTCTTCCGATTGCCGGATTACTTGCCTTTTTAATTATCTGGCAGGGCGTATCCAGTCATATTCATACGTCTCTCGGCCAGTTTCCCGGACCGGTGCAGACGTACCAGCAGTTTGTCGCCTTAAGTGATGAAGCCGATGCTGCGGCAGAAAAAGAGGCGGCTTTCTATCAGCGACAGGAAGAGCGCAATGCGGCACGCATGGCAAAAGATCCGAACTATGAGCCTCGCGTCCGTGATTATGTCGGACCGCCAACTTTCTTTGATCAAATCTGGCGCAGTCTTGTCACGGTAATGAGCGGTTTCGTTCTGGCATCGATTATTGCCATTCCGATCGGCATTGTAATCGGCCTGAGCAGTAATGCCTACGCCGCTTTCAACCCGCTGATTCAAATTTTTAAACCGGTTTCGCCTCTGGCTTGGCTGCCGCTGGTGACTATGGTGGTGTCCGCGGTGTATGTCAGCGACGATCCGATGTTTGATAAGGCGTTCCTGAATTCGATGTTTACTGTGTTGCTGTGCTGTCTGTGGCCGACGATTATCAATACCGCGGCGGGTGTGGCGACGGTCACGCAAGACCTGAAAAACGTCAGCCAAGTATTGAATCTGAGCTGGTGGACGCATGTTCGCAAAATCGTACTGCCTTGTTCGATTCCTATGATGTTCACCGGTCTTCGTATCTCTCTAGGGATTGCGTGGATGGTGTTGATTGCCGCGGAAATGCTGGCACAGAACCCGGGCCTGGGCAAATTCGTGTGGGATGAATTCCAGAACGGCAGTTCGGATTCGCTAGGACGCATTATGGTGGCAGTATTGGTGATTGGTGTGGTCGGTTTTGTTCTAGATCGCGGTATGTTGACCATTCAACGCCTGGTCTCATGGGATAAGTCAGTTGCGCTTCGCTAATCGAAAAGGAAATTAAATATGTCTGAATCACATTTGGAACTTACCCGCGTCGGCATCGAATTTCCTACTCCGAAAGGACCGTTTCGTGCGCTGACTGACGTCAATCTTAAAATCGAACAGGGCGAATTTATCTCATTGATCGGCCACTCCGGCTGCGGTAAATCGACCGTGCTGAATATTGTCGCCGGACTTTACCAAGCGACCGAAGGCGGGGTTTTGCTTGATGGTAAAGAGGTCAATTCACCCGGGCCGGAACGTGCGGTGGTCTTCCAGAACCACTCGCTACTGCCTTGGCTAACCGCCTATGAAAACGTCGAGCTGGCGGTCGATCAGGTTTTTAAAAAGACCAAAAGCGCCGCCGAGAAAAAAGAGTGGATTGAGTACAACTTGAAACTGGTGCATATGGATCACGCCATGCATAAACGTCCGGATGAAATTTCCGGCGGGATGAAACAGCGTGTCGGTATCGCTCGCGCTTTGGCAATGCAGCCTGAGATTATGCTGATGGATGAACCTTTTGGTGCTTTGGATGCTTTGACCCGTGCGCATTTGCAGGACTCGCTGATGGAAATCCAGAAAGATCTCAACAACACCGTGATTATGATTACCCACGATGTTGACGAAGCGGTTCTGCTGTCGGATCGGATTGTGATGATGACGAATGGCCCGGCAGCAACAATCGGCGAAATTCTCAAGGTCGATCTGCCGCATCCGCGTGACCGTTTGGCGCTGGCAGATGACCCGACCTACAACCACTATCGTTCCGAAGTCTTGCGTTTCTTATATGAGAAACAGCGCAAGGTTGAGCATTAATAACGGAGTGCATGGAATGGCAGCAGGCGTCAATAAGCCCGAGCTGATTATGGTCGGTGCCGGTATGGCGGGCACGCGCTTTCTGGATGAGCTGCTTGCTTTGACGGATCACTATCGGATTCGGGTTTTTAACCGAGAACCGCATGGCGGCTACAACCGCATTATGCTGTCGCCGGTTTTGGCGGGCGAAAAATCTCTGGCCGAGATTATGACACATGATGCTGACTGGTTTGCCGCGCAGGGCATTGAATTGCACACCGACCGATCAATTGTCGGCATCGACCGTCAATTACGTCAGGTGCGGGATTCATCAGGTAAGTCGTATCACTATGACAAGCTGATTATCGCCACCGGCTCGAAGCCGTTTATGTTGCCGATTGAAAATATTGATCTGTCAGGAGTCGTGAGTTTTCGCGAAATTGGCGATGTGCATAAGATGCAACAAGCCGCCGATGGTGGCACGCACGCGGTGATTATCGGCGGCGGTCTGCTCGGTTTAGAAGCCGCCTACGGTCTGCAAAAGCAGGGCATGGATGTGTCGGTAGTGCACCGCAGTAGCGTGCTGATGAATGCTCAGATGGACGCGGAAGCCGGTGGCATGTTGCAAAGCGAGTTGGCGACCGATTCAGCCGAGCGACAGGGAATGCGGTTTTATATGCAGTCCGAAGTTGTCGAGATCATTTCCAATGAAAACAATCGCCATATTCAGAGTGTTCGCCTTAAGGACGGACGGGAATTGTCCTGCGATCTGTTGGTGATGGCCATCGGCATTCGTCCGAATGTGGAACTGGGCATGCAAGCAGGGCTGGAGGTCAACCGCGGTATTGTGGTGAACGATCAGTTGCAAACCTCGGATGCCAATATCTACGCCTTGGGCGAATGTGTTGAGCATCGCGGACAAACTTACGGGCTGGTCGCACCGCTCTACGAGCAGGCTAAGGTTCTGGCCGATGTTTTGGCGGAGCAGGGGGCGGAAAAAGAGCCGGTTTACGAGGGAAGTTTGACTTCTACCATGCTGAAAGTGACGGGTATTAATTTGTTCTCAGCCGGTGATTTTAATGCCGATGGCGAAAACAGTGAAACCTTAATTTTCAGAGACCCGCAAGCAGGTATCTACCGCAAGCTGGTTTTACAAAACAACCTCATCGTCGGCGTACTGCTATACGGCGACACCTATGAAGCCAATTGGCTATTTGAACTATTACAAAACCGAGCGGACGTTAGTACTTTTAGAGATACCGTTCTATTTGGTTCCGGGTTTACTAGCGCTGCCTAACCGCGGTGGATGGAGAAAATTATGCAACAGCAAAAAATCGTCGTGATCGGTAACGGCATGGTCGGTCACACTTTTATCGAAAAATTGGTTAAGAGCGAAGCGCGCCAAAATTACGAAATTATTGTTTTTGGTGAAGAGCCGCGTAAAGCCTACGACCGCGTTTATTTGTCGTCATATTTTTCCGGTAAAACGGCCGATGATTTAAGCTTGGTCAAGCCGGGTTTTTATGAAGAGAATCAAATTGATATTCGTCTGAACTCGAAAGTGGTTTCAATTGACCGCGAGGCAAAAACAGTGACTGCTGATGATGGTTTGGTACAAGATTACGACCGTTTAGTATTGGCAACGGGTTCTTATCCGTTTGTACCACCGATTAGCGGCAATGATCGCGAAGGGTGTTCGGTGTATCGCACGATTGAAGATTTGGATGCCATTCAAGCGGCGGCGTCAAAAGGCAAAATAGGTACCGTAGTCGGTGGCGGTCTGCTTGGACTGGAAGCGGCTAAGGCGCTAAAAGACCTGAATCTGGAAACTCATGTGGTCGAATTCGCACCACGCCTTATGCCGGTGCAGTTGGACGAAGGCGGAGCGGCTCTGCTAAAACGCAAAATAGAAAACTTGGGTGTAATGGTGCATACCAATAAGGCGACGCAAATTATTAGCGACGGCGAAACGTGCATTAATAAAATGGAGTTTGCTGACGGTCAAACGCTGGAAACCGATATTGTACTCTTCTCGGCAGGGATTCGTCCGCGTGACGAACTGGCGAAACAGGCGGAACTGGAACTGGGGCCGCGCGGCGGGATTGTGATTAACTCGCACTGCCTGACTTCTGATCCAAGTATCTATGCGATTGGAGAATGTGCGTTGCATGAAGGCATGATTTACGGTCTGGTTGCGCCGGGTTATGCCATGGCGCAGGTAGTGGTTGACCAACTGAACCTCAATGAAAACCGTTTTGAAGGTGCTGATATGAGCACCAAACTGAAGCTGATGGGTGTGAATGTGGCGTCTATCGGTGACCCGCACGGCAATGACGAAGATGCGCTGAGCTATGTTTACGAAAATGGGCCGGAAGAGATTTATAAAAAAATCGTGGTCAGCAAAGACGGCAAAAAACTGCTTGGTGCGGTGCTGGTCGGCGAAACCGAAGACTATGGCAATCTATTGCAGTTAAAACTCAATGACATGGAACTGCCGGAACATCCTGATATGTTGATTCTGCCAAATCGCGACGGCTCGGCAGGCGCGCTGTTTGGGCCGGATGCTCTGCCGGATACTGCTCAGCTCTGTTCTTGCTATGACGTCTCAAAAGGCGATGTGATTTCGGCGGTAGAAGGCGGTGCCATGTGCCTGTCGGATATTAAATCCTGCACCCAGGCCTGTACCGGTTGCGGAGGCTGTACTCAGTTGGTCACCAATGTCTTGAATAACGAACTGGAAAAACGCGGTGTTGAAGTCAGCAAAGACATCTGCGAACACTTCCCTTATTCGCGTCAGGAGCTGTATCACCTGTGTCAGGTTGAAGAGATTAAAACCTTCGATGAGCTTCTGCATAAACACGGTAAAGGTTGTGGCTGTCCGGTTTGTAAACAGGCGGCAGGCAGTATTTTCGGCTCGCTTTGGAACAGTTACGCGCTGGAAAAAGACAAGATTCCGCTGCAAGACACCAACGACAACTACCTCGGCAATATGCAGAAAGACGGTACCTACTCGGTAATTCCGCGTGTGCCGGGCGGGGAAATCACGCCGGATAAACTGATTACGCTCGGTGATGTGGCGAAGAAATTCAACCTCTACACCAAAATCAACGGGGGTCAGCGTATTGTGCTGTTCGGTGCGCAAATGAATGACCTGCCGGCAATTTGGACGGATTTGCTGGCGGCAGGATTTGAATCGGGACAAGCCTATGCCAAAGCCTTGCGTACCGTTAAATCCTGCGTCGGTTCCACTTGGTGTCGTTACGGTTTGGACGACTCGGTGACCATGGCCATCGAGATGGAAAACCGCTACAAAGGTCTACGTTCACCGCACAAACTCAAAATGGGGGTGTCTGGTTGTACCCGCGAATGTGCCGAAGCTCAGGCGAAAGATATCGGTCTGATCTCCACCGAAGAGGGCTGGAACCTGTTTGTGTGCGGAAACGGTGGTATGAAACCGCGTCACGCTGATTTGTTCGCCACCAAATTGAGCAAAGAAGAGGTGTTTAAATACGTTGATCGTCTATTGATGTTCTATATCAAAACCGCTGACCGCCTGCAACGTACCGCAACGTGGATGGACAATATGGAAGGCGGATTGGAATATCTGCAAGATGTGGTGATTAACGACTCACTCGGCATCGGCGAACAACTCGAAGCGCAAATGGCAGGCATTATCGACACCTACGAATGCGACTGGAAACGAGCCATCGAAAATCCGGAATTCACCAAACGCTTTAAATCGTTTGTAAATACCGAAGAACCGGCAAAACAAGTCTTCACCATCGAGCGTGGACAAGTCCGCCCATCCACCACCCAAGAAAAACTCGACGGTATTGCAATAGAAATCAAAGCCAAAACGGATTATACAAATGTAGCCTGATTAATCGAACGTCAAAAAAACTTAATATAATCAGCCACTTATTTTAATTAACGAGTGGCTTTTTTACTTTACATATAGGTAGTTTTTTGTACTATGGATTATTATTTATAAACGATTTATGGAGGAAGAATGAGATTTTTAAATATATTGCTTATAACCGCTCCTATTTTATTAACGGGATGCTCATCAGGCTTCTATGTATACGACAATGAAAGCGAAATTGGATGCAATGCCTCTAATCCTTGGAAAAAGTGTGGGGGTATTCCTTTTAGAGAGCAAAAACTGTTTGCTGTGACAAGAACGGTTACCTTTAAAGTTTCTGAAAAGTTTAAAGATAAAGCTGAAGCTATCCGAATTTGTAACCAGTCTGTTTCAGAAGAAGTTCCAATGTATTTACCTTTAGGAAAACAGCGGTATATACATTACGAGAAACCTATTATGGGGAGCAGCAATTTTACAGTGCAATTTGATAGAACAGGTTCGCTATTGGGTTTATCTGTTGCATCTGATTCTTCACAGATTGCTAAGGCAGCGTTGAATACAACAGGCACCGTGGCAAGCGCAGTTATTGGTGCTTTACCAGCTTATGTTGCAGCAAAAGGTCTGGCTGATGGGATTGGAAGTGTAACTGATAGCTTGAATATAATTAATGGAAAAATAGATTTTATAGAAGGCAAAATAGCACCTCTATTAAAAGATAAAGAAGTTATTAACTTTGTTAAGGAACGAAATAAAAAGTCTTCTTTTCTCAATAGTGGAGAAAGTGATTTGGAAAAATCGGGAAAATCTTCAAAAGTAAAGCAGTTTATAGAATATGACAAGCAATTAGATACATACAAGAAAATAGAAGAATCTTTAATTACATTACTTCAGAAGCAAAGTGATGCCCAACTTAGAACGATTTATTGTGAAATAGATAAGGTTGAGCTAGATAAAAATATTAAGGCAATATCTGAAAACTAAGCAATGGGATCATAAGGATAAGCAATGGGGTCAGACTCGATTGCTTTTTAATTTTTTAGGCGTGAAATTGCCATGACCACACTAAAAGAGGTGTTGTTATGGCTCGTCTTCCTCATTTTACTATTCTCGGTCAGCCACAGCATGTGATTGTCCGTGGCAATAATCGCGAACCGATTTTTTATGCGGATGCGGATTATCTCTTCTATCTTGAAAAACTTCAGCAGGCTTGTGAAAAGCACCATTGTGATTTGCATGCTTATGTCTTAATGACGAATCATGTTCATCTTCTAATTACTCCCAATACGGAAAACGGCATTTCAAAAGCGATGCAGATGATTGGGCGCTATTATGTTCAGTATTTCAATCACACTTACCAACGCACTGGGACTTTATGGGAAGGGCGTTACAAGGCGACCTTAATTGATAGTGAGGCTTATGCGTTGAGTTGTTATCGCTATATTGAACTTAATCCAGTTCGCGCCGATATGGTTAGCCATCCCGCCGAATATCCTTGGTCGAGTTATCGTTATAATGCGCTCGGCGAAAAGTACAAGCTAATCCCCGTACTTTTAGTTAGGTCAAAATGAAACGGATCGTGCTTAGAATTTCCGGAAATTATTTGATGTAGCGGTGAATGCTAAACATTGGATGGAACTTGGACGAAGGAAAACTTTTCTTTGCATAATCAAGTTCGAAATTCGGCTTCATCTAGTTTCTTTTCAAAAGCAGCATCGATATTCTTCAATACGACTTAATTCCGACCTTGATTATGATTGTTGGTCAGTTTTTCATTTTTAGCGCCCTACAGGGCGTTGATCGTTCGCTTATTCGTGGTGAATAGGTGACGATTCAAAATAATGTCTATTACGACCGCGCTGGTGGCGTGAATTTTCTGTTGTGCTTTGTCGAGTACAAATTCAATTGTATTAACTGTTCTGTTTTGGTTCGCATGCACTATTTTGAGAATCATGTTACGGATGCGTGCGGTTTTGTGCTTGATGTGCGAAAGGAGGTTGAGAGGCTGGTAGGCGTGGCGATGGCCCGAGCGAGAGAGGCTGTTTTTAGCGGAAGAGAAGACAGGTGAGTTGGCGTTGAGAGAAGAGAGATTTAGCTTTTGAGCAAGGCTGCTCAGCGCTTTGGCTTGCAGGAGGCTTTTGTTGGCGAGTTGAGTGGAAAAATAACTAAGTGCGACAAGAAGGGATAAAAATCCCAGCAGGAATCCAACTAAGGGTTGGTATCCCATTTTTGCGGGGTGTGACATTGGATAAAAAGGTCCTTTGGGTCTAAGGTGATTAAAAAAATGGCGACATTGTGATCAAGTTGATCGTCGTCAGTCGTTTTAAAGCATTATTGGTGCCTGTTCTTAACAGCGAAGATCGTTTTTTGAAAAGAGTTAAAAAAAGCTAAGAGATACGTTTCTGGCATGCGCAATATTTATTTGGAAATGTGTGATTTATGCTTCGCTTGGGCTTTTGAAGGAAACAATGACCGAAGAAAATACTATAGCCCTGATTTCGACCGTAAATTACTTCGGTTCATCAAGCTCGCTAGTGTTTGAACCTTTTCAGGTATAATCGTGTTTTAATTTCAGACCTCAGTTTGTGTTGCCGGTTGGCGGTGTTGCAAGCTGCCGTTAGCAGGCTTTCCTCAATGACTTCTCTTTCTTTTTCCGAACTGGGCTTACGCCCGGAATTGCTCACCGCTCTTGAGAGCATTAATTATCAGCTGATGACGCCGATTCAAGCGGAAAGTCTACCGGGAATTTTGTCAGGCAAAGATTTGATTGCCCAAGGGAAAACCGGTTCGGGGAAGACGGCGGCTTTTGCGCTGGGAATTTTGCAGAACATTCAGCCGAAAAACTTCCGTGTTCAGGCATTGGTTTTATGTCCTACCCGCGAGTTGGCCGAGCAGGTTGCCACTGAAATTCGTCGTCTTGCCAGTGCCATTGAAAACATTAAGGTGTTATTGCTTTGCGGTGGCGTGCCGTTTAAACCACAGGCGGCATCGCTGGAATACGGTGCGCACATTGTGGTTGGTACGCCCGGGCGGATCGAGGATCATTTGCGCCGGGAAACGTTGCACCTGAAGCATGTGCAGATGTTGGTTCTGGACGAAGCCGACCGTATGTTGGAAATGGGATTTGAAGAATCTTTGAATGCCATTGTCGAGCAGACACCATCTAATCGGCAGACATTGTTATTCAGTGCGACCTTTCCGGAAGCGATTCAGAGCATTTCCAGCCACATTTTGCACAGCCCGCAACAGGTGAAAGTGGAGTCGGTGCATGATGAAGCGGTGATTCGCCAGCACTTTTATCAGGTTGCCGACGATATGGAACGTCAGCAAGCGGTGAAGTTGTTGCTGATGGCGCATGAACCGACGTCGGCCGTCATCTTCTGCAATATGAAAAAAGAGGTTCAGAGCCTGACAGAGAATCTGGCGGCGGACGGTTTTAGCGTGATTGCCTTACATGGCGATCTGGAGCAGCGAGAACGCGATCAGGCGTTGATCCAATTTGCCAATCAGAGTGCGACGGTGCTGGTGGCGACCGATGTTGCGGCTCGCGGTTTGGATATCGACTCGGTGGAGATGGTGATTAATTACCATCTGGCGCACGATGCCGAAGTGCATATTCACCGTATCGGGCGTACCGGCCGTGCGGGAAAACAGGGTTTTGCTTGCTCTCTGTTTACCGAAAAACAGCGTTTTAAAATCGCGCAATTGAGTGAAGTTCTGGGGCAGGAAATTGTTACTGAAGAATTGCCGGGCAAGGAAGTATTAAATCAAATTCCACGTCGCGCACCGATGGTAACTCTACTGATCGACGGCGGCAAAAAACAGAAAATCCGTCCGGGCGATATTCTCGGAGCCTTGACCGGAGAGGGTGGAATCAGCGGCGATGAAGTCGGCAAAATCAATGTCACCGCCATGCGTTCTTTTGTGGCGGTAAACAAGAAATCCAGCCAAAAAGCGCTGAATAAATTGAATCACGGTAAGCTGAAAGGCAAAAAAATCCGCGCACGTTTTGTGCAGTTGGAAAACCGCTATTAAGGCCGATTCTTAGAAATGAGTTGCTCTAAAGCGCTTGCAGAGCAATTCATTTGCATTGTTTTTTATTTTGAGACGACATTGATTTAAATCGTCTCAAAACATTCAAAGCCGATGGCGCTTTAGATCCCTCGCTTAGGTTTAAAACGATTTCTCCGGCATCATCGATGAGTGATGGTGGCTGATTTTCCATTCGCCGTTGCGGAATTCGTACACAAAGGTATAGCGCGCCGGTACAACGACTTTTTCACCGTTTTTAACCACTTTAAACTCATATACGCCGGCATCGGTCAGTTTGTTGCAGCCTTGTTTCAGGTTGCGCGAAACAATCGTGCCGTAAGGTTTCGATTGCAGGAAGTGGTGGAAATAGTCTTCGATTTCCGCATGATTGACGCGAGGCACGTTGGAGACGGTCGGCAGCAGAATCGCATCGTCCCAGTAAAGGTGTGCAACCGCTTGCGGCTCGCCGGTTTGCAATGCCTGGTTCCAGCGTTCGAACAGTTCTTTGGCGACCTGTTCGGTGGCCGGAGCGCAATAACAGCTTTCATTGGCGTTCGGAGTATCAATCGGCGCACGTAAATCGCGTTGGGTCACTGGGCTGGTTGCCGATTGAGTCCGCTGGAATCCGCTGACGCTGACATTTTGATTGGTGTCCCATTCGATCCCAACGGTGCCGCTGATCGGGTAACGGTTGCTCATAATTTTGTCCTCTTGATTCTTAAATTTTGTCGCCGGAATAATTAGTTCAGTTCTTTGTCGTCTTCTTTAAATTTTTCGAAATATTTACGCACGATCGAACCGGTTGGCTGACAGTTGATCTTTTTAAAGATGACGTAATAGATCAGCGCGTGAATCACCAGCGTGATAACCAGGCCTTCGAAAATACCGACTTCGAAAACCAGCACGCCGCACAGCGTAGCCAGCAGCATGGCATAAGGGCCATGTTTGGCGATATGCAGCAGTCCGAGAACCATCTTGATGCCGACAAAACTCATAATGATTGCCAGCGCAAAATACGGCAGATGATCGAGGTGATGGACATTAAAGACGAAGAAGGTAATCAACAAACCGATTACCAGCACCGAAAATTTGGTATAGGCGCCGGCCAGACGGTTGGTCGAGGATTTGGCCAGTCCGTCCAGATTGGTCATACCGCCGAAAAAGGACGAGCCCATATTCGATACCCAGATCGACAACAACGAGTTGTTCGAGTTGCAGGTGCGTTTCAACGGATCGATTTTCTCGATGGCAGCGTTGCTCATAACCTGCTCGATGACATCGACCACTGCCAGCATCAGAGCAAAGAAGAACGCATACACCCACATCCAGGCGCTATCAAAACTTGGAATCGGCAGGCCGATATTGAACTCGACATCTTCGACCTTAAGCATTTTCACTTCGACAAACATCGCGGCGATAATGCCGAAGACGATCAGCGCAAAGTAGGGAAGGGCCGGATTGGTGTCTTTAAACTGCTGGAACAGGCCAAAGAAAATCAGAGCGCCGAGAATCGAGAGAATCACAACATGCATTCTCGATTCGTTCCAGAACTCTTCGCCGCCAGTCATACCGACCGGCAGCATCCATAAGAACGGTAAAAATTTCATGGCAATCTTCAGGCCGATTCCGGCGAGCAGGCCTTCGACCAGATAACCGGGCACGGCCATCAGCAGATAACGCTGCCAGTTAAACTTCCAGATCAATGCCTGGAAGGTGGCGGTCAGGAAAATAATGAACGCCATGTTCTCGATGCCGAAGGTGGCGACGCCCAACGCCAGAATCGGCGCCAGACCGGCGGCAATTCCCGGCGCGCCGATAAAGTTGCCGGGTCGGAACCAGGCAAACAGAAAGCCGATAAAGGACGCAAAGGCAACGGTCGCCAAACCGACTTGAATCGGATAGTCGGACATCAGGGCGATACCGATCGACAGTGGAATCGCCATGGTGGCAGTGATCACACCTGCCTGAACGTCACGAACGGCATATTCTTTTCTGAATGCGGCCGATCCCTGATTTTCAATATGCGCATGCGCGTTTTCAGTTTGCATATTTTCTTGTGCCATAGTTTTCTACACCTTCGTAATGACAGTCATAAGTGCTTAAGCACTAAAACCCAAAACGTCACTGTTACTCAGTTATGCAGCTTTCGACGTGGTTCTACCTGAAAGCTAAATTCATTATTGCGGTCAAGACTTTTGCCCTTCACTTGTCGCCTCTCAGCCGGTTCTCTTAAGCCTCCCGCAACGATTGCAAGAGAATGAAACAAGAGCATACAAATCCAATATGAGTTTGACGGGCATAAGCGTTTACCCAGAGAGAAAACCGAACAAATTTATGCCAAGCTTAAAAAATCGTTCTTAAGCGAAAACCATCCTAGTAGCTCAAGAGGCAAATTAAAAATTGATAATCCAACTTGAACCTATAGAAACTATCAATAGATTCGTGTGAATGAAGTGGTAAACGGCGAGAGTGACAGAGTCGAGATTCTTTGTATATCGGTATGACACTTGTGGAGAAAATTTAATTTATCGTGGGTTGTACGCTGCTATGGCCAGATTGTTTGCCGTAAATGGACAAACGTTGAAGGCAGGTTTTCGAGTTACGATGGGGTCGGAAAGGATGCTTAAGGCAAATTGACGATTTTAATTTCAGCTGTAAAGCGCTATCCTAGGCACCATCATAGTGATGCGCACAAACAAGGTCCAAGGCGAGAGTGATGGATATTGGATTAAATCCGTTTTTGGTGGTCTTCTATTTCCTGTATGTCTTTCTGGTATTGTCGGCAGTCATTCACATGCTGTACCAGAGGCGTTCGCCACAGAATCTGATGGCGTGGCTTTTGACCCTGTTATTGCTTCCCTATCTCGGCGTATTCCTGTATCTGATTTTCGGTTCGCGAAAGCTACTCTATAAACGCAATAAGCCGAATATCACCATTCCGTCTAAAACCGATGAAACCGCAATCATTCCAGCTGAAAATCGCCTGGCGAGGCAAATTGACGAGTTATTGATCGCCGACCAGATTGCCAGCACCACGCATCATAATCGCATCGAGCTTTGTGGAGATTCCTGTCAGTCTTTCGAGTGTTTTATGCAGGCTCTGCAAGATGCTCGGTATAGCATCCATCTCGAAACTTATATTTTTGAACTGGATCAAACCGGCCGACGAATTTTGCGGGCGTTGATTGCCAAAGCTCGCGAAGGGGTTCAGGTTCGATTATTACTGGATGCAGTCGGTTCTTTCGCTTTGTACCGCCGTCCCAAAGCGCTGCAGGATTTGATCGAGGCTGGTGGCAGGGTGGCTTTTTTTCAACCGGTATTCAAGAACTTCTTCAACAGTCAGGTCAATTTACGCAACCACCGAAAAATCTATCTGTTTGACGATTCGCTCGGTTTTACCGGCGGGATGAATTTGTCCAACGACTATTTCGGAACCGAGGAGGACAAGCCGAAAAACGATCGCTGGAAGGATCTGTTATTCCGAATGCACGGCCCGGTTTTGTCGCACTATCACATTGTTTTTAACGAAGACTGGTTTTACACCACAGAAGAAAAATTGCCGTTACCAAAAGAGTCGGTTCCGGCGGAACGACCAGGGCAGTTGATACAAACCATCCCATCCGGGCCGGATATTCATAAAGAAGCACTGTTTGAATCCTTGTTGCAGGGACTTTACGCTGCACAACGGGAGATCGTGATCGTGTCGCCCTATTTTATTCCCGACGGTTCGATTATGACGGCGCTGCTGATTGCCATTAAACGCGGCGTAAAAGTGGTGCTGGTATCGCCGGAAAAATCCGACCATATCGTTTTTGACCTAGGGCGCAGCTCGTACCTGCGAGAGTTTTCCGAGGCCGGGGGAGATATTCACTTTTTCGCCGGTAAGATGCTGCATGCGAAATTGATCTTTATCGACCGGCAGGCGATGCTGTTCGGTACCGCCAATCTGGATTACCGCTCGCTGTTTATCAATCACGAACTGGCGAATTGGGTATATGATACGGCTCTGATCGAACAGACGGCGAACTGGGTTGAAGCTCTGATTCGAGGCAGTCGACCTTATCAACTTTCCAGCAGCAGGGGGAGAAGACTGTTGGAAAACCTCACCCGAATTTTTGCGCCTATTCTATAATCGGGATATAGAGTGATTTTGAGGCAAGCCGCGCAGAGATGTACAAACCCAAATTAACCCCCATATCGCATGAGCGCAAGATTCTGCATGCCGATTCCGCTTTGCCCAATCCGTTTCGTCTCTTGACCTGGAATCTATATAAAACCGATTTCTCACATTATATTCACCGGCCGATCGAACAGCTGCTGAATATTGAAACCCCGCATCTGTTGTCTTTACAGGAAGCCGCGACGGTTCCGATGCAAGGACGGTTTTTCAACCTGCCATATGTGATGGCACCGAATATCGAAACCCGCCGCAAGCATTTCGGTGTGCTGACTGCCAGTGAATACGGCATGACCGCACAGCATCAGTGCCTGACCCGCAGTCGCGAGCTGGGATGGATGACGCATAAAACCGCTCTGATTACCGAGCATCTGTTGGAAGACGGGCAGACGCTCACGCATATTAATATCCATGCGATTAACTTTGTTCCAAACCGGCTGTTTCGTCAGGAGTTGAACCTGCTCTGGAGTCTGGTAGCGGATAAAAAGGGACCAATGATTGTCAGTGGTGATTTTAATACCTGGAATAAGGCGCGGGTCTCTTTTCTGGAAAACTCGGCACGCCAATTAGGGTTATCTCAGGTCTCTTATCCCGACACTACTCCGATTCGGACTTTGAATCGTCAGATTCTGGATTATGTGTTTTATCGCGGTTTAACCGTCGATTCGGCACGTGCATTTCATGTCAAAACCATTTCCGATCACAATCCGCTGGAAGTGGTTTTTTCCGTTTGATTTCAATTTGTTGCCGATCTGAATGAAATTTCAAGAGTTTGACATAAAAACTCTGTATTATTAAGCCTATTACTGCTTTTAACGTAGTTAATGTGTTTAAGGAATGAACACGATGGCAAGAGCGCAGAAATCTCCGTTTATTATTGATCTTGAGGCATCCGGCTTCGGTCCGGATAGTTACCCGATTGAAGTGGGTCTGGTGCTTGCTGACGGTTACCGGTTTTGTACTCTGATTCAGCCGATTCCTGAATGGACTTACTGGGACGATGAAGCGGAAAAAGTGCATCGGATTTCTCGGGAAATTCTGCATAAATACGGAAAACCGGTTGATGAAGTCGCGGATATTTTGAATGAGTTATTACGCGGCATGACACTGTTTTCCGATGGCTGGGTCGTCGACCAGCCGTGGCTCAATAAGTTATTTTATGCGGCCGGTAGAAGGATGGAATTTTTCATCAGTCCGCTGGAAATCATCCTTACCGAGCGGCAGATGGAGATTTGGCATGATGCCAAGGATCAACTTCTAAGCGAGACCGAGCTGCAAAGACATCGTGCCAGCAATGATGCCTGGATTATTCAGGAAACTTTCAAGCGGACGCAAACCATCTCGAGCTGATATCGTTCATGTATGAAAATGTGTATTGCGGGGTTTTTATCTATTTGCTGAGGCATGGTAAATTTCGCTGAAAAATCTCGCGATCGATTATCTTTCGATAGCGCCAATTTCATGAGCGTATTCCACTTAAATCTGCAGCCTCCATTCTGATTTTTTAATCCAGATAAAGCAATTTTAGCAACCATCCACTGAGGTATAAGCCGAATCCAAAAACGGCATGGGTGATTAAGCTGTGAATGCGGGCTTGCCTTGGGTTGGAGGTTCGAGATGCGGCAACACCAGCCCCCATTCCCGGTTGCATAAGAAAAAAGGGCGCGATAACTGTTGCGATGCCAATCGCTAAAGCAGGCAGGAGTGTTGGGTTTTCTAGCCATGACTCGCCATTCAAGAAAATCATCAAAGCGGCAAAGGCAATACCAGTCAGATAGTGGACACCCCATCCCAGAACTTGCTCCCCTCGTACAGGAGCAGCCGCCATAATAGAATGATGGTAAAAGCGTCCGTAACGCATATGAGCGATCCATCGTCCAACTAATCCGTAATCGGCTGACGGAATTCGTAAAAACTGTTTTCGAAGAATAGACCAAAGATCCATTATCAGGGTCGCTCCAATACCGATAAAAAAGACTGAGAATAGTGTGTTCATTCCATTTTTTCCTATATTTGGGTTTTCGTTTAATGTAATGCTAGACTAGCACTTAAAGTTAACTTTAAGTCAAGAGGGGTTATGGATATTTCTGAGGTGGCGAAACTTTCAGGTGTCTCGGCAGCGACACTGCGTTTCTATGAAGAAAAAGGGTTGATCGCTTCTTTCGGCAGGCGAGGAATCCGTCGGCAATTTAAAGCGAGTGTTATGGATCGATTGGCGCTGATTGCTTTGGGTCGTTCGGCGGGTTTTTCATTGAATGAAATTGCCGGTATTATCGGTTCGGACGAAAAGCCCTCGATTGATCGACAATTGCTTCTGGACAAGGCTGAGGAACTTGAGCGCTCGATTCAGAAATTAACGGCGATGCGAGATGGCCTCAGGCACGCGGCCGACTGCACGGCACCCAGTCACCTGGAATGCCCGAAGTTTAGACGACTGATGGGATTGGCCTCTATGGGTGTATTTGATGAGGCCGTTAGAAAATCGTTTTTGCAAAAGTAGGCTACAGGTTCTCGACGGATTAAATTCTGCCCAATTACAATAATGAGTCTTGACTGATTTTTAGGAAGTTTTGCAGGTTATCCTCTTGATAGTGGTTTTTTTCTTATGTCAGGTAAATAAAGTCAGCAGCTTCCACGCAAAATCCAGCCAGGCGATCAATAGAATCGCTCCCCCGAAAAGAAACGTATTCCGCCGCCAGATCAGACGGTTCGATCCAAGATGAATGAAACTGTGGACTATTCGACTGGTTACAAATATCCAGGCCAGATAGAGTTGCAATGCATCAACTTGTTTGCTGGCGAAGAGGGTAATAGCCAGAAGATAGAACAGTACCGGCAATTCGAACAGATTTTGGTAGTGCTGTTCGATCTGAGTAAGATAGGCCGGGAGCTTACCGCCGCGGTTGAGTAAAAAATAGTGCGGGTTTAAACCATCCTGTCTGACCGCTTTGACTCTAAGTAGTAACATTCTGAACCCGACTGAAAGGGTCCAAATCACTAATGCAATTAAGGGAAAAAGTATCCATTCCTGCTGCATGACGCTTCCTCTTGTTTATTGGTTGTTCAACAATTTGCTTTTCATGCTAGGCAAAATCAAAATATGTTCAAGAACATATTTTTAGATGGAGGAGCGGATGATGGCTAAGTCTCCGAATAAAAAGCAGCAAACCAGACAGAAGATCGTAGAAAGTGCCGCACAGCTATTTACCGCGCACGGCTTCGATAAGGTGTCGATCGACGATATTATGCATAACGCTCAACTGACCCGAGGCGGGTTTTATGCGCATTTTTCTTCCAAAGAAGCCCTGTATTCGGAAGCGATTACCTCAGCCGCAAGTCTGAGTTTTGCTGCAAGAATTCCTGCAGCGGAGCTTTCCGACCAGGAACGACTCTTACTGCTGCTAAAGAGTTATTTGAGCGAGAATCATTTAAGCGACACGAACCCTGCCTGCCCTTTGGCATTTTTGGCGACCGACGTGGCGCATCAGAACGACGAAGTCCGTGATGCCTATACGACTGTATATAAAAGGTTGGCAATTTACATCGCCCGGTTGATGGCGGAGTCGCCGAACAGCGATAGGGTTTTGGCTTTGAGTGCAATGATGATTGGCGGGGTTGCCGTTGCTCGATCACTGAATGATGAATGGACGCGAGTGAAATTGTTAACGGCCTGTGAAAAAACCGCGCAGGAGTTGATCCGCAAAAGAGATGGAAAAACGACTGTTTAAAGTCTAAGGACGCGAGGGGGATTGAGAGATTAAATTTTGTTCCTGTACCGTTTGTGGGTATTATTACGGTATCACGGTAATGAGATGTAATCACATTTGTTCTTAAGTATTACCGATTTCAAAAGTCTGTTTGAGCGTATTTCATTATGTTTTGGGATGAAGCATATTTTGAGAAATAGCCTGTATATTTTGACTGTATTACTCCTGCTGCTAAGTCCAAAAGCATGCTGGGCAATGAGTGACACTTCCGTTTCTAGAGAGACTGATGCCCCAATTTCTCTTCAGTTGCGCTGGACGCCGCAATTTCAGTTTGCAGGTTATTACGCCGCGCTTTGGCAAGGGTATTATCGCGATGCCGGACTGGATGTCACAATCATTCCCGGTTCGCCGCAGCGTCAGCCGAATAAGGAGGTTTTGGCGGGGAGAGCGCAATATGGTGTTGGAAACAGCGAAGTGCTTTTAAGCTATCTTCGTGGAAAGCCTTTAGTTGCTTTGGCGGCGATTATGCAGCACTCACCGTCGGTTCTGCTTACCAGAAAGGACAGCGGAATCAGAACGCCGCAGGATTTGATCGGTAAAAAAGTCATGATGTATGGCGGAGCCAATGATGTTGAGTTTCTCGCTCTACTGGCAAGTGAGGGCGTTAAGCCTGAAAGCCTGACAATTCTTCCCAGCAGTTTCAATATCAATGATTTGATTGACGGCAAAGTCGATGCGTTCAATGCGTATTTGAGCAATGAACCGTTTTATTTGTGGGATAAAAATATTAAGCCGTATGTGATTAATCCGGTGGAATATGGGGTGGATTTCTATAGCGATATCCTCTTTA
This sequence comes from Thiomicrorhabdus heinhorstiae, assembly GCF_013391765.2. Lineage (GTDB taxonomy): Bacteria > Pseudomonadota > Gammaproteobacteria > Thiomicrospirales > Thiomicrospiraceae > Thiomicrorhabdus > Thiomicrorhabdus heinhorstiae. The sequence goes on along the minus strand of NZ_JACBGI020000002.1, from coordinate 29,316 downwards.
CCCGCCAGGATGAAGTCAAAAAGCATCCCGAAAGAGTGAAAGCTTTTCTTGCGGCATCTATTAAAGGCTGGGACTATGCGCTGAATCATCAAAGTGAAGTGATCGCGCGTTTATTGAAATTGCCAGGAATCGAAAAGACCCGCCAGCAACTCTTGCAGGAAGCAAGAATATTAAAGAAATTGATTCAACCTGATCAGGTGCCGGTCGGAAATATCAATCCGGGTCGTTTTGAACGTATGGCTTATCATCTGGAAGAGTTCGGTTTTGTCACGGATCACCATGAGATAAACGGTTTCATATTTGATCCGAATCCGAAAATCAGTCAGTCGGCCTTTTTTAAAGTGCTGGGACTGATTTTAGCGGGTCTATTACTGACAATCATGATTGCCACCTGGTTTTGGCGAATCAATGCTCGCCTCAACAGCGAAATCGAATTAAGAAAGCAGACCGAGGGTTCTCTGGAAGCTTCGCGTAAACACTTTCAACATATTGTGGAAAACCTGCAGGAGGTTTATTACCGCACCGATCTACAAGGAAAGGTAAAGTACGTTTCTCCATCGGTTCAGGAAAAAATGCACTATTCTCCACAATCGGTTATCGGTCTCAATATTGAAAGTTTCTATGCACCGCCTTTTTCTCGCAGAGATTTTTTGAAAGCTCTGAAAGCGAATAACGGCAAGATTAAAAATTACGAATTAAAAGCCGTTAACGGGCAAGGGCGGGAAATTTGGGTGGCAACTAATAGCCGTTACTATTACGAAAACGGCGAAGTTTGTGGTGTTGAAGGGACATTTCGCGAAATTACTCAGCAGAAAGACCATGAAGTCATGATGAAAACCATGGCGTTTGAGGATCCTTTAACCAATCTTTTGAATCGCCGCGGTCTGGTAAAACATCTCGATCAAGCCCTAAGAAACTGTTCGATGAATGGACTTTATTGTGCACTGTTATTTATTGATCTGGATAACTTTAAGCCGGTGAATGATAAGCATGGCCACAATATCGGCGATCAGCTTTTGCAGGCGGTTGCCAGACGATTGAGAAATGCGGTTCGTAGCAGCGATCTGGTTTTCCGTCTTGGTGGAGATGAATTTGTGATTTTGTTGAATGATCTGGGCACTGCCGACTTACATGCTGCCCAGGATCGAACCGAACGGATCGTTGATAAATTATTAAAAGTTTTAAATGATCCGTTTCGGGTTGAGGAGTTGGAACTGACGATTTCCGCCAGCATTGGTATTAAGGTTTTTCGTGATAATGTGACTAATACCGATGAGCTGATCGAACAGGCTGATCAAGGACTGTATGTGGCCAAGAAAGAAGGTAAAAACCGCGCTCATATTGTTTAGTTCTAAATAGCACTGTCTTCGACTATTTTCAGAAGTGTACTATTCAATTTTTCGACATTGGCACATTCGCTGATTTGGTGTCTTGCAGCGAGGTAGTTCAAGTCATTGAAACTAAGCCATACTGTGCCTTCTTCATCTTCCCAGGCCAAGACCTTTAACGGTAAATCCAAGCCGATTACTTGTGAGCACTCCATCAACGGGGTGCCGCCTTGCGGGCTGCCGAAAATTAACAGCTCGGTCGGGCGAAGATCAGCACCGATTTTTTGCGCGCCTGCAGAGTGATTGACCCGGGCGAAAATATTCATATTGCGCTTATGAATTTCTCTTTCGAGATTATCGATCGACTGGGTAACACTGTGAGCGCTCTTTATGGTAATTATGCCATCGTTATTAGACATTGGAATATCCTGAGTTTGCTGAAAATTAAGAGTGAATTTACATTTAGTATATTCGGTTCATAGGGCTAAATTCAGCACTTTTTAAGCCAAGAATCAAATTGCTTTTGCTTGTTGTACTTAGTGCAATTTAGATGCAATTTGTTTTTATAAAAGATGTTCGTTATTTTGGTTTTTGTCTGTTTTTGTGTAAAAAAGTTCAATTTGGTAGCGGGCGTTTTGCCTGAATCACCTCTCGAAGTCTAAACTATCAGTTACTCTGGTTTGATTGAACGTAAACTTATGGGAAGGCCTTTTTAATGCTGGTAAAAGTTATTAGCGGCGGTCAAACCGGCGCTGACAGGGCGGCACTGGATGTGGCTTTGGATTACGGTTTTCCCTCAGGAGGAAGTTGTCCCGTCGGTAGGCTTGCCGAGGATGGAGTGATTAATCAACGTTATCCGTTGGTGGAGTATGGTGAGGGATATCCGCCCAGAACCAGAAAGAATGTTTTGGATGCTGACGGTACGGTGATTTTTTATGAGTCCGACTTGAATGGTGGTACCAAAGCCACGTTGGATTTTTGTATTGATCGTAAAACCCCGTATATTCTTATTGATAGTCGGGCGCTGGCAGTGTCGCAAGCCGCTCGATTAATAGAGCAATTTATTGCAGAGTCTGAGATCGAGACTTTAAATATTGCCGGGCCGAGAGCGAGTAAGTCTCCGCAGATCTATTCGTATGTAAAGCAAACCCTTGAACAGGTTATTCAAATAGTGAAGTCATTCGAGTAGGATGGGGGGCAGCAGCAAAAACGCTAAATTTTTACTGAGACGTCGTTTTTAATTTAGGGTATTAAATATGTCAATTCATCCTGATTCCCGTGCCAAGGCGCATCATATCTTATTAGACTGCGCCGAGGCGTGTCTTGAGCTGATCCCTCAGATTCATTCGTTAGAGGATTTTGAACGCATGGCCCGCGAGCATTCGAAATGTCCGTCGGCCAAGATTGGCGGTGACATCGGTTTGGTTAAACCCGAAGTCATTGTTAAAGAGCTGGGTGAACAAATTTTCAGTGATTTGCCTTTGGATCAGGTTCACGGTCCTTTTCAAACTGTGCATGGATACCATCTGATTTGGATAAAACGCCGGCATCTGGCAACTTGATCAAATACCTTGATTTCTTGTTACTCCTCCATTTAACAAGTGAGCTTAAATATTCCTCTATGCTAAATGCGCAATATCGATCAGGTTTTATCTCATTCTGTTCTTGATAATAGAGCTCGCCAATTAAGGGACTATTCGGTTGCAGATATGAAAAACAGGCGTTATCAACAAAGTATCGACGCAGTATGCGATCACATCTACAGACATCTGGATGAACCGATGACAGTGGAGGAACTGAGCGAGATTGCCAATTTTTCCAAGTATCACTTTCATCGCTTGTTTGCTGTCAGTGTCGGGGTTAATGTTTCTCGCTTCATTCAGCTACTGCGTTTGAAACGCGCCTCTTATCAGCTGGTATTTGATCGTGATCAGAAAATCATCGATATTGCATTTTCAGTTGGTTACGACAGCGCAGAGGCGTTTCATCGAGCGTTTAAAAAGAACTTCGGGGTTTCTCCAGGCGAGTTTCGTAAACAGCCGGTTTGGTCCGATTGGCATGATCAATATCAATTTAAAATGCATGGGAGAGATATGGTTATGCAACTTGGAGATAAGGTGGAAGTAATTGATTTTCCGGAAATTAAAATCGCGGTCTTCGAACACAACGGCAGCCCGCTGGTGTTAAATGATTCGATTGCTCAATTTATAGACTGGCGTAAAAGCAGCGGCTTATCGCCGATTAAAACAAGCCGGACTTTCGGCGTGCCGTTTAACGATCCGAATATGGTCGAGCCGGAAGCATTCTGTTTCGATATTTGCGGTGAAGTTAAGCAGATGGTTCCGGAAAATCCGCAAGGTGTGATTAATAAGCTAATTCCAGCCGGGCGTTGCGCCAAGATTCGTCATATCGGGAGTCGGGATCATCTTGACGATAAAATTTACTATTTGTATCGCGAGTGGCTGGGCGAAAATGATGAAAGTACGCGGGATTTTCCGGTGTTTTTTGAGTATCTGAACTTCTTCCCTGAAGTCGCCGAACATGAACAAATCACGGATATTTATCTGCCACTGGTTGGATAGGCTTGATTTGTGATTTTCAATAGCCGCCCATTGTGTATGAGCGGCTTTTTGTTTTGTCTTTTTGAGCGATGATTTCAAGGTTTTAGGCAGAGTAATGTGTTTTTACAATGATATGATTTCTAGAAAAATTAACCACGAAAATGGAGAGAGTGATGAGAAGTCATGAAATTGATTACCGTTTGATTGGCGACGACATGCAAGTGGTGGAGGTTGAACTTGATCCGCATGAAACGGTTATTGCCGAAGCGGGAGCCATGGCGTGGATGGAGGACGGTATCGGCTTTGAAGCGAAAATGGGCGACGGTACGGAAACCGACAACGGCTTCTTTGGTAAGGTACTGGGAGCCGGCAAGCGTTTGGTTACCGGCGAATCCCTGTTTATGACACACTTCACCAATCGTGGGGCGGGCAAAAAAATCGTTGCCTTCGGCGCACCTTATCCGGGCAAAATTATTCCGATGGATATGGCGGAACACGGCAATGCCATCACCTGCCAGAAGGACGCTTTCCTGTGTGCAGCCATGGGAACCAAAATCGATATCTCATTCAGTCGTAAAATCGGCCGAGGCCTTTTTGGTGGAGAAGGTTTTATTATGGAGCGTCTCAGCGGCGACGGTATGGCATTTCTACACGCAGGTGGGACCGTGGTGCAGAAAGAGCTGAAAGGCGAGACCATTTTTGTCGACACCGGTTGTGTCGTCGCTTATACCGATGGCATCGATTTTGATATCCAGAAGGCCGGTGGTTTGAAGTCGATGATTTTCGGCGGAGAGGGCATTTTCCTGGCGGTACTGAAAGGGCACGGAACCGTTTATCTGCAAAGCCTGCCGTTCTCGCGCCTTGCCGACCGTATTCTGCAGGCTGCTCCGGGCGGGGGCGGTAACGATCAGGGTGAAGGTTCGGTATTGGGCGGTTTGTCGAATATCTTCGAGAACCGCTAGAATCCGTTCTTTTTCATGTGTTAGCCCGGAACCGGAACCGATTAGGTCAATTCGGTTTTGAGTTTACGCCCGCCGCTGATCTGAAAACCTTCGCGCTGGTAAAACGCCAGCGTTTTATCAAATTGCGGTAACGGCGGAGTAGTGACTTCGAGCCGTTTCCAACCCTGCTGCTTGCCATGTGTTTTAACGGCATCGAGTAACGCTTTGCCAACACCCTGCGCACGATATTCCGGTTTGACGTAAAGCTCGGCAAGGGTGGCAAAAGCGCCTTCGGCGTAAAGTGCAAAACTCGGGTAGATAGTGACAAAACCGATCAAAGCGTTATTCCGTTCGGCGACGAAAACGATATTTTTACCTTCGCGAATAAACTCATGCAGGCGCTGTTGCGCTTCTTCAAGATGAAAAGAGAAAGCGGTTTCATTAATTGCTTGCATGATTTCCGCCAGCAGTTCACCGATCAGTTCGGAAATTTCAGGTGCTTGATGCGCCTGTGCCAAGTGTATATTCAGCATATCGGTACTTCATTTATCAGAATTTAAGTCAGATCTTTAATTAAACCGCCTCCAGCGATTTTCGCAACAACTTTATAATTTAAATAAAATTGGTTAATGTTTTAACTTGGCAGGGCATTGAACTTCATTGGGTGGTTTAGATGGGAATACAGACACTGGCGTTGTTATTGATCGGCTTTTCAGTCATTTATAGCTCCGAGCTATTGCTCACGCAGTTCCCATCCGAGAGATACCGGAACAAATCCGTTAATAACAGATGGTTGAGCGTACCGTGAATCGACTGGAAGAATGCGCCCATATCACGTTTACGTTCTTGATCAGGAATCTCCGAGCAGGCTTGATAGAACTGGCGGTTCATCGCATGGTTGTATTGAGCCTGCCATTGCAGATTTTCGAGTAAATTCACTCTATTTCGCCTCGAGTCAAACGGTGGTAAGCCTGAACCAATTGTTGGAAAACCGGCCCGACGGCTTGTTTCAGTTTGCGGCCGTTGACTTCACCGATCGGAATTAATTCGGCGCCGCTGCCGGTCAGGAAGCCTTCATCGGCATTGTAAACATCATACAGACTCATGGGTTGTTCTGCGACGGTTAAGCCGTTTTGCTGTGCCAGTTCGATAATAGTATCGCGGGTAATTCCCTGTAGGATTCCGGCTTCAAGCGGCGGAGTGAGCAAGATACCGTTTTTGACGATAAACAGATTGGCGGCACTGGCTTCGGCAACCTGTCCGGCATGGTTCAACAGGATGGCGTCATCGGCTCCCGCCTGATTGGCTTCCATCTTGGCAAGGATGTTATTCAGATAGTTTAAGGTCTTGATTTTCGGTTCGAGCACATCCATCGGCGTTCGGCGTACCGAGGCCGTGATCAGGCGGGCGCCGCGTTGTTGAATTTCATCGTGGCCCATTTTCAAGCCGCGATAAAGAATGAAGACATTCGGCTGGTTGCAGTTGCGCGGGTCCAACCCTAAAAAGCCTTCGCCGCGAGTCACTACCAGACGGATATAGCCGTCGTGCATGCCGTTAGTGTTGATCAGTTGTTCGCAGGCTTGCGTCAGATCGGCGATCGAATAGGGCATTTCAAGTTGCAGCGCATGTGCGGATTGCTGCAAACGTTTCAGGTGTTCAGCCAGTTTAAAAGTGCGCCTGTTGTAGACGCGCATGCCTTCGAAAACGCCGTCGCCGTAGAGTACGCCGTGATCCAGAACCGAAACTTTTGCTTCTCCGACCGGAATGATTTCGCCGTTTAGCCAACAGTATTCTTGCATTCAATTTTGTCCTTGTTTAATGGATATGCCACCACCAGGGGGTGGCGCGAGGTTGCAGCGAACTTTTCTCTGTATCGCAGTCGGCTTGCGGCCAGCTCTGAAAAATGCCGAGCAGTGTAATCGCGACCAGTAAGAAACCCAACCAGCGTGACATCTTATTTATCCTTAAAAATCATTGAACTATAGTTTATGAAGGATGCTATATTAAATACAGATTTAGAAAAATAGAATTTTTACGGTACAGATTGAGTGTTATGTATTTTGTACTGCTGATCGGTGCCGGAATTGTATCGGTTTCGATGAAAGTTGTAGGGTAATGCGCTTGTGTTCATTGCTTCCATAGTGAGATTTTAGGAGTATCTGATGTCCGGTTTTTTGTATGAGAATCTGGCGGCCGGTTTGGGGCAGCAAATCAAGGAAGGGCTCTATGCTCCCGGGGATAAACTTCCCCCTGTGCGGCGTTTTGCCGAAACTCAAGGAGTCAGTGTCGCTACGGCTGTATCGGCCTATTACCGACTGGAGGCGATGGGGTATATCGAAGCACGCCCGAAATCCGGATTCTATGTAAAGCGTCTATATCGGGGAGAAGTCGATACCCCGTCGCAGAGTCAACCCGATTCGGTGCCTTCGGCGGTAACCGGGCAGGAAATGGCGCTGAATTTGGTTAAGTCAACGAATAACCCGAATATGGTGCAATTTGGCGCGGCCGTCCCGGCACCTTCTTTTTTGCCGACACAGATGATTGCCGAGGCGGTTCGCAAAGTTGCAAGACAGGATTCCGAGATTCTCAACGATTACCTGTTTCCGCCTGGATTGCCGGAGTTGAGACAGCAGATCGCACGGCGAATGGTCGGAAACGGCTGCAATATTTCCTCCGATCAAATTATTGTAACTGACGGTTGTCAGGAAGCTTTGCGTCTGGCTTTACGCGCCTGTGCCGAACCGGGCGACGTGATCGCGATCGAATCGCCGACTTTCTACGGTTTGTTGCAGGTGATCCACTCCTTGCGCATGAAAGTCATCGAGATTCCGACGGATCCGGATACCGGCCTGTCGCTGGAAGCATTGCAGATGGCGATTGATCAGTGGCCGATCAAAGCTTGTGTTCTGGTGCCGAGCTTTAGCAATCCATTGGGATTGAGTATGCCCGATGATAAAAAACGCCGCCTGATTCAGATGCTCTCGAAACGTGAAATTCCGATTATCGAAGATGATGTTTACGGTGAAATTTCTCATGATAACCGCCGTCCGAAACCGTTGAAGGCGTTCGATAGCGACGACTGGGTGATCTATTGTTCGTCATTTTCCAAGACCCTGTCTCCGGGGTTGCGTCTTGGCTGGGTCGCTTCGAAGCGCTATCGGGAGCGGTTGGAGTATTTTAAGTATGTGGCCAATCTGGCAACATCCTCGGTCGCGCAATTGGCGGTGGCGGAAATTCTGCAGTCCGGAAAGTTCGACCGCTATCTGAGCAAAATCCGTCAGCAATATGCCTTTGCGGTGGATCGAATGACGGCGGCAATCGTTAAATTGTTTCCCTTCGGTACCAAAGTGACCCGCCCAAAAGGGGGCTTTGTGTTATGGATCGAGTTGCCTTTTGCGATTGATACCTTTGAACTGGCCAATCGTCTGGCTCGCCACCAGATCAGTATTGCTCCGGGGAGAATTTTTTCGATGACCGAAAAATATAACCATTTTTTGCGCTTGTCGTGCGCGCTTGACTGGAATACCGATACGGAATTGGCTTTACTGAAAATCGTGAATGAAATTGAGTTGATGAGGATCGATTCTTAAGCAAGTATGACAGTGTGGCTAATTTCATATTTTTTGTAAGGAATTAATTGTGCGCACCGTGGTTTTACTATTAGTATTTGCAGAGAATTAGCCAAAACTAAATTTTTCTGTTGAGCGAGGTTCCTGACAGCGCGGCTTGAATTGCCGCCGTGCCTAAACAAGAACCTTCTTAACCACTTCTGTAAATAATTCATGCATTACGGTCAATCTGATATGAGCACCTCCGTTCAAAAGACATTGAATTCCGAACGATCCTTCTGGTTCTTTCTCGGTCCGGCGTTTTTGGTTTCCGTCGGTTATATGGACCCGGGCAACTGGGCAACGTCTCTGGAAGCGGGCTCACGCTATGGTTACGATCTGTTGTGGGTTATTACCCTGGCATCGCTGGTGGCGATTTTAATGCAGTTGTTGAGCGCGAAACTGGGGATAGCTACCGGTAAGAACCTGGCTCAGATGATTCGAATCCAACATCCGGGACGAAGCGGGACTTTTTTACTGTCGACCGCCGCTGTGGCAATGGTTGCGACCGATCTGGCCGAATTCCTCGGTGTGGCGGTCGCTCTTAACCTTTTGTTCGATATTCCTCTGGTGGTTGCGATCTTCCTGACGATTTTCGATGTGTTGCTGATTCTATGGTTGGAGAGATTCGGTTTCCGCTGGGTTGAGATGACGATTCTGGCATTTGTTGCCACCATCGGTCTGGGATATATCGTCGAGCTTTGGCTGGCGCAACCGCAATGGCTGGATGTCGCGCATTCAATGCTGGTGCCGAATGCGACGATCTTTGACACTACGGCGCTGTTTATTGCGATGGGAATTCTCGGTGCAACGGTGATGCCGCACAATTTGTATCTGCATTCGCATCAGGTAATGACTCGTCGTCAGTCAGGTGTAGTCACTCCGGCAACGCGACTCCGCTGTTACCGGATGATGAAATGGGATACGGTGTTGGCCCTGACGGCTGCCTGGTTGGTGAATTCGGCTATTCTGATTATGGCCTCGGCCGCCTTTCATGAGAAGGGATTGCTGATCACCGATATTGACGAGGCCTATAAAACGCTTGGTCCGCTTCTGGGGAGCGCAGCGGCTTTGACTTTCGCCATCGCTCTGCTGGCATCCGGCGTCGCCAGTTCCACAACCGGTACTCTGGCCGGACAAATCGTGTTTGAATCTTTTTTCAAAAAGCGTCCGGTCAATATTCTAAAAATCCGGGTTTTTATCCGTCTGGCGACAATGATTCCGGCAGCGGTGGCAATTCTGATGAGTGCCACGCCTTTGAGTCTTCTGGTACTGTCGCAGGTGATTTTATCGATGCAGTTGCCGTTTGCGGTAGTTCCTTTGGTGAAGATGACTTCGAATCCGCATTTAATGGGTGATCTGGTGAATGATCTTAAAACCAGGATCATGGCGTGGAGCGCGACCGGTATTATCGTCGGTTTAAATATCTGGTTGCTGGTAATGCTGGGGTTTGAGTCTATCGGTTAGAATCTATTCTCGAAACAGACAAAATTGATCGGGTTCGCAAAATGGTTTTCTTTCGAAAAACGGCAATAACGGATGTCGAAGCACTGCTGGAATTGTATCAAGGCGTGGCTGAAGTTCCTGGCGGTCTGGCGCGATTGCAGCATGAGATCAGCCGGGAATATATTCATGGATTTGTTGAAAAGACACTCGCAACCGGCATCGGGCTGGTGGCGGTAAATAGCGAAGACGAAAGGATTGTCGGTGAATTGCATGCCTATAGCCCGAACCTGTTCTACTTCGAACATGTTCTGTCCGATTTGACGGTTGCCGTCGACAAAGCTTTGGCTGAGATGTGCATCGCTAAAGCGATTCGGGATGATGCGAAAATTATGGCTTTGCACACTAGCGTGATTATGCAGACCGCGCTACCGATGTATCAGCGAATGGGCTTTCGTTTTTTAAAGGAGGTACCGGACATTTTCGGTGTTTCCTATGCGGTTTATACGAAGCAGCTATCAGCCGCCGTCTGAGCAAAGGTCGCTTTTGGCACACGAATGCGTTTATGCTGTAATGCAACAGTGATGTTATTCGATGTGCAATAAGGAGGTGGATTATGCAAACCGTGCGCATGAAAAATACTGCCAAAGGTATTCTATTACAGGACGAAAAAGTTCTTTTTCTGCGTAAAGAGTATTCCGACGGTCGTGTGGTCTATACGTTACCCGGCGGAACTCAGGAAGCGGGCGAACCTTTGGAAGAAACGGCCATCCGCGAAGTGTGGGAGGAAGTCGGCGCTAGAGTGAAGGTGCTGTCGTTGCAAAAGGTTTATGAGCATCAACGGCCGTCAAAATCCGATCCTGAGATGGTTAAGTACAAGGTAGAATTTGCCTTTTTGTGCGAACTGCTTGAAAGTTATGTACCGCATAACGGCATCCATCCCGATCCAAGTCAGGCAGGAGTAGAATGGCTGGCTTTGGCAGAGCTGGATAACAAAGTATTGGATCCACTGCCGCTTGCGGAAATCCTGCAGGAAATTCTTCAGGATTCCGGCTCTTGCTACCATAATTTAACCGCCTGAATCGACGGTGTTTATATCGTTCAAGGATGAATCAATGCAGAAATGGCTGGTCGCTTTATGTTTGTTTTTAGTTGCGTTTTCCGCTTCGGCGGAAGATGCCGAATTAGGCGAATTGTTTTCCAAACAGAATGTAACCGGGACCTTAGTTCTCTCTTCGCTTAAGGGAAAGCAAGCGTTTGTTTACAATGAAACTCGCTCGGAACAGCGTTTTACTCCGGCGTCGACTTTCAAAATTTTAAATACCTTGATTTCCGTACAGGAAAAAATCGCTTCGGGTAAAGACTCTGCTTTTAAGTGGGATGGGCATCATTATGATATTCCTGCCTGGAATCAGGATCAGACCCTGCAAAGCGCTTTTCAGGTCTCTTGTGTATGGTGTTACCAGCAACTAGCCGAGAAAATCGGCGGGGCGAGTTACCGTCGCTATATCGAGAAGTTACATTACGGGGAGTTGGGCGAGTCATTTAAGGATACGACCTTCTGGCTGGACGGTTCTTTAAAAATCAGCGCTGTCGAGCAGATCGCCTTTTTAAAGAAAGTTTATCGTCAGGAGCCGCCGTTTGACCACTATGCTTACCAGACGCTAAAAAGCATCATGCTGGTAGAGAAAAAGCCCGGGTATTTTATGGAAGCCAAGACCGGCTGGGCACAAGGAATCGGCTGGTATGTCGGCTATGTAGAAACGGCCAATGATGTGTGGTTTTTTGCTTTGAATATGGATGTGAAAGATCCAAAAAAACTTTTTTGGCGTCAGGAGTTAGTGCGTCAGGCACTGAGATTAAAAGGGATTGTTTAAAATGTCTCGGTACGGAAGTTTTAAGGTTAAAAAGGACTTGATCGGATGAATGGGGAATCGGTGAAATCATCTTTTTGGTTGCAACTAGGCAGTCTGTTATTATTTTTGGCCGTGGCTGCCGGCGCCTTCGGTGCGCATGGCCTGCAGGATGTCTTTTCCGCCAAGCAACTCGATGTCTGGCATAAGGCGGTTAATTATCAAGTGATACACGCTTTTGCTCTGCTTGCGGTTGCTGTATTTTTACCGGTTTTTCCGCAAGGCACATCTTTGTGGCGCAAAGCCGGTTGGAGCTTTTTGATCGGGGTGCTTCTTTTTAGCGGCAGTCTGTATTTATGGGCATTGACCGGAGTGAAATTTCTGGTATTTTTAACGCCCATAGGCGGAACTGCATTTTTAATCGGCTGGCTGTTTGTTTTTCTCGGTGCCAGAAAGCTGACTCTTTCTTGATAAGCTCAATTAGAAACGCCGGATCCGGCGTTTTTTCTCTTAATTTTCGCATGATTTAATAAGGTGTCTGTATGGACTTTGAAGGCCTGATTGCCGAATATGGCTATTTGGCAGTATTTATCGGTTCGTTTTTGGAAGGCGAGACGGCTCTGATTCTGGGCGGTTTTCTGGCGCATAACGGACACCTGCTTTTGCAATGGGTAATGATCTCTGCCGCCTTGGGATCGTTCCTGGGTGACCAGCTGTATTACTATATCGGCCGCTACAAAGGTAAAAGCTACCTGGAATCCAAGCCTCTTTGGAAGCAGCGCAGCGACAAGATATTCGACTATTTGAATCGTCATCCGGTATTGTTTATTCTCGGTTTCCGCTTTATGTACGGACTGAGGACGGTAGCGCCGTTTGTTATAGGCGCCAGCGGTTTTCCGCCGCTACGTTATACGATCTTGAATATTATCGGAGTCACTATCTGGGCAATCGTTATCGGTAGTCTCGGTTATTATCTCGGCCGTTTCGCCGAGCAGATCCTGAATGACGTTCAGAAATACGAGATGTGGATTCTCGGTTTTATCGCTTTGGCCGCCTTCGGCTACTGGATCTATCGAATGCGGAAAACCCGTCGTGAAGCTCTCATTAAGGCTTCGGAAGATGATCGGCAGGCTTGATTATTCGATGTATTTTCCAGAAAAGGTGTTTTCATGTCTTTTTTAGCAGGGCATTAAGTATTTTTACTTCTATTTACTGTTTTCTTGTGTCATATTCTGTACGAGGAAGAAGGGTGATTTGGTTCCATAGCTAAAAACGACCATTTTTCTTTATTTTAAATCAGAGTTTGCATAAGTGGATAAGGAAAATAAAAGTATGAAGAAGAGCATGAGTCTAGTGTTGATTTCGGTGTTTTCGGGAGTTTTGACCGCTTGTGGAGGTGGCGGTTCCGATGAAGGCGTCAGCTATACCGTTGCCAGTCTTCCCCAGGAAGCTGAAGTTGTAATCACCGACGAAAATGGTGCTGCTGTTGCGAAATCAACCGCTCAGATGATTAATGGCGGTTTAGCCGAGAGTTTTATTAATGATTTTTACACTACCGCATCTTTGTCGTCGGGATCATCGCCAAAGACAGCGAAAGATGTAATTGATTTAATTCGTGAAGAATTTATGCAAGCCCAAGGCAGTTTGGGTAGTGTCCCTGTCGGGGTTGAAGGGAGTGGCAGTGAGAATTGTCCTGTTTCCGGAAAAGTTAGCTATTACCTTAATGTATCTGATCCGGATGCCATTTTTGCCAATAACGGCGACTATGGAAAGATCGTTTATGATCACTGTGTCGATCTTTATGATGGAGATTTCTTTGAGCAGAACGGTGTCACTGAGCTCAAGATGAATCAGGTTAGCGCATCCTATAGCGATTCCGATCTGACATTGAAGAACTATACGGCGGATCTTGAAGGGAGTTTTTCCATGTATAGCTCTTCAAGTAAGGTTAATTTGAGAGAGTGGGGCGAAACGGATAATTTTTCTCAGAAGTCTATTTCCATTACCACCGGCGATATGAATTTCACTCTTGACGGCGTAGTTTCGAATCTGAAATACAACACGTTTACCGATCAGTATATTGACGGTGAAAATGGTGCCAGCTCGGTCTCTTATTCATACGATGGATTATATGATTTCGGTGTCAATAACGTATTCCACGGAGCTCTTGATTTGCAGACCATGGAACCGTTTGTCGTTTACTATGGCGATGATTTCCCGTCATACGGTCAAATGATTATTAATGGGGCGAGTGGTTCGGTTCGAGTGACAATTTATTCTGCTGAAGAAGTTCTGATTGAGGTTGATGCTGATGACAACGGCGTGTATGAGTATTCTGAAACGATGACTTGGGCGGAACTGATCGCATAAGGTGAAGCGTTTTTTATTTGCTATTTCTGCGGTTTGCTGTGCTTTTACTTCCATAATTACTTATGGGAGTGAGTTGCATTTGAATGCCGGCCTTCAATCGATAGACTTGTCCGAGTTCTCTATTAACGGCAATCGGCTGGTCAGCGAGTCGGGTATTCTTCCGGTTATCGGACTGCAAATCGATACTGATCTGGATTCCCGCTGGTTGTTGTCTGCTTATGCAAATTACTCCCGCGGAGATCTGGATTACGACGGTCATTTGCAGAGTGGTAGTCCATACCGCTCAAGTACGGCAACGGAAATCTCCACTTACGGCGTATCGCTTAAATCGCCGCTCGGCGGAAAGGTTTTAAACGCCGAGCACTCTTTGTTACTTGGTTTCGAGTATGAAAGGTGGCGGCGGCAAATTGCTGGTAGTCATTCGGTTTCTGAGTTGACCGAAAAGTACGATTCCCCAAGTATTTTTGTCGGGCTCAACTCCGAATGGCCGTCTTTTGAAAGCAGCTTGATTGCCGCCTATCGCTATAACAGCACAATGGACCTTGATCTGTCTGATCAAGCCTATGGTTCCATGGAGCTGCCGGGCAGTCTGGTAATTCGTTTACACCTCGAAAAACCGCTCCTGAAGCGTCTATCAGCCAATCTCTCCGTTCAATATGCGCAAACCACCCGTTCTTCCTCTTATCCGCTATATGCCAGTAGCGATTCATCCTTGATAGGCAATATCATTCAACCGGAACATAGCAAAAGCAGTATCGCTTTTTATCTGAGTTACCTGATCGACTAAGATTCAGTACACTTTGTAAACGTTTTGGTTATTTTTGATTTTTTTCCCGAGTGAATAGGGTGCGATGGACTACAAAGGATTTTTCAGCTTTGCCGCAGTTCTGCTGACGTTTGTCGGTTTCTTTCCGTACATTCGCGATATTTTGCATAACCGGGTAAGGCCGCATGTGTTTTCCTGGGTTATTTGGGGGACAACGACCTGCGTTATCTTTTTTGCCCAGTTGCAAGGCGGCGGTGGGCTGGGTGCCTGGCCGATCGGGATTTCGGCGCTGATCACTTTGTATGTCACTATCCTGGCCTTTCAAAAGAAAGGCGATTTGAGCATTACCCGCTTGGATTGGTTCTTTTTGCTGTCCGCCTTGGCATCTTTGCCCTTATGGTTCTTAACCGCCAATCCTCTGTGGGCAGTGCTATTGCTTACGTTTATCGATCTGTTGGGATTCGGTCCGACTTTCCGCAAATCCTATGCTTTTCCCTATGAAGAACAACCAGGGTTCTTTGCCATTTTCATGCTGCGTAATCTGTTGGTGGTGGCTGCTTTGGAACATTATTCCTGGACCACGGTGACTTTCCCGGCGGCGGTCGCAGTGGTTTGCCTGGCGCTGATCATAATGATTCTGCTGCGACGATCCGTTGTGATGCCTCCCGAGTACAAAAGCCGAGGATAAACCGTACGTTTTTACGGTTTATTTTTTTGGCGAAAAAATACGTTTGGCCAGTAGAACCAGCGCCAAGGCGATGATTCCGATAACAAGGCCCAGAAGCAGCTCTCCGAGGATAATCGGCATCCATTCGATAGCGTGGTGTACCGTTTCGAGGTTGTGTACGAAAATGCCGCCGCCGACCAGCAGCATGGCCAGGGTGCCGACCACACCGAGAATACGGATTAATTTCGGCAATGCTGCGATAAGCGTGCGTCCCGTTTTGCGAAGCAGACCGGCTTTAAAACCGCTATGTTCCCGACTGTTTTCGACCAGAGCAAAACCGGCATCGTCCATTCTGACCATTAAGGCGACCAGACCGTAAACACCGATCGTGGCCACAATAGCGACAAAGCTGACCGCACCGATCTGAATACCTATCGGCTGATCGGCGACTGAACTGAGCGCGATAATAATAATCTCGATTGACAGGATAAAGTCGGTGACGATCGCCGAACGGATTTTGCTTTTTTCCAGTGACAGAAGTTCTTTCTTATCGGTCACACTTTTGGCAGCCGGTGCTGCATGTTCACGATGAAACAGGAACTCGTAGATTTTTTCTGCACCTTCGTAACTCAGATAGATACCGCCGAGAAGCAGTATCGGAACAATCAGCTGCGGTAGAAATGCGCTTAACAGGAAAGCGATCGGCAGAATAATCAGCTTATTGATAAACGAGCCTTTGGTAATCGCCCACAACACAGGTAATTCCCGACTGGCGTGGAAACCGGAGGCGCGCTGGGCACCCACCGCCAGATCATCACCCAGTACGCCGACAGTCTGTTTGGTGGCAATTTTGGATTGTGTCGCGACATCGTCAAACAGAGACGCGATGTCGTCTAATATCACTAAAATCCCGCTGGCCATTGAACTCTCCTCAGCCTTTTAATTGATTACAGCATCATAACGTCTTTAAACGGAAAATGTTAACAAGACAAGACAAGACAAGACAAGACAAGACAAGACAAGACAAGACAAGACAAGACAAGACAAGACAAGACAAGACAAGACAAGACAAGACAAGACAAGACAAGACAAGACAAGACAATGCCTTAACGATTTAAATTCATAAAATAAGGTATGCTGAGTGAAGTTTCAAATAATGAGAGTGAGATGAAATGAAACTGCCGATTTATCAGGTGGATGCGTTTGCCGACCGGGCTTTTGAAGGGAATCCGGCCGCCGTGTGCATACTGGATTCCTGGCTTTGCGAAGAAACCATGCAGGCGATCGCAGCGGAAAATAATCTTTCGGAAACCGCTTTTGTTGTTCCGTATCAAGAGAATGCTTACCAAATCCGCTGGTTTACGCCGACGGCCGAGGTTGATCTATGCGGCCATGCGACTCTCGCAGCCGCTTATGTCTTATTCGAGTGCGTCGGTTTGCCCGATGAAGAGATTCGTTTTTGGTCTCGTTCCGGGTGGTTGATGGTTTGTGTTGCGGAAGATCTGTTGCAGATGGATTTTCCGGCTCAGCAACCAGAGTCGTGCCCGTTACCGACGCAAATTCAAAGAGCTTTCGGCATTGAACGGGCAGAATGTTTCCAACATCAGGATTATCTGGTGGTTTTGGACGACGAGTCCTTGTTAAGAGATTTAACGCCCGATTTTCAAGCGTTAATGGATCTGGATTTGCGTGGTGTCATCCTTACGGCACCTTCCAAAGATTTTGATTTTGTGTGTCGATTCTTTGCTCCCCGCTACGGAATAAACGAAGATCCGGTAACCGGTTCGGCCTTTACTCAGTTGGCGCCTTTTTGGGCCGAGCGATTATCGAAAACCGATTTGACGGCTAAGCAGGTCTCGCGTCGCGGCGGCAAGGTTTATTGCCGATGGGAAGGTGAGCGGGTATTTATTTCCGGTCGAGCAGCACTCTATTTGCGTGGTGAAATTGAAATACAGGATGTGTGAGGTGGCCAAAGATATCCGAATCTGTTTTTGGGGAGGCCCGTGTGAGAACTGTGCCGGAGAAACGGCTTAAACTAAAACGTTCGACTTTTTCGTAAGAGAGATCATTTAATGTTTAGGAAAATTACATCAATAACTAATTATCTAAAACTCGGTTTATTAATCGTTTTGAATTCAGTAGTGCTTTCATCTCAGGCAAGCCCACTTGAACGTCATATTTTCGTTAATGGCAAAGATCGAAGTTATATTGTTTATTTGCCCGAGAATGCACAACAAAAAAATAACCTATCAGTCATCTTTGCATTTCATCCCTTTTTAGGCAGTGGAAAAGGATTTTTCGAACAAACTGGTTTTAGCGGTTTACCGGAGGCAAGCAATTTTATTTTTGTTTTCCCAAACGGTTATAGACGTTCTTGGAATGCAGAAGAGTGTTGCGGCGCTGCCGTCAAGAAAAATATTAATGATGTTGAATTTGTGAAAGAAATTTTTAAAGATCTTCAGCGATTTGTTAGTGTCAGTAAAGAGCATAATTTTGCTGTTGGGTTTTCTAATGGGGCAATGTTCAGTCAGAAATTAGTTTGTCATATGTCTGAGCGGTTTGCTGGTTTTGCTGTTTCTGGTGGTTTGTATAAGTTAGATGGAAGTTGTTATTTAAAACGACCGGTTTCTGCTTTGTTTATGTCAGGATTAGAAGATCCGTTTGCCCCTTTTGATGGTGGTGAGAGTTTAGCTGGAGGAGGAGAACGCCCCGGTGTTCCTTATGTTTCAGAAGCTTGGGCCAAAAAAGAATCCTGTAAATCCCAATATCAAACTTCTTTGGTTAAGGACGTTTCTTGTATGGGCTATGGAGAGTGTTTGGGCGGTTCTCGCATTATAAGTTGTCCCATTCCTCGTATGGGACATTGGTGGCCGGGGCAGAAAGGAAATTCTTTTGCTAAGAAAAAATTTGGCCCAGATCGCCCGGACCTTCCCATTTCTAGAGAAGTTTTGAAGTTTTTCCTCTCTTTGTTGTCTTAATTCATGAGGAGAGCCATTTTTTAGCTATTTCGAAACTGGAGTGTTAAGAGGTAGGTGCATTTCATCCAATAAGCAACGGCTATCGAAAAATGGCGAATATTCTGCAGTCCGGTCATTGATGGTTCTAACAAGATTGCTGCTAACCGCAACACTTCGGTAAGCGACGGGGTGTTCCGGTTCCCTGGTATGCATTTCTCTGGCCGATGACCCAGAAATGGGGAGAAAAAAGTTACCGGAACAATCCGCGCCGCAAGGAAAATGCCCGGCTGGCGCTTAAAAATTCCACTTTAGGTTAATCTCTTAACTTGAGTTAACCTTTTGTTAACCTCGGTTGTTTTATAGTAACCATACTATAAAGGTTAAGGCATCATGTTGAATATTCTGTTGGTTGAAGACGACTTGGATCTGGCGCAGACGCTGGTGGAGTATTTGGCTCTGGAAAACATCGCCTGTGATCATGTGGCCAACGGCGTAGCAGGAGAAAAACTGGCTGGAGAGACTGCTTATAATGTGCTGGTCTTTGATGTCAATCTTCCCGGGCAAAGCGGGTTTCGTAGCTGTGAAAATCTGCGTGCAGACGGTATTGATACGCCGATTTTACTGTTAACCGCGCGTGACGGTTTGGAGGATAAATTACAAGGATTCGAATCAGGCAGTGACGACTATCTGGTGAAGCCCTTTGAAATGGCGGAACTGGTTGCCCGTCTCAAGGCTTTGTCCTTGAGACAGAGTGGTCAAGCAAAGCGTTTCCAGATTGCAGACCTGACTGTAGATGTGCAATTACGCCGAGCGGAACGCGGCAGTCGGGAACTGCGTCTTTCTCCCGCAGGATGGAAGTTGCTGGAAATTTTGATGCGCAACAGTCCCCGTGTCGTTAGCAAAGCGCGTTTAGGGCAGGTGTTATGGGGTGATGATCTGCCGAACAGCGACAGCTTGAAGGTTCATTTGCACAAGCTGCGAAAACTGGTGGATGCCGAAGGTGAAAGTCCTCTGATTCATACGGTTGCCAACCACGGCGTTGCCTTGAAAGTCGAAGAATGAGGGGGAAGGATTTGCGCTGGAGTTTGCGGTATTATCTGGCGGGCATCGTTCTGTTCATCGGAGCGGGGCTGGTTGTCGGCTATACATTTGTTGCAGGGTCTTTTTTTCGTCAGGGGATCGATACTTATATTCTTAGCCAAATGCATGGAGCCGCAGAGCTTTATCAGCGAAATCCTCAGGTGTTCGAATCCTCGCCGGCCGATGGCTTATTTACTGTTTCCGGAAACTGGGAGAATTTTCCAGCGGAGTTCAAACGGAGGTTTTCGGCATCCGAATTGGATGACGGAAAACTGCATAAACAAGAGATTCACACGGATGATCGTCTTAAGGATCGCTTGTTATTTGCACTGAAGGTTACCGATGTGAGTGAGGAAGCGGTTTATGTCGGTAAACTGTTGAAGCCTTCCGAAGTCCCGGAAATCGGTATTCAGAAAGCCGGTCGCTCCTTTATGTTTCTGCATATTAGCAGTGGCGTGATTCTGCTGATTTTAATCGGCATTTTATTTTGGCTGCTGAAAACGGTGGGACAGCCGATTGAGCGTTTGGGCAAATGGGCGAAAAATTTATCCGCGAAAAATATTAATGCTCCGAAACCGGATTTTCGCTATAAAGAGTTAAATGACCTGGCTGAATTGATTCAGCAAGGTTTGGTTACCACTTACCGTTCTATGGAACGCGAGCAGCGGTTTTTAAATTATGCCAGCCATGAATTAAGAACGCCGATTGCGGTGATCCGCAACAATATTGAATTGCTGAACCGGCTAGACAATGAGCGTCCGGAACGGGAGCTGGCGGTGTTGCAACGTCTGCAGCGCGCCGGCATTACCATGACCGATTTGACCAATACTTTGTTATGGATGAATCGGGAAAGTGAACAGAGCTTGCCGGAACTGGAAATCCGCCTGGACGAAGAACTTCAGGAGGCCGTCAGGGGGTTGAATTATCTGCTGGAGCACAAAGAGATCGAATTAGAGTGTCGTACCGAACCTTTTGCGATGCGCTTGGCAAAAGGACCTTGTCAGATTGTGCTCAATAATTTGATTCGCAACGCTTTTCAGCACAGTTGGTCCGGGCGCATACTGATCAAGCAGGAAGAAGACAGAATCGAGATTCGTAATACTCTGCCGACGATCGGGCAGTCGAGTGATGATCAGGGGTTCGGTTTGGGAATGATGTTGATCGAGAAGCTTTGTCGTCAATTCGGATGGCAGTATTCCAGCCGTTCGGATAATGGGGAACACATAACAATGATTGAATTTAAACCTTCTTTAAATCCTTTGAATGGAGAGTCGTTATGAAACGCTCGCTGATATTGGGCGCGGTAACGGTCTGGTTACTGACGGGATGTTCTACCTTTAATTCCCGGGAAATGGCGCAAGAGACGGCGCCGCAGCAATGGAAAAGTGTCAGTGCTCTGGTGCAGTCCGGTCAGCAGAGTAATCTGACCTGGTGGAAAGAGCTCAAAGATCCGCAACTGGATCGACTGGTCGAGGAAGCGATCAATGCCAATCCGGATGTTTTGACAGCCTTATCGGCTATCCGGGAAGCCCGGGCTTACCGTAAGCAGGCTAAAGGCGTCCTGCTACCTTCCGTAAAGGCGAGCGGTGGCTTTAGTTCCAGCAATAATCACGATACGAATATATCGGTTGATAGCTATTCGGCAGTGGTTGATGCCAGTTGGGAACCGGATATTTTCGGAGCGAATCGCAGCGCACTTTCGGCAACCGAAGCCCAGGAATTGGCGGCTCAGGCCGATTATGCCGATACCTTGATCAGTTTGAGCGCGGAGGTGGCGACAAACTATATCGCTTTGCGCAGTTATCAAACGCAGTTGCAGATTACCGAAGAGTCCCTGAAAAGCTGGCAGGAAAGTGTGCAACTGACGGTTTGGCAGGAGAAAGCGGGTATTGTCACGCAATTGAATGTCGAACAGGCCAAACGCAGTTACGAGCAGACATTGGCGACAATCCCGAGTCTAAAACAGAATATCGTTGATGCTCAATACCAGATTGCGGTGCTGCTCGGGCGTCAGCCGGAAGATCTGCCGCAATCTTTGTTGGCCACGACCGCTTTGCCGCAGTCCCCGACTTCAGTATTCCTGCCTATGCCGACGGAAGTCTTGCGCCAAAGACCTGATATCCGTGCCGCCGAACAACGGGTTCTGGCTGCGATGGCACAAACCGATGCGGCCGAAGCAAACCGTTTACCCAGCTTTGCCCTTGGTGGAAATCTCACTTTCGGTGCAGGCAGTTTAAGCGATTTGTTCAGTGTGTCGTCTCTGGTCTCAACCGTTTCGGCCAGCGTCGCTCAGACTTTGTTTGACGGCGGTCAATTGAAAGCTCAGGTTGAGATTAAACAGGAACTCGAAGCCCAGGCGCTACTCAGTTACCGTAAGACCGTGCTGCAAGCTCTGCAGGAAACCGAAAGCGCGCTCGCTAATCTGCAACACAGTCGAGAAACCTACGAAGCTTTGCAGAGGGCAATGGAAACTTCCAAAGAAGAAGAAAAACTGGCACTGATTCAATATCAGGCGGGAGAATTGAGTTTTTCCGATGTATTGGATGCGCAAAGAACGTTGCTATCGCTCCGTAAACAGAGTGTCGAAGCGCACGCAAGCGAACTGGGACAGGTGATCACTTTATCAAAAGCCGTTGCCGGAAAATGGGCAATGACGAAAGCGACCAAGGATGCGATGAGTCAAACTGGAGATGACAAAAATGCAAACGAATAATGAGACGGATCGTCTAAAACAAGAGTTGAGTCTGGATAAAAAACCGAAGGCGAGAATATGGCGTTGGCTCGTGTTGTTGATTGTTTTGGCAGCGGCGGGTTATGCAGTGTGGTATTTCTTTCTGTCATCACCTTCGAACAAAGCCGTTTACGATATCGGTAAAGCCTCGACAGGCGATATTCGGGTAACGGTTTCAGCCACCGGAACATTGCAGCCAACCAATGAAGTAGAAGTGGGGAGCGAGTTGTCAGGAACCATTGATGAGGTGCTGGTTGATTACAACGATAAGGTAGAAGTAGGTCAGCTGTTAGCGCGCCTGAATACCGATAAGCTTCAGGCTCAGGTCCTGCAATCCAAAGCGGCTTTGCAGGTAGCGGAAGCCGGTGTGCTGGAGGCCGATGCAACCTTGAAAGAATCCATCGCTCAATATGACCGCTTGAAAGAGGTTCGTAAAATGAGCGGCGGTAAGCTGCCGTCCAAAGCGGATTTGATTGCGGCCGAAGCGACGATGAAACGGGCTAAAGCGGCCAAGCAGACGGCTAAAGCGCAAGTGGAGCAGGCGAAGGCCAGTTTGGAACAGTACTTGACTGACATCTCCAAAGCTAAAATTGTTTCGCCGATCAACGGGATTGTTTTGATTCGTTCGATCGAGGTCGGTCAAACGGTTGCGGCGTCTATGACTGCACCGGTTCTCTTTACGCTTGCGGAAGATCTGACCAAAATGGAGCTGCAGGTTGATGTCGACGAAGCCGATGTTGGTTTGGTGGAAGCGGGCCAGAATGCGACCTTTACGGTTGATGCCTATCCGAATCAGAATTTCCCGGCCAAAATCAAACAGGTACGCTACGGTGCGGAGAGCTCCGACGGTGTGGTTACCTATACCACTTTGCTGGAAGTGGATAACCCGGAAGTCAAGCTACGCCCTGGTATGACTGCGACCGCCGATATTCTGGTTAAAGAGAAGAGCGGTATTTTAATGATTCCGGTTGCAGCACTGCGTTTTACACCTGAATTGCTGAATAACGGTACGCAACAGACCGAGAAAAGCGTCATTCAATCTTTGATGCCGCGTCCGGGCAGAAGCAATGGTGTCACCATTAAGAAAGAGGCGGTTGAGAACGGTTATCAACGTGTTTGGAAGCTGGTGAACGGTCAGCCGCAACCGCTATTGATTAAAATCGGTGAAAGCAGCGGCAGTAAGGTTGAAGTAGTGGAAGGCGACCTGAAGGCCGGTGACGAATTGATCGTCGGAGTCGAGGTATCGTTAAAATGAGTTCGGACAATGCAGCATCCGTAGCGGATGTGCCGCTGATCGAGTTCCGCGACGTCGAGAAAACCTACGGGAAGGGTACATCCGAATTCAAAGCTTTGAAGGGTGTTAATTTTCAGATTAACGAAGGCGAATTCGTTGCCATTATGGGGCCCAGCGGATCAGGCAAATCGACGGTCATGAATGCCTTAGGGTGTCTGGACACGCCGACGGCGGGAAGTTATCTGTTTCAAGGCATTCGGGTCGAGTCCTTGAGTCGCGATCAGCGAGCGTTGTTGCGACGAAATTATCTCGGTTTCGTTTTTCAAGGTTTTAACCTTCTTGCTCGAACCTCGGCGCTCGAGAATGTCGAATTACCCCTGCTGTATCGCGGAATGAATCGTCACGAACGCCACGCAGCAGCCCGCAAATCGCTTGCTCTGGTCGGACTGGAAGGTTGGGAAAATCATGCTCCGGGAGAGCTTTCCGGAGGGCAGCAACAGCGTGTTGCGATAGCCCGTGCCCTGGTGACCAGCCCGAAGGTCCTGCTGGCTGACGAGCCGACGGGAAATCTGGATACAGCCCGCAGTAAAGAAATTATGGAATTGCTTAGCCAGTTGAATTCCGATTTGGGGATTACCGTTTTAATGGTAACGCATGAAGCCGAAATGGCGGCTTATGCCAATCGCCTGATTCATTTTGTGGACGGTAAGGTTGAACAGGATTTCTATCAGGAGCCGACATCATGATTTTAAATGCGTTTTTGCTCGCCGTGCGTGAAATTCGTCGCAACCTGATGAGGTCGATTTTGACCATGTTGGGGATTATTATCGGTGTGGCAGCCGTGATCACGATGGTCACTCTCGGTAACGGGGCGACCGCCCAGGTCGCGGCGGAAATTTCCAGTCTGGGAAGTAACTTACTGATGGTTCGTCCCGGGCAGCGGATGGGACCGGGTCGTGATTCCAGCGGTGCCAAGAGTTTTAAGATCGAAGATGCCGATGCGATCAGTAAAGAGATTGCATCGATTGTGGCTGTGGCACCGACGGCTTCGGCCAGCGTAACTGCGGTGTACGGTAACGAAAACTGGTCGACCACCGTGGTCGGCAGTAACAACGATTATTTTATTACCGGTAACTGGGAGCTGGCGGAAGGCCGTAAATTTACCGCTGCCGAGCTTAAAGCCGGTAAAACCAGTTGCGTGATCGGTAATACGGTGGCGAAAGAGTTGCTGGGAAGCAATGAAGACGTGCTGGGTAAAAAACTGCGTCTTGGAAGTTTTTCATGCCAAGTGATCGGTCTGCTGCAACCGAAAGGGCAGTCGATGATGGGGAACGACCAGGACGATACCATTATCATGCCGATTAAAACGGTTCAGCGCCGTTTGACCGGCAATCAGGACATCCGTATGATCCGAATTTCGGTTAAACCGGATATTAATACAGATGTGGTAAACCGTGCGATTACTCTGTTGCTAAGAGATCGACGCCATCTGAGCGACAACGAGAAAAACGATTTTATGGTCATGGATACCCGGGAAATCACCAATACACTGACCGGTACAACGCGAGTCATGACCATGCTGTTGGGGGCGGTCGCTGCGGTTAGTCTGATTGTTGGTGGTATCGGGATTATGAATATCATGCTGGTGTCGGTGACCGAGCGTACCCGGGAAATCGGTATCAGGATGGCAATAGGCGCTTTGGAAAAAGAGGTTTTGCTGCAGTTTCTGGTTGAGGCCGTAGTGCTGTCGTCTCTGGGCGGTTTAATCGGTATTATTCTGGCCCTGATCGCTTCCTCCGTAGGAAGTATTTTGATGGGGGTTCCGTTTACGTTGAATTACGGGATTATCACCCTGGCATTTGTGTTTTCGGCGATAGTCGGGGTCGTGTTCGGTTACTTCCCGGCGCGAAATGCGGCGAGATTAAACCCCATCGATGCCTTGAGGCATGAATAAATCTGCCATTTAAAGAGAATTATTCAGTATCTTATAATGGTCGCAGGGGGCTAACAATTCAGTTCCAGGAGGGTGTTGTGTGAAAAAGCCTGTCTTTGCTTTATCAATATCGTTGTTGTTCGCTTTTTTTCCTCTATTGACGGCGACCCTGGCATCCTGGTTTGCAGAATTGAACAGTTGCGTTTTAAATGAAGGCGGTGTGAATGCTTGTATTGTTATGGATCACGATATAGGCGGAACTCTTCATTCGATGCTTGTTTCCGGCTGGTTATCGCTGCTGACATGGCCCTCCTTGGGGTTGTTGGCTGCAACCGTCAGTACATTATGGCTGTTGGTGGTCGGTGTGGATAGGTTGGGAAAACGCCGGGCAGCGAAGAAGACCTGATCTTCCCCCAGCAGAATAGTCTTGTTTTGTCCGTTATAACCTTTGGCCGGAGAGGAAATCTGCTCCGGCGTGGTAGTTTAAGCTGCAAAAATCTCGTCGATCTTGGCTTTTGTGTTTTCTATCGATTTCGCAACGGCTTCGTCCCCCATCCCCATATTCGGGGTTTCAAAAACGGTTATGTCGGTAATGCCGATAAATCCCAAAACCGTTTTCAGATAAGGCGTTACAAAGTTCATCTGATCCAATGGCGGCTGAGTGTAATTTCCTCCGGAAGAGATGAAAAGATAAGCTTTTTTGTTTTTCAGCAATCCTTCAGGACCGTTCTCGCCATAGACGAAGGTTTCTCCGACGCGGGTTACGTGATCCAGGTAAGCCTTTAGCACCGAAGGTATGCCAAAGTTATACATCGGACTGCTGATAACAATGCTGTCGGTTTCTCTTAATTGTTCAAGGTATTGCTCGGAAAGGGCTAGCGTCTGCGTTTGCTGTTCGTCTCTCTGATCCGGTTTGGTGTACATGGCACCGATCATATTTCCGTCTATATGAGGCGGTTGGTCGGCGGCAAGGTTTACTTCAAGCGTTTTCGTTCCCGAACGATTGTTTTTCCATTTTTCCGCGAAATACTCCGCCAGTGCTTTAGAGTGTGATTGAGCGCCTGCTGCGCTGGAATCGATTTGTAATAATGTCGCCATGACAGAGTTCCTTTTTGTTGTTAAGTGTAATCGAGATTACATTTTATATAATTCTGTATTTAGGAATAAAGGTCGGTATTAGGAAAACACTTTTGCTTTTTTAGCAATAAAAAGGTGAGGGTTTGAGGATGGATAAAAAAAGCCCCGCATGCGAGGCGGGGCAAAGAAATAGGGAGAGAGCCATTCTCCCTGGGGAGCATAAACTGAAAAATAAACGCGCTTGGCGTGCTCGCTTTAGAACACCATCGTGACTTGCGCGGAAACGCGGTTGTCGATCGTATCCAGAATATCGTGCACCGCTGAAGCGCTTGGTAGCTTAGGTGCGTCGATTGAACGGATCTCGTAGTTCAGGCGCGCCGAAGTCTTTTTGTTGAAAAAGTACTGTGCGCCCAGTGTCGTGGTTCGGAATTCACGATAGTTGGCATCGACTTCCGTTCCGCTATCCAAGGCATCGTAGCGCAGGTTCAATTCCAGTTTTGGTTGAACGCGGTAACCGAAGTCAAGCTGATAAGCATAGGCTTTTTCGTCGGTTAGAACGCTAAATGAAGAGGTTTGCGTGCCGTTGTTCGATAGTGCACCGGGAAGCGCTGCACCGCTGGTTCCTCCGTAGATCATACCGTCGGCGGTGATGTATTCCGCTGCCAGACGGTATTTACCGTCGAAGTAGGTCATCCCTAGACCGGCACGCTTACGATTTTTCTCGGTAGAAACGCCGCTGATACTAATGGTGCGCTTACCGTCCTGCATCCAGGCATAGAATTTCATACCGTGGCGGCGCGGCCCCACCGTATTGTCAAAGACCTTTTCGGTTGATAGATATAAATACAGATCTTTGTTTTCATCATTATCGGTCAGAGCCAAGCCGTTACCGTTACCGAGCATGACGGCGTAACTGTTTTCCCAATCGCCGTTTCGGAAAGCGTCAAAAATTTGAATCCCGGTATCACGACCCGCGCCGACGGAAGCGCTGCGAGCTGTATCCCCGGTGCTATTGTCGAAGAAACGTTCCAATAACAGGCGATCGGTTCCACTGGTGAAGTTAACATAGTTGAAGACCGGGATTGCTTTCAAAAGCTCTTCGGAGCCGGGTGTCTTGAATAGACCGACTCGAACGCGAGCACCTTCAAGGTGGTTAAAAGTCACGCTGGCATCGGTCAATTGGCCTTGAGAGGCGTTGCCACCGGTGGTGATACCGTTGTTACCGAGTTCTGCCATCAAAAAGTAATTGATATTGCTGTCTAATGGGAAATTGGCGCCACGGATACCGATACGGGCACGGCGGATATTGAAGCCGCTGGCGGTATCCAGTTGCGGTGCCATTTGGTTAAAAGCGGCTTTCTGGCCCGCCCAAGGTCCGGCTTTCAGCTTGGTGTCGTCGGTGGATTGGTATTCAATCTGGGCAAATCCCCACAGTTTTGCGGCCGGTGCTTGGTTCGGTTTTTCGGTTCCCTGCAGCATCAGCCAGTTAGCTGCCTGTGCACCCGGTGCGATCAGCAGGCAGCTCAATGCTGCGGTTAAAGCGGTTTTTTTCATACTAGCCATGCCAGTTTTGTTTTGAGTAAGCATAAGTGTCCTCTTCTCTTTTATTCCGAGATGGTATTTATTGGATCGAATTGTCGATGTTTACGGACGAAGGTATAGATAGCCCTTCGATTGAAGATAAGCGAGTTCTGCGACTCCGCTCGGAACAATGCTGGATTTTTCGACGTCATATAGATCGCGCTCGACATTAACCTCGCGTCCTTTGACGGTATTGGCACAGACGTTAAAACGGACACCTTGCATTTTGAGTTGATCGATTTTTTGCTTCATTTGCGTATCCGCGTTGGCCGCTTTGAATTTAGGGACGTTTTTAAGTGCTTCAGGTTTAAGTAACAGGGATAGGCCGTTGCCGTGCAGAACTACCTGGATATCCAGATTGTCTTCGCCGACGGCGTTAATGTGGTTTTGAATGTTGCGTAGAGTTGACGACTGTTTTTTCGCATCGTCATAGTTGATGTGATAAACCACTTTTTGATGGCCGTAACGGTTCTCATCGGCTGCCTGACTGGCAAATGAGATCAGGGATAAAAGTGACGCGAAGAATAATGCGCTCCAGCTAAGATTTTTCATAATGTTTTCTCCAAGAGTGTTCTCTGATTGTTATTTCCGACGAATCTACAGGATTCTGTTTTATGGTTTTAGCAATTGCCAACCGGCTGCATTCAGCTGAAGAATGCGGCCTGCTCCGGCCGGTACGATTTGGACACCTTCACTGGTTTGCAGTTCGTACCCCAGTTTGCCTGCAAAGTTTTTAAGCGTGTTGGCGCACGCACTAAAGCGGATACCGGCAGCCATCATCGATTGCATGCGAGTCTGATTCGGGTTGTCTTTCAGCATCAGACGAACACCGGGACCGAAAGCGACCACTTCGATATCGACGTTTTCCGGTCCGTAGTAACGTTGCAGGTTGCCGGCAACATTCAGAACCAGAGTTTGTTTAAATGGATCCTTATCGCTGATTTGCAGCACTACCTTATGGGCGGCAAAGGTATCCGGCAGAGGCGCTTCCTGTTGCGCGGCAAAAGTTTGGCAAGAGACGAGCAGGGTGATCAGCCAGAGCATCCGTTGCAATGAGTTCTTTAGCATTCGTTAAATCCTTCTGGGTTGTTCAAAGGGTTGAAATTGAGCGCGCTTACTGGGTAAACGAATGGAGAGCTGTTTTTATTCCATTTTTTTGAGCCAAAGTTTTTTATTAGAGAGATAG
>NZ_JACBGI020000001.1 GCF_013391765.2 Thiomicrorhabdus heinhorstiae | reverse complement strand
CTGTTTAAGATCAAGATTCGAGGATAAATCACAAAATTAATTTTTCTAAATCCAAGCCCTGTTTTAAGTCTTCTTTTCAGCTGCATGAGGAGTTTTATATTTATGGACTGGGCGGGTTGTATTGATGTTTTGGATTCAAGTTTGACGATAACTTTTGATAAATATTAAAAATTATTTTCCTTGCAGGCCACCGCTATGCAACAGGATGACTTGAGATCCGGCTGGGAGACGATTCTGTTCAATGTCTTCGAAAAAGGTTTTGAAGGTTTTTGCCGTGTAGACCGGATCGAGTTCGATTGAGAATTCCTGTTGGAATGAATGCATGAACTGCTGCAGTTCGGGCGGTTGTTTTGCATAGCCTCCGAAATGATGTTCGGTATCCAGAATCCAGCGATTATGTTTTGTAGCATCTCCAATCCAACGTCGAATGTCATGAATCAGATAGTCGCCTTGTTTGATGCTACAGACACCAATAAGCTGCTTGTTTGCGCGATAGGCAGTGTGGCGTATTAAGCCGGCTAGAGTCGCACCGGTTCCGACAGAACAATACAAGCGACTCCAATCAGGACATTGAGCGTCGATCTGTTGTGCAAGAATTTGGAGGCCCTCGATAGCCAGATCGTTACTGCCGCCCTCGGGAATGAAATAACCATCCGGATAGCGTTGCCGGTAGGTATGTATAAAATCCGCTTCATGGCGTCGTCGATAGTCGCGGCGGCTCAGGAATTCGAACTGCATGCCGTTCAAAGCCGCTTGTTCTAAAGTCGGACTCCAGTTCTCTTTATTTTCTGCTAACTCGTCGCCGCGGATCAGGCCGAGGCTTTTAAATCCGAATTCCTTGGCGGCAGCGGCCGTTGCGGCAATGTGATTGGAGTAGGCGCCGCCAAACGTAATCAGTGTCGATGCAGAATGTTTCTGCGCTTGTAAAAGGTTTAGTCTGAGCTTATGCCATTTGTTACCTTGGATCAGCGGGTGATTCAAATCGTCGCGTTTTACCCAGACTCTTAAGTGTTTTTCATTAAATACCGGAGCCTTTAGCTCGATTAAAGGAGTGGTTTTTTCTGAAAAAAAATGCTCCATTCTGCTAAAATTTCCTGTTAAAAAATAATAAAAGTGAAGATGGTCACGATGGCATTTTCGCGATTAGGGCGTCCAAGTTTACTATGCAGGATGCGCTTTTGGTCGAATTTTTCAAGCGATGGCGAATACGATCTTATTTAACCTCAATGAAGTGGAACCGGTTGAAATCGAGAGTGAATACTCCCGGAGGCCTGGTTCAGATTGATTATGGCCCGTTCACCTCGCCGTCAGCGCGGAGAAAGTGGCCGCTAAATATAATATGAGAGGAAGTCAATGGAGCAGCTAACCACTAGTTTGGATGTGTTGTTCATCCTGTTGGGTGCGATTTTAGTTTTATTTATGCATGCCGGTTTTGCATTTCTTGAGGTGGGAACGGTTCAGCATAAAAACCAGGTAAATGCTTTAGTAAAGATCATGAGCGATCTTGGGGTATCTACCGTCGCTTATTTCTTTATCGGCTATGGAATTGCCTATGGTGTTTTCCTCGGGTTCAACCTGGATGGTCAATTAACTCAGGCCATGACCGAGAAATCCGGTTACGATCTGGTTAAATTCTTTTTCCTGATGACGTTTGCGGCGGCAATTCCGGCGATCGTCTCGGGGGGGATTGCTGAAAGAGCACGTTTTTATCCAATCCTTTTAGCGACCTTTCTGACGGTTGCCTTTATTTACCCGCTATTTGAAGGGATCAGTTGGAACGGCAATTTCGGTATTCAAAACTGGCTTGAAGCGAGCTTTGGTGCCGGTTTCCACGATTTTGCCGGATCCATCGTGGTTCATGCCGTTGGCGGCTGGATTGCCTTGGCAGCGATTTTAGTCCTTGGCGCCCGCCATAACCGTTATGATTCCAATGGAAAAATCCGCAGTGTTTATCCGCCTTCAAGCATTCCGTTTCTGGCATTAGGCGCCTGGATTTTGAGTGTCGGCTGGTTCGGGTTCAACGTAATGTCAGCCCAAGCGGTCGGCGGAATTCAAGGTCTGGTAGCGATGAACTCCTTGATGGCGATGGTTGGCGGTATCCTTGCGGCGACTTTTTTCAGCAACAAAGATCCAGGGTTTGTACATAACGGGCCTTTGGCCGGTCTGGTGGCGATCTGTGCCGGTTCGGATGTTGTGAATCCGCTTGGTGCTTTGGTAATCGGCCTGGTTGCCGGATTGTTGTTTGTTAAGGCTTTCTCCTGGACGCAAAATAACCTTAAAATCGATGATGTTCTTGGTGTTTGGCCTCTACACGGTCTGTGCGGCATGTGGGGCGCTTTGGCGGCAGGTGTATTCGGTTCAACCGCGCTTGGCGGCTTGGGCGGGGTTTCCTTTGCCTCTCAGGTCGTCGGAACCTTGATCGGAGTGGCGATCGCATTTGTTGGTGGTTATCTGGTTTATTTCATCGTTCACAAGATCTCGAATTTACGCATGGACGACGAAGAACAATACTTGGGTGCCGATTTGAGTATCCACCGAACTCACGCCAATCCACCTAAAGAAGAATTTTAAATTTCTTGCTAATAAAATCCGTTAATTAGGTATAAGCCCGCCGGAAATAGGAATGAAAACTCCGATCTAAGGCGGGTTTTTTGTTATAGTGTCAGCAAAACAGATCCTAATTTTTGTTGGGATTTCCGTCGAAATCGAAAACAATAATAAAAACCGGCAGCACGCCAAGATCGTGTTATGGGAGTCTTTCTCCGAGAGACGATCTATAAACGTCTACAGAAACGAGTTCTAATGGAAAAATTATCCGCATCCCAGTTATACCGCTTTACCGAATTACCCGCTGACAGTTTGCATTTACGTGATAAATCTTTTCACGATCGAGACCAGAATATTCTGGAGTTTATGCAGCATTTTCACCCTCGTGCATATCAGTCCCTGAGTTTCGGACTGCACTTGAAACGCAATCAAAACCATATTTTTATTATGGGAGAGCCGGGAGTCGGTCGTATCGGCATGACTAAGGCGATGCTTAAGCAGGCAGCGCAGCAGAAAAATTTGCCGCCGGATGTGGTACTTGCTTCCGATTTTGCCGAAACCAATAAAACCCAATACCTGTATTTTGAAGCGGGACATGGGCATGAATTCAAACTGGCGGTCGAGTCGTTTATTACTCAGTTGAAATCACAGCTTCCGGTCTTGTTTGACGGGCATGCATACCAGCTGCGCAGTCAGATGCTTGAAAATGAAATGGCAGAAAAGCAGCAGGCTATGTTGCAGCCGGCGTTTGATCTAGCCGAAGAGTTGAGTATTGAAATCAATCAAAACGACAACGCCTTCGTTCTAAGTGCGGTTGTCGAAGATCAGCGATACCGATTGGCCGATCTGAAAAACTTCGATGAAAACACGCAAAGATTCTTTATGGATGCGTTTGATCAAGTCGAGGAGGCATTAAATAAAGGTCTCAGCCATTTTCCGTTTTTGCAGCATGAATTCATGGATGCCGGTAAAAAGCTGAATACCGAAGTGGCTAACGAGCATCTGGAACCGTTGGTTAAGACGCTTAAAATGGAATTCGGCAAGACGAAAGAGATCAACGATTATCTTGATGCTCTGCAGGAGAGTGTGGTTGCTAAATTGCACCTTTTCTGGGATCAGAACGCCGATCAGGTGACTTCCAGCCAGCAGGCGACGATGGATGAGCTGCTTTCCGAGCAGCAGGGGATGGCGATTTTCGAAGTCAACCTGCTGGTCGATCACCGCGGTTTAAAACATGCTCCGGTTATCTATGAGCAGAATGTCACCATGCCGAAACTATTTGGTTATGCAATTAATTCTGCGACGGCGCAGGCCACCGACACCCTGACTCTGGCGATGAACCATCAGGCAGGTCTACTGCAACAGGCCAATCATGGCTTTTTGATTCTGAACATTCAATCACTGTTGAAAGACCCTGAAATCTGGTCGAACCTGAAAGCCGCACTAATGAGTAAGAAGCTGACATTCGAAGTACCGTCTTCCAGCAGCATCGTTCCTTACCATTTACCGGATTTTCCTCTTAACGTTACGCTTGTACTGGTTGGCCAGGCGGCACACTTTTATGCTTTGCAGGAGATCGACGCGCAATTCAGCCGTCTGTTTAAAGTTCAGGTTGAGTTTGAAGTCGAGCTGTCGAGAAATGACGAGCATGAACTGACGCTGGCCAAACAGTTGGCATCCGAGATCGAAGATTGGGACGATCTGCCGGTTAAGGTGTGTGCCTTTGAGCGTTTGATTGAATACGCTTCGCGCATGTCCGAAGATCAAAACCGTCTGTATACCAATAAGGCGATTTTGCGTGATGTACTGGCCGAAGCGAATGCTTTTGCTCGAGCGGGCGGTAAGGATAGTGTTGACCGTGAAACCATCGAAGCGACGATCGTACAGCGCGATTTTCATACCGGTTTGATGGAAGAATATTATCACCGTGCCATTACCGACCAGCAGGTGTTGATTTCTACCGAAGGAGAGCACGTCGGTATGGTCAACGGTCTGACGGTGTTGACGGTTGGTCGTCAATCTTTCGGTCAGCCGGTGCGTATTACCGCACAGTCGTCGGCAGGGGATGAAGGGGTGCTGGATATTGAACGCGAAGTCGATATGGCCGGACCGATCCACTCAAAAGGGATGTTGATTCTTTCCGGTTATATCCGCGGTCGTTATATGAAAAACCGTGCCTTGGGATTCAGCGGCTCGATCGTTATGGAGCAATCCTATAATGGAGTAGAGGGAGACTCGGCTTCTTCGGCAGAATTACTTGCCCTGGTTTCGTCGATCGGGCAGTTCCCGATGCGTCAGGATTTGGCAATTACCGGATCGATCAACCAGTTTGGTGAAATCCAGCCGATCGGCGGGGTTAATGAAAAAATCGAAGGTTTCTACAAAATCTGCGCAACGCGCGGACTGACCGGTCGCCAAGGGGTGATGGTTCCGCAGGCTAATGCCAAACATCTGATGTTAAATGAAGATGTGCGTAAGGCGGTTGAGCGTGGTGAATTCCATGTTTATACCATGAAACATATCGACGACGCTTTGGAACTGTTTAGCGGGATTAATGCCGAAGAAGCTAACCGATTGGTTCAGCAAGCTCTAGAGAAAATGAACGAAAAGGACAACGAGGACGATTGATCAATCGCCACAACTTATTTGTTGTTTTGAAAAAAGCCGCTGGAAAGCGGCTTTTTTATTCGGAGTTTATACCGTTACCTTATAGTACAACGATGTTCGCTGCTTGAGGTCCTTTTGGGCCGTCAACAATGGTAAATTCCACTTTTTGGCCTTCCTGAAGCGTTTTAAAGCCATCTCCGGCAATTGCGCTGAAGTGGGCAAAAACATCTGCACCAGAATCTTGTTGAATAAATCCGAACCCTTTTGTTTCGTTAAACCATTTTACGGTACCGGTATGTGTGGTAGACATAGACTTTCCTGTTTGTTACTTAATTTTGTAAATCCGGCGGTGTTAATTTAATGAACCGCCTAACAAGCATAACATATGACATGGATTTACAAACTTGCCGGACCGGATATGAAGTCACGGATGCGTCAGGTTATAAATAAACGCCGAATTAATGCTCAATGTCCATTATAGTCATAAGTGCCATAACACTTTGAGTTTTATTGTGCTTTTTCACATAAACGTCATATTTATATAGAAAATTGGCGGGGATTTACCTGAAAAAGTATCGGGAGACCGGATTGCTCCCGATGACGTGTTATAGGTAAGCGGTTAGTTACCGTTGTTGACGATGTAGAAAATCCCGCCGACAGTGATTAATCCAACCAAGGCGCTGGTTGCTATTCCGGTTCCGCTTTCACTCGCTTCATCAGCGGTTCCGGCCGCCTCACCAGGCGCTTTATAAATAATTTTATCGCCTTCGATAACTCCAGGCGGGCGAGGGCCGTTACCTTCATAGGTAACCTGACCGTCTTTAACAATGGCGGTTGCTTCTTCGGCAGCATACGCTTGAGTAAACGGTAGTAGGGTTGAGATAAGCGCCAAGCTTAAAAAAGACTTCTTCATGGACTTCCCTTATAGATGTGTATCAAATTGATTGGATATTTATTGTTATGTTTAAGCGCTATTATTCAATAAAAACGGCTTAAAGTACAATCGCATCGCCTTGATATGGCAGGTGATTTCGTGTTTTTTACTATTTTTACAGCGAAATAAAAAAGCCGTTAAAAGAATTTAACGGCAAAGACCTGTAACACGGCTGGTATGGGGAAGGCCGCGTTAAGGCCGACTCAACAACTTTTACTCTTAAATTGAGCGGTATGCTTATTTTGAGCCAAGGGGCAGGAAAACTTTTGTTGCAGCGGTTGTTGGCCTCGCTTGTCAGGAGGGGGAACGGCTGTAGAGATAGAGCGCTATTTGACCGATATTCAGATAGGGCTTGATAGCGAACGCTGCAGTTGTAGCAAAGGATTTAATCCGAAGAAACCATCCGCAAGAACCTGTGGCAGAGTTTTCATTTGCGTTTTGCCCTTTTGTCGTTTGGCGTTGACGGCTCTTTTCCCTTCGATTGGCACGGTGATTGGATGTAAAGATGGAATCGACTAAAAGGTTAGATTTTTTTAGTTTCATTGCTATAGCCTCCATTCGAATTTTATCTTGTGTAAACACTAAGATCGTTGTGCTTGAGGCTCAGATTAGAGTTCGGTTATTGATAAGTAAAATTAATTTTTACTTGGTGTTTGATAGTTATTTTCAAAGTTAATTGTTGATTATATTCTGAAGTCTATCGCTTGTATCATTCGGAAACAGCGATTTTATGCGGTCTGGTGGTTGTTTTTATACAGTGAGTGAGGGGGCGTTCTGATTTAGAAAATCAGCCGAGAGCTGAAGTAACGCTATTTTCGATTTTATTTATGCCTGTATAAGTAGAATTATTTTTTTGAGGCTTTGGCCTGCTTTTGTAATCTGCGGCGTTCTTTTCTTTCCTGCCAGCTTTTTATGACGTGCTGACGCCATAGTAAATGAATCGTCAAGTAGCCCAAGAGTCCGAGAACGATACCGAGCACCAAGCTTCCAAGGTAGAGCGGAAGCCATAAATCACCTAGAACATTGGTAATCCAGTGCCAGCTTAATTCAAATCCTAACTCTTCCTGAGCTTCTTGTCCTAAAATATACGTACCAACTAGGTAATTAAAGTAAAAGATTGGCGGCATAGTCAGAGGATTGCTAATCCATACCAGAGCGATGCTGATAGCCAGATTAGCGCGGAAATAGATAGCGCAAAAGGCTGCGGCGACCATTTGTGACGGAATCGGAATAGCCATCCAGAAAAGACCGATAAGGAATGCTTTGGCGACTGAGTGACGGTGAAGATGCCAGATATTCGGGTTATGCAGCCATTTTCCCAAAAGGCCGAGTCCCTTCATATTTTTGATTTTTTCCGGGGTTGGAATGTAACGCTTAATGAGTTTTTTCGGCATGATGTTCTATTTTATCGCTGGCGTTGTGTTAGCCACAGTAAGCTTTTATCGGTTGGAACAACTTCCGCAACCGGCCGGCTTCATCTTTTTGTGGGGATTGGCAACGCTATTCTGGCTAGTGTCACTCTTTTTTAGCGCTCGTCTAAAGACCCCGCAATCACGCCAATTTGTCATTAAAGGTTTAAATCTGGTTTCGGGTGTCATTATAGGTGGATGGTGGCTCTTTGGGCAGTCTTTTTTTATGACATTTCTGTTAGAGAAGGATTTTTCTCAACCGGTTCAGGTGGTCGGTGAGCTGGTTGAGTCACCGCATGTCGAAAATAGCGGTCAAAGGATCAGGTTATCATTTTTTATGGATCTTCAGGAAATTGCCCCGGCAGAACAGCAGCTGAATGAGAGACCTGTGCAATCTGCCCGTCATTTTCGTTATGGTTTTCGGCCTCGGATCCAGTTGAGCTGGTATTTGGATTCAGATAGGTACCAACAACTGTCGAAGAATCATTTGATGCCAAAAGCGGGAGAAACCTGGGCATTTTTCGTTAAGTTAAAACCGAATCACGCCTGGCAGAATCCCGGTAGTTTTGATTATGAAACCTGGAGAATGCAAAAGGGCATCCGCGCTTCAGGCTATGTTTTGCAACGTTATCACGGACAGGTTTATCCTGATCCGCAGGTTTTGTCGACATCTCGTTTTTCCGACCTGAGAGGAGAGCTGATGCAGGTGGCAAAGCGCTTGTATATGGAATCCGATTTTCAGGGAATTTATCGGGCTTTGACTTTAGGCGATCGCTCAGGCATATCCCAGCAGGATTGGCGTTTGATGCAGACGACCGGTACCGTTCACTTAATGGCCATTTCCGGTATGCATATGAGTATTATGGCATGGCTCGGTTATCAGCTGTTTGCCGGAATATGGTGGCTTGGAGCCTACAGGGTCAGGCGTTGGCAACGACCACAGTTTGCGATTTTCGGGGCGGTCATGCTGGCCACGTTCTATTTGCTCATTTCAGGAGCGGCGATCCCGACCCAGAGAGCGTGGTTGATGGTCATGGCCGGGCTGTTGTTTTTAGCTTTGCAACGGACATTTCAAGCGTGGGTAGCTCTGGCGTGGGCGATATTTGCAGTCATAATCTGGGACAGCGCATCAGTATTGAGTCTCGGTTTCTGGTTGTCGTTTCTGGCAGTAGCACTGATTTTTGTGCAATTGCCGGTGTTACAAAGACTGGGTCGCTGGAAAGGATTGTTCTATCTGCAGATCTGGCTGAGTCTGGCCTTTATTCCGGTTACTGCCTGGGCGTTTCATGCGATTCCGACCTATTCCTTTCTGGCAAACTTGATTGCCGTACCCTTGGTCGGATTTGTGATTCTGCCATTGTCTTTAGTGGCTCTGATCACGGCAGTTTTCTGGCAACAAGGCGCCATATGGCTGGTCGAACTGAATGATAAGGTGATGTCGGTTTTATGGTCGTTGTTTGCAACGATCGATAGTTGGCCTCACTCTTTGTGGGTTATCGGTGATTTTCCTCTGATTGCGCTGCTGCTGTGTTATTTGCTGTTGATTTACGGATGGTGTAACCGAACGATGGTAAAGGGGATGCTCTCTTTGGGCCTGGCTTTCGGTTTAATAATAGCATCGATCGGAGGTGTTTTTTTAACACGGCCGCAAGATGAGGCATTTCGTATGACGGTTCTGGATGTCGGCCAAGGACAGTCGCTGGTGATCGAAACCCGTAATCATCTGGTGGTTTACGATGCGGGGCCAAAACTGGGGAATCGCACTGATGCTGCGAGAATTGCCGCTATTCCATATATAAAGTTTCGCGGTTGGTCAAGGATCGATTATCTATTAGTCAGCCATTCGGATATCGATCATGCGGGGGGTGTACAAAGTTTATTGGATGCTTTTACCGTCGGCCGAACTTTAACTGGTCAGCCGCTACAGTTAAACAGCAGCGTTCACAAGACTCACCTTAATCCCCTGGTGAATTTTCAGACTTGCAAGGCAGGAACCCGTTGGCAATTGGACGGGGTAGCGTTTTCATTTTTATCACCCTGGGCTGAGGAAGGGGAAGGCCAAAAGCTAACAAGTGATAATGACCGTTCGTGTGTGCTTAAAGTTACCACCGGCGATAACAGTGTTTTGATCCCCGGGGATTACTCCTCCAAAGCGGAGCAACAACTGCTTCTACGTTCGCAAAAGGATTTGCCTTCGCAGATATTAATCGCCGGACACCATGGCAGTCGTTATTCGACTTCGCGAAAATGGTTGCAGGCAATCGATCCGGATTATGTGATTTTTTCTTCCGGATATAGCAACCGCTTTGATTTTCCCAATCAGGAAACGATACAACGTCTGGCAGATAAAGTAGCATGGTGGAATACCGCTTGTTCAGGAGCCTTGACTTTTAATATAGATGCCGAACGGATCGCCTTGCAAATGCCTTATCGACAGCAACAAGCACTCTGGTATCGACATCAGTGCAGCCCAGAGTTACAAGGACGAAAGTTTCAGGTAAAACAGGAGTAGCTAAGTCCAGTGTTTCGCGCATGAAGGGCGGAAAATTTGATATGATCACTTTTTTAATCGATCGAGGAGTCGGCGGTGAGTTGGCCGCAATTTTGGAGCAGAAAAGGTCTGGTAAGTTTATCGCTGTGGCCGTTGTCTAAATTGGTTTGTTGGGAAGCGTCAAGACGCTTGAATCGCTTCCGTTCCCAAGCACCAGTTAAAAAATCTGCAGCGACGGTGATTGTCGTCGGTAACCTTGTGGTTGGCGGAAGCGGTAAAACGCCATTTATTATCTGGCTGGCTCAGGCATTACAGGCCAAAGGTTTCAAGGTCGGAATTATCAGCCGTGGCTACGGTGGTCAGAGTGATCGTTGGCCGCAGTGCGTCGAAGAAGACAGTAACCCGCGTCAGGTCGGGGACGAACCTTTGATGCTGGCCAAGCGTCTGGGGTGCCCGGTTGCAGTCTCTCCAAAACGCATTGAAGCCTTGCAGCTTCTGGATCAGAAATCACCTTGCGATGTGGTGATCAGTGATGACGGATTGCAGCATTACGCCTTACCGCGTGATATTGAAGTCGTCTTATTCGACAGTATTCGTGGTTTCGGCAATCGTTTCTGCCTGCCTGCCGGCCCTTTAAGAGAGCCGATGCAACGCTTGGCTTCGGTGGACTTTGTGGTCTCCAACGGCGAGTGGCCGTCGATTCGTCGTCTTAAAGTCGATCGTGAAAAGACTTTCAGTATGCAACTGCGGCCGATTGAGTTTTGCCGGGTCGATGACCCGCAGATTCGCTGCAATTTGAACGACTTTTCAGGGCAGGAGGCAGATGCGATTGCCGGTATAGGAAACCCGCAACGTTTCTTCGATACGCTGATCGATCTAAATATTTCATGTAAAGGTGTGGCTTTTGCAGATCATCACTCCTACATCGAACCGGATTTCGATGGATTCCTGCCGACAAAACCTTTGCTTATGACTGAGAAAGATGCGGTAAAATGTCAGCCAATTGCAAAACGGCTGGAACGTACCAATTGGTGGTATTTAAAGATTGAGCCGGTTTGTAATGAGGCACTGGTGACCAAAATCCTGCAAAAGATCAGCCAGGCTGCCAAGACTTGATGCGGCAATTTCTGTTCCATTGAGTTGCATCAAGATCGATAGCGAAATTATTCAAAAAATAAAAGAGTCATATAATGGACCCAAAACTGTTAGATATTCTTGTCTGCCCGGTCAGTAAAACCAAATTAATCTATGATAAAAACAGCATGGAGTTAATTTCGACCGCTGCCAATTTGGCTTATCCTGTGCGTGACGGTATTCCGATTCTATTGGAAGACGAGGCTCGGGCTTTAAGCGCCGAAGAAGTAGAAGCCTATCGCAAGAAAAAAGGGTAAGACTGAATGGGATTTGTGGTTGTTATTCCGGCTCGCTATGAGTCGAGCCGTCTGCCGGGTAAGCCTCTGATGGATATTCTCGGTAAGCCTATGATCCAGTGGACATGGCAGCAGGCGAAACAGAGTGGAGCCGAACGGATTATTATTGCGACCGAGTCGGAAAAAGTCGCCGGCGTTTGCCGCGCTTTCGGTGCGGATGTTTGCCTGACGGGCGAGCATCATCAATCCGGAACCGAACGGATTGCCGAAGTGATCGAGCTGTGCGAATTGAATGAAGACGATATTATCGTCAATGTTCAGGGCGACGAACCGATGCTGCCGGTCGAATTGATTCACCAGGTGGTTGATGGTCTGGAACAGAATCCGCATATCAATATGG
This sequence comes from Thiomicrorhabdus heinhorstiae, assembly GCF_013391765.2. Taxonomy (GTDB): domain Bacteria; phylum Pseudomonadota; class Gammaproteobacteria; order Thiomicrospirales; family Thiomicrospiraceae; genus Thiomicrorhabdus; species Thiomicrorhabdus heinhorstiae. Next base: position 342,880 of record NZ_JACBGI020000001.1, on the reverse strand, counting down.
CAACCTTGTGCGAGCCGATTGAATCGATTGAAACCCTGTTTGATCCGCATGCGGTTAAAGTCAGTCGCGATATTAATCAATGCGCGATTAATTTCAGCCGGGCACCGCTGCCGTGGGCGCGGGACAATTTTGCCAAGGAACCGAAAACTCTACCGGACAACTGGCATTACAAACGTCACATCGGCCTGTATGCGTACAGAGCCGCATTTGTAAAACAGTATGTTGCCTGGCCGGAATGCGATTTGGAACATGTGGAAAAACTCGAACAGCTTCGAGTTTTGTGGCATGGCGAAAAAATTCTGGTTCTTGACGCCTTGACCGATGCGGGAGTGGGTGTCGACACCGCCGAAGACTTGAAAACCGTACAACGTTTGTTGTCGCTAAGCGTTGACGGACAATAAGAGACGGCAGTATGTTGAAGTACATTACCTTGCTGATAGTCGTGTATTTTTTCTACTGGTTGCTCAAGCAGAAAATTCGCGAACGTAAGATGGAAATAAAAGGTGAAGTCGTCAGCAAGCAGCCGATCCGTCCAATCACTTTGATGAGTTTTATAATGGTCGCCGTTTATGGCGGCTATATGTTGTATTACCTGCTAACGTCTCAAGCTTCCTGAAATAGCCTGATCTCTCTATTTTCTTCCAAGGCGTTATCCTAAAAATTGAATTTCTTAAGATTCACTTCATCTTTTGCTGTGGCGGTTTGTGCGGATTTATGAATAATAGAATGAACTTATTTATACATAGGGAAATGTAATATGTCTGTTGTTTCTTTTCGCTGGCTGCGTTTTTCTGCGCTGCTTGAAGGGTCGTCATTATTGCTTTTATTGCTGGTTGCTGTGCCTTTAAAACGCTTAGCCGATATGCCGGAAGCGGTTGCGATTGTCGGGCCGATACATGGTGTCTTGTTTTTATTCTTCATTTCCATGCTGTTTTCACATGCCGCACGCGGCGATTTAAGCGCTAAGCAAACGCTGATCGGTTTTATCGCTTCTTTTATTCCAACCGGAACCTTTATTTATAAGGCAAAAGTGTTAAAAAGCACTTAAGCGAGCATTTCCAAGTCTAAAATCATATATTTTTGTTAATGATTCTTATAATTTTTTATAAACATCATTAACAAAAATGCTCATTATAATGGAACCGTTTTCAATAAATTGACGGGGAAATTTATGAGCAACGATGCCTATATTTTTGATATTACTGATAAAAACTTTGACGATCTGGTTATTCAGAATTCACATCAATTACCGGTAATATTGTTATTTATGGGAGTTTATTCCGGACCATGCATTACCATGGAGCGGAGCCTGAGTGAATATGCTAAAGATTTCAGCGGTCAATTTATTTTCGCCAAGGTTGATATTGATGAGCAGCCGGAATTAGCGAAGTCCTTCGATATTCAAAATGTTCCGACAACCTTTGTCATGCGTGACGGTGAAATCGCCGAAGCGGTTGAAGGTTTTATCGAAAATGAAGAGTTAGGCATTCTGTTAAAGGGATTGGGAATTTACCGTCGTTCCGATGAATTAAGAGAGCAGGCGCGTAGCGTCTATCTGCTGGGGAATGTCGCCGAAGCCGTTCGACTTCTGACCGAAGCGATTCAAGCCGATCCGGGTAACGTCCGCGTGGCGATGGATATGACGCAGATCATGATCGATCTTGACCAGCTGGAACAAGCGACCGGACTCTTCAATCGTCTGCCGGATTCGGCCAAATCCTCACAAATGGGTAAAGCCTTGATCGGGCAGTTGACCTTTAAGGGACTGGCGGCTAAAACCATCGGTAAAGACGCCTTGCTAAGTGTGGTGCAAAACGGTAGCGAAGATCCTCAAACCCGTTTCGATTTAGCCTTGTGCTTGGTGGCCGAACACGACTATTCACAGGCTATGCAGCAGTTGTTTACCATCCTGAGACAAACTCCGGGGTTTAAAGAAGGTGCGGCCAAGGAGCTGGCGGTAACGGTCACCAATATGCTGGAAGTTAACGAGCCGCAGATGTCTCAGCAATTCCGTCGTCAGTTGGCTAATCTGCAAAACTAACCTTAGGCGGCAGCTGTAAAGAAATCCAAGGCCCGGCCGATAACTTATTTTAAGTTTGTAAAAAGGGCCTTGTTTATGTCAGCAGACAATCATGAAAATCTCATCCACCTGATTTACATCAGCTCTTCTAAACAAGTTCTACCGCAATCGGAGATCGACGGCATTTTGCAAAGCAGTCGTCGTAATAACGGTGAAATGGATGTTTCAGGTATGTTGCTCTATGCTGATAATACCTTTTTCCAGGTTTTGGAAGGCGAGCTGTCTAAGGTTGAAGCTCTGTACGACAAGATTTCTGCCGATCCACGCCATCTCAGAGTGATGAAACTGATTCAGGAACCGATCGAAGAGCGTGACTTTGCTGATTGGACTATGGGCTTTTCCGGTATGACTCGTCAGCAGTTGAATCAGATTGATGGTTTAAATGATTTCTTCCTGTCGGGAGAAAGCTTGATCTCTCTTGATGAAGGGCGGGCACGTAAACTTCTCTTGGCGTTTAAAGATGGTGCCTGGCGCCAACAGCTCCGTTAAGTGCGTTAATTGGAACTGTCGCGCGCTTTGTTCACTAAGTTACATAGATCCGGCAGGGCGCGAATAAAGCGTTCCGTCGGCCTCTGATAAAGGTCGTTATTGACTCTGAATATATGGCGGTTTTTTACCGCCGTGATAGTGGGGTAACGCATCCAGGCGGTCTGCCAGTCTTTTTGAAATGCCTTATCACCTCCGAGTAGAATCAATTGCGGATCACGTTGCAAAACCGCTTCCAATGAAATCTGGGCACTCAGACTAGGTAGATCGTTAAAAATATTTTCCGCATTGCATAGTGCCAGTCCCTGACTGATAAATTGCTCTTTTCCCATGGTAATCAGTGGGTTATTCCATATTTGATAGAAAGTGCTCACGTTTGCTTTACGCTGATTTTGTTGGCGAATTTCCTGCAAATGCGCCTGCAATTCATCGGCTGTTTTGATTGCCGTCTCGTCGGTTCCTGCCAGTTTTCCGATTGCTAAAATCGTGGACGGAATATCTTCCAGCTTATGAATTTCGTTTTCTACGACCCGAAAGCCCAGAGACTTCAAACGTTCGATATCCTGCAATCGATTTCCGGATTTCCAACTCAGGATGATATCGGGTTTCAGTTGAATCAGGGCTTCGAGGTTTAAGCTATTGTAATCGCCGATGACAGGTAGTTTTTCAGCTTGTGGAGGATAGTCGGAATAGTTGACGACGCCGACGAGATGATCGCCGGCTCCGGCTGAATAAATCATCTCGGTCAGATGTGGCGCGAGGCTGACGATTCGTGGTAAAATCGATTTTTCAGAATGGTTGTCGGCGGCAAAAAGTGGTTTGACGGACAGCAGGTAGATAACACCGATTAGAAATGGCGCCATCAGTCTTAGTCGGTTGCCCCCCAAAAACACTAGAAATCGATCCCTTTTTGCGCCTTGATTCCGCTGGTATAGGCGTGCTTTTCATCTTTGATTTCCGACACCGTATCCGCCAGTTCGCGTAATTCGTCCAGTGCCGAACGTCCGGTGACCACAACATGCTGCATCCCCGGTCGTTCGCTAATGGTATTGAGTACGAGATCCTTATCCAGATAGTCGTAACTCAGTAAGTAAGTAAGTTCGTCTAAAACGACCAGATCGTAACTTGGGTCTTGAAGCATGTTGCTGGCGATTGCCCAACCTCTCTCCGAGGTGGCAATATCCTGATCTCGGTTTTGCGTCTCCCAGGTAAAACCGTCTCCCAATACATGCCATTCGCAATTCGGTTGTGCTTTGAAAAATGCCTCTTCACCGGTGTCGGTGCGGCTCTTGATAAACTGGCAAACACCGACTTTCTGACCATGACCAAGTGCACGAGCCACCATGCCGAAAGCAGACGTTGATTTACCCTTGCCGTTACCGGTAATGACCAGCAACAGGCCTTTTTCACTATCAGCCCGGGCAATCGATGCATCGATCTGCGCCTTTTTTCGCTCCATGCGAATTTTGTGATAATGGTTTTTTTTCTCTTCCGGGGTCATATCTATCCTTTTGTGCTTAACGGCAAAATTGACTGTATCAGCTGTGCGTGAGCAGTTGCAAAATTTTCTCTAAATCCAGGTTTTGTTCAAAGCAGTCGGCGAGGCGGTCGATCTGCCGTTCGCGAAATTGGTTGAAACCGAATGGTGTGCCGTTTTTTAATCCGGACCAGTCAAGAAAGGTGCTCAGAGCTTGCGGCTGATCGAACAGGCCGTGGCAGTAGCTGACCAAAATTTGTCCGTCTACGCCGATGGCACCGTCATGTTTGCCATCCTCAAAGAGGATTGCCGGTTTTAAATCGCCGAAATCGGTCTGGCCTTGATGAATCTCGTAGCCTTGAATTTGCACTTCGTTTTTCGTATCGAAGTTTAGCTTGCCTGTACGATTGATCAGCTTCTTCTCTGTTTGATAACGGGTTGAATAAGGCATAAATCCCAAGCCGTCAGCTTCTTTGATTTCCGATTCGATGCCATCCGGATCAAACAGCTTTTGGCCGAGCATCTGTAAACCTCCGCAAATACCGACCAATTTGCCGCCATAGCGCAGATGTTTTTGCAGGTAGCTTTTCCAGCCCAGCGATTCCAGCCAGTTCAGATCGAAGAGTACGCTTTTCGATCCGGGAAGTATAACCAAATCAGCCGATGGAATCGTTTCTTCGTGCTTGACCCAGCGAAAATTCACTTGTGGATGTTGAATGAGCGGATCAAGATCGGTGTGGTTGGAAATGTGCGGCAGCAGAGGGCAAATGACATTTAGATTTTGTTCATTATCAGTTTGAATCTGCTGATTCAAACTGACGGAATCTTCGGCATCCAGATGCAGGCCGTGCAGATAGGGCAGAACGCCTAGAACCGGTTTACCGGTTTCGCTTTCCAGCCAATCCAGTCCGCTTTGTAATAATTTAATATCACCGCGGAAGCGATTGATAATAAAGCCTTTTATTCGATCCCTTTCAGATTCACTCAAACATTGTAAAGTGCCGATAATATGTGCAAACACACCACCTCGATCAATGTCGGCGATGAGAATAACCGGACAATCGACGGTTTCGGCAAAACCCATATTGGCGATATCGCCGTGACGCAGATTGACTTCGGCCGGTGAGCCGGCACCTTCGACGAGAATATAGGGATATTGCCGCGAGAGAATTTGAAAGGAATCGAAAACCGCCTGGGCGGCTTTCGGTTTGTAGGCATGGTAGTCCATCGCATTCAGGTTGCCGATGGATTTTCCTTGCAGGATGACTTGCGCGCCGGTATCCGAATTTGGTTTCAGCAAAACCGGATTCATATGTACCGAAAGCGGCGCTTTAGCCGCTACGGCCTGCAGCGCCTGCGCACGGCCGATCTCTCCGCCGTCTTCGGTGACCGCCGAATTTAGCGCCATATTCTGCGGTTTGAAGGGCGCAACCTTTAAACCTTTTCTGTACAGAACGCGGCACAAACCGGCAACCAGCGTGCTTTTCCCAGCATCGGAAGTGCAGCCTTGAATCATTAAGACACCGCGAGTGGCCATGGCGATCCTTTAAGGTAACGAAAAAAGTAACGAAATTTATAGGTGACCGCTGATACCGATTGAATATTGACGCCCACCATTGCCGTAAACATAGGTTGGAGTGATACTACCGTCACGCGGCGAGGCGACGGCTGTCGTGTAATCCTCGTCAAACAGATTCATTACCTTCGCATAGAGCGTGATATTCGCTGTTGCACGGTAATCGGCACTGATATCCGTGATCAGATATTCACCGATCTGGGCACCTTTCTGATCCGCCATGTCGTATTGAGTGCCGACATAACGAAGTTCCATACCGACACGACTGCGATCGAAGCCGAAATAATCCAGCTGGAGGTTTGCCATCTGCTCCGGGCGACGTGCCAGCCACATGCCTTGACCGTCTTTAGCGGTTTGCTGAGTGAAATTAAAAGCATAATCCAGATTCCAGCTTTCGATACTGTTGCGATAGCTTAACTCGATGCCTTCATAGATCGATTTGCCATTTAGGTTGGCGTAGCTGCCGAAAGAACCGAGACTTGAATCCCAATCGATTTCATTGTCGTATTCAGAGCGGTAATAACTCAGGCTGAAGTTTTGGCTGCCGAGGCTGATATCGTAACCTTCCTTGGTTTCCGAATCGAGTGTGCCGAGATAGGTGTAAGCCTGTTCGGCCAGCGAAGGTGCGCGATAGGCGGTACCGTAGTTGGCTGAGAGATACCAGTCGTCTTGCAGGTAGAATTTACTGCCGACTTTACCGGTTACCTTGTCTTTGAAACGATCGTAAAGATCATTGCGCACCGATAGATCCCAGATCCAGCGATCAGCCAGGAAACGGCTGCTGTGCGCCAAGCCGTAGCCGTCATGCTCGTAATCGTTGGCCGGATTGGTATCGCTGGTTAAATTTCTGTGTTCCGCGAAAAGGGTCAGACTGTGGTTTTCTGCATAATCGTAGCCTAGTTTGGCATTGGTTTTCACCAGGCTGCCTTGAGAGTAGGTGGTCGAGGTGTCGGTTTTCTGAACAGCGGCCTGCGCACGAAATTGCTCGAATTGCCCCTGATATTGCAGTTGTTTGATCTGGTTACTGTAATCACTTTGATATAGGGCATTCGGATCGGTTGCCAGATCGTAATCCGAAAGCGCATCCGAGCTGCGGGTCAAAAATTGAATCTGCTGGCCTTCCGCCGGGCGAACACGTAGTTTAAAACCGATGTCGGTCTGCTCAAATGCATCGTCTTCCAGCCCGTTTAAACTGCCTTTATAGGGTTGAACGGCAGAGAAACCGTCGGTGCTGATACGTGAGAAATCGATCGAAAAATCTGCCTGCTCGTTACCGGCGCCGAGAGCGGCAGACAATTTTTGCGTTCCGTAGGAACCAAGTTGCAAGTCGACCTGAGCTTGTTGGCCACCGGGTTTGGTAATGATGTTGATGACTCCGGCCATGGCGCCGCTTCCCCAGACTCCTGACTGCGCCCCGCGAATGATCTCGATGCGTTCGATATTATTCAACTGCAGGTTTTCGAAGTGAGCACCGGCGACACTCATCGGATCGTTCATTTCCACGCCATCCTGTAGTACCAATATACGCTTGGCACCTTCACCGCGCAGGAACATGGTGGTGACGGTTCCTAAACCTCCGTTATGCGAAACGCTGAATCCGGCTACGGACGCGACGACTTCATCCAGCGTTCTGTACTGTTTGGCACGGATTTCATCGCCGCTGATAACTGTGACATCGGCAGTCACATTGCGCAGGGATTGGGTTTCGTTATTGGCAGTGACGATGACTTGGTCAAGTGCGGCGTCGGTTTGTGCTTGTGCCGTTAAAGCACATAGTTGGGTGCCGCAAAGTGCTGCGACGGCAAAATAAACAGGTTTCATTTGAAGTCCTTCAATTCATAAATGTTATGAACGAAGGCAAAACGGTTCGTTAGCTTGGCTGGGTTAAATAGGCTCAAATTCACGCCGCATTGCCCTCCGCAATCGGTGGTTGGCGTCACTGTGAGCCAGTCACGCCGGGATTCAGGCCGGTCTCCGGGCTTAAGAGCATTTTCGAACCGCCTTCTCGGATCTATTCCAATGGCGACCGGGTTCGTCTTCTCTATTACCGTTGCGGGGGCAGCGTCGGAATGGCCTGCATTGAGCAGTCGCACCGAACTTCCCGTTTAACTCCATGAAAAGGAGCACCTGTATCAAGGCGAATTATAGCTTTCTCGGCACGGAATTTCCATACGTGCAGTCTATGTCTGTGGTCCAATCCATAGACAGATCGTTTTTTGATTTTGATACGTTGTAAAATGTTTTTTCCTCCAACGTCTTCAACAAGGAACCTCAATGGCGCAAATTGGAAAAATCAATGAATTAACGGTGGTCAAAGAAGTCGATTTCGGACTCTATCTGGATGGAGGAAAAGAGGGTGAAATCCTACTGCCGAAACGCTATGTGAGCGACGAGTGCAAAATCGGTCAAAAGGTAAAGGTTTTTCTGTATTTCGACTCGCAGGACCGGATTGTTGCGACGACGGAGTTGCCGAGAGTGTCGGTTGGAGAAGTGGCGTTTTTAAAGGTCAAACAGGTCAATCGAACCGGAGCGTTTCTGGAATGGGGCGTGCCGAAAGATTTATTGGTTCCTTATGCCGAACAGCGGATACCGATGGAAGAGGGGCGTAGTTATTGCGTGTATGTTTATCGGGACAACAGCGGTCGAATTGCCGCTTCCAGCAAGCTGAGTCTTTTTTTGACAGAAGATAACGACTTCCATTTCAAGCGAGGACAGGAAGTCGCGTTGATGGTGTGCAGCCGCAGCAAATTGGGTTATACCGCTGTGATCGAAGGGAGCCACTTAGGCCTGATTCATAATAGTGAACTCTTGCAACCCTTGCGAATGGGTCAGAAGTTGAAAGGCTATATCAAGTCGGTGCGTGACGACGGGAAAATCAACCTGACTTTGCAAAAGCAGGGCGAAGAGGGCATTGAAGAGATTGAAGAACGAATTTTAGCCTTTTTAAGCTCGAATGGCGGCATTTCCGATTTGACCGACTACTCATCTCCGGAAGCCATTTTTGAACAGTATAGGATTAGCAAAGCGCGTTATAAAAAAGCTTTAAGCCGACTTTACAAAGCGCGCAAAATTCTCATAGACGCCGAGCAGATCCGCTTGGCGTAAGGTTTGAGTGGAGGAGGAATAATGAGGCAGGCAAAACCGGATTCTCAAGATAATAACTCCTCCCTCTCCTCAAAAGAAGAGGGTGCGACTGTCGTTAAAAAATGGGCGGCAAACCTGATTACTTTTCTTGCTCTGCTTGCTTTACTTATTGCTGCCGGTGGTTTTATTGGTCTTGCTATCGGTTTTTCTATTGGCGCTGCTTGGTTTTTTCTTGATTTACGCAATAAACAAAGAGACGCAAAGAATAGCGGTCAAGGAAATACTAAGGGGCAAGAGCAAACCGCAAACGCTAATCCAGGTGCCAACAAAGCGGCAATTTGGATTCTTACCACGATTTCCATTCTGGTCCTTTTAATCGGTATCGGCGTAGCGCTTGGAGGAGGATTGGTGATTGCGCTGATAATGCTACTGTTGTTTGACGGCATCGCCAATTTAGCCTTTTATGCACCAGCGCTATTTGGCCTCTATAGCGGTGTTCTTCATTTCGGTAGTGCCAAAACGGCTTGGTTGTTATTGCCTGCGGCTATGTTGGCCGTACAGGGATATCTGTATTATGATCGGTATTTCTATAAGATTCCAACAGTAGAAGCTGAGTATGAATTCAATAAATTATGGGTTGAACCTGATTTGCTTAAGCCGAAATCGGTACTGTTCGTTCATGAAAAAAGTTTTGCCAGAACACTTGAAAAGGAAACAATAGAACGCGGCCTCTGCGGAAAGTTGTGTGCCGATCTTTTGTTGTCGAGACAGTTGGATACTTATGTCTTACAGCTCTGGGATCGAGGCGAATTACGATTTACCAAAGCCTTTAAGGCTGATCCCGTCTGTACAAATCGCAACTTAATTTCATCGTCAACACGCACCACGGTTACCAGCCAATACGGTAAGACAACCGGCGTACCATTTTCTGCTCTCCAAGCGTTTGACTTGTGTGTCAAAGAGGTACCACTGCAGGATTTGCCAAGTATTCGCGTCTATTACAACGTCAATGCCCGGAATCTACCTGGCGACGATTTTCAACCCGGTTACTCCGGCGTGACTCGTATAGAGCGCTGGCGAGATGGCCGAGGGGAAATTGTGGCGCATAATTACCGAAAACAAAAACCGCAATGGCGCCCGAATCATGCGCAAGTGATTGCCTTGCCTTTGATGATCGATCTATTCGGCGCGAATTCGAGCATGGGCTTCTCTTCCGATCCGCATTGGGTCAAAACCACTGTATATTTTCCTGATAAAGTAAACGAAAAAGAGAAAGATCTTCAGCGCTTTTTATTTTTACAAGCCTTCGGGTTTGAATCGGGCTTGAAAATTGACGTTCCCGAGCCTCTTCAGGCATGTACCTTGTTGAAAACGGCTTTGGATAAAGGTGAAGCAATGGATTCAGGTGCTGATGCCTATAGTTTGATTAGTCTTATGTCACTGTATTTACCGCAATATCAGTTTAATGGTGTCGCCGAAAAGGTGTTATTCGCGTCTCAGAATAAAGCGGTGATCAATGCGATCAATACCTATTTATATCGGGTCGCTCGAGAACAGACTCCATGTGGTTCGGGTAAAGAACCGCAAAATATTGACTGTGGTCTTGATGGCAGCGGTGATCTGCGCTATCAAGGAAAAGTATTTTGTTATCAGAAAGAACGCAATGTTAAATAACTATGAGGATTTTTCGATGAAACATCAGCAAACGATTTTGCCAAAACTGTTTTCCTCAGCCGCACTGATTGCTGCAATGGTGGTGCAGTCGGCTTACGCCTCCGATCTGGAAGCATGTTTAATGAAATACCAGAACAACGTCTGCGGTTTATTAAGTATGCAACAGTTTCAAAAATTAGTGCCGACGGACAGTAAAGATATTCAATTTACCCAAGAGGATGGTGAGGAAGAAGAGGGACAAGGTCGTTCATGTACTTTTTCACAGGATATGTCGGCTATGATGAATAGTTCGCAGCCGCAGAGTTATATGGAGATGCTTGCAAAAATACAAAGTGGGGTAGCAGTCGTAGTCGATCTGTCTAAAATCGATAAAAGTAGTTTTTCCGAATTGCCGCAGAAGTGGCAGCAGCGCCTGAGTGGCAAAAGCAATAAAGAGCTGTTTTATTTTATGGCAGACCCGAAGCAACGCGATGAATTATTCTCCGATATGGCAAATGAAACTATGCAGAAAGAGGGGGGGCAGATGTCTGCGGAAGAACGTCAAATGTATCAATCCATGATGCAACAGTTGAAAAATATGCCGAAAAGAGAAGCGGCAATGCAAAAGGTATCCGGTTACGGTGATGCCGCGGTTTGGGCATATCAAGGCAAGTTGGATCAACAAGGACAGGTTTCGTTTATGGGAATGATGTCTCCTCCTCAAGGTGAGCTTTCAGTTCTGCAAGGAGACTATATTCTGGGAATAAAAATCAAACATTCACAGCCTGAGAAGCAGAAAGACTGGGCCGAGAGTGTCCTTAGACAGGTACTGAAGAACTGTCAGAAATAGAATGACGATTGTAAATAACAAAGACAACGAATGAAGAAGAAAAACGGCTTATTACTTCTGCTGGCCTGGCTGATGTTGTTGATCGGGTTGATTTTAGGGGTTGCGTGGGACGGTATCTGGTTTGCGCGCTTCGGCAGTCTGGTGGTGCTGTTTGCGGTGATGAGTGAGTACTCACTCATGCATCGCGAACTGGATGTACTTTATCAGCGGCTTGAAAAGGTCGATGTCGGTGATGATATTCCTGACTTGTCGCCATCGAAATGGCACCGGAAAAAGGTCTGGTTATCGCATCTTACCGTGGTGTTGGGAACGCTTGTCTGGGGCTTTGGAGATTTATTATTTTCAATTTGACAAGTGTTTAGAATCAAATTGTTAAGCTGAATACCTAATGTTATTCGTCAGACAGTTGTTGTATGCGGAAAGAACCTTTCGCCCCGGCAAGTCGATCGGCCAGAAAGGGCAAGGTCTCTTGCATGGTCTGTTTCAAGGTCCACGGCGGATTGATGACAATCATCCCGCTGGAGGTCATGCCTTTATCACTGTCTTTGGCAATACCGAGTTCAAACAGTTGAATGTTGCGGATTCCGCTATCCTTGAATAATTTTTCTATGCGATCAATTCGTCTTCGTTCGACGACCGGATACCACAAGGCATAAGTGCCGATTGCGAATTTTTTATATGCTTTGATCAGGGTATTTACCGCAGTATCGTAATCGTCTTTGACCTCGTAAGGTGGGTCCATCAAGATATAACCGCGTTTTTCTTTTGGTGGCAATTGGCTGATACAGGCATGAAAACCGTCTTTGTTAAAGACTTTGAAACGGCGATCTTTGCCGAAATTGGCAAGACAGTTCTGATATTCCCGCGGGTGTAATTCAAACAGATTGGCGCGATCATGCTCTCTCAGCAGCGTTTGCGCAAACCAGGGTGAACCCGGGTAAAGTTGAAGTTCTTCTCCCGGATTAAAGGTTTGAATCAGTTCAAGGTATTGCTGAACGGCCTGCGGTAAGGTTTCATTAAGCTGCCATAGTTTGCCGATACCGTTGAGAAATTCGCGGTTTTTTTGAGCCTCACTGCCCTGCAATTGGAAGCCGCCACTGCCTGAATGGGTATCCAGATAGAACAGCGGTTTCGGTTTTTGTGTCAGATAACTCAAAATCTGACTGCTGACCAGATGTTTCAGGACATCGGCAAAATTGCCGGCATGGAAAGAGTGAAGATAACTCAGCATAGTGTGAACCCGTTTACAGCAACCGGTATGAGAAAGTCGATAACGGCCGTACTTCGCAAACCGCTTATTTTACCCCGCTTTCCCAAAATGCGAGCCCTTTTTGAGGGAGTGTGGAGAAAAACTTGTTTTTGCTGTTGGGGGATTGGAAATTCCCCCGGCTTCGTTTCATAATGCTAGAAACATATAAATTGTGCGCTTGGAGATAAGGGATGCTCACTAAGTTGTTTAAGCTTCTGATAACCGCTTTGGCTCTGTTGAATTTATTTAGTACTTCAGTTGCATACGCCGAGACGGACAGCTCTCCCAATATTTATCACGGTTATGTAGAAGCCGATTACAGTTACATAGCTGCACCTGCTAGTGGGTGGCTCAAAAGCGTCGATGTTAAAGAAGGGGATCAGGTTATTGCCGGTCAGCCGTTATTTTTTCTCGATGACGATTATCAAAAAGCTCAGGTGAAAGCTGCCAGTGAAGGGGTTAACCAAAGCGAAGCGCAGTGGAAAAATCTACAAAGCGGGGCTCGTAAGGAAGAATTGGATGTTCTTGACGCACAGCTAAAAGAAGCAAAGGCCCAGCTTAAACTGGCGGCGGCGGAGAAACAGCGTTGGAGTGCCTTGGTTAAAAAAGGGACAGCTGCGATTACCCAAGGCGATCAGGCTCAAGAAAGTTGGGAAGTGGCAAAAGCACAGGTCCGCCTGATTGAATCCAATATAGCTGTTTCCAAACTCGCTGCTCGCGAAGAGGAGCAGAAAGCTGCTGAAGCTGCAGTGCAACAGGCTAAAAGTCAACTTAGTCAGGCGCAATGGCAACTCGATCAACGCAGTGTGTACAGTCAGATCCAAGGACGGGTAGAGCAACGTTTCCACTATCCCGGCGAATTTGTTACAGCCGGTTCACCGGTATTGTCCATCCTGCCGCCTAAACGTCTGAAAGTGAAATTCTTCGTTGGTGAGGCCGAACTGTCCGATCTGCATTTGGGACAGCAAGTTGAAATCAAACGAGACGGCCAAACTCAATCCCTTCCGGCAGAGATTCGTTTTATTTCCGATTCGGCCAGTTACACTCCTCCGGTTATTTTCAGTAATGCTGCGCGCCAGAAGCTGGTGTTTTTGGTTGAGGCCCGTTTAAAACAGGGTTCTTTGAGACCTGGCCAGCCGGTGGATGTGTTGATTCCATGAGAGAGAAAGCACTACAGCAAAATCTTTCCGACGACCTGGCCATTGATGTATGCGATCTGGTAAAGGATTTCGGAAGTAAGCGTGCCGTCGATAAGGTCAGTATTCAAATGCCGCGCGGTCAAGTTTGGGGATTTCTCGGACCTAACGGTTCAGGCAAAACTACGACGATTCGCATGATCTGCGGTCTGTTGGAGCCGACGTCGGGATATGGCAACTGCCTGGGGCTGGATATTCAGAAAGAGGCGGATGCCATCAAGAAGGCCACTGGCTATATGACCCAGAAATTCTCTTTCTGGGAAGATATGACTATTCGCGAGAATCTGGCGTTTGTCGCACGCCTATACCAGTTGCATCCAATCAAACAGGTGGTTGACGAAACCTTGAAAACTCTCGGGCTGTTTGATCGACAGCATCAACTGGCAGGCCATTTGTCTGGTGGTTGGAAACAGCGTTTGGCGCTGGCCGCAGTCACGATGCATAATCCGGCTTTACTGCTGCTCGACGAGCCGACCGCAGGAGTCGACCCACAGGCACGGCGTGACTTCTGGGACGAGATACATCGACTTGCAGGCTCCGGTATGACGGTACTGGTTTCAACTCACTATATGGACGAAGCAGAGCGCTGTGACCGGATTGTTTATCTATCGCATGGCAAGATCATGGTTCAAGGCCGGGTGCAGGAGATCGTCAAGGAAGTCGGTTTGGTGACCTTTAAAGCCACAGGTGACGGCGCGCGTGAAAGAGTCGAAGCGTTTCGCCGCGACGATCGTGTCGATTACGCGTCTTATTTCGGTGCTGCACTGCACATCAGCGCTAGGGATCGGCAAGCTTTGCAGGCAGCTATTGGCGAGTTTGGCGATGGTTTGCAGTGGCAGGAGATTGAAACCGGCCTGGAGGACGCCTTTATCGCTTTGAGTCAAATGCAACATATGCAGTCCAATACGTCAGGCAAGGGATAATACGGATGTTGAGGAGTTTGAACGGTATTTTTGCGATTCTCAGCAAAGAGATGATTCAGATGAGTCGTGACCGCTTGACCTTTGCAATGATTCTGATGATCCCTGTGGTACAGTTGGTACTGTTCGGTTATGCGATCAACACCGATCCGAAGCATCTGGCTACGGCGGTGCACGTCGAAGAGCAGACGCCGATGGTACGGTCGATCCTGACCGGCATGAAAAATTCGGATTATTTCGATTTTATATTAACGACCGGTAACGGCGAAGAGACCGAGTCTTTATTGCGCGACGGCAAGGTGTCTTTCGTGTTGTCGATTCCGGCCGGTTTTACCAAGGCGTTGATTCGTGGCGAACAGCCGCAGCTGTTGCTGGAGGCGGATGCTTCCGATCCGGCGGCGGCCTCAAATGCGATGGCGCAAATCCGCCAGATTGTCCTGCAGGCGCTGCAACCCGATTTAACCGGTCCTTTGAGTTATCTGGCGGTTTCCGCAGACCCGGTCGATGTCGTGGTACATCGTGCCTATAACCCGGAAGGCATCACCCAATACAATATCGTTCCCGGCCTGGTCGGGGTGATTTTGACCATGACGATGGTCATGATCACTTCAATGGCAATGACACGCGAAGTGGAACGCGGCACAATGGAAAACCTGCTTGCCATGCCGGTTAAGCCTTATCAGGTGATGTTCGGCAAAATTACGCCGTATATTTTTGTCGGGATCATCCAGACGTTTATTATTCTGGCTGCGGCGCACTTCCTTTTCAGGGTGCCCTTTGCCGGTTCCATGTCGGTGCTGGCTCTCGGCGTCAGTCTGTTCATTCTTGCCAATCTGGCCCTTGGTTTTACTTTCAGCACCATTGCCCGATCACAGATGCAAGCGATGCAGTTGACGATCTTTTTCTTCCTGCCGTCGATTCTGCTGTCGGGATTCATGTTCCCGTTTCGAGGTATGCCGATCTGGGCGCAGTGGATCGGCGAAGCTCTGCCGCTAACGCATTTTTTGCGGATTATTCGTGGAGTGATGCTTAAGGATACGCCGGGAATGGCTTTACTGAATGAATTTGCCGCCATCGGCCTTTTTATGCTGGTAGTCGGTGCCATTGCGATGAAACGTTATAGACGAACTTTGGATTAAGGAAAGCGACAAATATGAAACGGATTCGGGTGTTAAATCAGATTGCGCCAAGCGGCCTGGCACTGTTAGGTGAACCGCAGTACCGGATTTTTGAAGAAAGCGGCGAGCAGGAAGACGCCGAAGCGATTCTGGTGCGTTCTGCCGATATGCAGCAACTGGAAATTCCGCCGTCTTTATTAGCTGTCGGTCGAGCCGGTGTCGGGGTCAATAATATTCCGTTAGCGAAAATGAATGAAGCCGGAGTGGCGGTGTTCAATGCCCCCGGCGCGAATGCTAATGCAGTGAAAGAACTGGTGATGGCAGCCATGTTGATGGCGGCGCGGAACCTTTACCCGGCCGCCGAATTTGTTCGTCAATTGGATTTAAACTCCGACCAGCCGAGTAAGTTGGTCGAGAGCGGCAAAAAGCGTTTTTCCGGCTTTGAACTGGCAGGGAAGAAACTGGGGGTGATCGGCCTGGGGGCGATCGGCGTTAAGGTCGCCAATGCTGCTTTCGCACTCGGGATGGATGTCTACGGTTACGACCCGGTCATATCGGTACACCACGCCTGGCATCTGAATTCGGCGGTGCATCAATGTGACCGTTTGGAATCTCTGCTACAGAAATGCGATGTGGTGACCGTGCATGTGCCGTTGCTTGATTCGACACGCGGAATGCTGAATGAGGAACGTCTTAACTTACTACCGACCGGAGCGATTTTATTGAATTTTTCACGTGGGGAAATTGTGGTCGAAGAGCCTCTGAAAGCATTACTGGAACAGGCGAAACTGCATGCCTATGTCACTGACTTCCCGAGTGCGGGTTTGGCACACTTGCCGCAAGTTTTGAGTTTTCCGCATTTGGGGGCTTCGACGCTAGAAGCCGAAGAGCAGTCGGCGATTCAGGTGATTCGAAATCTGAAAGCGTTTTTGGAACACGGTATAGTGCAGGATTCGGTCAATCTGCCGAATGTGCCTGTCGAACCTCAAGGCGACGGTATTAGCCGAATTGCGATT
This sequence comes from Thiomicrorhabdus heinhorstiae, assembly GCF_013391765.2. Taxonomy (GTDB): domain Bacteria; phylum Pseudomonadota; class Gammaproteobacteria; order Thiomicrospirales; family Thiomicrospiraceae; genus Thiomicrorhabdus; species Thiomicrorhabdus heinhorstiae. The sequence continues at coordinate 326,175 of NZ_JACBGI020000001.1, read as the reverse complement.
GTTAACCGCAATCAGGCGGGGATTCTGGCGGAAATTACCGAAACATTAGGCCGGGAAAATCTTAACATCGAAGATATGATCAATAAATCTCGTGGAGAGATTGCTTATACTCTTATCGACCTGCAAGGGGAAGTCGATCAGACGTTATTGCTGCGTTTGCGTCAATTACCGAACGTTTTATCGGCAAGGCTGTGCGGTTAGGGCTTTTCAGTGCTTGCATCTCGTTTTATGATGGGCGTTTTCAATGTAAATTTACAGTATTACATTTCGCAGTATCGGGGATGCGATTCAAAAAGCTATAAAAGCTAAATACAAAAACAGGAGTATTCCAATGTCGGTTCTGGTTGAAGGTTATTCGATTATCATCAATAAAGAAAAAGCTCAGCAAAATCCCAAAGCCTTGGAGGCTTTGCAAAAGGTTCAGGGAAATTTACATCCGATGGCGATCTGTGCCGATCAAAATTTACTGCGTATTGGTTTTTTGCGTCTTGAAGAGATGCAGGCATTCGGTAAGCAGCTGATTGAAGGCGGTTTGCAGGAGCGTGTCGAAGTTAACGGTGAAGTTCAGGCCGGAGATATGGTTCTGGTAACTCAATTCGGCGAGCTGGAGGTGATCTGTCCTTGGCTGCAGATCGGATTTCAGAAAATGAAAGACGGAACCTTGATTTGCCTGGCGAGTTTGAAACCGGCTCAAGCACAACAGGCGGCTTTTCCAAAAGGCTGGACGCTCGAAGATTCGATTTTGCAGAGCTATTACGAAGGACGCATGGCGTATATGGACGAAAACTACGACCGTATTGATGAAGATCCGAGTTTTATGCGTTTTAAAGAGAAGGGCGGCGATAAAGTCGTTAAGCTGGTTAAACTACATTATTCGCAAGCAGATGTGCATTAAAGCGATCTCGGTCTGAAGGTAGAGTATCTTCCAAGATGTCGTCACTATTCTCAATAAATCGCAAGGTTAAGATGATAACGAAATTGAGAATAAGTGACCGGGGAGCCGTTGGTGGTTGTATCCGTTTCTTGGAAACGTTCCGATGAAAGCAAATCGTCGGCACTAAAAATAAGAATGAGAATAAGAAGGCTATGTTAAAGAGTTTTTTTGGAACCAAAGAGTGGGCTCTTTGGGCGTGGGGCGGTTTGGCTCTTTTGTTTGCTCTGGTGATTTTCCAGGTGCAAATGACGGTTCTTTTGAACCAATGGTATAAAGAGTTTTACGACATTCTGCAGGCAGCGAACGATATCAACGCTTTCTGGGAAAAGATGCTCCAGTTTCTCTACATAGCAATTCCATATATTTTTGCCGCCATAGCTTCCAGCTATTTTGCACGCCATTATGCTTTCCGCTGGCGTCAGGCGATTACGTTCTATTATCTGCCTTATTGGAGTTCCCATCCGGGGAATATCGAAGGGGCATCACAGCGTATCCAGGAAGACACCTATCAATTCGCCAATGCGCTTGAATCGCTCGGTTTGGGTTTCTTCCGCTCGGTTTTGACGCTGATTGCCTTTATTCCGATTCTCTGGGCTTTGTCCGAACAGATGACGATTCCGTGGTTGGCGGAAATTCCGGGGTCTCTGGTCTGGGTTGCCATGCTGACTTCTATTGGGGCTATGCTGATTTCGTTTCTGGTTGGGATTAAACTGCCGGGGCTGGAATATAATAACCAGCGGGTCGAAGCGAGTTATCGTAAGCATCTGGTCTATTCCGAGGACGATAAGACCTATGCCAATATGCCGACCATGGCCGAACTGTTTTTAGGACTGCGCCCGAACTATTTCCGTCTGTTCAATCATTACACCTATTTCAATCTGTGGTCGAATATCTATGGCCAGTTGATGATCGTTCTGCCGTATCTGATGATGGCGCCGTCACTGTTTGGCGGAGTGATTACCCTTGGGGTGGTGACGCAGACCGGCAATGCTTTCGGGAAGGTTAACGATGGTTTTAACTTCTTTATCGATCGTTGGACTGACATTACCAAATTCCTGTCGGTCATCAAGCGTTTGCGCGAATTTGAAACCCATTTGATCGATAATCATCCTGATCCTAAGGCTGTCGGCGAGAAAAACAATGTCTAAGAAGATTGATTGGCATAAAACCCGCGCTGCGGTCTGGCGCAGCCGTAAACAAAAGCTCCGCGCCGTTAAGGCATTGGATCCGATCGGAATGGGCGATCTTTTGGGCATTGACGAACAAAAACGCCGTTTTAACCTTAATCTGCAAGCTTTTTTGCGCGGCGAAGAGGCGAACCACGTTCTGCTTTGGGGAGCGCGAGGAACCGGGAAATCGTCATTGATCAAAGCGGCTTTAAATCACTACCATGATCAGCGGTTAAGGGTGGTCGAGGTTGAGAAAGACGATATTGAAGATCTTCCGGAAATCAGTGATCAATTACGCGACGAACCCTGGAAGTTTATTCTGTATTGCGATGATCTGACCTTTGAAGCCGGTGATAAACGCTACCGTCATATGAAGGTGTTGATGGAAGGTTCGATTGAACTGCCGCCGCAGAATATTCTAATGATGGCGACGTCGAATCGCCGACATCTGCTGCCGGAAAAAGGCAGTGACAATCAAAATGTGCGCGTCAATCCAAACGGCGAATTGCATTACGGTGATAACATCGAAGAGTCTCTGTCTCTGGCGGACCGCTTTGGTCTGAGTCTGTCGTTTTACGCGCCGATTCAGGATGTTTATCTGCAAATGGTCGATAAGTTGTTTGTCGACTTTGATGGAGACCGTGAAGAGTTACATCGCTTGGCGGCACGCTTTGCGACTTCGCGCGGGGGCCGCAGTGGTCGAACCGCCAGACAGTTTAAAATCGATTTCGAAACTAATCGTTAATTTCGCTATTTTCCTATGTCAGCCGGTCAGATTGACATTGCCCGGCTGAATTCGCTTCTTAGACATTCCAATCAGAAGGTTGGAGAGTGTTGTATTTAGAAATTCTTTTTTCCGGATCGCCTTTCAAGCGGAAATACTCTGTTTCGTAAATGTTCCAACGACATAAATCGATTGGTGTTACTTCCGATGCATTGACAGTACCGACCGTACCGGCTTTTTCTAAACCGGCTGCTACCAGTTCAGAGCAGAAAAATTTGCTGAAATCTTCCCGGTTATATCCCGGACCGTGGGTGTCGAACGGCAATTGATCGAGCACGTCGAGAGCTGATTTAATTGCTTGCGGCATATCGTAGCCTTTACGTTCCCTGGCCTGATTAAAAAGAAATTCATAGAAGGCTTTGGAATCGAACCGTTGTTCTCTCAACTGGCGGTTAAGCGGTAACCACCATATTTCACCCTCATAATTATTTAAACGATCGCTGAAGCGCGAGATATTGACACCGTTAAAACCGTTCAGAGATGTGGATTCAATGATTTGATTGAAAAAACGGTCGCTGTCATCATCAGTTACTTTGGTTTGCAAAATAACCCCGACATGCGAAACGGCAGATAGTGTAGCGAATTTAATGATTTCTGAAAAATGACCTTTACCACCGAAGGCGATCACGTCTCCGGGCATCATTCGTTTGCGGGCTTCTTGATATTCTATAGTGATTGCAGTCATGGTGACTTCTCCTTAAAAGAAAGCGCGAATTCAGTGTTATATGTATTGAATTCCAGCTTGTTAACTAAGCAAGTTTGTCGTCGATTTAGCCCGCGAATGACAAACGTTTCGAATTTTAAAGAACGAGGAGTGAGAGAAAATACTTAATCAATGAGATTCTCATACTAGGACGAAGCGTGATGCCTGTCAATAGAGTGATTTTGGGCTTGGAGAAGAAAAAACCTATAGATAGGTATTACATTTATTAAGGATTACTATTACAAAAAACTATTTCCGGGTCATGCAGTAGGTTTTTATACTGGAAGCGAGAGGTAAGGTCTTTTTAATTGTTGATTTCCCCCGTTATAAGGAGAAAACTATGGCAAGTGTGACGGTTTTAAACCCTAAGACTTTACCTAAACAATCCAAGCGCCCTGACTTCCAAAAAACTCAGGGCAGTGCCGGTGAAGGTAAAGCAGATAACAAAGTAGCTACTTTTCGTTGTAAAGAGGTATTTATGATGCCTGGCGATTGGGCGGTAGCCGGTAATCCAACTCCGTACGAGCTCAGGGTCACTCTGCATACTTGTCGCCGCTTGTGGCAGATGAATCTCGATGCCTTGGAAGATCCGAGATTCAATCCTGAACGCAGCCAGGAAAATATTGCAGTACTGGAAAGGCTGCATACGAGGTTGATGGATCTTCTTGTCAAATAGCTTAAATTACTCGACTCTTTTCGCCTTTTGAAAGGGTGGAGTAATATTGTTTTTCGGGTCTCAATAACAGTTTGCAAGCAACTTGCAAATGCCTTTTATATGCTATAATCAAGCGCATTTATTTCATGGGCCGTTTTCTCGGCCCGTTTGTCTTGAAGAGTTTGTTATAGGTTTTGTATTTCCATGAGCAATAAGCCGGAAGGGATCGAGCGTCCAGTCAATTTTATCCGCAATATTATTAACGACGATTTAGCTAATCATCTGCACGATCGCGTGTGTACACGTTTTCCGCCTGAACCGAATGGTTATCTACACATCGGTCACGCCAAATCCATCTGTTTGAACTTCGGTTTGGCTGAGGACTACCAGGGAAAATGCAATCTGCGTTTCGATGACACCAATCCGGCCAAAGAAGATGTTGAATATGTTGAGTCCATCAAAAAAGATGTGCGCTGGTTAGGTTTTCATTGGGAAGGCGAGCCTTGCTACTCCTCAAACTATTTCGAAAAGTTTTATCAATATGCGGTTGAGCTGATTAATAAAGGCTTGGCTTACGTTTGCTTTCTTAATGCCGAAGAAACCCGTGAATATCGTGGAACCTTGAAAGAACCGGGGAAAAACAGTCCTTATCGCGACACGTCGCCGCAAGAAAACCTGGCGTTGTTCGAAAAAATGCGTGCCGGCGGTTTTAAAGAAGGCGAGTGCGTTCTGCGTGCGAAAATCGATATGGCTTCTTCGTTCATGTGCATGCGCGATCCGACGCTTTACCGTGTTCGCTTCGAGCATCATCACCAGACCGGCGATGAGTGGTGTATTTATCCGATGTACGATTTTGCACACTGTATTTCCGACGGAATTGAAGGGGTAACCCACTCGCTTTGTACGTTGGAATTCCAGGATAACCGCCGCATTTACGATTGGTTGCTTGATAATCTTGATGACTTCAGTCGTCCTGACCGTCCGCATCAGTATGAATTCTCGCGTTTGAACCTGGAATATACGGTGATGTCCAAGCGAAAGCTGCACCAACTGGTGAGCGATAAGCTGGTTGAAGGCTGGGATGATCCGCGTATGCCGACAATTTCCGGTATGCGCCGTCGCGGTTACACGCCGGCTTCGGTGCGTGACTTTGCCGAACGGATCGGGATTTCCAAAGTTGACAGCATGACCGAGATGGGCATTCTTGAAGCGGCCGTTCGCGATGATTTAAATAAGGTTGCACCGCGTACTATGGCTGTGATGGACCCGATTAAAGTGGTGATCGAGAACTATCCAGAAGGCGAAGTGGAAGTGATTCAGGCGCCAATTCACCCGCAAAACGAAGCGATGGGCAAACGCGAGATATTCTTTAGCCGCGAATTGTACATCGATCGTGCCGACTTTATGGAAATCGCCCCGAACGGAAAATATCAGCGTTTGGCGATCAATAAGGAAGTACGTTTGCGTAACGCCTACATCATTAAAGGCGAGCGTTTCGAAACTGATGTTGATGGCAATTTCACCACGATTTACTGCTCTTACGATCCGGAAACTCTAGGCAAAAACCCGGCTGACGGGCGTAAGGTAAAAGGTGTCATTCACTTTGTCGAGGCGACGAAAGCGCTCCCGGCCGAATTCCGTGTCTATGACCGTTTATTCACTGTGCCGAATCCGGGCAAGGCCGAGGATTTCGAGTCGGTCTTGAATCCGGATTCATTGATTGTTAAAAACGGCTTTGTCGAACCGGGTATGGCCGAGGCACCGGTTGAGCAGGCTTATCAGTGCGAGCGTGAAGGTTATTTCTGTCGCGATAATAAAATTAACGACCGCCTGGTCTTTAACCGTACGGTTGCCCTTAGAGATACATGGTCTCAGCAAAAATAAACGGTTTAGAAAGGCGGCTTCGGTCGCCTTTTTTATTTCAAAGTTCTTTTTAAGGAAAGGTATGCGAATTTTAGGAATTGAGTTGGCCGGTAATGATGCGGTTTTAGCGTTGGTGGAATACAGCAACGGAATGTTTTATCTGCCTGAATGTCGTGCGCGTCGAGTCGAATGCCGTGACCCGGACAGTGCCGGAGACTTGCGTTATTTTCAGAAGAGTATTCGCAAGCTGGTCGAAGATTATAAAATCGATCAGATTGTCATTCGTGAACGCATGAAAAAAGGCAAGTTTGCCGGTGGAGCCAATGGGTTTAAGCTGGAAGCTGTAATTCAGCTGATTGATAACTGCGAAGTGCTGCTAATGACCAGCACCACGCAAAAAGCGATTTTTAAAAAATATCCGATGACGATCCCGTTCACCGAAACCGGCTTGAAAAAGTTCCAGCAGGGTGCGTTTGATATCGCTTATGCACAGCTGAGCGATCCGGAAGGTAAAGCCGAACAGGCGCGCCAGAATGAGATTCAACGCCGTAAAGAAAATCGGGAAGCCGAAGCCGACACGGATTAAGTCTTTTTTACGATGAAAAGAGGTAAATTATGCAGGTCAATTCCAAGTTTAATGCGCTGGTTTTAGGCATCAGCTTAGTGGTCGGTTTGGGATTGCTCGGCTGGTTATTAGGCAAAGCGACGATCGATTTTAAATCCTTCGATCGTATCGTCACAGTGAAGGGGTTGGCGGAAAAGGAAGTTAAGGCGGATGTGGTCATCTGGCCGATTCGTTTTTCGATTGCCGATAATAATCTGGAAACCTTGTATAAGACTCTGGATAGCAACACCGGTAAGATTGTCGAGTTCCTCGAATCCTCGGGAATTGCCAAATCGGACATCTCATTTTCGTCTCCGTCGATTACCGACAAACTTGCCCAGCAGTATGGTAATCAGAACCGTGCTCAGTTCCGTTATACGGCTACGCAAAACGTTACGGTTTATTCGAAAGACATTGATTTGGTGCGTACCCTGCAAAGTCGCCTGTCGTCATTAGGGCAGCAGGGCATTGTCATTACCGGTGGAAACTATGAAGCGCGTACAGAATATCTGTTTACCGGACTAAACGATATTAAGCCGGGAATGATTGAAGAAGCGACGCGCAATGCTCGCGAAGTAGCTGAGAAATTTGCTAAAGATTCCAGTAGCGTATTGGGGAAAATTAAATCCGCTTCGCAGGGGCAGTTCAGTATTATCTCACGTGATAATAATACGCCTTACATTAAAAAAGTCCGCGTAGTCTCGACGATTACCTACTATTTGTCGGATTAAGTTTAACCAGACACTAGCTTATGCCGGGCAATTTTGCGCTGCCAAGCTTATTGGAAGACACGCCCGAAAAAATCCTTGGTAATTTGAATGACAGTCTATTCGCTTGCGGCTTTTGCAACGGCGTTGTTTCTTTTAGCGATTATTCCCGGTCCCGGCGTATTGCTGACGGTTTCACAATCTCTACTGGCAGGGGTACGCAGCAGCGTTCCGGTTATTGTCGGTATTGTCAGCGGTGATCTGCTGTTTGTACTGCTGGCGATCTTTGGTTTGGCAACGCTCGCCGAACACTTCACCCTATTATTCAAATTGATCCAATATTTAGGCGCGGTCTATCTGATTTGGATGGGCTGGCGTTTGCTGCTCAGTGATCCGGAAGTGATTAAATCGGCGCAAGTAATGACGTCGAAAACCACGCGTTTTGCTAGCGGTTTTATGACTATTTTTGCCGATCCGAAAGTGATTTTATTTTATATCGGTTTTTTGCCGGGCTTTGTTGATATGGCCGAGTTAAGCGTACAGGGTGGGCTTCTGGTTTTGGGGATGGTGGCGACGATTTTGATTACTGTCATGTTCGGTTATGCGTTGATTGCCTCTAAAGCGCGGGCATGGTTGCGTAGTCACGCTCTGCAACGTAATTTGAAAAGGGTCGCGGCGATTACGATGTTTGCAACCGCACTGTTTCTAGTAATCGATGTTTAAGCTCTTTTATTGGCGATAAACAATTTAACCGCGTTTAATCCACTCGATCTGCTTTAGGTCAATTTGCGAAATCTGCGGGTTGCCTGCCTTATGGAAGAGGATGTGGTCTTCCAGAGGATTCAAGCGGTAACTGCGTTTTTGCAATTTGGTTTTTCCGAATGCAAAATTCATTACGCAAGAGCTGAATAAGCTTGAGAGTTTGCCACGTTTCCAACGCAATTCGATTTTTTCATCCCTCTGTAGAGGTTCAAGTTCGAAGCGTTGTCCTCCGATTGAGATTCTGCGTGCATCGCCTTGCAGGATTTTGCCGCCGTGCAATCCGATTAGATCCCATGTTCTTAAAGAACCGAGAGCTTCAATGGTTCTTTTGAGCTGCTTTCTCGGCATGGCTTTAAATAATCCATCAAGAAGAATGCTTCCGGTTTCGGAAGAGGTGCAGCTTTCGATCACGCTATGCAGCATCCGCTCGCTGAAAGAGGCGCCTTTTTGCGATTGCAAATAATGATCAAGATGGCTCCGCGGGATAACGTTTGGATCGGATTGTATTTGCGGTGAGATTTTCAGTCGCGGATTGATTAAGACCACTTTTTGGCTGATGTAACTCGGGTCGATATGAATGTCATGCTTCTGCAGATAGTCTTGCAGAGATTGCAGCTTGGCTGAATTATGATCCGTCAGATTATCGTGTTCGATCGATTGTCCGTTGAGCTTATGCTGAATCCACTGTCCGTTTTCCTCAACGAGTGAACCTGACCAGTTTTTAACTTCAATGACGTGCAGTTGTTTTTTAGTCAGCACGATCAGGTCTATTTCATAGCGGCGGCTTTTCTCAGGGCACGGAACCCGTTTGCCGACAAAACAATGCACACCTTTGTACTTCAAGTTTGACTCGACGATTCGAGTTAGAAAATCTTCGGCTTTACGGCCTGCCAAAACTTCGGGATCTTCGAAGACAGGAGAGACATTAATTAAATCACGCCACTGCATCAGCTTGGTTCTGCTAAACAACACTCTACGTCCTATTCAGTATTGAAAGCAGACATTCTAAATGGGCAATACTGGTTTGATCAATGCTTATTTTGGGTTAATTGAGGTTGTAACGGATGGCTTGAAGATTGATTGAAAGTGAAAGATGTCAAAATCGGTTAGGCTGGATAAAATTACCGTAAATTTTGAAGTGATCGGGTGAAATAAATGAGAAATAAGATAAGCGGGAAAGAGAGTTGTTTAGATTCTTTTCCCGCAAATTGGCAGGGTTTTACAGGTTTTTAACCTTTTCCAGCATCGCTTGAGCGTGACCGTCCGGGCTAACACCGTATTCCACGTAGGCTAAATTACCGCTGGTGTCGATAATAAATGTCGAGCGGACAATGCCCATTTTGGACACACCGTTTTTCTCCTTCAGCTGCCAGACTCCGTAAGCGTCGCAGAGGCTTCCGTCGGTATCGGCAAGCAGGTCGATTTTCAAACCGAATTTATCGATAAACGCCTGATGGCTGGCGCAGTCGTCCTTACTGACGCCGATCACCTGAGTATCGGCGGCAGCAAATTCTCCAACAAGAGAGGTAAAGTCGTTTGCTTCAATAGTGCAGCCCGGGGTGTCGTCTTTCGGATAAAAATACAGAACGACTTTCTGCTTACCGGAAAAGTCACTTAAAGAAACCGTTTCGTTTGCTTGGTTGACGCCGGAAAAATCCGGAGCCGGTTGATTGGTTTGTAGCATCGAAAATTACCTTTTAGGTTTATAGTTTTAAATTGAACAGGAATGAGTTTAGCGGATTTTGCTAATGAAAACCGTCTTTTCTGTCTTGGAAGAAGTGATTAATCGCGACCGAATAGACGCGATGTCCAGTCTTCAACCGTATGGGTCTCTAAACGCTTGGCAATCACCTTTTTCCAGGAAGCGGGAAGGGGTAATTCATCGGCCAGCCGCAGTTCGCTTTCATTCAGTGTATCCCGATAAAACAGTTTCATAATCCGGGTCAACGGCCAATCGGGATAAGGGCGCTCTAATAGAATGACTTCATCTGCTGCTTGTATTTCACCTTCCTGCAAAACGCGCAGATAACCGCCGGTTTTCATTTCATTCTGTAGTTGTTCTGCCATATCAGGCACGTCAAAACGTTGCGCCAGTTTCCAGCAAGGTTGACGGCCTTGCGATACCTGAAATTTTGCCGATCCGATCTGCCAGATATCACCGAGACAGATGTCGTTTTCATCCGGGCCGACCAGCGTCAGATTTTCTCCAAAGGCGCCGACTTGATTCAGCAACGGTGATTCAATTCGGGTTTTCCAGAAATCATAATGGGAACGCGGATAAAAATGTACGGCTTTGTCCGGACCTCCGTGCACGCGCAAGTCGGCTTGCTCGTCACCTTCCAGACCGAGTTTACCGACTTTGATTTCACCATCAACCGGATGCTTATCCATGCCGCTAAGCACTTGTTTCTTGCCCAGAGGTTTCGCTGTACCGATCAGTACGGCTTCAATCGATGCTATTTTGTGCATGAATTTAATATCCTTGTTTATGCTGTTCTTTCATTCCTAAATGCCCGATCCTGACGCGGTGCTTGTGCCCGGTAATTATTTTAAAAACCATTTGAGCAGGTTTAACTTCCATTTTGAATAGGGCGGGTGTTTTAGGCTGGGTTCCGACAAGAAAGGTTTATGCAGAATGCTTTTATAGTGGGTAAAGGTGTCGAACCCGGCTTTGCCGTGATAGCAGCCGAATCCGCTCATGCCGACGCCCCCAAACGGCAGGTTGCCGTTGGTTAAATGCATGAGGCTGTCATTAACACAGCCGCCGCCAAAAGAGATTTCATTCAGTATTTTATCGATCAGTTTCTGGTTTTTCGAGTAGATGTAGCATGATAGTGGTCGTGGTTTTTGCTTGATTGTCTGAATGACTTCATCCAAATCATTAAAAGCGATGACAGGCAGAATAGGCCCGAAGATTTCTTCCTGCATAATCTCGTCGTTAAATGTAATGTCTTGAAGGATTGTAGGGCTAATAAAACGTGAATCTGTATCGCGATTGCCGCCAAAATGGACTTTATCCTGCGCGGTTTCGATCAGGGAATTTAATCTCTGGAAATGATGCTGGTTGATAATTTGTACATAGCGTCCGGTGAGTGGATCAATCTCGGTTTCAGGGGTTTGCGGATAGTGTTGCAGGGCATGTTGTACGGCTTGCAGAAAGGCATCTTTGATGGATTTTTCGACCAGTATATAATCCGGCGCAACGCAGGTTTGACCGGCGTTTAAAAATTTGGCCCATACGATGCGCTTTGCAGTCATTGGCAGATCGCAGTCGGCGAAAACAAATGTCGGGCTTTTGCCGCCCAGTTCGAGAGTTACCGGCGTTAAATGTTCAGCGGCGGCTTGGTAGACGATTTTGCCGACAGCGGTACTGCCGGTAAAAAATATTTTATCGAAGCGGTATTTCAGCAGTTCCGTTGTTTCTTCCACGCCTCCTTCAATGATATGCAGATAATCCGCCGAAAAACTTTCGTTAATCAGCTTTGCCATGGCCGAAGAGGTTCTCGAAGGAAGTTCGCTCGGCTTGATAATGACGGTATTTCCGGCAGCCAGCGCACTGATTGCTGGGATCAGCGAAAGATGATAGGGATAGTTCCAGGCACCGATAACTAACACACTTCCCAGTGGCTCCGGGACCAGATAGCTTTTGGCCGGGAAGTTTGCCAGATCTGTGCGAACGCGTTGCCGCTTACTCCATTTTTGAATGTTTTTAAGTGCTAAATCAATCTCATGATAGATAGGAGAGAGTTCGGCAAGATAGGTTTCGAATTCGGATTTGCCGAAGTCGTTAAATATCGCTTGATAGAGCGTGGTTTCATTATCGGAAATCAGTTGTTTCAGCTTTTCCAGTTGGCGGATTCGAAAGTCGGTATCTTTCGTATGGTTGAAGCGAAAGAATTCATGCTGGGCATTGATGACGTCTGCAATCTTCATGATTTATTTCTTGGCTCGTAAAGCGGCCTCAAAGGCTAGGGTGGCCCACTCTTCCGCGAGATGCGGATCATCGAAAATTTCTTCCGGAGCACGAAAATAAGACATTTTCATTTTTTTACCGCCTTTCTCATATTCAAAAGGAGGAAGTTCCAATTCAATAAATCTTTCTACAGAAAATTTATCCGCTTTGAGATAAAGGGTATTGTCTGCAACCAACGCGAACATCAAGACATCATGATAAATGCCGTAGCCACCGAACATACGTCTGGCGGTAATGGCACCAAATTCAGAGAAGACTTCATGCAGGTGTTCAATAAACTCATCCATGCTGATTTCCAATTCAAAAAATGAGGTTGGTGAATGGTGCTTGGAGTTGTTTTTCATCTTAGCATTTAGGCTGCGAGAATGGGGTTTTTCTGATGAAATTTCGTTTTTGTATCCGCTGTTTATTCCGGATTTATCTGTAGGAGTGGTGAAGGGCCGGAAAAGAGAATGTCGTTATAAACATCTCTGTTTTCTGCCTGATATCGAGCTTATTTGATTTTTAAATTCTCAAGAGTATATTGCTAAGAGGGAGATTTGCTGTTTTTTCTTTTATGAATCGAAGCGAGGTGATTGAGATGAAAAATAAATTGTTGGTAGCAACCGTCTTTTCGGGTTTAACAATGTTGGCGTCAGTGGTTCAGGCGGATGCCACGGCGATGATCGGCGGGGTTTATACCTTTAACGGTAAATTCGGACTGACGGCCAAGGTGCTGTCGGATGATCAAAAAGATACATTTGTGGCGACGGCAGGGGCGACTTACTATCCGAATGCTCGTGAGAAAGTGGATGTGGATGTCGGTGCAGGCTATAACTTTAGTAGTGATATTGTCATTGGGGCAGGTTGGGGGCTTTTCAGCAGTCAGCCTCAACTGACGGCCGGTTTTGCAGACATTAAGGATTAAAGGCGGTTTTAGAATGATTCAAATAGATAATCTATTGCCATAACACAAGGTAAATTGTTTTAATTTCAAAGCGCCCGTTGGATTTCTTCGGGCGTTTTGTTTTTTGCATGCAGTGTAGGCTTTTAAATAGAAGAAGTCTTGTTAAACAGGGTTCAAAGAATTCAATGTAACGAATCTTTTAGATCTACTTTGAATAAAGGCGCGGGCAGGCCTTCGGAGGTGACATAGATACTCTGTCCATCGTGATCGAAACAGATTGATTCCCCTTGTTGCAAATAGGGGAGATCGATTTCTTTTGGAGATTGTGCCAGAACGGAAGCCCAATTAGAGCGGGTTTTATTTTGATACAGATAGGCTTTTACATAGGTTAAAACAATCAGCGCCGAACCGTCAGCAGACATGTCCATGGCCGTCGGCCGCTTGGCGTAAAACAGATTTTTAAGCGCACGGACATCCTGTACCTCAGGCTCGGGAAGCGGTTTTATATCGCCGAGTTTTTGGGCAATCAGTTCCTCTTTCTTATCGCTTTTGCGCATGGGAAGTTCATAGAGCACCGGTGGCTTGTCTCGTTTGCTCAATAAAAGAATCTTGTTGTTTTTTAAGTCGAGGGCAACCGATTCGCAATCTCTAGGCCCGTCTTCATAGGTAAACTCAATTGACCATTCCGGTTTAACGGATAAAGGTTCATCAGGAGAGAGTTTGTTTGCCTTAGGCTCTTTGATAAAGTGCAGGAAATACTTTTTTCGTTTAGCGGAATTATCGCCAACGTCCGCGATGAGCAGATAGGATTTGCCCTGGTATTTAAAAGAGGCTAAATCTTCCCAGTCTTTATTTTTGACGCCTTTAATTTTTACCGTGCCTAAGCGTTCGCCTTGCTCATTGATGGCAAATATCCATGGTTTATTTCCGCTATCGTTCAATACCCACAAAACATTTTTTTGACGCTGAGAGATCGCTAGACCACTGGCTTCCGGAATCTCTTTATCTGTTATATAGCCGGTATTGACGGTGTTCTTATTGAGTGTCTGGTTTGCTGCGTAAGAGCACGCCGACAGGCTCAATGTCAAGGTTATGGAAAGAATCGAGTAGGTTGTTCGTTTAAATAATTTGGTCATGCTGAGTCTGTTTTAGATCTGGATGTAAAAGTTTAAATTACCGGAAAATACCGCTTCTTTCAGAGTAGAAACCGCTTGCTGTTGTCGCTGATCGAATTGTCTTATTTTATCTTAATGATAAAGGCTAAGCTCTCAAAAAGCTCAGTCAGCCATTTAAAACTAATTAGCATTGCTTTCCGCCCATTGGGATAATTCCGTTTTTACCGGATTCCAAATCAGATAACCTTCTTCGCTGTTTCCAAGCGGGGCTTCGAGAGCAACAATTCCAAAATACTGATTGGCAAAATCCATAAATGGATAGGCTCCATAAGCTCCGGCGCTAGAGACTCTGGTTGTGGATGGGCAGTTAAAGGGCACCGTATCACACTCTATCCAGAGACCCAATCCATAATGCCAATCTTTTTGCGGAGACCAGGATTCAATCGGCGAATATGCGATTGATGCCGCACTAATCTGATCCAGGGTCATCTCCGTAAGAAGAGTCGGGGACAAGATGTCTCCCAGATAAAGAGCTTTGAGAAAATCTAAATATTCATTGGCCTGCCAATGCATGCCTCCCGCAACACGCGGATTGCCGGCAGAAGGTAGATCATAGGTCGCATTGGGAAATAGCTGAGTTTGCGATTTGAAGAAGTTAAACACTTCCTGCCAATCGGCAAATCCCCCGGCCCGAATTGCCATCAAAGCCGCTACCTGCATGTGTGTACCGGAATAGTAGAACTCGCTGCCGGGAACGGGGATCGTCGAATTTTGATTTAGAATCTTCTCAACACAACTGGCGAAATCCGCAAACGGGTTATTCATACAGATATCTTCTTGAGTAATGCCGGAAGTAAAGTCTAAAAGTTGGCGTAAGGTAATGTCTGCATGACTACCGCTTGTCGGCCAAAAATCGAGGTAGTCTTGCGGATGGTCCTCTAACGAGAGAATGCCGTCCTGCACTAACGACAGGATAATTGCAGAGGTCACCATTTTTGAAGTGGATGCGGAGCGATAGACGGTTTCAGGTGTGGAGGAACCTCGGTTATAAACGTATTGGGTTCCATTATTGGATTCGACCAAGAGGGTAAAATCCCGGTCGGATTGAACCTGGTCCAACTCGGCTGTGAGTTGTTGTTCGACCGTCAAGTCTGTACCAGGCGTACTACCAATCGGTTCTCCGCCACAACCATTTAGAGATAACAGAGCAATAACGAAAGCTGCAAAAAACGGTATTTTCGATACAAAATTGACAACAGGAGTTAATTGATGGATTCCGAACTTCATAGCAATCCTCGTTTTGGATTAAGCGATATTCAAAAATGACTTATATTCAATGGGTTAGTGAAGTTGGTAGAAGTGAAAAGGTTCGGCCTATTATTTCATTTTCTGTAGCCTACTGATAGTGCGATTTTTTCTTCTGGTTACGCTCATTGGTAATAATAAAAGGTTTTAGCGATTTCTGATGTAACATTGTTCTGTTTTGGAATCAGTAATAGTATGGACTCTTATGGTGCGTTATGCACTAGTTCGAGTAGTCGGCTACGGCTTGGATGGGGATTTGCTTGCCTTTCTTGGCCCGGTTCGAGGAGTAAATATCCCGGATTTTGGCCTTAAAGCCGGCAATGGAGCAGCTTTTAACATTGGTCTGTATCATGCTTTAAACTGGTTTAGTGCTTGCCAGACTTGCAATAATAAATATGAATTAGAAGTGGAGTCGCGATGAATAAAGGGATCTTAGAAGTTACCGAGCGTATTATCGAGCGTTCACGCAAGACGCGGGAAATTTATCTGGAACGGATCGCTGAAGCGGAAAAAAAGAAAGTGCATCGTGCGGCACTGGGGTGCAGTAACCTCGCTCATGTCATGGCGGCCGAATCCGCTGAAGATAAAGCGATTATGTCGGGCATGAAGGCACCGAACATCGGCATTATTACCGCCTACAACGACATGCTTTCCGCGCATCAACCCTTTGCGGATTTTCCGCTTAAAATCAAGGCGGCGTTGCGCGAAGTCGGCGCGACCTGTCAGGTTGCCAGTGGCGTACCGGCGATGTGCGACGGGGTGACTCAGTCGCAGCCGGGGATGGAACTCAGTCTGTTCAGTCGCGACACCATTGCGATGTCGACGGCCGTCGGCCTCTCGCATAACGTATACGAAGGCGCGATCTATTTAGGGGTTTGCGACAAGATCGTTCCCGGATTGGTGATCGGCGCTTTGACTTTCGGTCATCTTCCCGCCGTCTTTATCCCTGCCGGGCCGATGCGTTCCGGCATCAGTAATGCGCAAAAAGGCAAGGTGCGCCAAGAGTTCGCACTCGGTAATGTCGGGGTAGACGTCCTATTGCAAAGTGAATCGGCCTGTTATCACAGTAGCGGAACCTGTACCTTCTATGGCACGGCCAACTCAAACCAGATGATGATGGATGTGATGGGGCTGCATCTTCCGGGCGGGACTTTTGTGAATCCGGATACTCCGTTGCGTGAAGCGATTACCGTCAGCTCCGCACAGCAAATCGTCAAACTGACGCAACTCGGCGAGAATTTCATGCCGGTCGGCCGTATGATTGATGAAAAAAGTATCGTCAATGCCTTGGTCGGTCTGATGGCAACCGGTGGTTCGACCAACCATACCATGCACCTGATCGCGATGGCCAAGGCGGCCGGTATTCACATCAACTGGGAAGACTTTGACGATATTTCTTCCATCGTTCCGCTGATTACCCGTCTATATCCAAATGGCAGTGCCGATGTAAACCAATTCCACGATGCCGGCGGCATGGGGTATGTTATCAGCCAATTGCTGGATGCCGGTATTTTGCATGAAGATGTGAATACCATTGTCGGTAAAGGTCTGGCGCCTTACGCCACCGAAGCTTCCCTTGTCGACGACAGGCTGACCTGGACACCCGCGCCGGACAAACCGCGTGACCCGGAGATCGTTTCAACGGTCGACGAGCCGTTCGACCACCACGGCGGCCTGACCATGCTGGGCGGTAACCTGGGGCGTTCTGTCATCAAAACCTCGGCACTGAAACCGACACAATTATGTATTGAAGCACCGGCTGTGGTGTTTGAATCACAAGAAGAATTGCAGGCCGCGTTTAAGGCACACGAACTGGATAAAGATTTTATTGCGATTGTCCGTTATCAGGGGCCAAAAGCCAACGGTATGCCGGAACTGCACGGCCTGATGGCGCCATTGGGCGCTTTGCAGGATAAAGGTTTTAAGGTTGCTGTCGTCACGGACGGACGCATGTCCGGTGCTTCAGGTAAAGTGCCGTCGGCAATTCACGTTACACCGGAAGCGCTGGATGGCGGTATGCTGTCCAAGGTTCAAAACGGTGATATTGTTGTGCTGGATGTCGAAGCCAAAACACTGGAACTGAAAGTGTCTGCGGAAGAACTGGCGGCCCGAGAGGAGGCTCATCCAGATTTGTCACATGATCGATGGGGAACCGGACGTGAATTGTTTGCGATGATGCGCCACTTTGTCGGCAGTGCCGAAATGGGGGCATCGATATTTGATTCTATAGGAGAAGAACAAGCATGAAGGCGACTGAAATTTTAGGCATTTCCCCAATCGTTCCCGTGGTGGTGCTGGAAGACCCCAAAGACGCTTTGCCGCTAGCGGAAGCGTTACTGGAAGGGGGGATTGCCGTCATGGAAATCACCCTGCGCAGTGATGCGGCGCTTGCCAGTATTGAAGCCATCGCCAAAGAACTGCCGGAAATGAATGTTGGAGCCGGTACGGTTGTGAATGCCGAGCAGATGCTTAAGGTTAGAGATCTAGGCGGCAACTTCAGCTTCAGTCCGGGTATCAGTACCGGACTGCTGGATTGTGCCAAAGAAGAAGGTATCCCATTTATTCCGGGTGTTGCGACTGCCAGCGAAGTCATGCTGGCAATGGAATACGGTATTGAAGGCTGCAAACTCTTTCCGGCCACGGCGGTCGGCGGTATTGAACTGTTAAAAGGCTTTGCCGGCCCATTCGGGTCAATGAAGTTTTGCCCGACAGGCGGGGTCAGCCTAGCCAATATGAACGACTTCCTGGCACTACCGAATGTTCTATGTGTCGGCGGCAGCTGGATCGTCCCGAAAACCAGCGTTGCAGAAGGTGATTTTTCTAATATCACCAGCCTCTGCAAAACCGCATTGGAAGCGATTGATTAAGTTCTTAAAAGTCTAACGACTAAACTTAACCGGCCGCGCGCATAGCACGGTCGAGTTGAGTTGAGTGAATTGTTATGTGTTCTTATCATGTAAGCATTGGTTTTTGATGGTCTTTAAAAGCTTTTGAAGCTTTTATGGCATTTGGACTTAGTGATTGCTGTTCTTCTGATGTCGTAATGAAGTGTATCGGGAATTTATTATCTATTGCTTGCACCATTAAGCTTCCTAAAGCTTCAGATATAACTTGACTCTTAGTCTCCCAGTCTCCACGTAGTGTTCGCCTGATTCCGGATACTAACAGGTCTATTATTTGAATACCTTCTTCAATCTTGGAGTCTACAAATTCAAAATCATTCAAAACAATTTTACCAATATTTAATCCACCCTCTGGACTGGTTTTGATACCGTAATCTTTCTCCAAGTATTGAGGTTTATTATCTTCTGTGTAAAAAAAATCGTTCATCGCGCTGTAATCAAAATCAGTGACATGAACGTCCGGATTTCTGAGTGATTCAGATTGAAGAAATGGGAGGACTAATGAACGAAATGATTGTTCATATTTAGATATCCTGCCAGCAGTTTTTTTGTCAATTTTCCACTGAAAAGCATTTATCTGTTTAGGACACCTTTGAACATAGAACAATATGCTTTTTCTCACTACATCAGACATTAACGTTGTCTGGCAGATAAGTTGAAGATAAAGTTGTGGGGCAAGCTTTCTAACTTGATTTGCTTGATTCTCAAGTTGCTTAGTCATTTCTTCGTGTTGCATTTTATCTTTATGTTCTTCAATTTTATCGGCTTGTCGATCTCGGTGAGCTTCGATATCTTCAACGGTCTGAGTACCTGCATCTGTCGCTACAGAATATAGAGTACAGTTAGTATTCCCAAGTTTATGAAGAAAACTCAAATAGCTATCTTCTGATACGTTTTTTAATTTAACTTCATCATTGTGTCTAAATTTATTTTCAATTTTAAGTTCTTTCAATGCTTCTATACATTTCCTTTTATCTGGAGCAGGTAAAACAATGGCTGATGTCAGACTCCAAGAACCTTGGTGCTCGGCAGTAGCAAATGAACCAGATTCATCGATAAAAATCTTTAACATTTAGTTTCCTTTTTGATTTGTTCATTTACAACACATAACGTTAAAGCTGTGCGGCGCAAACGAAGCACAGCGTAGTTTGTGTCCGAACGAGCGCCTTGTTATGCGTAGGTATTACCAAGCACCCTGAATGGTAATACTACTAAGTTTTGCCTCTGTTAGTTTACCCTTGCCGTCAGATATAGGTATTTCCTTAAGTATCTTCTTTGGGGTTTTAACAAACCATCTTGAGGCTATGTCAACAAGATCAGCATTTGCCAGCTTCTCTGCCAGACCTCTTTGTAAGTGTTTAGTTAATTCTGTGTTTGGAGATAATAAAAAATCTCCTGATTTATTAAGCACATCTAATGAGTCGGCCATACTGGATAGATTTTTCTGAAACATTTTTCGAGGAATGCTTATGTTCACCCCTGTATCTTTTAATGCCTCAGGAAAAAGTGGAGCCATAAAATCAATAATCCAATCCCCGCATTGCACCCATGCGTGGAATGCTTGATTGTTTGAAGAAACATAATCTTCTGTCAAATCAGCAAATGAGAGAACTGAGGCGGTTTCATCGTGGAGAAAGTAGAAAGCTGCTCCTGCTATTGGTTCGGCTTGCAGCTTAAAGTGCTTACTTAAAATTTCTGCTCCAGCATTTGCAAAGAACAAGCATGCTTTATGGGGCGTTGAATCTTCGTTTAAAAGAATCCCATGCATTATCTGAAATGCCCGGTAGTAATCTGGTAATGTGATTGGTAGGGCATTATTTTTCTTTCGATTTTTCATGGATGAGATATTTATAAAAAAATACGCTTTTTATTACGTGGTGAAGACTGTGCATTTCTCTGAATGCGATAAGCAATAATCTAACAAATACCAGAAAAGTCATAGTTTCGTTCGAGCTAGCTTCAAGCCGCCCGCCACTAGGGCTGTATGTGATAATTTGACTGCTTCCGTTATAATGAATGTTGTTGTGAGCAATTGCATTTCGCAAACCTAAGTTAAACGCATCTGGATCGATGTTGTACCAAGAGTCATCCAGGTATTTAAACTTTTCGGAAAGGGGCTTTCCGGAGAATTTCTTTAAATCACTCAATGCGCCACCATCAATTAATTTAAAGCTATTTGCATCTCCTCGAATCAGAAGATTATTAAATCCCGCAACCAATACTAGCTGCCGACTCAGAATTTCAACAATATCTTTATATAAGTCTTTAATCCGTGAAAAATCTTGTACCGAAACACGCGTCGCAGTCTTTTCAGCTTCTGTATTGCCAGTAAGATCTAGAAACAAAGCAGGCCGCAAAGGAAGCTCAGCGTCATAAATTCTTGGATATATGCTGAGACAGTCTCGCTGAAGAGTGCTCAGGAACCCTGACGCATCGAGGTGATCGATAAATTCTCCCAATTTCTCACGATCAATGCTTCCCATTAGTTGCGGCATCTTTTCTGAGATTTCTTTGCTATGTGCGAACACTGTGAACGGAAAAAATGCAATAGAAACCACTGAATATAGAGTTGCATTTATATCCTGTGGCAATAGCGATTTTTCTTCTTGCTTACCCAGAAATGATGCTGCTCGCTGCTGAAATAACTGCTTATTTTTTCCGTTGTAAAGATTTATAAGCCTTTTGATTTCTCCGGCCTTCTCAGTCATTTCATTGAGAGCATTGAGATGAACATTGAGGAATTGGAGCATCGAATGTGCTTTTTTACTATTTCCTCCAGAAGCAACAGTGATGTCTTCCATCGCCATCATGAATGGGGTATGACCTATTTGATACCCGCCAGAGCGAACAGGAAAATCGAGATGTAAATCTATGAATGGATTGCGCCCATCAAATGCCCCAGAGGGTTGAGCATCAGCTGGCTTGCATCCATCAAATGAGAATTTGGAGCTTGGCGCATTTGAGGTGTCGAGTGTAATTCCGATCTGTGAATCACAATGAGGACAGGAAAACGCTAACGGTTGCAATCGACGATTTGAATATCCAATGCGGCAGTCAATATCCTGTTCACAAGTGTCGCAGGTGACTGTCATACAAGTATTCACTAAAGAATGCTCCTCACGTTCCTGACGCCCTAACTATTATTAGACATCCTAAATACCTATTTATTGCGTATTTCAACAATGTATAAAACCGCCGTTTTGTATAGTGATTTAGGTTGCGTTAATCTTTATAAATTATTTATTTTCAAACGCTTGCGTTAATTTATCTAATGTTTAGGTGGCATAAATAGATTTCACTAAATTCAGATAAAGTGCGTTATCAGTTTTATTGATATTTATACTAATGAAACAGGTGGGAATTAGCTAGTAGAAAATGGATATTTCTCTAATCTGAGTACGGTTTTTTTAGAATCGATTGGCGGGCGAGTTGATCGGCGAGTTGGTTTTGGTGACTGTTGGTATGGCCTTTGATCCAGTAGATGTCAGGGTTGAGGTTTTCGGTGAGTTGATGGAGTTGTTGCCAGAGTTCGGTGAAAACGACAGGGTTGCCGTTGGGGGAGTGCCAATTGGATTCTTGCCATTGCGGGTATTTGTCGAAGAGTCCTTCAAGCAGGATTTGTGCATCGGTGTAGAGGGTGGGTGATGAGTTCGGGTGGTTTTGTTGAACCCATTGCAGGGCTTTAATCGCTGCAATAAGTTCCATTTCCAGACTGGATTCGGAAATTTGCACGCCTGAGAGAGTTTCGAGAAGTTGACCCTGATGATCGTAGATGGCGATGCCCCAGCCGCCAAGCCGGTGTTGTTTGAAGTAGGCACCGTCGGTATAGAGATTCAGTAAATAGGTTTGCGGCTCTGGCGCATCTGGATTTAAACGGTAGGGGGTGTGTTGCCGAAAGTCCAAATGCGTGATGTCCGATTCGTGAAGTAGTTAGTATTTCAGCAGCAGATTCTGCAGGCATTGCAGATAGGCGGCTTCATCCGGTTCGGATTGGCTGCGTTGCGCCTGCCACATCATTTCCGCCAGACATTCCATCATGGCGTGTTCGGTCTTCATCACATCGCCCGTCTTTTCGCCGAGCTGTTGGTAAATGGCTTTGATGCCGGCCGGACGGTCCATAACGACCTGCTCCTGTAGTCCCAGATGCATGCCCATATGCAGAAACGGATTGGTTTCGCCGTCTTCCGGTTTGTATTCGTTGCCGAGGTGTTTTTCGTTTTCCAGCATGCGGTGGTATTCCGGATGCATTTCAATCACGCGCGCGACCATTTGCTCCATCGGTTCCATCGGCAGGCCGTGACGCGCTTTCTTCCAGCAGTCGGCATAGAATTGACGCAGTTTGTCTCGTTCAGAGGTATACAACATAGCTTTATTCGGTTTTGTCTTTGTATTCGCACAGGTCGTAAATACAGCAGGCGCCGCAACGCGGTTTGCGCGCGGTACAGGTGTAACGGCCGTGCAGAATCAGTAAATGGTGCGCCGGAATCAGGTACTCTTTCGGCACGTTTTTCAGTAATTTCTTTTCGACTTCCAGTACGTTCTTTCCGGGGGCGATTTTTGTGCGGTTGGAAACGCGGAAAATATGCGTGTCGACTGCCATCGTCGGCTGGCCGAAAGCGGTATTCAATACCACATTGGCGGTTTTACGCCCAACGCCTGGCAGCGCTTCCAGATCCTTGCGGTTATCCGGTACTTTTGAGCCGTGCAATTCAACCAGCATTTTGCAGGTTTTAATAACGTTTTCCGCTTTGGTGTTAAACAGGCCGATGGTTTTGATGTATTCCTTCAAACCCTCGACGCCCAGCGCATAGATCGCTTCCGGCGTATTGGCGACCGGAAACAGTTTGGCGGTGGCGATATTCACGCCCTTATCGGTCGCCTGTGCCGAAAGAATGACGGCAATCAGCAGCTCGAACGGATTGGAGTAGTTCAGCTCGGTTTCCGGTTCCGGAATCGCTGCGCTCAGGCGTTGGAAAATTTCTAGGCGTTTCTGTTTATTCATGGCTTTAAATGTTTTTTGTTGATTACTTTACGGCGACTTTAATACCGAGCTGGTTTTGCTGTTGCTGAGCTTTTTTCTGATCCAGATAATTCTTGGCGGCAATCAATAATCCTAGACCGATAAAAGCACCGGGAGGCAGAACGGCCAGTAAGACGCCCTGGTAATCGTCACCAAAATGCAGCGTCCAGCTACGGGCGGCTTCGCCGAACATCAGATAGGCTTGATCGAACAGGGTGCCGTTGCCGATCAGCTCACGCAGACCGCCTAATACCACCAGTACCAGTAAGAATCCAAGCCCCATAAAGAAGCCGTCTAGCAAAGCTTTGTCGACCGAGTGTTTGGAAGCGTAGGCTTCGGCTCGTCCCAGAATGGCACAGTTAGTCACGATCAGCGGAATAAAGATACCGAGAATACCATGCAGCGTGTGGAAATAGGCGTTCATTAATAGGTCGATAATGGTTACAGCAGTGGCAATAATCGCAATATAAACCGGGATGCGGATTTCATTCGAGACGTGGTTACGGATGATCGATACCAAGGCATTGGAAATCATCAGAACCAACAGGGTCGCCAAGCCTAGGCCCAGTCCGTTGATAAAGTTATTGGAAACCGCCAGAAGCGGGCATAAACCAAGCAGGGCAACTAATGCCTGGTTGTTTTGCCACAGGCCGTTTTGAATGATTTTTTTGTATTCGGCTTTTTTTTCTGCCCATGAACCGGTCGTATTTTCCAAGGCGTCAGAAGTCGTTGCTTGCGAAGAGTGCGTCGTTTCATTCATAAAGCTTTGCTCCTAATTCATTCACCATTTCCAGTGCATGTTTAACGGCACCGACGACCGCGCGCGGGGTAATGGTCGCACCGGTAAACTGGTCAAAATCGCCGCCGTCTTTTCTGACCGCCCAGTCATGCTGGTTTCCAGGGGTTAGAATGCGACGATCAAAAGAAAGAATCCAATTGTTTTTTTCTAACTCGATCTTATCGCCGAGCCCGGGAGTCTCGGCATGTTTCAGGACCCGTACGCCGGAAACCTGACCATCCGGAAGCACGCCGACCAGAATATAGATATTGCCGCTGTAGCCGTTGGGGGCAATTGTCTGGAAAATAGCTCCGGCAGGCTCGATGCCTTTACGGGCACGATAAACGACGACCGGTTCTTTGGCTCCGAGCAGCTTGAGGTAGCGCTCGTTTTTAATCAGCTTTTGATCTTGTAACGGATCGTTGTCGTACAGTGAAGCAGGCAGAACATCGTTAAAGCGATTGAGCAGATTCTGGCGTTCTTCCTCGGCGATGGTCGGGGCGGTGATATAGCGCACTCCGAGTAGCAGGATAATGCACACCAGAACGAAGGCACTCAATTTTCCGGCCGAGTTACCCATCGTTTTAAACAGTTCCGGATTTAACATCGGTTTCTTGTTCATCAGAGCTCCTAGCGCTTATGCCCGAAAACGCGTGGCTGGGTATACTGATCGATCAGCGGCACCGCGATATTCATTAACAGGATGGCAAACGCCAAACCGTCCGGGAAAGCGCCCCAGTTACGAATGACATACACCAGCACGCCGATTCCGCAAGCGTAGATAAAGCGTCCCGTCGGTGTGGTGCTGGCAGTGACCGGATCGGTGATAATAAAGAAAGCGGCCAGCATGGTTCCGCCGGTCAACAAGACAAAATCGACCGGTGGGTAGGTGTTTGGATCGATGCTGTGGAAAATCCATGCCATTAAGGCAAGCGAACCGAGAAAACCGACCGGAAACTGCCAGCGGATTGTGCGGCTGTACAGCATCCACACGCCGCCGAGCATAAAGGTAATATTGATCCATTCCCAGCTGTTAAAACCGAGCAGGTGATGCGTATAGCTGGTGTGGGTCGGAATTTCCGGGTTCAGGGTTTCACCGACACTAATGCCTTGAGAAACGCCTATCCGCAGTTCGTTTAACGGTGTTGCGCCAGTCATCATATCCAGCGGGACATTATTCATGTTGCCTTGAAAAATCAACTGTAAGGCTTCCATGAAATCAATGTAATGGCCGCTTAATTCTGCCGGTAGAATCCACTGAGTCATCGGAACCGGGAAGGAGATCAACAGGAATGCATAACCGAGCATGGCCGGATTAAACGGGTTATAACCCAAACCGCCGTACAGATGTTTTCCGAAAATTAGAGCGAAGGCACTGCCGGTAACGATAATCCACCAAGGGGCGGTCGGCGGAATACAAAATACCAGACCGGTAATGGTGATCAGGCCGCTTAAATCGGTCAGATAAGGCAGAATCGGGCGACCACGCAATTTGAGCATCGCACTTTCAACGACGATTAGGGTGATTACTGCCAACAACCACTGTACGACAATGCCAAATCCGAAAAAGTACAGATGAACCAACAGAGCCGGGAGCGCGGCAATCTGCACTTGCATCATTACTTTACGAACGTTCTGATCATTATGCGCGAATGGGGATGACTGCATGCGATCGTTCATCAGGAATCGCCTCCTTGTTCGGCGTTTGATTGCTGTTGAGCCTTGCGGGCGGCGGCGCGTTTTCTCGCTGCTTCAACGGCAGCGGCACGTTTATCGACAACGGGTTGATCAGTAACGGATTGCGCAGCGTCTTGTTTGGTTTGCTGTTCTGCATCTTGTTCCAGAGCCTGCTGCTTCTGCGCTTGTTTTCTGGCCAATGCCGCTTGGCGGGCTTTTTCAACCGCCAGCTTTCGCTGCTGCTCTTTTTCCAAAGCGGGAGAAGTGTGCGCACTGGTTTCGGTTAAGTCGACGGTTTGAGGTTCAGTTGGCACCGTGGCTGGTTTTACCGCTTCATTTTTGTCGGTTTCACTTTGCTCGTTTACTTGCTGCTGAGCCTTTTTACGGGCGGCCGCTTTCGCTGCGGCAGCCTTAGCGGCTGCACGCGGGTCTTTCTTCACTTCTTCCGTTTTCTGAGGAGATTGTAAAACTTCTTGCTTAGTCTGTTCGGAATCGTCAGTTTGTTGAGCGGCTTTCTTGGCTGCGGCACGAGCCGCTGCAGCTTTTGCAGCAGCAGCTTTTGCAGAGGCTTTAGGATCTTTTGTCGATCCGGCT
The DNA here is from genome assembly GCF_013391765.2 of Thiomicrorhabdus heinhorstiae. GTDB lineage: Bacteria > Pseudomonadota > Gammaproteobacteria > Thiomicrospirales > Thiomicrospiraceae > Thiomicrorhabdus > Thiomicrorhabdus heinhorstiae. The sequence continues at coordinate 299,743 of NZ_JACBGI020000001.1, read as the reverse complement.
TCTGCTTTGGTACGATTTTCCGGAGATGCACTGGCGCCTTTAGTCGAAGGCGTTTTTTTGCCTTGTGCCGCTTTACGCGCCGCCTCAATCGCTTTACGGCGAGCCGGAGGCAGGTTCGCTAAATCGTCATCGGTCGGTTCCGTTTGAGTGGGTGCATTTGCTTGAGCTGCTTTCTGAGCGGCGGCTTTTTTAGCCGCAGCGGCACGTGCTGCTGCCGCTTGAGCAGCATTTGGTTTTTTGGCCGAGTCGGAACTATTCTCTGAAGAAGGTTTTGAAGAGTCTTCGCTAGCGATTTGTTTTTTAACCGCTTCTTTTTTCTGTCTCAGGCGTTCTTCACGTTCCTGCTTCTCGCGTTCGATACGCGCCAGCTTGAATTCATGCCGCTGTTTTGCCAGCTCAACCGCTTTTTGTTCGGCATGGATTTCTTTAATTTCCGATTTGGCATGACGGTAATATTGCACCAGTGGAATATGGCTTGGACAGACATAACTGCAGCAACCGCATTCGATACAGTCGAAGACATTCAGCTTTTCGACTTTTTCGTATTCATGTCCTTGGGCGTGCCAATACATCTGTTGCGGCAGCAGGTTGACCGGGCAGGCATCCATACACTCGCCGCAGCGAATACATGGCATCTGCATTTCCTGTTGTTGCGGCGGATTGGCCAGAACACAGTTGGTGGTTTTCAAAACTCCAACCTGATTATCCAGAACTTCGAAGCCCATCATCGGTCCGCCCATAACTAATGGATAACGGATCGTTTGATTGGGTTCAGCCAATTCGGCCAGTTCGTTAAACGGCGTTCCGATCAGAACTTCGGCATTGAAAGGGGATTTCAAACCGAAACCGGTGATTGTGACCATACGGGAAATTAGCGGCTTTTTTTCTTCCACAGCCTGGTAGATGGCGGCGTAGGTAGCGACATTCATCATAAGCAGACCCAGATCAACTGCATGTTTGCCTTTTGGCATTTCGATTCCGGTCAGTTCGTAGGTCAGTTGTTTTTGACCTCCCATCGGGTAGACGGTTTCCACCGTTTTGATTTCGACGATGGTTCCGGCTGCGGCCGAACGCATGGCTTCGATTGCGGCCGGTTTATTGGTTTCAATACCGCAGATCACTTTTTTGGCGCCAAGGGCTTTGGCAGTAATCAGTGCACCCTGGATAATGCGCTGCGGATAATGCTGCATCAACAGGTCATCGCAGGTGATAAAAGGTTCGCACTCGGCACCGTTAATCAACAGGGTATGAATTTTGCCGCTTTCTGCCGGTAGTTTGGCATAGGTCGGGAAGCCTGCACCGCCCATGCCGATAATGCCTGCTTCGCGTAACAGTTGTTTTAATTCAAGCGGATTATTCATGGTTAAAGCGTTTAGCGGCGATTCTCCTGCCTGATCTAAGCCGTCGGTTTCAATCACGATACACGGCGATTTCAATCCGGAAGGGTGAGCAATACTGTGCGCTTCAATTGCGATGACGGTTCCGGAAGTCGGTGCATGTACCGGTACGCTGCGGCTACGGACATATTCCGCGTCAGCTGCTGTAGCGATCACCTGATATTTCAGAACTCTGTCGCCGACCTGAACCTGAGTTTCCAATAATTCTCCGTCTTGCTCGATAGGCAGAAAGAGTTTTTTCGGTAACGCCAGTTCTCGGATCGGCATGCGCTCCGACATCGATTTATGATAAGAGGGGAAAACACCGCCATGAAAGCGATATAGCCAGCGTTTGGCTGTCGGATAGACTCTGGCGATTCCACGCTGGATCGTGTGCAGCAGGCTCATGCCGCACCCCCGTTGCGTTTGGCAGCGTCTTCGGCTTCCGGATCAGGCCATTTCCAGTTGTTCAGGGTCTGGGCCAGAGGACGCATTTCAATGCAGTCGACCGGACAGACCGGCACGCATTTTTCGCAGCCGGTGCATTCTTGTTGAATGACGGTATGCATCATTTTGGTTGCGCCGAGAATGGCATCCACCGGGCATTCTTTAATACACAACACGCAACCAATGCACAGGTCTTCATCGATAAAAGCGGTTTCTTTCGGTTTTTCTTCGGCAGAAGTATCTTCCATCGGTTTCTGTTCGCGGCCGGTAATCTCGGAGATTTTGATCATCACCTCGGTGCCGCCTGGAATACACAGATTGACTTCGGATTCACCTTTTGCCAGAGCTTCGGCATAAGGCTTGCAACCCGGAAAGCCGCACTGTCCGCACTGGGTTTGCGGCAGCTCTTTATCGATCTGTTCGGCCATCGGGTTGCCTTCGATCTTGAAACGAACCGAGGCGTAACCGAGCAGGAGTCCGAAGACCAGCGCCAGACCCAGAAAGATCAAAATCGCTTCTATCACAGCTTCGATCCCTTGTTGCGGCAGTTGGTCGAATTGACGGCGACAGACATCAGGCCAGCCCTCCGAAGCCCATAAAGGCCATTGACATGAGCCCTGCGGTAATCAAAGCAATCGGCGCGCCTTTGAAAGGCGCCGGAATATCGGCGATTTCCAGTCGTTCGCGGATGGAAGAGAAGAGGACCATAACCAGCGTAAAGCCGACCGCCGCACCGAAGCCGTAAACCGCCGAGGAGATAAAATCGTGCTTTTCGCCGACGTTCAGTAGTGCAACACCAAGCACGGCACAGTTGGTGGTAATCAATGGCAGATAAATGCCCAGGACTTGGTAAAGCACCGGGCTGCTTTTATGAATCGCCATTTCTGTAAAGCCGACCACTGCGGCGATGGCAAGAATAAAGGCGATGGTTTGCAGATATTCCAAGCCGAAAGGCTGCAATAGATAGGTGTAGATAATGTAACTCAGCACCGAGGAGAGGGTAAGCACAAAGGTAGTCGCCAGACCCATGCCAAGAGCGGCATCGGTCTTTTTGGAGACACCCATAAACGGACACAGGCCGAGAAACTTCACAAGGACGAAGTTATTGACCAGAACAGTACTGATTAAGATGACCAGATATTCCTGCATAAGTTTCTCGGTAATAAATTCCTGTTTCGTGTCGGTTTCCGTTCGAGCCGTTTTGACGGGTTAAACGTTTTTATTTAACGCGCATACCCGGTTGGGCACCGTCATCCGGATTCAAAATATAGAGATCAGAGCCGCCCGGACCGGCAGCCAGTACCATACCTTCCGATAAGCCGAAACGCATTTTACGCGGTGCCAGATTGGCGACCATGACGGTCAGTTTGCCGATCAGGTCTTCCGGGTTGTAGGCCGCTTTAATGCCGGCGAAGACTTGGCGCTGCTCAAATCCGATATCCAATGTCAGTTTAATCAGTTTGTCCGCCTCCGGAACTGCTTCGGCATTGATGATTTTGGCAATACGCAGATCGATTTTAGCAAAGTCGTCAATGGTAATGGTTTCTGCCAGTGGATCGAATCCGCCAGTGTCTTTAGTTTGAGCGTTTTCCGAAGTCATTTTATTCTCTTGCTTGTTCTTTTTCGGTTTGGCGTCGTCTTTTTTACCGTCAGGCGCCGATTTTGCACCCAATGATTGTGCCGAAGCTTCGACCATTTTCTCAATAGAAGGCATTTCCAGACGCGTCATTAAGGCTTTGAATTTATTGATTTCATGCCCCATTAGTGGAGTTTTTACATCATCCCAGCCCGGAGTTTGCAGATTCAGGAAGCCCCAGGCATCGGTCGCGGTTTTCGGCAATACCGGCGCAAGATAACTCATCAGTACGCGGAACAGGTTGATACCAACCGACACTGATTCATGCAATTCCGATTCCTTGCCTTCTTCTTTCGCCAGTACCCAAGGGGCGGTTTCAGCGATGTATTCATTGGCTTTGTCGGCCAGGGCCATGATTTCACGCATGGCGTGACCGTATTCGCGTTTTTCGTACAGCTCGGCGATTTCTTCCGATTTGCTTGAGAACTCGTTGTACAGTGCCTGCGCGGCGGCGGACCAGCTATCGGCCAGCTTGCCGTCGAATTTTTTCATAACAAAACCGGCGCAACGGCTGGCGATATTAATGACTTTACCGACCAGATCGGAGTTGACGCGTTGTGCAAAATCTTCCAGATTCAAATCGATGTCGTCGATACGGCTGGTCAGCTTGGCAGCGAAGTAATAACGCAAGTATTCCGGATTCAAGTGATCCAGATAGGTTCTGGCCATAATGAAAGTACCGCGTGACTTGGACATCTTTTGGCCGTCAACGGTCAGGAATCCGTGCGCCCAGACCGCATCCGGAGTGCGGAAGTCAGCGCCATGCAACATGGCAGGCCAGAACAGGGCGTGGAAGTTGATAATGTCTTTACCGATGAAGTGGTACAACTCGGCCTGGGAATCTTTCTGCCAGTATTCGTCGAAGTTCAGTCCCGATTTTTCGCAGTAGGCTTTAAAGCTTGACATATAGCCGATCGGAGCATCCAGCCAGACATAGAAATATTTATTTTGTTCACCAGGGATTTCAAAACCGAAGTAAGGCGCATCACGCGAAATATCCCAGCCGCGCAGTCCGCCTTCCAGCCATTCGTCGATTTTATTGGCGATTTGGGTTTGCAGGTGACCGGCACGGGTCCATTCTTTAAGCATGTCGGCAAACTGATCCAGTTCAAAGAATAGATGGTCGGAGTCTTTTTCGATCGGTGTTGCGCCGGAAACCACCGATTTCGGGTTGATCAGATCGGTTGGCGCATAGGTTGCACCACAGGCTTCACAGTTGTCGCCGTACTGATCTTCGGTACCGCATTTCGGGCAGGTTCCCTTAACGAAACGATCCGGCAGGAACATGGCCTTTTCAGGATCGTAGAACTGGGAAATCGACTTGCGTGCAATATAACCTTTCTCTTTCAGACGGTTATAGATCAACTCGGCAAAGTATTTGTTTTCCGGTGAATTGGTGCTGTGGTAATGATCGAAAGCGATATTGAAACCGGCGAAATCGGCCTGGTGCTCTTCGGACGATTTGGCGATCAGCTCTTCAGGAGTAATGCCTTCGGCTTCGGCGCGCAGCATAATTGGCGTTCCGTGGGCATCGTCGGCACAAACGTAGGTACACTCATGGCCGCGCATTTTTTGGAAACGAGACCAGATGTCGGTTTGAATATACTCGACAAGGTGGCCTAAATGGATTGGACCGTTAGCGTAGGGTAAGGCACTGGTGATTAAAATTTTTCTCTGTGCTTTGGCTGACATCGGTGTTTCGTTTCCTGTTTTGTTTTGAGAGACCGCAGTGGTAAAAAAATGCGATTAAAGTCCGTTTAAAAAGACCGAAAGAACTTTTGCGCAATTTTATTGTTAAATAGCCGGGTATTATAGCGATTTTAGAAAGGGTTGTCTGTAGTCTTGGCGGGCTTTTCGATAGGCATAAAAAAGGCGTTTCCTGATGAAACGCCCACGTAAATTTTCTTATGAATATCTTATATAATCAGGTGTTTTGAATGACGATTTCCGGGAACACATTGGCATAATTGCGTTTCTTGACACCGATGTCGGCGCTGATACGCTGAGCCATGTTGCGATATTTCTGGGCGATCTCACTATTTGGTTCGGCAGTAACCGTCGGTGCGCCCTGGTCGGTTTCTTCTCGAATGCGTTTGTCGAGCGGCAGGGCGCCGAGGAATGGGACTTGATACTGTTGCGCCATGGATTCGCCGCCGTGAGCACCGAAAATCGCCTCTTCATGTCCGCAGTTCGAACAGATGTGGGTACTCATGTTTTCGATAATACCGAGAATCGGGATTTCGACCTTTTCGAACATCTTCAAACCTTTTTTAGCGTCGATTAACGACACCTGTTGCGGGGTGGTAACGATGACTGCGCCGGTGACCGGGATCTGTTGCGATAGCGTCAGCTGGACGTCGCCGGTTCCAGGAGGCAGGTCGATCAGTAAATAATCCAGTTCCTGCCAGTTGGTTTCTTTAAGCAATTGAGTCAGGGTCTGGGTGACAATCGGTCCACGCCAGATCATCGGCGAATCTTCTTCGATCAGCACGCCGATCGACATCACCTGCATGCCGTAAGCCATAAGCGGTTCCATGCTTTTGCCGTCCTTGGATTGCGGCTTTTCTTTCAGGTTCAACATGGTCGGAATGCTTGGTCCGTAGATGTCGGCATCCAGAATTCCGACGCGGGCGCCTTCCTGCTGCAGGGCGAGTGCCAGATTGACGGTTGTGGTGGACTTGCCGACGCCGCCTTTTCCTGAGGCAATGGCGATAATGTTTTTGATTTCCGGTAGTGGCTGAGTGCCTTTTTGTACATCGTGCGCCACGATTTTAGTCGTGAATTCGACGTTGATCTGTTCGATGCCGTCCAGTCCGCTGAGGTTGTGCTGCAGTTGCTGTTCAAGAGACGGCCAGATCGATTTGCACGGATATGGCATTTCAATCAATAGACTGAGCAGGCCTTTTTTGAAGTCGATCTGCTGGACCGCTTTGAGTTCATGCAAGTTCTTCTTGGTTGAAGGATCAATGCAAAGTGCTATTTTAGCTTCGATCTGTTGCTGCAGTTCGGTGGAAATCGAACTGCCGAAAAGTTTACTTAAGAAGCCCATTTTCTATCCTTGATAATGTCGAGTTGTTGAGGATTTTTCTGCGTTTTCTTGTATTTAGTATCATTCAACGACGTATTTTTTGATAAACCGCTGCGGTTTTGTATTAACACTTCTTGGGTGACGCTTGCAGGGAGGCCGTTTGTAGGCCTGATATTTTAGCAGTTGGCGCCGGGTGAAGAAAGCGTTGTCGGTAGATTGATGTCAGTTTATTAATGTTATAATCGACGCTTTAAGCGAATTTTGTCATTATGATTCTCCGCTGCAATCCAATGCAGGATTACAGCAGAGGTTTAGAGGTTTGAATGCGTCAAAAAATCGAACAGCTGTCATCCTATCTGGCCGATCAGATTGCGGCGGGTGAGGTGGTTGAGAGGCCGGCATCAGTGGTAAAAGAGTTATTGGAAAACGCTCTTGATTCCGGAGCCACGCAGATCGATATCGAAATCGAGGAAGGTGGCACCAAATCGATCCGTGTTGCCGATAACGGCACAGGCATTCCGCAAGATGAATTGCCGCTGGCTGTGAGCCGACACGCTACCAGCAAGTTAAAAAGTCTGGAGGATTTGGCGGCGGTTTCTACGTTAGGATTTCGTGGAGAAGCTTTGGCCAGTATCAGTTCCGTGTCGCGCTTTCAAATTCGCAGTCGCAGCGACGGAGATTCGCTGGCATGGAATCTGAGCTCCGAAGGTGAAGGGCGCTGGAGCGAGTTGCAACCGGGTGCCGGGCGTGTCGGTACCGAAGTTCAGGTACGGGACCTGTTTTTCAACACTCCGGCGCGAAAAAAGTTTCTGCGCGCGGCTCGTACCGAATTCAGCCATATCGACCAATTGGTCAAACGGGTGATGTTAAGCCGTTCCGATGTGGCCTTTAAGTTCATTCACAACCAAAAAATCGTCCGCCAGGTGCATAGAGTCGACAGTGATGAAGGGGCTTTGCAGCGTCTATCGGCTTTAATGGGCAGTGATTTTGCCCGTCAGTCTCTACGTATTGAGTTCGAAAATTCCGATATCCGTTTACATGGTTGGGCCGGTTTGCCGACGTTCAATCGCAGTCAGGCCGATATGCAGTATCTGTTTGTCAACGGGCGAATCGTGCGTGACCGGCTGTTGTCGTACGCGGTTAAACAGGCGTATGCTGATGTGCTCTATCACGGACGCCATCCGGCATATGTTCTGTTTGTGGAAATTCCTTTCGATCTGGTGGATGTGAATGTCCATCCAGCCAAGTATGAAGTGCGTTTCGCCAATGGCAGTTGGGTGTATGACTTCTTAAGACGTAGTGTGCGTGATGCTGTTTCGCGGCCATTGGCGGCACCTTCAGGTAGCGGAGCGCAAATGCTGACTTCAGCGAATCCGTTTTCCGGGAGGGAATTTGCCGGAGAGCGTTCCGTAGGGTCGGTGTTTTCAGGTGAAAGGCAAAAAGATTCCGCGTACGGTGCTTTCGGTTTTCAGAAACCGTTGGAATTGAATCGGGCCGGCAGTTTCTCAAACGAGTTGCAGGCGGCTTTGACTCAAGTGCCGTCGGCAAATTCGATTGCCGAGCCGCAGATCGATTATGAAACAGATAACGAAATGCCGCCGCTCGGTTTTGCCAAAGCCCAGTTGCATGGGGTTTTTATTCTTGCGGAAAATGCCAAAGGAGTGATTCTGGTCGATATGCACGCCGCGCATGAACGCGTGGTTTACGAACGCCTTAAAGTGCAATGGGAACAGGCTCGTCTGGTTTCTCAACCGCTTCTGGTGCCGATGTCGATCGGTTTGGAAGCTTCGCAACTTTCCGTTTGGCAAACGCACCAAGAATTGTTTTCCCGACTGGGATTCGGATTGGAAGAACTCGGGCCGGAGCAGCTGAAGATTACCGAAGTGCCGGCGCTGTTGGCGAAAAGCGATATTGTCAGTCTGTTGCACGACATGCTTGCCGATTTGGGAGTAATGGGCGATAGCGATCTGGTCGAACGCAAAATCAATGCAATCTTATCGACTATGGCCTGTCACGGTTCGGTGCGGGCCAATCGCAAGTTAACGGTTGAAGAGATGAATGCCTTGCTGCGCGAGATGGAGGTAACGCTTTCGTCGGATCAGTGTAATCACGGGCGTCCGACATGGGTGCAGCTGGATATGAATCAGTTGGATGGTTTATTTATGCGCGGTCAATAGGTTGGTACTCAATGATAAATAACAAAGATAAAATCTCTAAAGAAACCAGGGTAAAGAGTTGAATAGTCTTCAGAAATTAATTGATCGAAAGACCTGCTTGGCAATTATGGGGCCGACGGCATCGGGCAAGAGCGGTTTGTCGATGTTGCTGGCGGAAAAGTGGCCGATTGAAATTATCAGTGTCGATTCCGCTCTGATTTACCGTGGAATGGATATCGGCACGGCAAAACCGAGTGTTGAAGAGATGCAGGCGGTCCCGCATCACTTGATCAATACGCATGATGTCGATCAGAGTTATTCGGCGTCGGAGTTTGTGGAGGATGCCAAGCGTCTGGTTGAAGAAATTTTTGCCCGTAATCGCTTGCCGGTGTTTGTCGGCGGCACCATGATGTATTTCAATTCATTGCAGCAAGGGATGTCCGATCTGCCGTCGGCTGATGAAGTGGTACGTGAAAGGCTGTTGCAGCAGTGGCAGACGGATCCGCAATCGATGCATCAGCGATTGCAGCAAGTGGATCCCAAGGCGGCAGAACGTATTCACCCGAACGATCCTCAGCGTTTGATTCGCGCGCTTGAAGTGTTTGAAGTGACGGGCACGCCTTTAAGCGAGTTTCAGGCTCAGCCCAAAAGCAGTCTGCAGGCTTTTAAATTGATTAAGGTCGGTTTGATTCCTGAAAATCGCGGCAAATTGCATGCCCAGATTGAAGAGAGGTTTCTGCAGATGTTGGAAAGCGGATTTTTGCAGGAAGTAAAAGGGCTATTCGAGCGCGGTGATTTGAACGTCGATATGACGTCGATTCGCAGCGTCGGTTATCGACAAGCCTGGCTGTTCCTGCAAGGAGAGTACGATTACGAAACTTTTGTGCATAAGGCGGTGGTGGCGACACGCCAGCTGGCAAAGCGCCAGTTAACCTGGTTGCGTAAAGAGTCGGATATGTTGGTGCTGGATCCATTTCAAACAACGGCGGACGAACGACTTCTGGCGGTTTTGAAGTTACTTGACTCGGTTGCGGAAGAAAACGGATAAGAAAGGCTTTCCAAGTGCCGTTTTGCTGTTGCTTGGCTCCTTGTCAGTCGCTTTTGTTTGAATTTACCTCAAAATGTGATTTTTAACGGTAAAACTTATTGCGAAAAAGGGATGAAATCGCTATGGTATGCTTTCAAGGTTCCTAAAAGTGAAGACGGTCAATTTTGACCTGGCGATAATCGGGATAGCTTGAAATCAACAGGGATGACCCCAAAAATAAAATTAAAAAATACAGAAAATAATATTAGGAAGCATCATGGAGAGTAAAAAAGTGGCAAAAGCGCTGCCGATTCAAGACCCTTATTTAAACGCTTTGCGTAAAGAGCGTATTAGTGTGTCGATTTATCTGGTAAACGGCGTCAAGCTTCAGGGGAAAGTCGATTCTTTCGACCAGTTTGTCGTTCTACTGCGCAGCAATGTTACTCAGATGGTATATAAGCATGCCATTTCCACTATTGTACCGATGCGTGATCCTAAACCATATGAACACGGTTCAGACGAACGTTCATCCGAGCAGGAAGCTTAATTTTTAATGATAGTGTTGCGTCGTTACTGTCCTAATACTTGCCGGTTTGTTTTAAAATAAACGATTTGGTGAAAATATAACGACGTATGGAACTATTTGATCGTCTCGAACGACGTGAGCTGGAGCGAGCCGTTCTGGTTCACGTCGATTTCCACAATGAAGCCGACCGCGAAGAGTTAGACGAGTTTTACGAGTTAGTCGACTCGGCCGGGGCTGAAATCTGTACTCTCATTACGACTAAACGCAATACGCCGGATTCGAAATATTTTATCGGAAAAGGGAAGGCCGAAGAGATTCAGCAAGCCGTTGAACTCTATGAGGCGGATGTCGTTATTGTCAATCATGCCTTATCTCCGGCTCAGGAGCGCAATCTCTCTTCTTATCTGGATTGCCAGGTGCTTGATCGCGTCGGTTTGATTCTGGATATTTTTGCGCAGCGTGCCCGTTCGCATGAAGGGAAACTTCAGGTTGAACTGGCGCAATTGAAGCGCATGTCAACGCGATTGGTAAAAGGCTGGAGTCACTTGGACCGTCAAGGCGGGATTGGTGCGCGCGGTCCGGGGGAAACACAGCTGGAAACCGACCGTCGATTGATTCAGGGTCGTATCAAACAGCTTGAATCGCGTATCGAGAAAGTACGTAAACAGCGTGCTTTGGGACGTCGCTCGCGTAAAAAGTCCGAACTGCCTACCATTACCATTGTCGGTTATACCAACGCCGGAAAATCGACTCTGTTCAATCAAATGACCACTGCCGGGGTCTATGCCGAAGATCGCCTGTTCGCGACGCTGGATTCCACTTTGCGTCGCGTGCATCTTCCCGGAGCCGGTCCGGTGATTTTTGCCGATACCGTTGGGTTTATCCGCCATATTCCGCACGATCTGGTCACCGCTTTCCGTTCCACTTTGGAAGAAACCAGTGAAGCTAGCTTGTTGATCCATCTGGTGGATGCTTCCGATCCGCATCGTGAAGAGAAGATGCGCGATGTATTCGAGGTAATCGATGAAGTCGGCGCGAGCGAGGTTCCGCAACTACTGGTGTTTAATAAAATCGATGCGATGTCACCACCGGTTGAACCGAAAGTCGATTTTGATGATCAGGGTATTCCGAAGCGAGTGTGGATTTCTGCCAAAGACGAATTGGGAATCGATGCTTTAATGGATGCGGTGGCTTCGTTTTTTAAAGGACGTTTTCATCGTGTCGAGCTCTGTCTGGATGTGGCTGCAGGTAAACGCCGCGCTGAACTGTATCAGCTGGGCACCATTCACAAGGAATCGTTTGACGACAGGGGCAATAGTCTGTTTGAAATGACCTTAACCGAACAGGAGTGGGGGCTGGTCAGTCAATGGCCGGAGATCCTGGAGAGCAGAGAAATTTAATCCATTTTTCGCTTGAATAAATCAGCAAAGATATTAATAAGAGTTAATAATCGATAAAGTTGTTTAATAGATGACATTTGTTCTCATTATCTCTACAATATCGAGAATCCTGTCCGTCGCAAAGATGGACCCAATTTGATGCCAATTCATGGAGAGGTTTAATGGCTTGGAACGAACCAGGTAAACCAGGACAAGATCCTTGGGGGAACTCGGGTAATAACGGCGGAGGAAATTCGCCCAAAAAACCGAACAAAAACGATGACTTGGACGTTATTGTAAAAAAAGTACAAGATATTTTCGGAGGTCAGAGTAACGGCGGCGGTTTCAGCAGTATCGGCGGCGGTGTGATTCTGGCAGTCGCCGTCATTGTTTGGTTATTGTCGGGTATCTATATCGTTGATCCAGCAGAGCGCGGAGTTGTTACCCGCTTCGGAGCTTTCGTAGACGAAACCAAAGCCGGACCTCACTGGCACATGCCTTTCCCGATTGAAAGCGTCAAGATCGTTAACGTCGATCAGATTCGTACTGCCGAAATCGGTTATAGAGCCGATAATCGCAGCAGCCGAACCGGTAATGTGCCGAGCGAATCATTGATGTTGACCAAAGATGAAAATATCGTTGACGTTAAGATCGCTGTTCAGTATCAGGTGCGCAGTGCGAATAAATATTTATTTAACCTTTCGGATCCGGATGTAACTCTGCGTTCAGTTGTGGAAAGTGCATTGCGTGAGGTGGTTGGCCAAAGCTCGATGGATTTTGTTTTGACCGAAGGGCGTAACGAAGTCGTTTCTCGCGTACAGACCCTGGCCCAGGATCGTTTGGATTCTTACGGAGCGGGTCTGGTTATTACCAGTGTCAACTTGCAGGATGTTCAACCGCCTGAGCAGGTTCAGTCTGCGTTTGCCGATGTGGTCAAGGCGCGTGAGGACCGTGAGCGTGTGATCAACGAAGCGGAAGCTTACGCGAACGATATTTTGCCGAAAGCGCGCGGTAAAGCTGCTCGTGAATTGGAAGAGGCCAGCGCTTACCACGATCAGGTTATTGCTCAGGCAACAGGGGAATCGGCGCGTTTTGACAGCATCGTTTCCGAGTATCAAAAAGCGCCTGAAGTCACTCGTAACCGTTTGTATATCGATGCAATTTCCACCGTCTTAGGAAATACGACCAAGATATTTGTCGGTTCCGATAGTGGGAATAACCTGTTGTATCTGCCATTGGACAAGATGGTGAATCAAGGGACGACGATTCCGTTTAAACCGCTGAGTACAGACGGCACCGGCACTCAGGCTCAGGCTACGCAAACAACTAATGGTACTTCTCAGTCGAGCACTCGAAGCAATATTCGTGAGTATTTAAGAAATAGGGAGTTACGTTAATGAAATCGATTTTATCTATTGCGGTAGCGGCGATTTTGTTTATCGGCGTCAATTCCATATTTACCGTCAAGCAGTCCGAGACGGCAGTTGTATTGCGCTTAGGGGAGATTGTTAAAGCCGATCTGGAACCTGGTTTGCACTTCAAAACTCCGTTTATCAACAGTGTACGAACCTTTGATGCGCGTTTGCAGACTTTGGACGCTAACCCTGAGCGCTATCTGACTAGCGAAAAGAAAAACCTGGAAGTGGATTCTTTTGTTAAGTGGCGTATTAAAGATGTTGCCAAGTTCTATACCACTATGAACGGTGACAACCGTTTGGCCGGAATGCGTTTGGGACAGATTGTCAAAGACGGGCTGCGTGCCGAGTTCGGTAACCGCACAGTGAAAGAAGTAATTTCCGGCGAGCGTGTCGAAATCGCCAACAAGATCAAAGAAACTACTGCACAGGCAGCGAGCTCCTTCGGAATTGAGATTGAAGACGTTCGTATCAAACGTATCGATCTGGCTAAGGACGTCAGCGACTCGGTTTACCGTCGTATGGAAGCCGAGCGTAACCGTGTTGCCAAGGATTTGCGTTCCAAGGGGTCTGAGGCTGCTGAGAAAATCAAAGCGGATGCAGACCGTCAGAGAGTGGTTATTCTTGCTGATGCCTACAGCCAAGGTGAAGTTATTCGCGGTAAAGGTGATGCCAAAGCTGCAGAAATTTACGCGAAAGCCTACAGCAAAGACCCTGAATTCTATTCTTTCTACCACAGTTTGAATGCCTATCAGAGTTCCTTCAAGAGCAAAGAGGACGTGATGGTAGTTGATCCGAAATCGGATTTCTTCAAATACTTTAACCATACCGTAAAATAAAAATACGGTAGATATGAAAAGGTGGGGTAACCCACCTTTTTTATGATGTCATGCTGGAAAATACATTCATTACCGCGATCGCGCTTGTGTTGATTCTTGAGGGGCTATTACCTTTTGCCTTTCCTAGATTCTGGCGCCAGATGATGCAGGAGGCCGTGAATTTACCCAATGGTAGCCTGCGTCGCATCGGCTTGATTTCGATCGGGATCGGTTTGATGATTTTGCTATTTTTTAGTGAATAGCGGCGAATTGATTTACAATAAGCCGTTTGTGTTTATTTTAGAAGCAGTTAAATAAGAAGTTTTAATCATGCAACAATCCACTTGGTTTACTCCCGAAGGGCTAGAAGACCTCTTGCCTCCTCAGGCGCAGAAACTGGAATACTACCGTCGTAAATTACTGGATGGTTTTACCTTGTCCGGCTACGAACTGGTTTTGCCGCCGATTGCCGAATACACCGATGCGCTCTTGACCGGAACTGCGCGACATTTGGCGATTGATACTTGCCGTTTTACCGACCAGGAAAGTGGACGCATGATGGGCGTTCGTGCCGATATGACTCCGCAGGTTGCGCGTATCGTCAGCAACCGTCTTAAAGCGGAAAACTCTATTTCACGACTGTGCTATGTCGGTGAAGTATTGAAAACCCGTAATAATAAAGCCAAAGGTTCCAGAAGCCCGATTCAGGTTGGAGCGGAACTTTTCGGACACAGTGGTGTAGAAAGCGATCTGGAAATCATCGAGTTGATGCTGGAAAGCCTGACCGCCCTGGGTATGGACATTAAATTGAGCTTGGGACATGTCGGGATTGTTGACGAGTTGATGGCTCTGGCCGGTTTGAGCAAAGAGCAGTCTAAAGAGCTGATCGACATTCTGGAACGCAAGGCGATTCCTGAATATCAGAACTTTATTGCAACCTTGGCCCTGTCTGATGATTTGCAGGTTATTTTTAACCAACTGCCGACCTTCTGCGGTGATGCCGATGAGGTCATTTCGGCCGCTCAGCAATTGAAAGGCGTATCGGCCGTTTTAGATGCCGCTTTGGATCATTTGACTCAGGTTATCGAGCATTTGAATCAGTCCCATCAGCTGGATATGCACTTGGATTTAGCAGATATTCGCGGTTACCAATATCACAACGGAATGATTTTTGCGGCCTATAACTCGCAAGGCTATCTGTTGCCGATCGCCAAAGGCGGTCGTTATGACGGCGTCGGCAAGGCTTTTGGTCTGGCTCTGCCTGCGACCGGTTTCAGTTTGGATTTGCGTGCTTCTCTTGATCTTTTGAATGATGATTTTGAGCAAGGCTTCTCATCGGTTGTGTATGCACCGAGTGTGACTGACGGCAAACTGCAGGCGAAAATTGCCGAGCTCAAGGCTCAAGGATTGCGCGTGGTTCGCGCTTATACCGACGACGCTATTCCGCAAGGAGCGCAACAGCTGGTATCCGAAAACAGTGAATGGATTCTTAAGGCTTAATCCGGATAGAGTTCGGGGTTGAGGCGAAATTTAATTTAGTTTTTATTGGTTTAAGAAGTTTAAATATGACGAAACGCAATATTGTGGTTGTGGGTACCCAGTGGGGAGATGAAGGTAAAGGTAAGATTGTTGACCTTTTAACGGACCGTGTAGCAGCGGTTGTGCGCTTCCAAGGTGGTCATAATGCAGGCCATACCTTGGTGATCGACGGAAAGAAAACAGTTCTTCACCTTATCCCTTCCGGTATTCTGCGCGAGAATGTCGAATGCTTTATCGGTAACGGTGTGGTTTTGGCGCCGGACGCATTGGAAAAAGAAGTTAGCCAGCTGGAAGAGGGCGGCCTTCAGGTTCAATCACGTCTGAAAATCAGCGATGCTTGTCCCTTGATTCTCGATTACCATGTCGCGCTTGATCAGGCGCGTGAAGCGGCCCGCGGCAAAAAAGCGATCGGAACCACGGGGCGAGGGATCGGTCCGGCCTACGAAGATAAGGTTGCGCGTCGCGGTTTACGTGCCGGCGACTTTAAGAACATGCCACAATTCAAAGAAAAGCTGAAAGAGACTTTGAGTTATCACAATCACACTCTAGAGCACTATTTCAAAGCGGATACGGTTGATTTTGATCAGTTGTGGGAAAAATGTCAGCGTTATGCGGCAATGATTCTGCCTATGCTGGCGGACATTCCGAACCTGATCGATCAATATAATCGCCAGGGTAAAAACTTGATGTTCGAAGGTGCGCAGGGAACTTTACTGGATATCGATCAAGGCACCTATCCTTATGTGACGTCTTCCAATACCACGGCGGGTGGGGCGGCTTCCGGTGCAGGTATTGGGCCGACTAATCTAGATTATGTTTTGGGTATTACCAAAGCTTACGCTACCCGCGTCGGTGGCGGTCCATTCCCGACCGAGCTGGTTTACGATTGCATCAGCGGCGACGGTGACGAGATCGGTAAGGAACTTGGAACTCGCGGGCGAGAGTTCGGCGCGACAACCGGACGTCAACGTCGCTGCGGTTGGTTTGACGCCGTCGCTTTGCGCCGTTCGTCGCAGATTAACGGTTTGAGTGGCATGTGTTTGACCAAACTGGATGTCATGGACGAGTTGGAAGAGATTAAAGTTTGCGTTTCCTATACTCAAGATGGTAAAGAATTGTTGCTGCCTCCTTCAAGCGCCGACGAATATGAAACCTGTGTACCAAACTATGTGACTATGCCAGGTTGGAAGTGCTCGACGGTAGGAATTGCATCTTGGGATGTGTTGCCGAAAGAAGCACAGGATTACATCCGCTTCCTGGAAAAAGAAGTCGGTGTACCGGTTTCGATTTTGTCTACCGGACCGGATAGAGCAGAAACCTTGATTTTGCAGGACCCATTCGCGTAAGTGGCTGTTATAAGCTTAAGCTAAGTCAGAAACCCGGATTTTCCGGGTTTTTTACTTTTTGGAAGGGCGAAATATTCAGCTTTTATTCAGACTCTGCACTCTTTTCTACAGTGTTTTAACTAGCTTGTGAGGATTCGCCTGCTAAGGGTAAAAATAGGATGAAACCGGAGGGCGCCCTTGGTATCATAAGCACTATTTTTGAAGTTTAAGAAAACGAGGATACAGCATGTTACAAGCCATTCGTGATCATGCCCAGGGTTGGATCGCCTGGGTGATCGTCGGCCTGATTATTTTGACTTTTGCACTGTTCGGTATTGATCAGTATGCACGCGGCGACAAGACGACTAATGTTGCCGAAGTCAACGGTGACGGGATTACCGCAACCGATTTTCTGACTCTGTATAATCGTGAAAAAATGCGCCTGCAGAAACAGTTCGGCGATATGTACGATTCCATTGTTAAGGATGAAGAACTGCGCAGTCAGGTCTTGGATGCCTTAATCGAATCTAAGCTGATTTCCCAATGGAACCAGGATAATAATTTATTGATCAGTGATCAGCAGCTGGCAGCAACGATCCATGCAGCCGCGGTTTTTCAGGAAAAGGGACAATTTTCTGAAAAGCTGTATGAAGATATCTTGGCGCGTAACGGATTGAATGTGGCGCGTTTCGAATACGAACAGCGCGAATTTCTGGCGGAAAACCAATTCCGCTCTTTGACGCTTTCTTCAGCTTTCGCAACAGCGAGCGAAACCGATCAACTTACCAAACTGCAGGGACAACAGCGTCAGATCAACTATCTGCGTATCGACCAGCGCCCGTTTTTGGATAAGGTCAATGTCAGCGATGATGAAATTGCCGCCGAATATGAGAAATCCAAGGACGCCTGGTTAGAGCCGGAAAAAGTTCAGGTTCAGTATGTGTTGCTTTCACAGGCAGAACTGGCACAGGGTGTCGAAGTGAATGACGATATTCTGAAAGGTTTTTATCAAGATAATCAGTCCTTGTTCACTTTGCCTGAAAAACGCCATGCCAAGCATATTTTGATCCGTGTTGATGCCGAGACGGATGAGGGCGAAGCTAAAGCGCAAAAAACTCTGGCTGAAGTTGAAGATAAATTGAAAAAGGGTGAGTCCTTCGAAGAACTGGCTAAAATCTATTCGCAAGATCCTGGTTCGGCTTCCTCCGGCGGTGATCTGGGTGAATTCGAACAGGGAATGATGGTCCCGGCATTCGATCAGGCGGTGTTCTCAATGAAAGTTGGTGAAATCAGCCAGCCTGTCAAAACCGAGTTTGGTTATCATTTGATTAAATTGGTCTCGATCGAACCGAAAAAACTGCCTCCTTTTGCGGATGTAAAAGAGGAAGTCGAAATGCAGTATAAAAAGCAACAAGCTGAAAAACTGTACTTTGATAAGTTGGAGCAGTTGAATACCGTCGCCTACGAACAGCCTGATAACCTGCAAGCGGTGGCGGATGCCGTCGGCTTAAAGCTGCAAACGGCCGAAGCATTCGGACGTCAGGGCGGGGCTTCTGCCATGGCATCAAATCCGAAATTCATTCAAGCGGCATTTTCCGACGAAGTGTTGAAAAACAACCTGAACAGTACCGCCATTGAATTGGGTAATAACCAGGCAGTCGTCATTCATTTGGATAAGCACTTCCCAGAGCGTCAGAAATCACTGGAAGAAGTTTCACCACAAATCAAACAAGAATTGACACGTAATAAAGCGATTGCCGAAGCGTCCGAATTGGCGAAAAGTCTTTTGCCTAAGGTTGAAGGTGGTGAAAATCCGGAATCTTTGATGCGCGACGGTATTGAATGGCATCCGGTCGGCTGGGTTGAACGTAACAGTCAACGCCTGTTGCCGCAGATGGTTAGCGAAGTCTTTAAGATTAAAAAGCCTAAAGAAAATTCAACCGTTTGGCACTCTTATCAACTACCGACCGGCGATACCGTTCTGATCGAATTGAGTGGCGTCAAGGATGTCGATGTGAATGAGCAACAGAAGGCGTCTCTGCAAAAAGCGTTTACCGAATTGAGTTCTAATGCGGAACTGGATGCACGTCTTAAGGCTTTGATCAGTAAAGCGGAGATTGTCCGTAAGCCGATCTACGAAACGATCAAATAAGCGCTTTTTAAAACAAGCTGAGCTAAGAAACCGTGTAGAAGATTGCTTCTACGCGGTTTTTTATGTCATTTTGATATGAAAACTGGCGATAGGTAGAAAGTGAATTTTCTACTTAGATTCGCTTTCAATTTCGGATACTATCGAAAATTATAGTATTTGCGCACAGGATGATGGATATCCCACTGGCAACTCATTCCTAGGGGGAAAGTAACCAGGTCTCCGGCGCGGATGTGAACCGGCTCACCACCCTCGGGAGTAACGGTAACGGAGCCGTCGAGCAGATAACAGACTTCTTCCATGTCATAGTACCAAGGGAAGCTGGATGCTTCTTTTTCCCAAATCGGCCATTCGGCAACATGAAGTTCATCCAATTTGTCTTGAGGGGGATGGGATTCGACCGTGATCTGCATAAAACACCTCTGTAGGGTTAGGAAGTAGTGGGCGATGAATCGATAGTGTCGGTTTTTTGTTGAATGGAAAGCGCGCTGTTTAAATATTTTTTTCTTGACCAAAGAAGATTCCAGCGACTGCCGCCGACCTGCTGCCAGAGCAGGGCGCTACGAATTCCCGCCAATAGTAATGCACGGATTTTGTTGGCGATTCGCTGGTTTTGCAAATGCCCGTGCTGTCCTTTGACCATAATGCGCGGCGATAGCTGACTGACGTTATCACTGTAGGTTTTTGCCAGAGCAGCGATCACATTATCATGAAACTCTCCGAAATGTTGCTGTTGCTGGCGGGCATTGTCCAATTGACGGCTGATCTCTGCGAGAGGGGCACCGAGTTTGAGAAGTTTTTTCTGCAGGATAATGAGGTTGAGCACATAGCGGGTAATCTCAATATTGCGCATCTGCTCCTGACCGTCCGACCCCATTTGTGTTAAAAGAGTGTTCAAACCGGTTTTTATATTCGTATAACTGCTGCCAAATACATCGAGAGTGGTAGAGGGGTTATCGCAGAATAGAGAGCGGATGGAAGTGTGATAGGCGTTCTCGTCACATTGCCCGGTGGTCGCCAGTTCGTGGACCGCACGAGCCGATTGGTAGATGCCGATCAGGGCGAGGGTTTTATCTTCTTGAGTATATTGAGTCATGAATTTAGATCGAATTTTCTAGGTTTCGCTTTGCTCTGGATAAGTATGCAGGCGGGATTGAATTACACCTCCGCCGAGGCAAACCTGATCGTCGTAAAAGACCACGGATTGTCCGGGAGCAATAGCTGTTTGCGTTTCGTCGAATTCAACGACGATTGTGTCATTGCCATGTTCGATAATACGACAAGGTTGCTCTTCTTGTCGATAGCGAATTTTCGCTTTCAGTGGTTGATTTAAAGCAGGGCAGTGACCGCTGACCCAGTCAAGGGTATTGGCAATCAAAAAACGGTGTTGCAGCAGCGGATGCTGTTTTCCCTGCACGGCAATCAGTTGGTTGTTTGTCAAATCCTTATCGGCGGCATACCAAGGATCATTGCCTTTGCCGTGACCGCCGCCGATTCCTAGACCTTTTCGCTGGCCGAGTGTGTGATACATCAGTCCGTCGTGGCGGCCGATAACATTGCCTTCGTCATCGACGATATCCCCAGGTTGAGCGGGAAGAAAACGTTGCAGAAAATCTTTGAATTTACGCTCACCGATAAAGCAGATGCCGGTACTGTCTTTTTTATCATGCGTTATTAGACCGGCATCTTCGGCCATTTTGCGAACCAGAGGTTTTTCCAGTTCACCGACCGGGAACATCGATTTCTGTAACTGATGCTGTTGTAGGGTGTACAGAAAATAACTCTGATCTTTATTGTCATCCAGTCCTTTTAACAGCTGGCATTCGCCGGTTTGCGGGTCGCGCTGAATACGGGCGTAGTGACCTGTGGCGATATAGTCGGCTCCCAGTTCCAAAGCGTGTTGCAGGAAGGCTTTAAACTTCACTTCCTTGTTGCAAAGAATATCCGGATTCGGTGTACGTCCCTTGCCGTATTCTTCCAGAAAGTGTTCGAAAACCCGATCCCAGTATTCTCCGGAAAAATTTTCGATATGCACCGGAATATCGAGGATTTCCGCTACTGCCATAACGTCTTTAAGGTCCTCTGCAGCCGGACAGTAGTCTTCGGTATCATCGCCTTCCCAGTTTTTCATGAACAGTCCTTCGACCTGATATCCTTGTTGCTTAAGCAGCAATGCGGCAACGGAGGAATCCACACCGCCGGAAAGGCCGACGATGACTTTGGTATCGGAAGGTTTCATAATTTTTTATAGCCTTTGATGATTTGTTTTCGCATGCCGGCTCGGTGATTTGTATCTGATTGCCCGGTATGGAATAAAGATAATTTGGAATTCGGCTTATTTTAGCAGATGAAGCCGGTAAAGATCGATTTTGAATCCTCTGGATTGCGCTCTATAAACCTGTCGATTCAGGCATCGATTAAAGCACTTTCTCCAGGCTTTAAATTGGCAAGCTGCCAATCTCCGATGCGAACGCGTATTAAACGCAGTGTCGGAAAACCGACGGCAGCCGTCATACGCCGAACCTGACGATTCTTTCCTTCTTTGATGGTGAGTTCGAGCCAGCTGGTAGGTATGTTTTTGCGTTCGCGGATCGGTGGATTGCGTTCCCAAAGCCATTTGGGTTCGCTGACTTTACGCGCTTTGGCCGGACGGGTCAGGCCATCTTTCAGCTGAATACCCTTGCGTAAGTGCTCGAGTGCTTGAGAATCCATGTCGCCTTCAACCTGCACCAGATAAGTTTTTTCGGCTTTGAATTTCGGGTCGCTGATACGCTGTTGAAGTTTGCCGTCGTTGGTCAGCAACAGCAGACCTTCGGAATCGCGATCCAGCCGCCCGGCTGCATAAAACCCCGGGTGTTGAATGTATTCCGCCAAGGTTTGGCGCTGGTCTTTGTATTGCGGCTCGTCGGTGAATTGGCACAAAACGTTAAAAGGTTTGTTAAAAAGAAGTATCTGACTCATAAGTTCAATGTTAGATTATGACTAAGCTGACAGCGGTTCCATTATCGGTTTTCTCGAAAGTCACCGAAATGGTGAAAAAACTGCTTTGTAATATTACCCGTTTACGGCGAATTATCCGCTTGTAAAGCCGGTTTAAGGCCTTAACCTTTTTTATTGGCTAGGTTAGAATAGAAGCATTCTATCACTTTTCTCAACCTTCTATATCGTTCGCAGCTGAACAGACTTAATGTTCGTAGGGCTTGCAACGCTCAACTTAACTCTAGGAATCTAATTTCATGACAGATCAAGCAAAGATTATCTATACGCTGACCGATGAAGCTCCGGCCTTGGCGACCTATTCCTTTCTTCCGATTGTGCAGGCATTTGCTAAAAGTGCCGATATTTCGGTTGAAACCCGCGATATTTCTCTGGCGGGTCGAATTTTGGCTAATTTTCCGCAGTTTTTGCAGGAAGAACAGCGTATCGGTGATGCTTTATCTGAATTGGGGACTTTGGCGACAACACCGGAAGCCAATATCATCAAACTGCCGAATATTTCCGCTTCGATTCCGCAGTTGAACGCGGCAATCAAAGAGCTGCAGGAACATGGTTATGCAGTTCCGAATTATCCTGCCAATCCGCAGAATGCCGACGAGGAAGTCATTAAAGCAACCTACGCCAAAGTTTTAGGTTCTGCGGTAAACCCGGTTTTGCGTGAAGGTAATTCGGACCGTCGGGCTCCGGCTTCGGTTAAAAACTACGCTAAGAAAAACCCGCATTCAATGGGAGCCTGGTCACAGGATTCAAAGAGTGCCGTGTCGCATATGCTTGATGGTGATTTCTATGGTTCCGAAAAGTCGGTCACTTTACCGGAGGCAACTACCTTCCGTATCGAGTTTTGCGACGAAGCAGGTAATGTCAAAGGGCTGAAAGCACCGGCACCGTTATTGGCCGGTGAAGTGCTTGATGCATCGGTAATGAGCCAATCGGCGTTACGGGCATTTTTAAAGCAGGCCAAAGAGCAGGCCAAAGCCGAAGGCGTATTATTTTCGATTCACTTGAAAGCGACCATGATGAAGGTTTCCGATCCGATTATCTTCGGACAGGCGGTTGCGGTCTTCTTTGAATCCGTATTTGAAAAACATGCTGCAACTTTCGAAAAAATCGGCGTTAACCCGAATAACGGTCTTGGTGATTTGTACGCCAAGCTTGAACAGTTGGACGAAGCGACTCGCAATGAAATCGAACAGGATCTGGCCGCTGAAATCGAGCAGGGGCCGGCTCTGGCAATGGTTGATTCCGACAAGGGAATTACCAACCTGCATGTCCCTTCCGATGTCATTGTCGATGCTTCCATGCCGGCGATGATTCGTACTTCCGGTCAGATGTGGAATAAGGATGGCAAGCAGCAGGATACCATGGCGGTTATTCCTGATCGTTGTTATGCCAGTGTGTATGAAGAAACCATCCGTTTCTGTAAGCACTACGGTGCTTTCGATCCGTCAACCATGGGCTCGGTTCCGAACGTCGGTTTAATGGCTCAGAAAGCGGAAGAGTACGGCTCGCACGACAAGACTTTCCAGGCGGATGCCAGCGGAACCATTCGTGCGCTTGATGCCGACGGCAACGTGCTTTTGGAACAGCCGGTTGAAGCGGGTGATATTTTCCGCATGTGTCAGACAAAGGATGCCCCGATTCAAGATTGGGTGAAGTTGGCGGTTAATCGTGCTCGTTTAAGCAATACGCCGGCGGTATTCTGGCTTGACAGTAATCGTGCGCATGATCACGAGTTGATTTTAAAGGTCACCGACTATCTTGCACACCACGATACAACCGGTTTGGAAATTCACATTATGGCTCCTGCGGAAGCGACCCGTTTTACTTTGCGTCATATTAAAGATGGAAAAGACGTTATTTCCGTCACCGGTAACGTATTGCGTGATTATTTGACCGATCTGTTCCCGATCTTGGAATTAGGAACTTCGGCCAAAATGCTGTCGATCGTACCACTAATGAATGGCGGCGGACTGTTCGAAACCGGTGCCGGCGGTTCGGCTCCGAAACACGTTCAGCAGCTATTGAAAGAAAATCATCTTCGTTGGGATTCTTTGGGTGAGTTCCTGGCTCTGGCGGTTTCTCTAGAGCATCTGGCGCAGACTCAGGACAATGCTAAAGCGAAAATGCTTTCGGAAACTCTGGATAAAGCAACTGGAACGCTTCTGGATAACAATAAGTCTCCAATGCGAAAAGTCGGTCAGTTGGATAACCGTGGCAGCCATTTCTTCCTGGCGTTATATTGGGCGCAAGAGTTGGCGGCTCAAAATGACGATACCGAATTAAAAGCGAAATTCGCACCTTTGGCGCAAGCTTTGAGCGATAAGCAAGACGAAATCGTCGAAGAGTTGAATGCGGTGCAAGGGCAGGCGGTAGATATCGGAGGCTACTATCAGTCGGATGTTGCCATGACAGCGGCCGTGATGCGTCCGTCAGCTACTTTCAATGAGTTGATTGATTCGTTGTAAAGCAACGCCTGAAAACATTCATTTTGATTGCGTGGAAAACCCGTGGGATTCGTATAGATCCCGCGGGTTTTTCTTTGTATGGAGTAGGGAAAATACCTTGAAGAAAAAAGGAAGATTAAAGGCTTTTTAAAGATGGCCGTTAAGATTTCAGTTACAATCAAAATCACGATCAGTCAAAAAAACCAAGGAATCGGTATGCATAAACTGCCTGTAAAATCCCTGTTTTTCGCTCTTGCCCTGTTAACTCCGTTTGCCGTATCGGCGGCTAACCTGACCGGGGCTCAAAAAACCGAATTAAATAGATTGGCGATTTGCAGTGGTATATCGCACAACCTGAATGATGCTCCGATGCAAAAGCGTTTTGAGAAAGAAATTCGAGAAACTTTAGGCCCGGCGATGGCAGACAAGCCTGAAGTTGATGTGCAGGAAGTCACGGATAAATTGACTGAGACCTATGCGGAAAAGCTCAAGGCCTATCCAACTATCAGTCAGTCAAAGTTGTTTGAAAAAGCTTGTCGTCCGCAAGAGGTCAAAATGGACGAGAATTTTGTCGGTTTGAAAATCGGTGAGCTGCCTAAAGAGCTGCAAGAGAAGATTTCCGATATTGCAACCTGTGCGGTACTCTCCGAACAGTTCGGTTTAAAAGACCAGGCGAAAAAACTAACGGCGGCCAATTTGTTGATTGTGGTTGTCGGCGGTTTGAACGGTAAAAACGCTGCGGTGCAGGAACTCAGAACCTTGTACCGTTCTACGGCGCAAGTCACGACCATCTTGACCCCGGAGCAGAAAAAAGCGCAGATGGAAGAGAGTTGTACCAAGGTCAAGAGTTATAAAAGAACTTTTGAAGAAGCGCGCAGCATCTCCGGTAAATAACCGGCTGTATCAAGATACATTTTAAGTAGGTCAGTTAAGCGATGCTAAGCCGCTCTTTTCCCAAAGTTGATGATGTCAAGTCCTATTTCTCCTGGCTACGGCATTTGCCGGTTGCTGTGGTGGTCGTGGAAACGGAAAGTCGTAAAATCCGCTTTGCGAATTACGAAGCCGAACGTCTGTTCGGTTTTTCCGAAGAAACTCTCCTCAATCGCCTGCAGCCTTCGTTGCACCCGGATGAAGAGAATCAAAAAAAAGACGCCTTTGCCGAACATTTTCGAATGCTGAAAGAGTTCGGGCGCATTGAAAAGATGGCAAGCCGTATTCTTTGCAGCGGTGACCGGATTCTCGATGTTGAAATTACCGCAAATATTGTCTATCTGAATGAGGTTGAAGTTCAGGTCGGCGTCTTTGTTCCGGTAGAGGGAAAGGCTGAAGCTTATCGAGAACTTGAAAAAATCGAGCATCAATTTGAAGCGGTGTTTTTAAATAGTCACACCGGCATTTTGCTGTGCGATCAACAGGGTTTTATTTTAAAGGCGAACCCTCGGTTACTGGAAATTCTGGGGTACACGGACAGTTTGCGCCACAAATCCATGAGCATTCTGTTTGAACGACTTTCGGATTTTCACGAGTTTGAACAGGTTAGTCAGGGATTGCTGGAGCAAGGGGAAAGAGTCCATTACGAATGCCGTTTGACAAAGAAGGACGGTGATCCTGTCTGGGTCAATTTGTGCGGAAAACCGGTAGATCCGAGAGTTCCGCCTGAGCTGCCGCAAGGTGTACTCTGGGTTATTGATGACATCAATTTCCTTAAAAAGACCGAGCATGAATTAAAGATACAGCAGGAATTGTTTGCCGACGGTCCGGCGGTTTTGTTTCATTGGCGGCCTAAAAACGGTTGGCCGATCAGCTATGTTTCAGGCAATATCCAGCAGGTTTTGGGGTATGATCCCGAAAAATTGCTTAAAGAGAATATGCAATTTGTTTCTTTATTGCATCCGAATGAATCACTTCTGATTCAAAACGAGGTCAAGCATTATCTCGATCAAAAAGTTCAGCGTTTCGAGCAGTCTTACCGTTTGAAGGCTGCAGACGGAGAATATCGCCAGTTCTATGCTTATACCAAAGTCGATTACGATGGTGAGCACATTCGGGCGGTATGGGGATACCTGATCGATATGACCGAGTTTCTGAAAGCTCAGGAATTGTCGGAATTATTGCTCAGTCATACTCATGAAGGCATTTTCGGCATCGACAATAATGGTATGACGACCTTTATCAATCCAGCTGGTGCGCAGATGCTGGGATATGAACCGGAAGAGTTGATCGGCGGGTTCAATCATGCGCTGATCCATCATTCGGATCCGCAAGGTCATGTAATTCATGATTCCGAGTGCAAAATGATGCTGCCGATAAAAACCGGTGAGTCTCAATTGGTCAGTAATGAAGTCTTATGGAGAAAAGACGGCAGTTATTTTGATGTCGAGTACAAAAGCTCTCCTCTATACCGCAAAAACCAGATCATCGGTGCCGTAGTGACATTTTCTGACATCAGTCAACGCCGGTTACAGGAAGCGCAGATTCATCACATGGCGTTTCATGACGAATTGACCGGGCTTCCGAATCGCCGCTTGTTCAATGATCGTCTAGCGCAGATTTTAAAGCGCGACGATTCCAGACAGCATGGCGCAACCTTGATGATTATGGATTTGGATCATTTCAAAGAGGTCAACGATACCTTGGGGCATCCAACCGGAGATAAGCTGCTTCAGGAAATCTCCAAAAGAATTTCTCGGGTGATTCGAAAGAGCGATACGCTGGCACGACTTGGCGGTGATGAATTTTCGTTACTTGTGGAATATGATTTTGACGTGTTTGAAACCTATCAGGTGGTAGAACGCATCTTGGCGCTGTTTAAAAAACCGTTTGAAATAGATGGGCACTTGGTGCAAAGCAATACTTGTATCGGTATCGCTTTCTGCGATACGGAAATGGCTCCGGAGCAAATTATCTCCCAGGCCGATATTGCACTCTATCGGGCAAAATCCATGGGCCAGGGAAGCTATGTTTTCTATGAAGAGTCGATGTCCAGCAAAGTTAAAGAAGATGTCGTTATCGTTGCCGAATTAAGCCGGGCATTGAACAGGGAAGAGTTTGAACTTTACTATCAGCCGCAGATTGCCGCTGTCACTCGAGAAATCGTCGGTTTGGAAGTGCTACTGAGATGGTTTCCAGCCAATCCGCTTTTACAACCGGTCAGTTCGCCGGGGAAATTTATTCCGGTTGCCGAATCTCGCGGTCTGATTTTTGATATCACCATGTGGCAGATTCAGGTTATCAGTGAGGATTTGAAGCGTCTACGGGCACTTGGTTTCAAAGGTAAAATCAGCATTAATATTTCCGGTGAGTTGCTCAGACGAATTGAGATGTTTATCGACCTGATTGAGAACATTGATAAAAAGAAACTCAGTTACAGCGATCTTCGATTTGAAATTACCGAAACCACTTATGCAGAATTGACGCATATAGAGAGTGACGTCTTGAGAACTCTGCAGAAAAACGGTTTGGATTTTTCAATCGATGACTTCGGAACCGGTTATTCATCTCTGGCGTTGTTGCGTAAGTTTCAATCCGGTAGTCTGAAAATCGATAAGGAATTTATCGACGAAGTGGACTGCAATGATGACGATCATGCAATTGTTTCCGCAACCATTTCCATGGCGCACAAACTAGGCAAAAAAGTCGTGGCGGAAGGGGTTGAAAAAGAATCGCAACTGGCAGTCTTACAGGAAATGGAGTGTGATGTTATTCAAGGCTATCTGTTTGCGCGCCCAATGAGCATCGAAGATACCTGTGAATTTATAAAGAATTACTAAGTAGGAAAGTAAGAAAATAGCAACAATAACAACTGATTAGTTGTTATTGTTGCTATGGAATCAAATTTACAGTTCTATATCGTGATAGATTTCCTGCACGTCATCGACATTTTCCAGTAAGCCGATGAATTTTTCGAACTGTTCCAGATCTTCGCCTTGCAAAGTTTTGGTTATTTTCGGAACGAATTGGATTTCGTCGACTTCGAATTCAATTCCGTCAAAGGCTTCCATTAAGGCTTTTTTGGCATTGTTGTATTCGGTGTTCGGCGCGAAAACGGTAATCATGCCGTCTTCATTCTCAACATCGCTGACATCGACATCCGCCATCAGCAGAGCTTCCAGAACCGCTTCGTCGTCTTCGCCTTTGAAAGCCAGAATTGCAGTGTGGTCGAACATGTGTGAAACACTGCCCTGGGTACCGATTTTACAGTTGGTTTTGGTAAAGCAACTGCGCACATCGCCGAAAGTACGATTCGGGTTGTCGGTCAAACAGTCGATAATCACCATGCTATTGCCCGGTCCGTAGCCTTCGTAGCGAGCCAGAGCAAAATCTTCGCCGCCGCCGCCTTTGGCTTTATCGATCGCTTTTTCGATAACGTGAGAAGGAACCTGTTCTTTTTTGGCACGTTCAATCAACCCGGCCAAAGCCAAATTGCCTTCTACTTCACAGCCGCCGTTTTTGGCGCACATGTAGATTTCTTTACTGTATTTGCTGTAAACCTTCGCCTTCTGATCCGAGGTTTTCGCCATGGATTCTTTACGGTTTTGGTAAGCTCTACCCATGATTTGCTCCGTCTCTGCTTGAAACTTTTAAAAAATAAACGCCGATTTTACACAAACTTGCGCGGCAAAATCAGGTTTTTTGGTGTTACCGATATTCGGGGGGACAAAGCCCGCCGTCTAAGACGGGCTTATAAGGGTTAGGCTTTCTTCATATAAGCGGCAACCAAAACGATTTGCGTGCCGTTGATTTTGCCTTCGATATGCAGAGGGTTGTCGGTCAGGTGGATGTTTTTCACCAAGGTGCCTCGCTTGGCGGTAAAACCGGCGCCTTTCACTTCAAGGTCTTTGATCAGAGTGACATCATCACCTTCCTGCAGAACCGTTCCGTTGCTGTCTTTGGTCGGTTCGCGGGAATCGTCTTCGTCGGCCAGTCCGGCTTCAGCCCATTGACGGGTCTCTTCTTCCATGTACATCATATCAAGCAATTCTTGCGGCCAGCCTTCGGCTTTCAATGCATTCAGCATACGGAATGCCATTACCTGTACCGCCGGAATCGGGCTCCACATGCTGTCGTTCAGGCAGCGCCAGTGGTTTGCATCCATTGTTTCCGGATTCTCGATCTGAGAACGGCAAGTGCCGCAGACCAGGATAGACTGGTCTGCACCACCGTCACTCGGCGCTACTTCCATTACAGTTAAATCGTGTTCGGCTCCGCATAGCTCGCATTTACCGCCGCTACGTTCCATCAGTGCTTGTTCTGTGCTCATTTTTCTCTTCCCAAAACTAAAATTCAGAAGTCGGTGATGAAAACCCGGTTGGCTTTTATCTTTAGGGGAGGTTTTCTGAACCGCTTCCAGATAAACAGCCATCGTTTGCCGTACAAATTCCCCCGGATTTATTCGGTCAAATCGATCGCATTCAATACAGTCGCATATTATGCCTCTTATGGAGCAAAAAATCAGAATAACCTGACAGAATATTGGGGTTTTAGGCCGTTTTTCACGCTTATGTCCATGAATGACTCTTTTAAAACATGCAGTTTGCCCCTATGTTTTAAGAAAGTCGGTAAAAGAGTCTGTCACTTGGTTTTGAAGGGGTGGTTCAACTTGGATTTACCGGCCGGGTTTCAGGTAAAATAAAAGTAATGAAATTTCTTTTCAAAAAAATTAATTTTCTTCCGGTCGTTGATGAATCGATCGGATTTCCTCAAATGAAAAAGAGCTAAGATGCCACAAGAATACGATGACGGAAATCTCCTGCTGGAAACGGCCAAACCGAAACTCAAACCGCCTAAACGCTATCAGGTTGTGTTGTTGAACGACGACTTCACTCCGATGGATTTTGTGGTCGAAGTCTTGCAACGTTTTTTCGGCATGGACGAGCAGAAAGCTAATGCGATTATGCTGGCGGTGCATCATGACGGAAAAGGCGTGTGTGGTATCTACAGCAGAGAAGTGGCGGAAATGAAGGTGTATCAGGTCAACCGTTTTTCGCGTCAAAACAAACATCCTTTGAAATGCCAGTTGGAGGTCGCTTAATGTTAAGTAAAGAGTTACAGCAGACGTTGAGTAATGCCTTCAGTGTCGCACATGAATATGAACATGAATTCGTCACACTCGAGCATCTATTACTGGAGCTGCTGGGAGTGCCGAGCGTACAGGAAGTGATCCGTGCCTGCGGTGCAGAAGTCGGTCCGATCGAAGAGGCGCTGGAACGTTATCTGGAAACGGAAATGGTTAGTCGCAAGCCGGAAGAGCTACAACCGACGATGGGCTTTCAACGCGTTATCGAACGGGCGATTTATCTGGTGCAGTCGAACGGTTATCCGGAAGTGTCCAGTCTGCATGTCCTTGCATCCCTGTACTCTGAACAGGATTCGCAGGCGGTTTATCTTTTGGAGTCGAACGGTGTCGAGCGTGTTGATGTATTGAGCTACATCTCGCACGGTGTGACGGCTAATGACAGTGAAGACTTTCTTCCTGCGGAAAGAGAAAATGCCGAGGCTGAAAGTAGCCCTGCCGACGAGGAGAAAAAGTCTCCACTGAAATCCTTCTGTGTCGATCTTAATGCAGAGGTTCAAGCCGGGCGGATCGATCCGATCATCGGCCGCGAGTGGGAATTGAATCGAACTTTGGAAGTGCTTAGCCGTCGTCGCAAAAACAATCCGTTGCTAGTCGGCGAACCAGGTGTCGGTAAAACCGCTGTTGCCGAAGGTTTGGCCTATCTGATCGAATATGAAAGAGTTCCGGAAAGTCTGCTTTCGGCACGTGTTTTCAGCCTAGATATGGGGGCTTTGCTGGCCGGTACCCGTTATAGAGGTGATTTTGAAAAACGCTTCAAGGCACTGTTGAAAGAGTTGGAAAATCAAGAAAACGCGATCTTGTTTATCGATGAAATTCATACCGTAATCGGTGCTGGTGCGGTTCAAGGCGGTGCGATGGATGCGTCGAACTTAATGAAACCGGCTTTGTCGTCCGGGCGTTTACGTTGTATCGGTGCGACCACCTACGAGGAGTATCGCGGGGTGTTTGAAAAAGACCGCGCTCTGGCAAGACGCTTCCAGAAGGTCGACGTCAAAGAACCGACCCAGCAGGAAAGTTTCGAAATTCTCAAAGGACTTAAGCCGCAGTACGAAGAACACCACCAGGTGAAATACAGTTTGCCGGCCTTGAAGGAAGCGGTAAAGCTGTCGGCACGCTATTTGACTGACCGTCATCTGCCGGACAAAGCGATTGATGTGATGGACGAGGCTGGAGCCAAACAGGCGTTGAAGCCGGTTTCCAAACGCAAAAAACAGATCGGAACTCATGAAATTCAGCAAGTGGTCGCTTCGATAGCGCGTATTCCGGTGTCGCAAATTACGCAGAAAGAAAAAGACAAGCTATATGACTTGGCGGGCGACTTGAAGCGGGTCGTTTTCGGTCAGGATCATGCGGTTGATCAACTGGTCTCGGCAATCAAGTTATCGCGATCCGGTTTAAGCGATGCCAACAAGCCGACCGCCTCTTTCCTGTTTGCCGGCCCGACCGGGGTCGGTAAGACCGAGTTGAGTCAACAGTTGGCCAACCATCTCGGTGTCGAGATGATCCGTTTTGATATGTCCGAGTATATGGAACGCCATACGGTTTCACGTTTGATCGGAGCACCACCTGGCTACGTTGGTTATGATCAGGGAGGTCTGTTGACAGAAGCGGTATCGAAACAGCCGTATGGTGTCGTCTTGCTGGATGAGATCGAAAAAGCGCATCCGGATGTTTTTAATCTATTGCTACAGGTAATGGACCACGGGACTCTAACCGACAATAACGGACGCAAAGCGGATTTCCGTAACGTGATTTTGATTATGACATCGAATGTCGGAGCCGAGCAGATGGCGAGAGCCAGTATGGGCTTTACTTTACAGGATCACAGTTTGGATTTTGACAGTGAACTCAAGAAGGTCTTTACGCCTGAGTTCCGCAACCGCCTTGATGGTGTGATTCAGTTCAACCGTCTTAGTGAAGCGTCGATGGAATCGGTCGTCAATAAGTTTATCTACGGTTTGGAAGCCAGTCTGGAAGAGAAGAAAGTCAAGTTGAGAGTCACCGACGCAGCGCGTCAATGGTTAGCAAAACACGGTTATGATCCGTTGATGGGTGCGCGTCCGATGGGACGCTTGATTCAGGAAAAGCTCAAGCAACCGCTTGCCGACCGTTTGCTGTTCGGCGATCTTCAGCAAGGCGGAACCATTATTGTCGATGCAGGGGAAGAGGGCTTACTGTTTAACAAGGAGTAAATAATCCCTCTTTACAAGGAATGCAAAAAGCGACCGTTTTTGAGGTGATTAATGCGGCTCGCCCAATGCGTCGATTGTGGCAAACGATGTTTAACGCAAGAAACGCAAAAGCCCCCGGCCATTTATAATGGGATTGGGGGCTTTTAACTAAGGGTTTGTATGATTTCGATCGCTTGGAAGCCGCGATTATTTTCCGCGGTAAGTGATACGACCTTTGGTCAGATCGTAAGGTGTCAACTCAACCTTAACAGAGTCACCGGCAAGAATTCGAATGTAGTTTTTACGCATGCGTCCGGAAATGTGCGCCAGAATCTGGTGACCGTTTTCCAGTTCAACTTTAAACATCGTGTTCGGTAGTGTTTCAAGAACCACACCGTCGAATTCAATAACGTCTTGTTTTGCCATCTGTTTATAAAACCCTTATAGAATAAAAATTGCGGCGGATTATAGCAAACTATTCTTGCTTCATCAAATATTTGCGGCGAATCGCGTCTATAAGGGGTTGAAGATGATGGTGTGCGGATGGCAGGGGCTGATCTGACGTTAAAAGCGATGCAAAAAGTGTATTGTCATCCAAATTGAGCAATTCGAAAAGGATGTGTGTTTCTTCGGTCTTTATCTGTTGCGGTAACGTTTTGACGTAATGTTCCAGCAGTAACTCGGTTTCCAAATGACCGCGTTTACAGAGAAAAAGTGCGTGCTTTTTCCAGTTTTCCTTATCCATGATTCAGTCCTGATGCATCTTTTTCAGTGTCCTTTGACGATACGGTTCTTTAACGACTGGATCGCTTGACTGGGATTCAAACCTTTCGGACAAGATGCAGTGCAGTTCTGGATATGTCGACAGCGGAAGGTTTTGGTCGGACTATCCAATTTGTGTAATCGGTCAATGGTCGTGATATCGCGCGAATCGATGGTAAAGCGCTGAGCAGCCAGCAAGGCAGCAGGTCCGGCGAACAGATCCGGGTTCCACCAAAATGAGGGACAGCTGGCCGAACAGCAGGCGCACAGAATACATTCGTATTTGCCGTCGAGCTGTTCACGCTGCTTCGGTGTCTGCAGATGCTCCTGCTGCGGATCGAGAGGTTCGCTTTGCAGAAAGGGTTCAACCGATTTGTATTGCTGGTAGAACAGTTCCAGATCGACAATCAAATCCTTAATAATCGGGAAGCCGGGCAAGGGACGGATTTCAATCGGTTCCTTGAGCGATTTTAACGGTGTAGTACAACTCAAGAGGTTTTTACCGTTGACATTCAAAGCGTCGGAACCGCAGACACCTTCCTGACATGAGTAGCGTACGCCGAGGGTTGGATCGATTTCTCGCAGATGCAGGATCAATTCCAGCAGCATTGCATCCGAGTGCAGTTGACTGCCATCAACTTCGAATGTCTGCATATAGGGCTCGTCATCCTTGTCGGGATGGTAACGGCTGATTAAAACCTCCATAGCGCCTCCGTGTTGATTGTGATGATTCGATTTATTTCCAGATTCCGCTGCATTGATGCGTTAATAGACGCGTTTTTTCGGTTCAAAAGGAGCATGGTGCTGTGGTGTCAGGTTTACTTTCTTGTAGCTCAAACGTCTCAAACGATGCGAATACAAGGTGTGTTTTAGCCAGTCGCTATCGTCGCGTTCCGGGAAGTCGACTCGACTGTGAGCACCGCGGCTTTCCTGACGGGCTAAGGCACTTTGTACGGTCGCAAAGGCGACGATCAGAAGGTTTTCCAGCTCAAGCGCCGCTAAGCGATCGAGATTGAATACATCCGAATGATCGTTCAAGCCGACCTCCATGAGGCGTTCTTCTATCGGCAAAAGTTTGTCCAGCGCTGTCTGCATGCTGTCCAGGTCACGAAAAACCCCACACCCTTGTTCCATAACGGTTTGTAAATCCTTTTTGATACGAGCAATACTGTCATCAGTCGTTTGCGCCAGTTGCCAGCGATGAAAGCGAGCCAGAATCACCTCAAGATTATCAGCTTCCGAAATCTTACGTCGAGTATTCGCTTTGAGCTCAGCGTCAATGGATTGGGCGGCTTTTCGACCGAAGACCACTATGTCCAGTAGGGAATTGCCACCGAGCCGATTGGCGCCATGCACCGATACACAAGCACATTCGCCAATGGCGTACAGGCCATCAACGACCGCTTGTTCGCTATTGTGGTCTGGAGTGACGACCTGTGCCTGCAAATTGGTTGGAATTCCGCCCATCATATAGTGGCAGGTGGGGAAGACAGGAATGGGCTCTTCGATCGGGTCCTTGCCGAGGAAAGTCATGCTGATGTCGCGAATTCCGGGTAATCGTTGACGGACTAAATCGCCGTCAAGATGGGAAATGTCGAGCAGAACGTAATCTTTGTTCGGACCGCAGCCACGGCCTTCGGTAACTTCGATTGAGATCGCGCGTGCTACGACGTCTCTCGAAGCGAGATCTTTAACGCGCGGAGCATAACGCTCCATAAAGGCTTCTCCATTACTATTGCGTAGTATGCCGCCTTCGCCGCGAACCGCCTCGGAAATTAGCATTCCTTTGCCTGCGACGCCGGTTGGATGGAACTGCCAGAATTCCATGTCCTGCAGGGTAAAGCCGGCCCGAGCGACCATGCCGAGTCCGTCGCCGCTATTAATAGCCGCATTGGTATTGGTGCGGAAAACCTGACCGGCACCGCCGGTAGCAAGCAGAGTGTGTTTGGCATTCAGACGTTTCAATTGCGAATCGTGCAGATTCATTACGACGGCACCGCAAACCTGCTCGCCACTTTTCAGCAGATCAATGGCATAGTGTTCGTCGAAAAAATGGGTGCCGGAGCGGAGATTTTGCTGATAGAGCGAATGCAGAATGGCGTGGCCGGTGCGGTCGGCGGCAGCGCAGGTTCGATGTGCCTGACTTTCACCATAGTTTTGGCTCTGGCCGCCGAAGGCGCGTTGATAGATTTTGCCGTTATTGAGGCGAGAGAAGGGAACACCGAAATGTTCCAGTTCGCGTACGATTTCAGCAGCTTCCGAACACATGAATTCGATTGCATCCTGATCACCGAGGTAGTCGCTGCCTTTAATGGTGTCATACATATGCCATTCCCATTTGTCGGGAGTGACATTTGCCAGAGCAGCATTGATGCCGCCCTGGGCGGCAACCGTATGCGAACGGGTCGGAAAAACTTTGGAAACGACGGCTACCTTATGCCCCTGCTCGGTGAGCAGCAGAGCAGCACGCAGTCCCGCACCGCCGGCGCCGATAATAATGACGTCGAAATCGTACTCCAGAAGAGACTCGCTCATTGCCGCTTTCCTTTAAGAGAGGGATGCATACAGCACCCAACAGAGGTCGAAAGTAATCAGAAACAGAATGATTTGATACAGGTTCAGCCAAGTGACAGTTTTGGAACGAAGACTGTAATCGATCAAAATATCGCGACCGCCTACCCACAGGTGAATTAGCAGCAGGGCAGCAGCGATGAGTGAACTGACGGCAAAAAAACCGTGAAACTGGTTCTGCAACAGAGTCTGGATATCGGCGTAACGTGGAAAGTTAAGAGTTTGCCAGCCGAGATAGGGGAAAAAGATCAGCAGGTAATAGGCACTGTACCTCTGCCACAGATGGGCTTTTTTACCGCTAAGACGCTTCATTTCAAGCATTCCATATCACTCCCAATAGCAGATAGCTGTATATCGTCCATATGAGAAGCAGGCCATAAACGCTAACGGCTTGATTGATTTTGACATAGAAACGGCTATCGGCAAGGTGTTCTGCCAACAGATGACGAATGCCGCTAAGCCAGTGAAAACCCAAGCTGAGCCAAAAGATCGAATGCAGGGTTTGCAGCAGGCTATCCGGTAAATCAAAATGGGCGATAAATTGCAGATTCCAAATGCTCAGGTAGGCGAGCAGACACAGCAGTAACATGACACCGGTAATACGGTGCAGGCCGGAGATAACGGCATTCAGCGGAAAATGGAACCGGCTGATGTCGAGATTTCGAGGGCGTCCGTCAGGTATAAACATTCCATCCTCCGCAGGCGTAATTAACCGGCTCGTTCCAGTATGAGGCTGAATCGATTGACTATCATTTTAACGTCTTTTTTAATGGACTGGGAAGGCATTAAAAAAGGCTAATTTACTAGCGAAGAAATGATAAGTTGGCTACTGCTGGTTAAAGACGAGCAAAGTTTTGCAATTCTTCTATCCAGTTGATATCGAAATGCCACTTCTGTACCGGAAAACTCTGCTCGCAAAATTCGTCCAGAATCGCCTCGAAATCTCGACGTTCAAAGCAATTGGCTCCCATGGAGTTCAGATGCGGGGTTTCGACCTGAGTGTCGATCCATTCGAATCCCCAAGAGCGTAATTGCATGCTTAAAGCACCTAGAGCGATTTTCGAAGCGTTACTCTGCAGTGAGAACATCGATTCGCCGAAAAACATTTTACCGATACAGATGCCATACAAGCCTCCGGCAAGTTCGTCATCAAAATAGACTTCTACCGAGTGGGCATAGCCCATGGAGTGTAAACGGTTGTAGGCCTCATACATTCGTTTGCCGATCCAGGTTCCATCCTGGCCGTTGCGGGGAATCGACGCGCAGTGGTACATCACCGTAGGAAAATCCTGGTCGAGAGTCACTTTTAAACGGCCTTCACGCTGCATTTTGACAACCTGTTTGCGCAGGTTTTTGGATACTTTAAGTTCGGAAATTCGCAGTACACTGCGTGGGCTGGGTGACCACCATAAAACCGGTTCGTCCGGATTAAACCACGGAAAAATACCGTGACGGTAAGCGGTAAGCAGCCAATCGGGAGTCAAGCGGCCGCCGATTGCCAAAAGGCCGTCCGGATCGGTTGCGGCCAGTTCGGTAGGAGGAAAGGCCGGTTCCTGTTCTTCATCGACCCAGAAAGGTCCTAGTTGCTGTAGCATAAAAATTTCTGTCGATTGATTTGAATGTAAAGACCCGCAAAAAGGCTGCGAGATAAGCGCGCTTTACAAAAAAAGTTTAACTCTTTAATCTCGCCGGAGGGTGAACGCGGTAGAATAACACGAAATTTTAGCAGGAAGCCTCTTTCAATCTTTGTAAGATTTCACTCTAATGACCCAGTTTGTACACCTTCATCTCCATTCCGAATACTCCGTTGTCGACAGTACTTTAGGCATCAAGCCGATTATCGGATTACTGCAGCAACATCAGCAGCCGGCGATGGCGCTGACCGATCAAAATAACCTCTTCGCCCTGGTGAAGTTCTACTCTTCGGCAATCGGAGCCGGAATAAAACCGATTATCGGCGCCGATATCTGGCTGGAAGACGAGAGTGAAGAAGTCTTTCGTGTTGTGTTGCTGTGCCAGAATCAGCAGGGTTATCTCAATCTGTCCCATCTGATCTCGCAAAGCTACCTGCATAATCAGAAGACCTATCAGAACGATAGTGTGGCGATGATCAAGCGCGAATGGCTGGAAACTTATAACGAAGGGTTGATCGTTTTATCCGGCGGTCGCGAAGGCGATGTCGGCAGAGCCTTGCTGGCGCAGAATCGCGAATTGGTTCAGACTCGATTGCAATGGTGGAAACATTACTTTCCGGATCGTTTCTATCTGGAATTGATTCGCACCGGACGTGACTCCGAAGAAGCTTACATTGCTCTGGCGATAGAAGCTGCGGAAACCTTTGAATTACCTGTCGTTGCAACCAATGACGTGCGTTTTGCAACCGCCGAAGATTTTGAAGCGCACGAAGTACGCACCTGTATTCACGACGGTTATGTACTTGAAGATCAATCCCGTCCGAAACGTTTCTCCGAACAGCAGTATTTCCGCAGCAGCGAAGAGATGATCGAGCTTTTTGCCGACTTGCCTGAGGCGATTGCCAATACCGTGGAAATCGCCAAGCGCTGCAATCTGGATTTGACACTCGGCACTTACTTCCTGCCTGACTTTCCGGTGCCGGAAGGCATGACGATGGATGAGTTCTTTGTAAGTGAGAGTCATAAAGGGTTGGACGAACGTCTGGAGTTTCTCTTCGGACACCTCAGCGAGGCCGAATTTGCCGCTAAACATAAAGAGTATTACGAGCGAATTCAATTCGAGCTCGATATTATTCTGCAAATGGGCTTCCCCGGATATTTCCTGATCGTTGCCGACTTTATTCAATGGGGTAAAAATCACCAGATTCCTGTCGGCCCAGGCCGTGGTTCGGGGGCGGGTTCTCTGGTGGCTTATGCTTTGAAAATTACCGATCTCGATCCGATCGAATATGATCTGCTGTTCGAACGTTTCCTGAATCCGGAACGTGTCTCCATGCCTGACTTCGACGTTGACTTTTGTATGGATCGCCGTGACGAGGTCATCGACTACGTATCCCGTCACTACGGCCGGGATCATGTTTCGCAGATCGTTACTTTTGGAACCATGGCCGCGAAGGCGGTAGTACGCGACGTCGGGCGGGTTCTCGGACTCGGTTACGGGGCGGTTGACAGTATTGCCAAACTGATTCCGAACGAGCTGGGAATCAAGCTCAAGGATGCTTTGGAAAAAGAAGAAGACCTGCAGGCTAAACGCGACAATGACGAAGACGCTGCGCAGCTGTTGGAATTGGCATTAAAGCTGGAAGGTACGGTGCGTAACACCGGTAAGCACGCCGGTGGGGTGGTAATCGGCCCGAAACCGTTGGATCACTTCTGTCCGGTACTGTGTGAACCGGATGGTTCTAGTGTCGTCACTCAGCTGGATAAAAACGACGTTGAAACTGCAGGGCTAGTCAAATTCGACTTCTTGGGATTAAGAACCCTGACCATTATTGATTGGGCGTTGCAGTCGATTAACCACAATAAAAAACCTGACGATGAAGATTTTGTCGATATAGCGCGTATTCCATTGGACGACGTACCAACTTTCGACTTGATTAAAACCGGTAAGACCACCGGAGTATTTCAGCTCGAGTCGAGTGGAATGCAGAGTTTGATCGTGCGTCTGCGTCCCGACTGTTTCGAAGATATTATCGCTTTGGTGGCTCTGTTCCGTCCGGGACCGTTGGAATCGGGAATGGTCGATAACTTTATCGCCCGTAAGCATGGTCGCGAAAAAGTCTCTTACCCTGATGCGCAATATCAGCATGAGTCGCTCAAACCGATTTTGGAACCGACTTATGGGGTTATTCTCTATCAGGAGCAGGTTATGCAGATCGCTCAGGTTTTGGCCGGTTATACTCTAGGCGGAGCGGATATGCTGCGACGCGCGATGGGGAAAAAGAAACCGGAAGAGATGGCTAAGCAGCGCTCGGTATTCGAAGAAGGGGCGATTAAGAACAACGTTGACGGCGAACTGGCGATGAAGATTTTCGACCTGGTTGAAAAATTCGCCGGTTACGGGTTCAACAAATCCCACTCCGCTGCCTATGCTTTGGTCTCTTATCAGTCGGCTTGGCTGAAAACGCATTATCCGTCTGAATTCATGGCGGCGCAGATATCCTCCGACATGGATAACACCGATAAGGTAGTACACATGGTGAACGAATGTTACGCCATGGGATTGGAAGTACACAGACCGGATATTAACGTCGGTGAGATTCACTTTAAACCAAGCGGGCCAAGAAGTATCAATTATGGACTCGGTGGTATTAAAGGTGTCGGTGAAGCGGCACTGGAAGGGATTCTTGCCGAACGTAAGGAAAACGGCGCTTTTCGTGATCTGTTCGATTTCTGCTTGCGCGCCGGTAAAAAAGCCAATCGTCGCGTGATTGAGGCTCTGGTTCGCAGTGGTGCTTTAGACGGTCTGCATGATAACCGTAATGCGATGCTGCAAAGCATACCGATGGCATTAAAGCAGGCCGAACAGCAGATCAAAAACAGTGAACTGGGACAGACCGATCTGTTTGGTGACAGTGTCACTATGGAAGAGGGTGTTGAATCGTCGTTGGTCGAAGTAGTGGAAATGCCGGAAAAACTCCGTTTGCAAGGGGAAAAAGAAACCCTTGGCCTGTATATGACCGGCCACCCAATCGATATTTACGAGAATGAGTTGGTGACACTGGTAGAACAGAAAATCGTCCAGCTACGCCCCGAGAAATGGCAGAAAAAGTGGATCGCCGGGCTGATAATGCTGTTGCGTAACAAGGTGACGCGTACCGGCCAGCGCATGGGCTTTATGACCTTGGACGATAAGAGTGCGCGAATTGAAGTCATTATGCGTCCTGCCGTGTATGAGGCGGTTAAAGATCACCTGCAAAACGATATGGTGGTAATGGTTTACGGAGAAGTCAGCGAAGATAATTTTAACGGCGGTATTCGTATGGACGCCGAACAGGTGGTCTCTTTGGCGGAGGCCAGAATTGAAAAAGGCCGAGCTCTGGAATTGCAGGTCGATAGCGATATTCTGAACCCGGAAAAACTCAACCAGCTCGGACATTTGTTGCAGGCGTACCGCAGTGCGGAGCAAGGTTTGCCGATCTGGGTACAGTACCGGAATAAGATAGCGAGCGCAAAATTGCGATCCGCCGAAAATGAGTTGTTTTATCCAGATGATGCACTGATCGAAGCCCTGGTGGCGGATGGTTGGTCGCCGCAGGTAATCATTTAATCGCTTTGTGGGCACTTTTATAAAAGCGGTATTTTTAGGTGTAAAGGCTAACTCAGGGATGTTAAACTTCCCTTTTTGAAAAAGCAGGCCCGGATTCGGTCGGCGAGTGGGGATAAAGTTTCGTTTGAAACTTGTGGAATAAGTATTTGTTGAACTAGGAGACAGCATGTCTAAAAACATTGAATCGATCTTAACGGAGAGTCGCGTATTCGAACTGAGCGACGAAATTAAATCCGGTTTTGGGTTGAGTGTCGAAGATATTGACGCCATGCGTAAAGACGCGGCTGAAGATCATGTCGGATTTTGGTCGAAGTTGGCTAAAGAGAAATTACACTGGAACAAACCTTTTACCGTCGGTTTAGACGATTCAAATGCCCCTCACTATAAATGGTTCACCGATGGTGAATTGAATGTCTCCTATAACTGTATCGACCGACATTTGGAGACGAAAAGCGATAAGCTGGCGATCATCTTCGAAGGCGATCGCGGTGATGTCGAGCACTATACTTATAAAGAATTGCACGACAATGTGTGCCGTTTTGCCAACACCTTGCAGGCACAAGGCGTTGAAAAGGGTGATCGCGTTATCATCTATATGCCTATGATTCCGCAGGCGGTAATTGCCATGCAGGCCTGTGCGCGTATCGGTGCGATCCACTCGGTGGTGTTCGGCGGTTTCTCTGCCGAAGCGTTGCGTGACCGAATTGAAGATGCCGGCGCCAAGCTGGTTATTACCACCAACGGCAGCCGTCGCGGCGGTAAAACCATCTCGCTTAAACATGCTGTGGACGATGCTTTGGAAAAAGGCTGTGAGCAGGTTAAGCGTGTTATCGTTTATCGTCGTACCGATGATGAAGTGCCGATGCATGAAGGTCGCGATATCGACTGGAT
Organism: Thiomicrorhabdus heinhorstiae; assembly: GCF_013391765.2. Classification (GTDB taxonomy): domain Bacteria; phylum Pseudomonadota; class Gammaproteobacteria; order Thiomicrospirales; family Thiomicrospiraceae; genus Thiomicrorhabdus; species Thiomicrorhabdus heinhorstiae. The sequence continues at coordinate 257,766 of NZ_JACBGI020000001.1, read as the reverse complement.
GGAAGCCGAAGCCGGCATGAGTAATTACCATGATCCGGTTGCTGTAGATGCCGAACATCCTTTGTTCCTGCTTTACACTTCCGGTTCGACCGGTAAGCCGAAAGGGGTTCAACACAGTAGCGGCGGCTATTTGCTTAACGCTCATTTGACGAATGAGTGGATGTTCGATTTGAACGACGACGATGTGTTCTGGTGTACCGCGGATGTGGGCTGGATCACCGGTCACTCTTATGTCGCTTACGGGCCGCTTTCGGTCGGTGCGACCATGTTGATGTTCGAAGGTGTTCCGACCTATCCGGATGCCGGCCGTTTCTGGCAAGTGTGTCAAGATCACGGCGTAACCGTCTTCTATACGGCTCCGACGGCAATCCGTGCGCTGATGAAATTCGGTGCCGACCTTCCAAATCAATACGACCTGTCCAAACTGCGTCTTCTGGGAACGGTTGGCGAACCGATTAACCCGGAAGCCTGGATGTGGTATCACGATGTCATCGGTAAACAACGCTGCCCGATTATCGATACATGGTGGCAGACCGAAACCGGTGCGCATATGATCGCGCCTTTCCCGGTTACTCCTTTGAAGCCAGGATCATGTACGCAACCTATTCCAGGGATCGATGCGGTGATTCTGGATGAAGAAGGGAATGAACTGCACGGTAACGAAGGTGGGCTTTTGGCTATCAAGAAACCGTGGCCGTCAATGATCCGTAATGTCTGGGGAGATGATGAGCGTTACAGAAGCACTTATTTCCCGTTGGCAGGCAAGCCTTATTATGTGGTGGGCGACAGTGCGCACCGTGATGAAGATGGTTATTTCTGGATTCTTGGTCGTGTCGACGATGTATTGAACGTTTCTGGTCACCGCCTTGGAACCATGGAAATCGAATCTGCGTTGGTTTCGCATCCACAGGTTGCCGAAGCGGCGGTAGTTGGTCGTCCGCATGATGTTAAAGGTGAAGCGGTTGCTGCTTTCGTGGTGCTGAATGTGGATATTCCAGAAGGCGATGCACGCGATAAACTGGTTCAAGAATTACGCAACTGGGTTGCCAAAGAGATCGGTCCGATTGCCAAGCCGGATGATATTCGCTTCGGAACCAACCTGCCGAAGACGCGTTCCGGTAAAATCATGCGTCGTTTGTTGCGTACAATTGCCAAAGGTGAAGAAATCACTCAAGATACTTCGACTTTGGAAGATCCGACTATTCTGGATCAGTTCCAGCAAAAAGCGTAAAAGTTTGAATCGGCCTGTTCCCTGGCCGAATTTAAAGATACCCTCGACCGTTTTCGATCGGGGGTTTTTTATGTGAGTCTTAAATTTCCGATAATTTGGATGTTAAGTCTCATTTAAATCATTGTTATTAAATGAGTATGCCCGGTGTTTAAGTAAAAATTAGGCTGCGGGTTTTATATACATTGATAAAAAAGTCTTATTTTCCTAGCCCTTAAAGTGCCGTGATAATGGGGGAGCCTTCAGGCTGGCTCCATGCGCTTTGCCTTGAGGGCTAAGATAATAATCATAGAAAAGTCTCAAACGAGGAGAATAATTTTGGATCAAGCTAAGATTGAGAAGATTAAGAATCTTCCTGAGTATCAGAAGCTTGTGAAAGAGCGTTCAGGTCTAGCCTGGAAACTCTCTATCGCAATGCTTGTGGTTTATTACGGCTACATTATGCTGTTAGCCTTTGACCCTGCGTTTTTCACTACCATCATTTCCGGTGAATACGTTTCAATCGGTTTCCCGGTCGGTGTGGCAATTATCATATTTGCCTTCCTTTTGACAGGTTACTACGTCAGAAAAGCGAACAGTGATTTTGATGAGCTGACAGCTAAAATCAAGAAAGAGGTGGAGTAATGTCTCAATTAATGAAACTACTAGCCTCTTTCTCAATGCTGGCTCTATTGCCGGTTGCGGCCTTTGCAGCAGGCGATATTCAAGGTGGCGCCAAAGCGGAAGAAGTTAACTTCCCTGCGATTGTTATGTTCGTTATCTTTGTCGGTTTGACCCTGTTCATTACCTACTGGGCTGCTCAGCGCACCAAGTCTGCAAAAGACTTCTATGCTGCGGGCGGTGGAATCACCGGTTTCCAAAACGGTCTGGCTCTGGCGGGTGACTATATGTCAGCGGCGTCTTTCCTGGGTATTACCGGGATGGTGTACTTGAAAGGGTATGATGGTTTGATCTTCGCAATCGGTTTCCTGGTTGGTTGGCCAATCATGTTGTTCTTGATGTCCGAACGTTTGCGTAACCTGGGTAAATTTACGTTTGCCGACGTTGCAGCTTACCGTTTCAAACAAACGCCTATCCGCGTTCTAGCCGCTTTTGGTGGTATCGCGGTTGTAATCCTGTATTTGATCGCGCAGATGGTCGGTGCCGGTAAACTGATCGAATTGCTGTTCGGTCTGGACTTCAACTACGCGGTTCTGATGGTTGGTGCTCTGATTATCGCTTATGTGACTTTCGGCGGTATGTTGGCAACTACTTGGGTTCAGATCATTAAAGCGGTACTACTGCTTTCCGGTGCGACTTTCATCGCGATCATGGTTATGTACCAAATGGGCTTCAGCTTCGAAACTCTGTTTAAAACCGCGGTTGATAACCGCGGTGGCGATATGAACATCCTGTTCTCGGGTGGTTTTGTTTCTGATCCGATCAATGCGATCTCTCTTGGTATTGCGTTGATGTTCGGTACGGCAGGTCTTCCGCATATTCTGATGCGATTCTTTACGGTTCCTGATGCGAAAGAGGCACGTAAATCGGTCTTCTATGCGACTGGTTTTATCGGTTACTTCTACATCCTTGCTTTCATTATCGGTTTCGGTGCTGTAGCAATGGTTGTCGGTTCGGAATACTTCGCAGGCGATAAACTGGTCGGTGGTAACAACATGGCGGCGATTCACCTGTCGCACGTTGTTGGCGGTGACTACTTCCTTGGCTTCATCTCCGCGGTTGCATTTGCGACTATCCTTGCAGTTGTATCGGGTCTGACACTGGCAGGGGCTTCTGCTCTGTCACATGATATCTATGCGAACGTGATCAATAAGAACGCAACTGAAGCTCAAGAAACTAAAGTGGCACGTATTGCAACTCTGGCTATCGGAGGTTTGGCAATCCTGTTCGGTATCGGATTTAAAGATCAGAACATTGCCTTCGTGGTAGCACTTGCTTTCACTATTGCAGCTTCTGCTAACTTCCCGGTATTGATTATGTCTATGTTCTGGTCAGGTATGACCACGCGTGGTGCGGTAATCGGTGGTTGGTTAGGTTTGATCTCCGCGGTAGTCATGGTGGTTCTTGGTCCGGTCGTCTGGACGCAGATCCTGGATATGGGTGCGGCGATCGTTCCTTATAAATTCCCGGCACTATTTACCGTGATCATTGCATTTGTTGGTATCTGGTTCTTCTCGATTACCGACAAATCGGCACGCGGTAAAGAAGACCGTGACGGTTTCGAAGCGCAATTTATTCGTTCGCAAACCGGGATTGGTGCTGAAGGGGCGTCTAGCCACTGATTAATCGGCATTAATCGTTTATGATAAGGGAGGCTTTTGCCTCCTTTTTTATTTCCAAATGATCGTTGTCTGGTCAGCATAGAGGATTATTATGGCTTCTGAACAACAGCTGCAGTTTTTACAACAGATCTCGCCATTTTCTTCTCTGCCAATCAAGCTGTTATCGCAAACTGCACAGCAACTCGATGTTGTGTACTTTCCTTCCGACTCGGTGATTAAAGAATTTGACAGCCTGTTTATCGTGATTAAGGGGCTGGTTAAGGAGCGTCGTGGAGAAACCGTCCTTGGACGCTATGCAGGTGGAAGTTTCTTTGGCGAACAGCTCCTGCTGGGCAAAAGCGCTGCATCGGTACAGGTTGAGTTTCTGGTCGAAGAAGAGGCGATTCTTTATAGTTTGCCGAAGAGCCAGTTTGCCGAATTATTGGAAAAAGATCGCGGCTTTTATGATTTTTTTCATTCCTCAATTGCTGAGCGATTGGACAGTCTGTATAAAACCCAGCAGATGGCTTCGGCAACAGAAGTCATGATGGACACTGTTTGCTTAGCGCCAATTCGCCCCCTGCTGAAGGTCAAGGCTTCCGCTTCTTTGGCAGAAACGGCACAAATTCTTCGCAAGAATGCCGGAGATGCATGTTTGGTTGAATTTGCCGGAAATTTACCAGAAAGCGAGCGTTTTGGACTCTTCAGTTCCAGTGATTTGTTAAAAGCGCTGGCAGAGCCGAAATCCCATGATGAATTCTCCATTCACAAGGTTGGCGACTACGCCAGTCGAGAATTGATCAGTGTTCACCAATTCGATTTTCTGTTTAACGCGCTATTGAAAATTACCCGTCATGGAATAGATCGTTTGGTTGTGCGAGACGATCAGGGGTTTATCGGTTTTTTAACTCAGCAGGATCTAATGATTCTGTTTGCCGATCAATCCGGATTGGCTCTGATTAAAATCGATCAGGCCGACAATTTGCATGAGTTGCTGAAGGTTTCCGATCAAATTGACCGCCTGATTGATAACCTGCATCATCGGGGCATTAAATCGCACTACATTGCCAAAATGGTCAATGAGTTGCATCGCAAAATTATGCAGAAACTGGTTGAACTGCTGCTGGATAGTTCTTTGCGCGACAAGGTCTGTTTATTGGTAATGGGCAGTGAAGGTCGTTCCGAGCAAATATTGAGAACCGATCAGGATAATGCGCTTTTATTTGCCGATGATTTGGATAAGGAAGAGCGTATCAAGATCGATGCTTTTAGCGATACCTTTAGTCAGGCATTGTTAAAATTGGGTTTTCCTCCTTGTCCCGGCGGTATTATGCTCAATCAACCGCGTTGGCGACAATCCTATAGTGAGTTCTGCGCGCAGTTGCATGAATGGTTTGATCAGCCGTGTGAAGAGAGTTTTATGTGGTCGGCGATTTTTAGTGATGCCGAGTGTGTTTACGGCAATCAGGCACAGTTGGAAAATCTGAAAAAACAGCTGTTTTCCAGTTTGCGAAATCAGCCAATTTGGCTACATCATTTTGCAGCTAAGGCGTTGCAGTTTCCGACGCCGGTCGGTTTTCTAGGCGGTTTGATTACGATTAAGAACCAGCGTCGTGAATGGGTCAATTTGAAAAAAGGCGGCATCTTTCCGATTGTTCACGGTGTGCGTTGCTATGCTTTAGAAGCCGGAGTGCAGCAAACTAACACGCATTGGCGAATTAAGGCCTTAATGGATCTTGAAGTCTTCGAGCACGAGTTCGGTATTGAACTGGGCGAATCGTTGAACTTTCTTCAGGGCTTGCGTCTGGAGTCGATGTTACAGCAACAGGGTATAGAGGAGGCGGATAGCGAGTCGATAGACATCAGTGTCTTGAGTCACTTGCAACAGGATCTTTTGAAGGAGGCTTTCCGGGTTGTAGAGCGTTTCAAAAAACGCCTGAGTCGTCACTTTAAACTGCATGAGGTGCTGTAAGCATGCAGGCTTGGTGGAGTGCATTGCAACAACGACGGCGAGATAAACGCTTTTTGAAAAAATTGCGTGAGCCTGAATTTGTCTTTCTGGCAGATGCAAAGAGTCGATTAGAACGAAAAGAATTCGTCAGTCTGGATTGCGAAACGACCGGCTTGAACCCGAAACAGGATCGAATTATCACGTTAAGTGCGGTAAAGATTTGCGGTAATCGGATTTTAAGCAGTCAAAAATTTAATGTAATGGTTTATCCGGAGATAAGTATCTCCGAGGAGAGCATTAAAGTTCATCACATTCGGCATGTCGATCTGCAAGTCGGCGAAGTGTTAAGTGAGCGCCAGGCAATCGAGGCGTTTCTACATTTTATCGGTTCGGCTACTTTGGTCGGTTACTATCTGGAATTTGATTTGGCGATGATCGACCGAATTGTAAAACCTTGGTTGGGGAGCGGTCTGCCGAATCCGCGAATAGAAGTCTCCGGGCTTTACTATCAGTGGCGACAGCAGCAACATCGGGATTCGATGCACAACGCCCATTATGATCTGCGTTTTGATCATATGATGGAAAAACTGGAGTTACCGATGTTTTCCCAACATGATGCTTTTAACGATGCTTTAATGACCGGGATGGCATTTTTAAAATTACGCTCGTTGCTCTATGGAGATTTGTCCGCTCACTAGCTTTTTAAATTTTTTATAATTTGGGTTAAGAAATCAATCGATATAAATTTGCCGATCCTCCATGCCTATCCGGCATTTCAATAGATGTTTAAGGCGAAACTTGACAAAAATCACCTAAAGCTGTATATTGCGCGCAGATTTTTTAAAAACATCTTGAAACGTTCTTGGAAAATTTCATTGAACGGTTTAAATTTTTAAAAACCCCGTTTTTACGGGGTTTTTTGTTATTGGAATTTATGAAAACGGATTGGTAGTTTTTGTGACCTTAGAAGAGAAGCTTGAAAACAGTTTGCGACCGACCATCGAATCTATGGGATTCGAGTTTTGGGGGATTGAGTATATGCCTGCCGGACGCCATTCGACTTTACGCGTTTATGTTGATCGTGAAGACAGTGGGATCACCGTTGATGATTGTGCCGATATCAGTCATCAGGTCAGTGCAATTCTTGATGTTGAAGACCCAATTTCCGGCGCTTACAATCTGGAAGTTTCTTCTCCTGGCATGGATCGCACGCTTTTCCGTCCTGAACAGTATCAGCGTTATCAAGGGCAGACTGTTCAAGTGCGCACTTCAACAACCGTTTTGGGACGAAAACGTTTCAAAGGACCGATGGTCTCGGTAGACGAGAGCAAAATCGGTGTTGAAGTCGACGGAGAGTTGTATGAAATTCCGTTTGATTTAATTGAGAAAGCCAATCTAGTGGCTGAATTTTAATTCGGTGTAACCATAAACTAAGGCGAGTGAGTGATGAGTAAGGAAGTATTGGCCGTTGTTGAAATCATGGCGAATGAAAAAGGTGTTGAAAAAGAGATTATTTTTGATGCTATTGAAGCTGCTTTAGCTACGGCTACCCGAAAGAGCTATGATGATGAAATTGATGTTCGCGTTTCGATTAACCGCCACACAGGTGACTATGAGACTTTCCGCCGTTGGGAAGTGATTGAAGATGCCACTTTGATCGAAGACAACGTTGGTTGGTATATCCGCGAAATGGACGCAGTCGATGTCGACCCGAATATCGAAGTCGGTGAGTTTATTGAAGAGCAGATCGAATCGATTGATTTCGGACGTATCGGTGCGCAAACGGCAAAACAGGTTATTATTCAAAAAGTCCGTGAAGCGGAACGCAAGAAGGTTGTTGAAACCTACTCTAAACGCGTCGGCGAAATCCTGACCGGACAGGTAAAACGTATTGATCGCGGTGATGTTATTCTGGATATGGGTGACAATGTTGATGCAGTGATTCCGCGAAACCAGTTAGTCGGTCGTGAATCTTTCCGTATGGGGGATCGAGTGCGTGCGTACTTGCAGGAAGTTTCTTTCCGTCCGCGTGGACCACAGTTATTTATGTCCCGCGCCTGTAAAGAGATGCTGATTGAGTTGTTCAAAATTGAAGTACCTGAAATCAGTGACGATCTGATCGATATTATGAGCGCGGCACGTGATGTCGGTTTCCGTGCCAAGATAGCAGTTCGTGCCAATGATCCTCGTCTTGATCCGATCGGTGCTTGTGTCGGGATGCGAGGTGGACGTGTTCAAGCGGTAACCAACGAGTTAAACGGTGAACGTATCGATATTATTATGTGGGATCCGAACGACGCACAATTTGTTATCAATGCGATGGCGCCTGCTGAAGTCACCTCGATCATGGTTGATGAAGATAAACACACCATGGACTTGGCCGTAGAAGACGAACAGTTGTCTCAGGCGATCGGTAAAAATGGTCAAAACATCCGTTTGGCTTCCGAGTTGACGGGTTGGGAACTGAATGTCATGACTCAGTCGGAAATGGCCGAGAAGCATGAAACCGAATCCAAGGATCAGATGGATGTCTTTATCAATGCATTGGATGTTGATGAAGAGATGGCGGTTGTTCTGGTTGAAGAAGGTTTTACCTCTTTGGAAGAAGTGGCCTATGTTCCTGCTACGGAAATGCTGGAAATTGACGGATTTGACGAGGATATTGTTTCCGAGTTGAAACAACGTGCGAAAGATGCACTGTTAACACAGGCGATTGCCGAAGAAGAGAAGGCTGCTTTGGCTGAGCCGGCGGAAGATTTGTTGAATCTGGAAGGTATGACTCCGGAAATGGCGAAACAATTAGCCTCGAAAGGGGTGATTACTCAAGAAGACCTGGCGGAACTGGGTACTGATGAACTGCTTGAGTATGTCGAAATGAACGAAGATGCAGCAGCAGAATTGATCATGAAAGCGCGTGCACCATGGTTCGAATAATTAAAAGGGGAGAGTTTCAATGACAGAAGTATCGATTAAACAATTTGCAGAGACACTCAACCTATCGGTAGACCGTTTGCTAACTCAGCTGGGAGAATCCGGCATTAAAGGCAAAAAACCGAATGATGCTATTAGCGACGAAGAAAAACGCACTTTGTTGGCTTATTTGAAAAGCCTGCATGGTGAAAAGACCGAAGCGACTCCTGAAAAAGTCACGTTACGCCGTAAGCAAACGTTGAATTTATCGGCAGGTTCCGGAAAAAGAACCGTTAACGTCGAAGTGCGCAAAAAACGCACCTATGTCAAAAAAGCTGAAACAGCTCCTGAAACGGTAGTGGAAGAAGCGATTCCTGAAATTGAGGAAACGGTTAACGAAGAGGCGGTGGCGACACCTGTAGTTGCAGCCCAGGAAACTCCTGCGGTGGTTGAGCAGACTCAGCAAGCTCAGGCTGAGAAGAAGGAGAACCCGGTTAGCGCTAAAGGTGCCGAAACTGATGGTGAATCGTCTTCAGGTGCTCCTATGCCTCCTAAAGAAGATCACTCTAAGGCTGCTAAAAAGCAGAAAGATCAGAAGCATCATGAAAGCCGTAAAAAGAATGACGGTGAAGATGGTCTTCGTGCCAAAACTAAAAAACCACCGGTCAAGGGTCGTAAAGTCATCGCGGATGATGATGTCGATGCTAGCGGCCGCCGCGGCGGTAAAGGACGTAAGAAAGGCCTAGCTAAGAAAGCTTTGAATGATCACGTTTTCCAAAAACCGACTGCGCCTGTGATCAAGGAAGTCAAAGTTCCGGAAAGTATTACTTTATCTGCTCTGGCTGATGCCATGTCGGTTAAATCCGGTGAAATCATCAAGTACATGATGATGAATCTGGGAACGATGGCGACGATCAATCAGATTCTGGATCAAGATACGGCCATGTTGATTGTTGAAGAGATGGGGCATAAGCCGGTTGCATTTACCGAAACAACCATCGAAGACGAAGTCACTGCGCAAGAGTACAACGGTGCGACGGTAAAACGTTCACCGGTTGTTACTATCATGGGTCACGTTGACCACGGTAAAACATCCTTACTTGACTATATCCGTAAGGCCAAGGTTGCATTCGGCGAAGCCGGGGGAATCACTCAGCACATCGGTGCCTACCATGTCGACACCAATATGGGTGGTTTGACCTTTATCGATACTCCGGGGCACGCGGCCTTTACCGCCATGCGTGCTCGCGGTGCCAAGGTTACTGACGTGGTTGTTATCGTTGTTGCCGCAGATGACGGCGTTATGCCGCAGACCAAGGAAGCGATTCAGCACGCCAAGGCATCCGGTGTCGGTATCGTCGTTGCGATCAATAAAATGGATAAGGAAAGTGCCAACCCTGAACGCGTTAAACAGGAATTGGTTGCCGAAGAAGTCGTTCCCGAAGAGTGGGGTGGTGACGTCCAGTTTGTGCCTGTTTCAGCGAAAACCGGTATGGGCGTAGATGAGCTGCTGGATGCGATCTCGCTGCAAGCTGAAATCCTTGAGCTTGAAGCACCGACCGAAGGTCCGGTTAAAGGTGTGGTAATTGAATCACGTCTTGATAAGGGGCGTGGTCCGGTGGCAACCGTTCTGGTCCAAGTCGGCACCTTGAGAAAAGGCGATATCGCTTTGTGCGGTATGGAATATGGTCGTGTCCGTGCGCTTGTCGGCGATACGGGTGATATGATCGATGAGGCTGGTCCGTCTATTCCGGTTGAGATTTTAGGGCTTTCCGGCGTGCCGGTTGCCGGTGACGAAATGATTACCGTTGAATCCGAGCGTAAAGCGCGTGAAGCAGCGATGTTCCGTCAAGCGAAAAACAAAGAACTTAAGATTGCTCGTCAGCAAAAATCCAAGTTGGATAATATGTTCAACAAGATGGCTGAAGGCGAGATACAAAACATTAATATCATTCTTAAAGCGGACGTTCAAGGTTCGATTGAAGCGATTACCGATGCATTGGTTAAGCTGTCGAACGATGAAGTTAAAGTTAATGTGATCGCGTCAGGTGTTGGTGGTATCACCGAGACCGACGCTAACTTGGCGTTGGCTTCTGAAGCTTTGATTTTCGGTTTCAACGTTCGTGCCGATGCTTCGGCCAAGCGCATTATCGATAACGAAGGTATCAGTTTGAAATACTATAGCGTTATCTATGAAATCGTCGATGAAGTGAAACGTGCCGTTGAAGGTAAGCTGGCTCCGGACTTCCGCGAAGATATTGTTGGTATCGCTGATGTACGTGACGTCTTTAAGGCGCCTAAAATCGGTGCCATTGCCGGATGTATGATTATCGACGGTAGCGTGAAGCGTAATAACCCGATTCGTGTACTGCGTGAAAACGTCGTTATCTACGAAGGTGTTCTGGAATCATTGCGTCGCTTCAAAGACGATGTGAACGAAGTACAAAAAGGTATGGAATGCGGTATTGGGGTTAAAGACTATAATGACGTTAGAGTCGGTGACCAGATCGAGTGTTACGAGCGTATCGAAGTCAAACGTACTTTGGATTAAAGCACGCTAAATTTTCGTTGTCGGGGTTAAGTCCGCGGTGAAAGTTGCATTTGAAAATGCCCTTCGGGGCATTTTTTCGTCTAAAGGGTCGCCGGGATGTTTCTTGCACCCTTTTATTACGAGGAATAAGAAGTTATGAATCAACCAACGGTGAGTCGCCCGACTCGTGTTGCCCAGGAAATCAAGCGTACTTTGGCACAATTGATTGTGCAGGAAGTCAAGGATCCGCGTTTTCAGAAAATGACGATTACCGAATGTCAGATTTCCAAGGATTTAAGTGTTGCTAAAATCCATTTTTCGCTAATCGGTTGTAATTCCGAAGATCCGGAAGTTGCCGAGACATTACAAGCTTTGCAAAAAGCCAAAGGTTTTTTCCGCAGTGAAATCGGCAAGCGTTTACAGCTGCGAATCGTCCCTGACCTGCGCTTTTATTTTGATACGGTTCCTGAACGTGTTCAACATATCGAAGACTTGATTAATAAAGCGTTAAATAAAAAATAAATATGAGTCAGTTTCGTCATCCGCCGCGTCAGGCGGTTAATGGCATTGTGCTGTTAAATAAACCGGCCGATGTCTCTTCCAACGGTATTCTGCAGCAGGTTCGACGCATTTTTAATGCTAAAAAAGCCGGCCATACCGGCGCTTTAGACCCGTTTGCTACCGGTTTGCTGCCGATCTGTCTCGGCGAGGCGACTAAAGTCTCCGGACTGCTGCTGGACTCCGATAAGCGCTATACCGCGACCTTGAAGTTAGGCGAACGTAGCAACAGTGGCGATACCGAAGGTGAGATCATTGAGGTTAAGCCTGTCCCGCAATTGAGTCGTGAAGGTATTGAGAAGGTTTTACATACTTTCCTTGGTGAAATTGAGCAGATACCTCCGATGTATTCCGCTCTGAAATATCAGGGAAAGCCCTTGTATTGGTATGCACGACAAGGGATCGAAATCGAGCGTCCTGCCCGTAAGATACACATTCTCGAACTGCAACTTATCTCGTTTAATGAGCATGAAATCGTATTCGATGTTCACTGTTCCAAAGGAACCTATGTGCGTACCCTAGGTGAGGATATTGCTGTCGCCTTAGGCACAGTGGGCCATTTAACCGCTTTGCACCGCACGCAAACCGGCTCTTTAAGCGGCGATGATATGCTGACCATCGAACAGATAGAAGAACGGAAGGTGCAGTGTCTGCAACCTTTGGATATCGCTTTGCAAGCATTTGAAGCCCTGTATCTGGATGCTGAACAAACGGTGCTTCTGCAACACGGCGGTAAATTAGCTCTATCCAAGCCGAACACAGAACTGGTTCGTTTTTATGATCCGGATGGTCGTTGTTTCGGTGTCGGTGAGTGGCAGGAAGCAAAACAGTTAATTAAACCGAAAAGACTGTTTAATCTTAATGTTACTGATGGGACTAAAAGCGCATGAGTTCATCCAATCGTTTTCGACATGCCGACGGCATTCTCGACCTGCGTGACCGCGAAACTTACCGGCAGGGACATTTATGCGGCGCGACCTGGATGGAAGCGGAGTATCTTGATGAAAGCCTCAATCAGCTTCCGGCGGCCCCGGCGGAATTGTTCCTGATCGGTGATAAGGAGCGGATAGAGGAAGCATCGATTTTTCTGGACATGAAAGGCTATTCGGTAAGCGGTTCAATCGTATTGCAGACGGATCAGGATATCACATTTTGGCGTGAGCAGCTTGGACAGGATTGGTGTCAGGGAAAGGATTCCAAAACCTTATGGTCGCCAAGTGACTTGGTAACTTACTTCGCCGAGTCTTTGCTGCCGGAGATAAAGCAACATGAGAAGTTCCCTCAAATACTGGATCTTGGTTGCGGTGGCGGACGGGATGCGATTTTTCTGGCAAAACAGCGCTGTCGAGTCACAGCGATTGATCAGGAAGCAAGGGTCATAAAACGTGCTAAACGTCTGGCGCAGGTTTCCGGTGCACAAGTGAATTTTAAATGCTGTAACCTCAAACAGGGCGATTGTCTGTCGCAGGCGCAGTTCGATTTAATTACGATGGTTCGTTATCTGAATCGCGACCTGTTTGCCAAAATAGATAAGATGCTGAATCCGGGCGGTTTTGTTTTGATTCAGACTTTCAGTGAAGGCGCAGAGGCCTTCGGTTCGCCGAAAAATCCTAATTTATTACTTAAGGAGGGAGAATTGGCTGAAGTTTTTGCGGGTTATCGAATAATTGTTGATAAAATAGAAAACATTCAAGATGGCCGTCCGGTCTGTTCGTTCATTGCCCAAAAACCAAAATAAATAAACTAATCTCCGTTTAATGAAGATTGGCTAGGGTTAAGGGTGTAAAAGAACTTTTCGGCGGCAATAATAATATGAAAACAGAGGAGCAGTTATGATTTCCCTATCCGTCCCAGAGTTATTTACTTTCTTTCAAGAGCACTCGGTATGTGAGTCTTTGACCAAGGCTGAGGTAGAACGTCTGATTCCGTATTTGCAGGAAAAAACCTACAAAGGAAGAGAAATCGTTTTTGAGCGCGGTGAAGTGACCGATAATTTAAGTTTGATTACAGAAGGTAAAGTTGATTTTATCGGGCATGCAGAAGACGCTGGGGCCGTCGGCGAACAGCACGTTGGAACCCTGGTTGGTGAGATGTCTTTCTTTGATCGCAAGCCGAGAAACCTGCGTATGATTGCCGGGCATAAAGGCGCCAAAATGATTTTCTTAACCCGTCCTATGTACGACCGTTTAAAAGTTGAAGAGCCTTATATCGCGGTAAACATTCTTGAAAATGCGATTGTCAGTCTGGATGAACTGGTACGTCACATGGGTGACGATATCTCGACTCTTGGTCATTATATGCATGGCTTCGGCAAACAATAATTAGACCGCAAGGTTAAGTTGCCGGCGGCGGATTATCCAGGGTTTAGAAAAAGCCTTAAAACTTGTATTTACTAAAAAAATCAGTAAAATACGCGGATTCGTTTCTATCATCGGTTGTGGAAACGATATTTGATTATAAGACCGATCGAATGGAGAAATATTATGTTTGATGCTGAAACTAAAGCGAAAATCATTGCCGAATACGCGACTTCTGAAGGCGATACTGGTTCACCGGAAGTGCAAATTGCTCTTTTGACTCACCGTATTAAGTACCTGACTGAGCACTTCAAAGAGCACAAGCAAGACAACCACTCACGTACTGGTTTGTTGCGTTTGGTTAGCCGTCGTCGTAAATTGCTGGATTACGTTCACAAGAAAGACGGTGAAAGATACCTATCTATCATCAAGCGTCTTGGTCTTCGTAAGTAAGCACCTGCATTTATGCCGAAAAAACCCTGCTTTGCAGGGTTTTTTTTTGCCCAATATTTTTCAAATAAAAGGTATTTTTTGGTGGCCAAAAGGTGAATACAAGGTAGAATGTTTCATTCGAAAATTAAGTTTATTTATTAAGAGCCTGTAAACCAATAGCCTGAATCCCTAAATCGATTTGCCGCTTTTTCAGTCGGATCGCTTTACGGATTCAGGTTTCAGACTCGCAATGCCTCTGCTCGAATCGAAAGGAAAAAGAATGGCGAAGATTAGCACAAGCTTTATGTACGGTGACCATCAAGTCACTTTGGAAACAGGTGAAATTGCCCGTCAGGCTGATGGCGCTGTCATGATCGGCATGGGGGATACTCGCGTATTAGTTACCGTTGTAGCTGCTAAACATGCCCATGAAGGTGCCGATTTTTTCCCTTTGACCGTTAACTATCAAGAAAAAACTTACGCAGCGGGACGCATCCCTGGCGGTTTCTTGAAGCGTGAAGGGCGTCCTTCCGAGAATGAAACCCTGACTTCACGTCTGATTGACCGTCCTATTCGCCCGCTTTTCCCGAAAGGTTTCCATAACGAGGTGCAAATTATTGCCACGGTTGTCGCTCTGGACCCGGAAGTCGGGACCGAAGTAGCCGCCATGTTGGGAACTTCCGCGGCATTGGCGATTTCCGGTGTGCCGTTTAACGGTCCGATCGGGGCGGCGATTGTCGGCTATCGTGACGACCAATATCTGTTGAATCCAAGTCCGGAATCGTTGCAGACTTCTGATCTGGAGTTAAGTGTTGCCGGAACCAAAGATGCAGTTTTGATGGTTGAATCCGAAGCCGCTGAATTGTCTGAAGAGGTGATGCTGGGAGCCGTTATGTTCGGTCATGAGCAGATGCAGACGGCAATTAACGCGATTGAAGCCTTTGCTGCCGAGGCCGGTAAACCTAAGTGGGACTGGCAGGCAGCTGAAGAAAACACCGAGTTGAAAAATGCTGTCTTTGAACTGGTCGGAGCAGATGTAGAAGAGGCTTATCTGATTTCCGATAAAATGGATCGTTATGCCGCTCTGGATGCTGCTAAGAGCAAAACACTGGAAGTTTTGGCTGAAAGTGAAGAAAATCCGCAAGGTTATGCGGCAAAAGCGATTGAAGGCATGTTTGGTAAATTACAGAAATCGATTGTTCGCGGCCGCATTATCGAAGGTCAGCCGCGTATCGACGGCCGTGATACCAAGACCGTCCGTCCGATTAACTGCCAGGTGGGTGTTTTGCCTAAAGTTCACGGTTCCGCTCTATTTACCCGTGGTGAGACTCAGGCGCTGGTAGTAACGACTTTGGGAACTGAAAAAGATGCCAAGATTGTTGACGAATTGACCGGCTCTTACCATGACCGTTTTATGCTGCACTATAATTTCCCTCCATTTTCGGTAGGTGAATGCGGCCGTATCGGTAGCCCGGGCCGTCGTGAAATCGGTCATGGTATGCTGGCGCGTCGTGGTGTTGCGGCTCTGCTTCCGACTGAAGATGAATTTCCATACACCATTCGTGTGGTTTCCGAAATCACAGAATCCAACGGTTCCAGCTCTATGGCATCGGTATGTGGTACTTCCATGTCTTTGATGCACGCCGGCGTACCGATTGCTGCACCGATCGCCGGTATTGCCATGGGCTTGATCAAGGAAGAGAGCGGATTTGCAGTTCTTTCCGATATTCTGGGTGATGAAGATCATCTAGGGGATATGGATTTCAAAGTGGCCGGAACCGATCAGGGTGTAACCGCTTTGCAGATGGATATCAAGATTAACGGTATTACCGAAGAGATTATGCAGATCGCTCTTGAACAGGCAAAAGAAGGTCGTATGCATATTTTGGGCGAGATGAGCAAAGCCATTTCTCATTCGAATCAGGAAGTTGCAACCACTGCGCCGCGTTTCTTTATTATGAAGGTCAAGCCTGAGAAGGTACGTGAGATTATCGGTAAAGGTGGTGCGACCATTCGTTCGATCACTGAAGAAACCGGCTGTACGATCGAGTTGGATGATGACGGTAATGTTAAAATTGCTGCGGTTGACAGCGGAGCGGCTAATGCAGCCATTGCTCGTATCAACGAAATTACCGCCGAGCCGGAAATCGGTAAAACCTATGATGCAGTTGTTAAGAAAATTGTTGATTTCGGTGCTTTTGTTGCTTATATGCCGGGCCGAGAAGGTTTGGTTCACGTTTCGCAAATCGCCGAAGAGCGCGTGGAGAATGTTTCCGATTATCTTAAAGAAGGACAAGAAATTCGCGTGAAATTAACCGATATCGACAAGCAAGGTCGTGTGAAATTGTCCATGACCGCCGTTGATGATTGATTATTGATCTTTCGATGATGACAAGGCCATTCATATGAATGGCCTTTTTTGTCTCACGGTAAGAGACATGAAAAGAGATATTGAATATATTCCACGAGAGAAGATAAAGGGATAGAAATGAAACAGCATGCCGCTTTTGAATTTTTAGGCAAAACCGATATTGAAACCCTGCAAGTTCAGGTTGAACACTATCGTCATAAAGTGACCGGTGCCGAGCATTATCATTTGGCGGCCGACGATCCGCAGAATGTTTTCCTGGTTGCACTAAGAACCGTGCCGATGGATTCGACCGGTGTGGCGCATATTCTTGAACACACGGCTCTGTGCGGCAGTCGCAAGTACCCGGTACGCGATCCGTTTTTTATGATGATCCGCCGCTCTCTGAATACCTTTATGAATGCCTTCACTTCTAGTGACTGGACCGCATATCCGTTTGCAACAGAGAATAGAAAAGACTTTCAAAACCTGTTGCAAGTTTATATGGATGCAGTGTTTTTTCCAAATCTTCATGCATTGGATTTCGCTCAGGAAGGGCACAGATTCGAGTTTGAAGACAAGAGTGACTCGAACTCGCCTCTGGTCTATAAAGGGGTGGTTTTCAATGAAATGAAAGGGGCCATGAGTTCGCCGATTTCGACACTTTGGCAATCTCTCAGTGAAAATCTTTACCCGACGAATACCTATCATTTTAATTCCGGTGGTGATCCCGAAGTGATCCCGGAATTGACGCATCAGCAACTGGTTGAGTTCCATCGTTTTCACTATCATCCGAGTAATTCGGTGTTTATGACCTACGGTGATATCACCGCTTACGAACATCAATGTCAATTTGAAGAATTGGCCCTGTCCGAATTCAAAGACCGGGTTGAACAGATCAAGGTCGCTACGGAACAGCGCTTTAATGAACCGCAGAAAGTGCTTGGCAGCTATGCTTTGGATGAGGAAGAGACGGATAAGAAAACCCATATTGTCATGGGCTGGTTGCTCGGAATGAATCAGGATCCTCTGGAGGTTCTGAAAGGCCATCTATTGTCGGCGGTACTGTTGGATAATAGTGCTTCCCCAATGCGTAAAGCTTTAGAAGATACCGATTTGGGGGCAGCACCGTCGCCTTTATGCGGCTTGGAAGAGTCTAATAAAGAGATGGCCTTTATGCTCGGTTTGCAGGGTTCGGAAGCGGAGAATACCGAAGCGGTTGAAGATTTGATTCTAAAAGAGCTGCAACGCATCGTCGACGAAGGGATCGATCAAAGCCAGCTCGAGGCGATGTTGCATCAATTGGAATTGTCGCAACGTGAGGTAGGAGGAGATTCTTATCCATACGGCCTGCAGCTGATCTTGCACTCTTTATCCGGAGCGATGCATGACGGCGACCCGATTGCATTGCTGGATGTCGATAATGCGCTTAAACAATTGGAAGACGAAATTAAGAATCCGCAGTTTATTCCGGATCTGGTTAAAAACTGGCTGTTGGATAATCAACATCGCGTAACTCTGACCTTGAAACCGGATGCCGAGCTGGCGAAACGTAAAGAAGAAGCGGAAAAAGCCAAGTTGGCGGATATTCAAGCCAAGCTGAGCGAGGAAGAGAAACAAGCGATTATCGATCAGGCTTTAGCACTTGATGCACGTCAGGCTGAAATTGATGATGTGAATATTCTTCCTGAAGTGACCAAAGAAGACATTCCAGCGGCAATTAAAGCTCATCAGGCGATTGATTACAACGGAAAGGCTATGCCGGTGCATGCTTACGAGTGTGGTTCAAACGGGATTACTTACCAGCAGTTGCTAATTGATCTACCTGAATTGAGTGCCGACGAACAGAGAATCATGTCGCTGTTCAACAGTTGTTTGACCGAAGTCGGTTGTGCCGAGCGCGATTACTTGCAGACCCAACATTTGCAGGCAGCGGTAACCGGCAGTTTGAGTGCCCGTACCTCTTTGCATTCCAAAATCGGTGAGACCGATACTTGCCACAGCCACTTTATTTTGTCTTCCAAGGCTTTGAACCGCAATAGCGGTGAAATGACCGAATTGCTGCAGGAAACGCTGTATCAAGCGCGTTTCGACGAGTTGCCTCGTATCAAGGATCTTCTAGGACAGATTCGATCTTCAATCGATCACGGTATTACCGGTAGCGGGCATTCCCAGGCGACCATGGCGGCGATGCAAAATTATACGCCTGTATCGGCCTGGAAATTCAATCGTTCCGGATTTGCCGGAATCCGTGATTTCAAAGACTTCTACAAGCAAATGGAAGATGAATCGAAGTTGGAAAACTTTGCCGATAGTTTGTCGGTTATCCGCGATAAATTGTGCAATTCCGATAAACAAGCACTGCTAATCGGCGATGAGGCAGGTTTAGGCGATGCCTTGAATCAATTTGAACAGGCTTGGTCTTCAATCGACAAGAGCGGTACAAAAGAGGATGGCTTCAAACTTGAGGTTTCCACAGAGCCGGTTAAAGAAGCCTGGGTGACCAGTACTCAGGTGAATTTCTGTGCTATGTCTTATCCTGCTGTAGCTGCCGATCATGCCGATGCTCCGAAACTGGCGGTATTGGGCGCTTGTCTGCGTAACGGCTTCCTGCATACGGCAGTCCGCGAAAAAGGCGGAGCTTACGGCGGAGGTGCCAGTTATAATTCCGAAGCGGCAGGCTTCGTGTTCTTCTCGTATCGTGATCCGCGTTTGATGGAGACCTATGCCGATTTCGCAAGAGCCAAAGAGTGGTTGATGAGTTCCGAAGCAACCCAAGCCAAGGTCGATGAAGCGATTTTAAATGTGATTTCGGCAATGGACAAGCCGGGTTCGCCAGCAGGCGAAATGCGCAAGGCTTTCTATCAGCAGCTGTACGGTCGCAGCCTCGATATCCGCATGGCGTACCGGGAAGGGGTGATTTCAACTACGATTGATGAATTGCGCGAAGTTGCTGAACGTTATTTCCTTCCGGAAAAAGCTTCGTATGCGGTTCTGACGCATTCTGGCATGAAAGGCCTTCTAAGTGATCAAGGCTTTGACTTGAAACAACTTTAACTATCTTCTATTTGATTTCAAGGCCGGCGCCCGGACATTTGTTCGGGCGTTTTGTTTTTTATCGACTTTAATAAATATCTGGAATTTGCCATAGAAAACATTCTTGATTACCATTTGCACCTTAATTGTGAGTTGTATTTATTATTTTGAGATACAGAGAAGGCGCTTTTTCGGGGAACGTCTTTTCAAGTAATTTCTCGGTAGAGTTAGAATTTGTTTTAAATGATAAGAAAAGATTTAAGAAAGATTTTTACGCGTCTTGTTCTCATCGCTGTTCCTGTCGCTTTCTATGCGAAACCCGCTTCGGCAATCGATTTCGATGGTGGCGTAACCAGCGTTTATCAGCACGCATTCGAGAATCGGCTTGAAGATGATGCCAACGCTTCGATGGATTTGAATTTCGGATACGACGGTCGAGGTTACAGCGTAAAAGCGCATGCGGAAATCAATACGACGCCGAAAAGTACGGGAATCGCTTCGGTCATAGGGCAGAGCAATGCCGATGCCGGTACGGCCCTGTCTCAAGATGATCATGGACGTTTTCAACTTTCCGAATTGTTTGTTTCGGTTCCTTTCCACTCCAAGTTTAAGGTGCATATGGGGCTTATCGATTCAACGGTTTTTTTCGATACCGCTAGAATTGCCAATGATGAAAACAGCCAGTTCCTCGCTTCCGATTTCGTCAATAATCCGGTGATCGACTTTCCTGATTATGCTTTGGCGATAGCGGTGGAGTATCCATTTTCGTCGATTAACACTACACGTCTGATGATATCGTCAACCAATGGCCTCGCGGATAATCCGAGTCGTGACTATAGTAGTCTGTTTGAAGTGGATGACGATCAGAAGGGAATCTTTTCGATTTTAGAATCCCAGTGGCAAACCGGTGAAGGTTTTATCGAAATCGGTATCTGGTCGCACAATGGAGACCACGTGGCTCTGGATGATCCTGCACAGAATAAATTAAAAAACTATGGGGCATATTTGACTGCAGGAGCAAGCAAAGCAAATCAGGCCATCGAATTTCGCGTCGGTTACAGTAATGAAAGAGTCTCTACTGCGACAGGCTTTGCCTCCATAGCTTATCAATTTACCGGTGATGACTGGACTTTGGGGAGTGCTTACGGCTACACCAAAATTTCCAAATATTTGCATCAACCGCATGAAAGTGTTCAGGAAGTTGAGCTTTATGCCAATCGGGAGCTTGTAAGAAACCTTTCAATTTCGCCATCGATCCAGTACTTCAATCATCCCTTATACGATAACAGCATCGTTTCTAAAATCAGCGATGATATTTGGACGGCCAACTTGAGAATGCACTTGGTATTTTAAAATTGAAGGAAAATATCGTATCTAAATAATTGAAATTTAAATCGAAGTTTAATCTAAGTTCTTAGAGCTTGCTCTCTTTTAGAATATCTAAGGTCTTTAAATCCCGGTCGCCGCCACAGTATTTTTCAATGGCTTTTAAAAACAGTCTTTGTTGTTTGGAATTAGTTTCGGCTGCCGTGCAAAACAGCGTCATGCACGAGCAGAATTTGCGGTTATCGGGTTTACCGAAAATCTCCAGTAAACTTTTGCCCTCTGCAGCCAGAACGGTTTGCGTACACTCAATAAGACGTGATCCCAACAGTGGATGTTGCAAATAAGCTTGCGCTTCCTGCAGGCTTTTAATGGAATAAAACACTGTATAAGGCCGAGAGCCTAATCCATCGATTTGTGGGAAAATAAACCACATCCAATGCGTCTGTTTATGCGCCATTTTCAGTTCGGACAGTACCGTTGCATAAACGGGCTCTTGCGCTTCAACAAAGCGCTGTAAATTAAAGAAATCGTCGGTTATCAAGGGAGAAATTGAACCTTTCGTGTTGGAAGTTAAAAGATTGTTGCCAGTACTGTTTTAGGCTGATTTTTTTGTGGATGACTTCAACGAGGAATCGTGCAGAACCACTTCTTTATATGATAATTACATCATGAATAAAGTGTGACTGCTTTTCCTAAGACTAGAGACAATTTTTTTCGAAGCGTACAATGAATTTTAGGTTTCGACTATGAAATGTTGAAACCTGCATTGTGATCATAAGTCAAAGAGGTAAAGTATGAAACCAGCATGGATTCTTGTAGCCGACAGCAGCCACGCGCGAATTTTTAGCGCGGAAAACTCAGCAGCCGACTTAATTGAAATTGAAACATTAATGCACTCTCAAGCACGTATGCATGAGCAAAAACTGGACAGTGATTTGCCGGGTAAAGGACGCGGCAGTTACGGAGGTGGCGGTCATGCATATGACGACGAAATATCACCCAAGGAGCAAGAGGAGATTAATTTTGCTAAAGCGGTTTCGTCATATCTGTGCGATAAGTTGAACCAGAATTTATTCGACCGCCTGTTTATCATAGCGGCACCGGCGTTTTTGGGAGATCTGCGCCATGCATTCAGTAACCAGGTCGCCAAGCATGTCACTTTCACTCTGGATAAAAATGTAACCGATCTGGCACCTAAGCGCATCCGCGGTTATTTACCGCTTTCTTTGGCTTAATAAGCTATCACTAATCAAAGAATCTGAATCTAAAAAAGCACCTTAAATTGGTTTTCAATTTCAAGGTGCTTTTTTTATGGGATGAGTTTCGACTTTATTCTATGAAAATCAGGTATTGCGCTTTCCATAAATCAAATAAAAGCTCCTGAACGCTTTGCTCCGCAAGATAGGACGACAGAGCTTCTTGATCCAGGAAACTATTATTAGCTAGACGTTGAATAAATTCTCCCGGAGCGTCGAAATCCTTCCAGATACTGCCGTTTATATACAGCTGGGTTTTTCCGTCGATCTCGGTAAATGCAAAACGACACACAGCGTCTTTAATCAAGCCGTGTTCGCCATATAGTGCATCAATGAATTCTTGCAACGCCGGTGTCTCTTCTTCCGTCAGCGGTTCAGGAAGTTGCTGTGCTGCACTCTGATCGAGCTGGGTGGCAAAGCGTGCAAACCAGGTCTGCAGCAAGGTTTCGTCTTCAAGTTTTTCCAGAAGCAGTTTTTTCGCCTGTAGTGCAGCTTCTTTCGTTACTTCACCCGGATTAAGGCTGGTAGGCATTTGCGGGTCGTAATACAGTTCCTTGAATAAGCTCATTTCCGACAGATGATCGCCCAAACTGTCCCATAGCTCTTGGCCGCGGTAGGAACGATACCCAACCGAGAAGGTCATGCATTGATCGTCAAGTGCGACACCGTGATGGCCGACTTTTGGCGGTAAATACAGAATATCGCCAGGATTAAGAACAAACTCTTCTTCCACTTTAAAAGTCTGCATTAAGCGCAGGTCGACGCCCTGAATATAGTTGTCTTCATGACAGTCCTGGCTGGTGATATACCAGCGACGTTGACCGGACGCCTGCAACAGAAAAACATCATAATGGTCGAAATGTGGACCGACATTGCCGCCTGTGGCCGCGTAACTGATCATAATGTCGTCGATACGCCAACGCGGTAGAAAATCAAAATCGTTCAGGATATCGGCAACTTCCGGCAAAAGACGGTCGCAGCCTTGAACCAGAAGAGTCCAATTCTGCTCCGGTAAAGAAGCGTAGTCTTCTTCGCTAAAAGGACCACGCTTCAGTTCGTAATTTTCCTTGCCATGCTGAATGACTATACGGCTTTCGATCTCTTCTTCAAGAGAGAGGCCGGCCAGTTCCTCCGGTGAAACGGGGGTTTCAAATTCTGGTAAAGCATTGCGTAACAGCAGGGGCTTTTTCTGCCAGTAATCGTTTAAAAAACTTTTTAAATCAATTTCTTGGAATTGAATCATTTTACTTGATCTCTTGTTTGATCCAATAAAAAACCCACCGTGAATGGGTGGGTTTATTTATGCCATCTCGATGCGGAACTTAACGTCCTTTCAACATGGTAATGGCTAATTCGATGTGTGCAGCTTGCTGAGCGGCGTTTCCGATATAGGTCGCCGGAGTCAGATTGCGCAGATACTCCTTGGCTTCTGCTGGAAGTCCTTCCAGACCGTCAACAAAGTTTTGCATGATCTCTTTATTGACGCGCTGGCCGCGAGTCAAATCTTTCAAACGTTCATACGGTTTTTCGAAACCGTAACGACGCATAACGGTCTGGATCGCTTCGGCGAGAACTTCCCAGTTCGAATCAAGGTCGTTTGCCATTGCTTGAGCGTTGACGTCCAGCTTTCCCAGACCTTTCATAGTTGCCTGGAATGAGATTAGGGTATGAGCGACACCGACGCCTAGGTTACGGAGAACGGTTGAATCGGTCAAATCACGCTGCCAGCGAGAGATCGGCAATTTCTGGCCAAGGTGATCGAAAATAGCATTGGCAATCCCCAGATTACCTTCGGAGTTTTCGAAGTCGATCGGATTGACCTTATGCGGCATGGCGGAGGAACCGATTTCGCCGGCAACGGTTTTTTGTTTGAAGAAACCGATAGAAATATAGCTCCAGACATCGCGATCGAAGTCGATCAGGATGGTGTTGAAGCGCTGCATCACATGGAAGTATTCGGCGATATAGTCGTGTGGTTCAATCTGAATGGTATAAGGATTCCACAGCAGACCTAGACTTTGTACGAATTGTTCGGAGGTTTCGTACCAGTTAACATCAGGGTAGGCGGCCAAATGTGCATTGTAGTTACCGGTCGCACCGTTGATTTTACCCATGATCTGAACGTTCATCAGCTGTTTGGCCTGGCGTTGCAGACGGTAAGCCACGTTGGCGAATTCTTTTCCGGCGGTGGTCGGTGATGCAGGTTGTCCGTGAGTGCGCGACATCATCGGGATGTCGGCCATATCGGTCGCCATCTCACTGATTTTAGTGATCAGTTTATCCATTTCCGGAATAATGACGTATTCGCGAGCATCTTTCAGCATTAGGGCATAAGCCAGGTTGTTGATGTCTTCGGAAGTGCAAGCGAAATGGACAAATTCGCTGATTGCCATTAATTCATCGTTACCGGCGAAGTGTTCTTTAATAAGGTATTCAACCGCTTTAACGTCATGGTTGGTGGTTTTTTCGATCTCTTTAACGCGCTGAGCCATTTCTAGAGTGAATTCGTCGACCAGTTTGATCAGATGTTGTTCCGCTTCTGCACTTAGCGCAGGTACTTCGGTAATGCCAGGATGGTTGGCCAGCATGCGTAACCAGAAAACTTCCACTTTAACGCGGTTTTTAATTAAACCGAATTCACTGAAAATCTCTTTTAAACTGCCCAAGCGAGCACCGTAACGACCGTCTACCGGAGAAATCGCGGTTAATTCCGAAAGTTGCATCGAACCATCCTTTATCAAACGTTGTCTAAACGTGGTAACTGAAAAATTAGCCGATTATTATATCTGAAATTGATCTATGAATTTATATTAAAGCGTGTACGTCAATTTTTTGGGTCGGTGATTAGCTCGATTGCATGTTTTTGACTGTATTGTTTGTGTAACTTACCTAAAAATCGGCTATTTATAATGGTTTGTAGGGCTTAGGCATAAAAAACTATTGTGGTATCATAATCAATAATATCAATACTTCATTTATCTAAACCGATCATTCGATCGGCCACTCTTGGGAGAGTTACAGATGGCAGACACTAATCGACATCCAGTTTCTGATCAAACCAGTCTTTATGAAGCTTATATGGCTGAAATTGAGAGCCGCAAAGCGGAGCTCGGATTACATCCAAAACCGATTGACAGTGCTGAGTTGTTGTCTGAAATCATTGCGCAAATTAAAGATACCGATAATGCCTACCGCGAAGATTCTCTACAGTTCTTCATTTACAACACTTTGCCGGGCACAACGCCTGCGGCAGCTGTCAAGGCACAGTTCCTTAAAGAAATTATCTTGGGTGAGTCCACGGTTGCTGAAATTTCACCGGGTTTTGCATTTGAATTGTTGTCACATATGAAAGGAGGACCATCCGTTAAGGTGCTTCTGGATTTGGCACTTGGTGTTGATGAAGGGATCGCTAAGCAAGCGGCAGACGTTTTAAAAACTCAGGTCTTTTTGTATGAAGCGGATACTGAGCGTCTGGAAACGGCTTATAAGGCTGGCAGTACCATTGCGAAAGATATTCTGGAAAGCTATGCTCGTGCGGATTTCTTTACCTCTTTGCCGGAATTGCCTGAAGAAATTAAAGTTGTTACCTATATTGCTGCGGAAGGAGACATCTCAACGGACCTATTGTCTCCAGGTAATCAGGCACACTCGCGTTCTGACCGTGAACTTCATGGTCAATGCATGATCTCTCCTGAGGCACAAAAAGAAATTCAAGCACTACAAGCTGCGCATCCTGATGCAAAAGTGATGTTAATCGCTGAAAAGGGCACCATGGGTGTGGGATCTTCACGCATGTCAGGTGTCAACAACGTTGCACTTTGGACCGGTGAGCCAGTGAGCCCTTATGTTCCGTTCGTTAACAAAGCGCCTATCGTTGCTGGTACTAACGGTATTTCGCCAATCTTCCTAACCACGGTGGATGTTACCGGCGGTATCGGGATTGACCTTAAAAACTGGGTGAAAAAGACTGATGCGGATGGCAAGGTTGTTACCGATGAAAATGGTGATCCGATTCTTGAACAAGCTTATTCCGTGGCAACCGGTACGGTACTAACTATCAACACCAAAGAGAAAAAACTTTACAAGGGTGATGACGTTTTAGCGGATATTACGGCATCATTCACGCCGCAAAAAGTGGAATTCATGCGTGCAGGCGGCTCTTATGCGGTCGTGTTCGGTAAAAAACTACAGACGTTTGCAGCAGAAACTTTGGGTATTGAAGCGCCGCTTGTATTTGCTCCCGCGAAAGAAATTTGTCATGAAGGTCAAGGCCTGACGGCGGTTGAGAAAATCTTTAACCGCAATGCGGTAGGCGTGACTTCTAAGTTGCCACTGCTCACCGGTTCGGATGTTCGTGTTAAGGTTAATATCGTTGGATCGCAAGATACAACCGGTCTAATGACGGCTCAAGAGCTAGAAGCCATGGCGGCAACGGTTATCTCTCCAACCGTTGACGGTGCTTATCAGTCAGGTTGTCACACGGCTTCGGTCTGGGATTCAAAAGCGCAAGCAAACATTCCTAAATTGATGAGTTTTATGCATAACTTCGGTTTGATTACCGGTCGTGATCCTAAAGATAAATACCATCCTATGACAGACGTTATTCATAAGGTATTAAATGATATTACTGTCGATGAATGGGCAATTATCATCGGAGGTGACTCTCACACGCGTATGTCAAAAGGGGTTGCTTTCGGTGCCGACTCCGGTACGGTAGCGCTCGCTCTAGCGACGGGTGAAGCAACTATGCCGATTCCTGAATCGGTAAAAGTCACTTTCAAAGGCCATATGAAACCTTATATGGACTTCCGTGATGTGGTCCATGCAACGCAAGCGCAAATGCTGAAAGAGTTCGGCGAAAACGTTTTCCAAGGTCGAATCATTGAAGTACAAATCGGTACGCTATTGGCTGACCAGGCGTTTACTTTCACCGACTGGACCGCTGAAATGAAAGCAAAGGCGTCAATCAATATCTCGGAAGATAACACTTTGATCGAGTCGCTTGAGATTGCTAAACACCGTATCCAAATCATGATTGATAAGGGCATGGATAATGATGTTCATATGCTGCAAGGTTTGATTGATAAAGCGAACAAGCGTATTAAAGAGATCAAATCAGGTGAAAAACCGGCGCTTCGCCCAGACGCTAATGCAAAATATTATGCAGAGCTAGTGGTTGATCTGGATCAAATCGACGAGCCGATGATTGCCGACCCTGACGTTAATAACGAGGATGTTTCAAAACGCTATACGCACGATGCGATTCGCGGTCTGTCCTACTATGGAGGGACCAAAAAAGTCGATCTAGGTTTTGTGGGTTCTTGTATGGTTCACAAAGGCGATATGAAGATTATGGCGCAAATGTTCCGTAATCTGGAAGCGCAAAACGGTTCGGTTGAGTTTAAAGCGCCGTTGGTCGTTGCTCCGCCAACGTACAATATTGTTGATGAGCTTAAAGAAGAAGGCGATTGGGAAGTCCTGAAAAAGTACGCCGGGTTTGAGTTTGATGATAGCCACCCTAAAGAAGCTGCGCGTACCGAGTATCAGAATATTCTGTATCTGGAGCGTCCGGGTTGTAACCTTTGTATGGGTAACCAGGAAAAAGCAGAAAAAGGGGATACCGTATTGGCAACCTCAACTCGTCTTTTCCAAGGTCGTGTTGTAGAAGACTCGAATGAGAAGAAAGGGGAGTCTCTATTAGCATCGACTCCTGTAGTGGTACTGTCTACGATTCTTGGACGTACTCCGACACTGGAAGAATACAAAGCTGCGGTTGCAGGTATTAATCTGACGGACTTCGCACCTCCGGCTAAAGATCTAAGTGCTGAGCCTTCCGTTGCGACGATTCAGTTTAATATTTAAACCTATCTTCATATATAGAATCAGTAAACGGAGTTATTTCCGTAAACGTCAAAATACCCGCACCCTGGTTTGCTCAGGATGCGGTGTGTTTCAAGGAAAAGGTTGTTCAAACTGTTGTTCTACAGTTTCACAGTTCGATAGACCTGTAA
Organism: Thiomicrorhabdus heinhorstiae; assembly: GCF_013391765.2. Classification (GTDB taxonomy): domain Bacteria; phylum Pseudomonadota; class Gammaproteobacteria; order Thiomicrospirales; family Thiomicrospiraceae; genus Thiomicrorhabdus; species Thiomicrorhabdus heinhorstiae. The sequence continues at coordinate 229,623 of NZ_JACBGI020000001.1, read as the reverse complement.
AAAAACATGGCACTAGCTTAGCTCTGTCGCCGGTCGGTAAACAGTGCTCTACTAGTTTGTATGGCTGGTTTGGGGAAAGACTCTCATCTGGCTTCGTTGTTTCTTTAGTCATTATCGCACCCAATTCTGAACCCGCTGTTTCAGCTTTTTCAAATACTGCATTATTTATCTCTTTCGTTTCATTTAAACAGTTTGGCTTGTTCAGGTGCTTTAGTGTGCATGATCATTTTATACGGGTTATGGATTTCCGAAGTGATGGCTTTGATATGTAGATATCATTGCAAAAACAGTGCCTTAAGGGCATCGGTTTCATTCTGTTAGTTGGAGAGCCGTCAGTCGTTTTTTTTCGTGAGCGTGCGGGGTTCCAGAATTATTAATTTTGAGTCGACTTTAATCATCCTGGTTTAAAGAAATCTCTTCGTTCTGTCCGCAAAAAATCCCGGAAAATCTCTATAAGACTGAATGCTTGATTTAGCCTGAATTACGGAGATTCTTGTGTTTATAATAGTGCGTTTGCTTAATCATTTTAAAAGGAAGGATATGAAGCTTCTCAAGTTATCGGCTTTATCGTTGGCAATCTTGTCATTGACTGCATGTGAAACCTTTGATGCATTTGATGATTCAGGCAGTGACAAAGGTGAAGAGGTAACCCCCAAGTATGCAAACGTCTCTTCTGCAGCTGATATTGACCTGCTGATCGAAAGAGCCAAGGCCGAAGAACGTACGCGTGTTGAAGCGGAATATGCCCGTCAGAAAGAACAGCAGGAAGTCTTTGCACGTTTGAAGCGCCAGCAAGGAATTGCCGGTGATAAGCCTCCCTACGCCGAACCGGGGAAATGCTATGCAAAAATGGAGGTTCCGGCTCTGTACCAAACGGTCAGTAAACGAGTGCCGCTTGATTTGGATTTGAAAATCAGCAAGGAGCCTGAATATGAGCAGCGTAAAATTCTGATTTCTCCGGAAAAGCAAATTGTCGATAAGGTGATTCCGGCCGAATATAAAACGGTTTCGGAAAAAGTGTTAGTGACGCCCGAAACGAAAAAGATTAACGTACTTCCTGCGGTTTATAAGGATGTCGAAGAATATATGATTGTCAGCCCGGCGCGCGAGGTGTGGGTTGACGGTCCGGGAAACAAGCAGGAAGTTGACCCGGAAACCGGTAAGATGCGTCATAAGGAAATTGTTCCGGCTGAATACAAAAAAGTAAAACGTCGCGTCATGCTCCAGCCCGAACGCAAGGAAGAAATTATTGTTCCGGCGGTATATAAAACTGTAGAGAAGAAGATAAAAGTTAAGGATGAGCAGACCGTTTACAAAAAAATTCCGGCCGAATATAAAACCGTCTCTGTGCCTACAGCCGATCCTGTGTCGGATAAACAGGAAACCAAATATAAAACTGTCGTGACAAAAGAGAAGGTCACGGATGTTCACGTGGAATGGCGGGAATTGGTTTGTAAGGAAGATCTGAAACCGGATCTGGTCGAAAAACTGCAAAAAGCTTTAGCGGAAAAAGGCTACTTGAAACCGAGCCCCCCGAACGATCTGGAAGTTATCGATGGAATCTGGGGGCCGAATACCTTGAAATCGCTGGAAAAATATCAGCAAGACCAAGGATTGCCGTCTGGAAAGGTAACAATGGAGTCACTAAAGCAGTTAGGGGTTATCAACTGATTTCTTGGTTAGTTTTAGACGAAAAAAAGCCCGGATTTTCCGGGCTTTTTTTTCGCAGTCTATTGAACTCTTTTTTAGCAATCAATGCATTCCGGTAAAATACAGCGATAGTTTAGTTGCGGTTTCCGAACTGATATCGCCCATCAGCTGTTCGATAATACTCTTGTCCGCTTCGTAATAACGTAGTTTATCCACTCCGATCACATCGCGGGCGACTGAAGCAATGTCGCCCAGGCCATCGATCATACCGTTTTGAACCGCTTCATCTCCAAGCCAGACCAAGCCGGTATAGGTGTTTTCATTCTCTTTAATGCGATCTCCGCGGCCCTTGCGCACGGCTTCGATAAACTGTTGGTGCGTTCTTTCAAGAACGTTTTCTTTAAAGAAAGTACGGCCGGCTTCATCTTTCGGGCTGAAGGGATCGATAAAAGTTTTATGTTCTCCAGCGTGCATGGAACGGTTTTCAACACCGATTTTTTCCATTAGTCCGGTGAAGCCGAAAGCATCCATGCGAACACCGATGGAGCCGACGATAGAACCTTTGTTGGCATAAATCTTATCGGCGGCTACGGCGATGTAATAGCAACCGGAAGCACACATATCTTCCACCACCACGTAAACCGGTTTCTTGTAAAGTTTTTTCAAACGGGTAATTTCATCGTTAATGATCGCCGATTGAACCGGGCTTCCGCCGGGAGAGTTGGCTTTGATAATGACCGCTTTGCTGTTTGGATTGCTAAAAGCGTCTTTCAACAGTGGATTGATCGCTTCTGCGCTGATTTTAGTCGCTGGCATAATTGGACCTTCCAGACGCACGACGGCAACATGCGGCTGATTTTGAGCCTGGTCGTGTGCAGAATCCTGCTCATCGATGTTTTTAACTGCCAGGGTAATCAGGAAAATAATGTACAGGGCAATGGCCAGTTTTAGAAAATTAGCGAAGCGTCGAGTCCAGCGTTCCTGTTTAACAAGTGATTCGACCGCGATCGCCAGTCTTTGAAAACCGTTTTGTTGGCTTGAGGTCTCTTCCGAAGTCGTGCGCTTTTCGGTTTGCTGCTCTGTCTGCATATAGAATCCTTTATAATGCCCGAATTAAAGTTGATTCAGCATTTTAACCTCAAGCCAGGCGAGACCCAAGCATTTATGAGTGAGACAAACTTGAGAGATTCCCAAGAGGGTGTAGACAAACCGGTTTTAACGATGGATTCCACCCATATCGAGGGGTTTGATATCGATGCGTTCTTAAAGCAGTTAACACAAAGACCGGGTGTCTATCGCATGCTCGATAGCGAAGGTGAAATTTTATATGTCGGTAAAGCGAAAAATCTCAAAAAACGGGTTTCGAGCTATTTCAAAAAACGTCATGACGAGATAAAAACCGCCTCGATGGTGGCGCAGATCGCTGCGATCGAAGTAACGGTGACCGAAACGGAAAGCGAAGCTTTTATCCTCGAAAACACTTTAATTAAACGTCATAAACCTAAATATAATATTCTGTTTAGAGACGATAAATCTTATCCGTATATCTACGTCTCGACGGCAAAACGCTATCCCTCTCTCAGCTATCATCGCGGTGCCAAACGTCGTCCGGGTGATTATTTTGGGCCTTTTCCGAATGCTTCGGCAGTACACCAAACCTTACAAGCGCTGCAGAAAATTTTTCCGGTTCGTCAATGCGCTGAAAGCGTCTTTAACCACCGGACCAGACCATGTTTACAGTATCAGATCAAACGTTGTTCCGGGCCATGTGTTGCCGGTTTGGTGAGCGATGAAGAATACCAGCGCGATGTCAGGCATACGTTAATGTTTCTGCAGGGAAAAAATTTTGAAGTCATAGATGAGCTTGGCAAGCAGATGCAGCAGGCAGCGGCGGATTGGGAATATGAGACTGCAGCTCGTTACAGGGATAAGATTTCTGCATTGCGTGCCATTCAGAGCCAGCATCTGATCAATCAACCCGGCAGCAAGGACCTGGATGTCATTGCGGTTGTCGAAGAAGGCAATCATTGGGGCTTGTGCCTGATGATGTATCGCGGTGGTAATCTGTGGGGAAGCGAACAGTTTTATCCTAAATGGAATGCGCAGTCGGCAATGTCCGATGTGTTAACGGCCTTCATCTCCCAGCATTACGGACATCATCCGATTCCGAACGAAATTCTCGTTTCGGAAAGTCTGCCGGATAAATCGGAATTAGAAGAAGGGCTCACGCAGATTCGCGGTAAAAGAATTGCGATTAAAACGGCAAGTGCCAAGACGGCCAAAGGCTTGATGCAGTTGGCAATCACTAATGCCGAAGCGGGGTTGAAACAGCACCGCAATCAAAAAGCGTCTCAATCACAGCGTCTGTTGGCGTTGCAGGAAGTGCTGGCACTGCCGTCGGCACCTAATCATATGGAATGTTTCGACATCAGTCATACCCAGGGAGATCTTACCGTCGCCAGTTGTGTGGTCTTTGAAGAAGGCGTGCCTGCGCAGTCGCAGTATCGAAAATTCAATATTGAAGGTATTCAACCGGGAGACGATTATGCAGCAATGCATCAGGTGCTGTCACGTCGCTACGGCCGCTTGAAATCGGCAAACGGTCCATATCCTGATTTGATTGTTGTTGATGGCGGTAAAGGTCAGTTGAACCAGGCGATTGAAGTACTGAAAACCCTGGAACTTGAATTTATTCCACTGGTTTCGGTTGCGAAAGGGGAAGGACGTAAGGCGGGATTGGAAATACTCTATACGCCATATAATGATGAAGGAATCGACCTCGAAGCGGATGATTCGGCATTACATCTGATCAACTACATTCGCGACGAAGCGCATCGCTTTGCAATCACATCGCATCGTAAGCGTCGTCAGAAGCAACAGACCCAATCTTCGCTTGAGTCCATTGAGGGAATCGGACCGAAAACCCGTAAGCGGCTGCTGGTGCACTTCGGCGGTTTGAAAGAGGTGCAAAATGCCTCAGTGGCCGAACTGCAGAAGGTACAGGGAATCAGTTTAAACAAGGCACAGCAGATCTACGATTTCTTCCACGGAACGGTTTAATGGTTTGATGACGGTATTTATAAGCCAAAGGCCGGAAAACTCTTGGTATGATATAGACGCCGCTAGCCCCAGCGGTTAGGATATTCCCAGTAGAAAAATGGCGCTACTCCGGTTCTCGGCAGAACCTATGCGGTTTTGCGATCTTTGAATTAAAAATAAAAAGAAGTTTGTATGAATTTACAGTCCCTACCTATGATGATGACCTGGTCAAGGGTTGTTCTGATTCCGGTCTTTTTGATTTGCTATTATGCACCGATTGAAGACGCCCGTTTCTGGGCCGGTTTGGCGTTTATGATCGCCGCTATCACCGACTGGTTCGACGGGTTTCTTGCCAGAAAGCTTGGCAGTGACAGTAAGTTGGGCGCTTTTTTGGATCCGGTTGCCGATAAGTTAATTGTTTCTGCTGCCTTGATTGTGGTCGCGGCTGAATATCACGACAATCTGTTGGTCATTTTTTCTGCAATTATTATTATGATGCGTGAAATTGGCATTTCCGCTTTGCGTGAGTGGATGGCGGAAAATAATGCACGTGAAGTTGTTGCCGTCTCTAAACTCGGAAAAATCAAAACGGCCTCCCAATTGGCAGCCTTAACGTGGTTAATCTACGGAGGGGAGCTTTGGGGGGTAAACTGGGGCGAGCTCGGTTTCCCTATGTTATATTTTGCCGCAATCCTGACGGTCATCACCTGGGTTCAATATACACGAGCGGCCTTACCGGAAATCATTCGTTCAACAGATTCATAGACTTAGCAAAACCCTTGATTATAGGGGGCTGGGTCGGTTACGGTTTTTACGCTTTTTTGAAAAAAACCGCTTGACCTTTGGCCTGAAGCCCCTATAATACGCCCCATCAGCGGGAATAGCTCAGCGGTAGAGCACAACCTTGCCAAGGTTGGGGTCGCGAGTTCGATCCTCGTTTCCCGCTCCAAAGGCGCGATGGCAGAGTGGCTATGCAGCGGATTGCAAATCCGTGGACCTCGGTTCGACTCCGGGTCGCGCCTCCACTTATTTATCTGACAAATAAGTTTTCATAGAATAGGGCACGTTAGGTGCTTTTTTTATGCCCAGATGGCGAAATTGGTAGACGCAGGGGACTTAAAATCCCCCGGTGGAAACACTGTGCCGGTTCGACTCCGGCTCTGGGCACCATTCCTTTATTTTTCTTTCCTGCTTTTTACAAAACTTTTCCGTAATTATTCTTTATTTAAAATTTTCATTCGTTTGTAAATTGGTATGCGAATCAGTTGTTGTGGCCGATTTTCGATCTATCTAACCAGCTCAAAATAGTTGATTATGAATTGATAACTTGCGTTTCCGGTTCGATAGTCACAATTACTTTGTTGGAAAGCAGATGGGTATATTTCAGACAAGAATAGAATGATTTTACACCCTCGAAGAAAGGGTGCTAATTTGGGGTTGGATTTATGTGAATCGTGAAATGATTGATTAGCTTTTTTAGTGCATCAAATGATAGAGCATGAATGGCGCTATGATCAAAAGAATAACTAAAACGCTAATGGTGAAAATCTTTTCGTAGTTTGGCCCGAGTATGGATTTAGTGCGATGGTCGGGTTTGGTATTGTGCATATTTTCCCGTTTCATAAGTTTAGTTCATTAACGTTATCTGAGTATAATTTCTTATCGAGTGAATAAGATACTAACAGATTGAGACAAAAAAATTTAAAACAAATAAACTTTTTAACTGTCATCAATAATGTATCGACCATTTTTATAAATCTTAAACCGAAAACATGAAATAAACCTGAATTTTTTCCTTTCGTTGGCGATAAATTGCTAACGCCTTGTTTACTCAAGAAAATTTAGGAATCTTTTTGTAAAGGGTAGCTATCTAACTCTTTTGGATTAAGACTTTTCTGTTCCAAAGAGATGTTTAACTCCTGCATTTTCTTCTCAAGCTCACGTTTTTCAGCGGCTAAATCAATCAATGCTGTACTGTTGCCTTCAAATTTATGCATCTGCTCCAGCCCGAGATGATAGAAACGCATCAGCTTAATGGCCGTGATATCGTTACGTTCTGAAGCCTCTTGCAAAGGGCGTAAACGATTTGTAACCATTATTAAATGTCGTTTTAGACGAAAAGCATACACCGCTTCATGCATCCATGCTTTATCGGCAAAAAACGTTTTAACGATCAGGCCGGTGATGACCAAGCCGATAAAGGCGCCGAGCAGGTTAACGACGACAGGGCTATTCGAATAAGGGCCTAAATAATGGTTGGACAGGCTGGCGGTAATAAAGCCGATCACAATGAACATTGCCATAATGATCATGGTCGCTTTACGGGTTTGCTGTTTAAAAACTTTAGGGTCAATTGATTCGATTTGAAACATGCAGACTACCTTTGGTAATCAAGGAAAGAGTGAGCCTTCTCCGATAGGAAAAGGCTTGGATGATACTTATTTAAGAGAGAAGTCGCCTTGTTCGATATCAAGGTCGTGGTAGCGCTTGCAGGCTTCCAATAGATTCAGAGAGCAAGCCTTACTGTAATAATCCTTGGCCTTTTTGGCATTCTTTTCAACATTAAACCCGGTTGTATGCATATTTCCGAGCGCAAAGCAGGCTTGAGGCTCGTTTTCCTTGGCGGCTTCTTCAAGCAGCTGAATGGCAAGTTTTGTGCTCTTTTCACTTAACTGGCCTTCAAGAATCCAGCGAGATTTTAAAACCTTGGCTTGAGGGTTATTCGCTTTAACGGCTTTGTTCAGCCACATTTCGCTGGCTTTATCGTCTTTGGCTGCACCTAAACCGGACTTGTATACTACTGCTAAACGCAGCATGGACAGTGGTTCGCCACGTTCGGCCGCTTTAGTAAACCAGTAAATACCGTTTTTAAGGTTCTGTTGTACGCCAATCCCGTCGGCATAGAAAACCCCGGTGTTGTACATGGTTAACAGATAAATTTCATCGGTCAGGTTCTTTTTCAAAGCGGTGCGTGCCAGTTCTCTGTGCCAGTAGAACGACAATTCATAATTGATCAATTGAGAATTCTGGGCATCCCCGTAAATTCGTGCCATTTGATATTGAGATTCAGGATCACCGGCAATGGCTTTTTCACAGACTTCTTTCGCTTCACCTTGAAAAGTCTGCAAGCAGGATTTTGGATCGACTGCCCATGCGGAGGAGGAGAGCAAAGCTCCGGTTAGCCCGATTAAAAGGAATTTTTTTATTGCCATAGATTTGATTCTTCTTACGTCTTAAGGAGCATTTTTTCAGCCCGCAGTATCTGGAAATTGATCGGTAAATATACTTGATTTACCGTGAATTCTCAATGTGATAAGTGATAAGGAATATTTATCTTCATCCTACGATTTACTTGGGTTTCGACCGCCTTCAAACATGTCTAAAATATCAATTAGTTTGCTTTTATTTGTGATTGCTCTATACTGAGCAAACTTTTGTCGGAGTGCCTTTAGACAAGGCTGAGATCGCATTTGCGGGATCCGTTGAACCTGATCTGGTTAGTACCAGCGAAGGGAACAAGTCAATTTTACTGTTAAACAAGCTGTCAATGGCAGAGTTTATCTAAAATTCGATTATTTCTTCTCTCATCTGTCTATTGAGTCTCTCCGCCTTTTATTAATTATCAAACAATAAACAGGCTGAGAAAATGAATTCAAATCACAAATCTACCGATCGCCGCGAGCGGCGTGCTGCTGCCGAAGCTTTTATCCAAAACGTTTGCGGTCAGTCTTTTCCTAGTTCCCAAAAAATTTATGTGCCGGGTGAGCTGCATGACATTCAAGTCGGTATGCGCGAAATCACTTTGAGCGATACGTATGTTTCAGGTCCGCAACATAACCCGGTTATGGAAAAAAACGAGCCGGTTTGCGTCTACGATACTTCGGGAGGCTACACCGATCCGAATATCGAGATCGATGTTTATAAAGGGTTACCTAAACTACGTTTGTCATGGATTTCTGCGCGTGGTGATAGCGAAGTCCTGGATTCGGTGACATCCAGGTTTAGTCAGGAACGCCTTGCCAATCAGGGATTGGATCACATTCGTTTTGAAAATTTGCCGGAAGTACGTCGCGCCAAAGCAGGTAAAAACGTCACCCAGATGCACTATGCCCGTCAGGGTATTATTACGCCGGAAATGGAATATATTGCCATCCGAGAGAATATGAAGCGTGCGGAAATCCGTGATGAAATGATTACTCAACAACACGCGGGCGAGTCATTTGGTGCCAAGATTCCTCAAGATATTACCCCTGAATTCGTGCGTGACGAAGTAGCACGCGGTCGTGCAGTCATTCCGTGCAATATTAATCACCCAGAGTCGGAACCGATGATCATCGGGCGTAATTTCCTGATCAAGGTCAATGCCAATATCGGTAATTCTTCAGTCGGTTCCTCGATCGCCGAAGAGGTCGAAAAGCTGGTTTGGGCAACCAAATGGGGCGCGGATACGGTAATGGATCTGTCGACAGGACGTAATATCCATGAAACCCGCGAATGGATTATGCGTAATTCGCCTGTGCCGATCGGGACGGTTCCGATCTATCAGGCTTTGGAAAAGGTCAACGGAATTGCCGAGGACCTGACCTGGGAAATCTTTCGCGATACATTGATTGAACAGGCTGAGCAGGGGGTTGATTACTTTACTATTCACGCCGGTGTGTTGCTGCGCTATATTCCGATGACCGCAAAACGTATCACGGGAATTGTTTCGCGTGGCGGGTCGATTATGGCCAAGTGGTGTTTGGCGCATCATCAGGAAAACTTCCTTTACACGCATTTTGAAGAAATCTGCGAAATCATGAAAGCCTATGATGTCAGTTTCTCTCTTGGAGACGGTCTGCGTCCGGGAGCTATTGCGGATGCGAATGATGAGGCGCAGTTTGCTGAGCTTGAAACCTTAGGTGAACTAACGCAGATCGCATGGAAACACGATGTGCAAGTCATTATCGAAGGCCCGGGACACATTCCTCTGCATATGATCAAGGAAAACGTCGACAAGCAGCTTCACGAGTGTGGTGAGGCGCCTTTCTATACGCTAGGGCCGCTGACTACCGATATCGCACCGGGTTATGATCACATCACTTCCGGCATCGGTGCTGCCAATATCGGTTGGTATGGTTGTGCCATGCTGTGCTATGTCACGCCGAAAGAACACTTGGGTCTGCCGAACAAGGAAGACGTAAAAGAAGGTCTGATGGCCTATAAGATTGCCGCTCATGCCGGCGACTTGGCAAAGGGTCATCCGGGTGCGCAAATCAGAGATAACGCTCTATCTAAAGCGCGTTTTGAATTTCGCTGGATTGATCAGTTCAATCTGGGATTGGATCCGGAACGAGCGCGCGAATATCACGATGAAACCATTCCGCAAGAGTCGGGCAAGGTGGCGCATTTCTGTTCAATGTGCGGGCCGAAGTTCTGTTCGATGAAAATCTCGCAGGAGGTACGCGATTATGCAGCGGAGCAAGAAGCTGCAATCAACGACGGTCAGATTGCCGAAATTACGTTGGATCAAATCAAAGCAGGCATGAAACAAAAGTCGGCTGAATTCATTCAAGCCGGTAGCGAGATTTACCAGCCTGAAATTCAACAGAAGGGAGCCTAACCTTGTCAGAGCCTTCTAAAGAGCAACCGAAAATCGCCATTCTTGGTGCCGGTCTGCTCGGCCGTCTGCTCGCTTTCAGTCTGCGTAATGATGCGTTTATCGAACTTTTCGATCAGGATTCCGGTCAGGCTGAAGACAGTTCGGCGATTTTAGCCGCAGCTATGCTGGCTCCCTTGGCGGAATCGGCGGATGCAAGCAAAGGTATTATGCAGCTGGGCGAACTGGCTTTGAATACGTGGCCACGGTTGCTGCAACAATTGCCCGAGAAAATATTCTTTCAGCGTAAAGGTTCGTTACTGCTCGCCTTCGAACAAGATCGAGGGAGTCTGTTGAATTTCGAAAGAAACCTCAAAGGCGATAATTATCGAAAAGTCGGCGCCCAGCAAATTCATGCATTGGAAAGTGAAATCAATCCGCGTTTTGCGCAAGGACTGTTTTTGCCGGATGAAGGGCAACTCGATAATCGTCAATTACTGACAGTGTTAGGCAAGGTTTTGCGTGCGCAGACGAATATTCGGTGGCATAGCAATTCATTTGCACAGATTGCCGAGCAACGTGTTCTGTTAAACGGTGAAGAGTATGGCTGCTTTGACTGGATTATCGATTGTCGCGGTTTAGGGGCCAAGGATACGCAAACTGATCTGCGCGGAGTGCGTGGTGAAGTCATTCGCTTACATGCACCTGACGTCACATTAAACCGTCCGGTGCGTTTGATGCATCCACGTTATCCGATCTATATTGCCCCGAAACCGGATCATCTGTTTGTGGTTGGCGCGACCCAGATTGAAACCGAAGATCGTCGTCAGCCGACGCTGCGTTCGGCAATGGAACTGTTGTCTGCCTGTTTTTCGGTACACAGCGGTTTTGCCGAAGCGGAGATTTTGCAGATTCAATCCGGTTTGCGTCCTGCGTATCTTGATAATGAACCGCAGATGCGGGTTAAGGGTCGAGTGATTAGTCTGAACGGCTTGTTCAGGCACGGTTATTTGTTGTCACCGGTGATGGTCGACTTGTGTCGCAGTTATCTCCTGGGGGAAACAATCGATGCACGTTATCAGCAAGCGATACCTCAGCTGATGAAGATCGAAAGTACTGGTGAAGCAATAAAGGAGCTGGCATGAATATCGAAATTAATGGTCGAGTATTTGAGCTGACAAACAATGCCGATCTTCCGACCGCACTTGATGCGTTTAAGGCACAGGCGCCTTATGCCGTAATGGTCAATCAGGAATTTGTCCCGCAATCGGCGCACGCAGCAACGCAGTTGCAAGAGGGCGATAAAGTGGAAGTTCTCGGCGCTATTCAAGGAGGTTAAAGCTTTGATTTTTACCAACCAATTGCGTTATCAATTTCTCGTGTAGTTTGACTGCACTTCGAAATTTTTGGCCTTGTTGGATTGATAATACTCTTTGCTTTAAAGTGAATCTCTATTTATAAGGAATTGATTATGAGTTGTCTGGACATCTATGGCACAAAATTAGATAGCCGAATGCTGATCGGTAGCGCGCTCTATTCGTCGCCAAGGGTAATGCTGGAAAGCATTGTCGCTTCCGGTGCTCAGGTAGTGACGCTGTCGCTAAGCCGTCAGAATCCGGGGCAGATGGGCGGTGAATCTTTCTGGAACATCATCCGTTCTTTGGATTTGCATCTTTTACCGAATACCGCCGGCTGTCATTCGATCAAAGAAGCGGTCTCCATGGCGCAAATGAGTCGTGAACTGTTTCAGACGGATTGGATCAAACTGGAACTGGTCGGTGACGACTTTAATCTGCAGCCGGATCCGATCGATCTGGTTAAGGCGACCGAAATCCTATTAAACGACGGTTTTAAGGTATTGCCGTACTGTACCGATGATCTGGTGATTGCCCGTCATTTGGTGGAATTGGGATGCAAGGTGATTATGCCTTGGGGTTCGCCGATCGGCACCGGAAAAGGATTGTTGAACCCCTATGCTTTGCAGGCGATTCGTGATCGTTTCCCGGAAGTGACCATGATTATTGATTCAGGGATTGGAGTGCCGTCGCATGCTATGCAGGCGATGGAGCTGGGTGTGGATGGAATTCTGTTGAATACTGCAGTGGCGCACGCACAGCATCCGCAGAAGATGGCACAGGCTTTTCGTGGTGCGATTGAAGCGGGGCGTTTGGCGTATGAAGCCGGTCCCATGGCGGAACAATATGCTGCCAGTGCCAGTACGCCGACTTTGGATTCGCCGTTCTGGCACCAGGCGTAATTTAAGCGGGCGGTTTATGAATTTGACGATCCGGGTTTATCTGCTTGTGCTTGTGCATTGTAGTGAGTCACTCGGTTTCTGCCTTGATCTTTTGCCGTGTAAAGTGCCTGATCTGCCTGACCCAGAATTTCTTCAAGTGTGTATTGCCCTGGATTTGTTTCTGTAACACCAAAGCTGGCCGTAAAATGTATGGTTTGCTGATTCTGCGTGATTTTTTCTCCGGCAACGGATTGACGTATTTTTTCAGCAAGATGTAATGCACCTTCAAGACCGGTTTGTGGTAGAAGAATGGCAAATTCTTCACCTCCAAGCCGGCCAATCACATCGTTCGCCCGGCAGGAGTTTTTTAAAATCTTGGCAAAAGTTTGCAAAACCAGATCGCCGGTCGCGTGTCCAAAGATGTCATTGATGCTTTTGAAATGGTCGATATCAATCATAATGATTGAGGTAACGGTCTGCTGACGAATTCCGTTTTTCAACTGCAGTTCGGCCAGCTCGAAAAAAGCACGTCTGGTTTTAACACCGGTAAGCATATCGGTGTAGGCAAGCATTTCGGCAGCTTCTTTCGCTGCAAACAGCTCATGAGTTCGTTCCTTAACCTTGTCATCCAGTTGTTTATTGAGGTTTTTTAAGGCTGCCTGATATTCATTGACGCTATCAATCATTTGGTTATAGCTGTCCTTCAACAATAGTATTTCATTACTATCCGACCAGGGGATATCCAAAGTGATCGGATGAGGCTGATTGATATCCTGTTGTTTAATCTTGCTTGTAAACTCATTCAGCGGTTTTCCAAGGTAACGCTTAATGAAGTAAAAAATGATAAACCACAGCGCTAGAGTTTTAATGACCGAGTTGATTAAGATGAGAAAAAAGCCGTATTTCACTCGTTCAAAAACCAGTCTTTCGTTTGAGTAGATCGTGACCTCTCCAAGAGGCTGTGGGGTTTTAAATGCCGGCCCCCGATAGGTAATGGGGAAGGTATAACCGAAGAGGGCATCGGCCCCTAGACCGGTTTCGATTGATTTGCCTGGATTGCCTTGCGTATCAAAATAAACGGGTTGGTTGTGTTCGTCTAAAATTGAACCGATTTTATAATCCATTTTATGGTCAAGGGATTTTACTTCAATACCGACCACAATCGGGCTGTTGTACACACCTCTTAAGATAGACAGGAGTAACTCCTGGTTATAGGTCCAGACAGAATCGCTGATCCCTTGACCGAAGGTAGTGGGTAAGAGTTGGATTTCCTGATAAAAACTTTCTTTGGTGTTTTCGTATTCTTTGTACAGCTGAACAACGGTCACGATGACGGCCACGAGAAAATAGAAGCCAAAAATGACCGCTAGAAGATGAAGTGCGATAGAGTGACGAAATGACATGAACGGTTAAATAACGGCCAATTGATGTTTAAGGAGTAGACTGCCAATCCTGCACTCCATACTCGGTGAGTATTTTTTGCAGTTGTCCTGTGCGGCGCATGTTTTCGATTTCCTCTGATAAAATCCGGGCATAGGTTGCGGATTTTTCATTTGCCGGAGAGAAGCCGGTAAAAACATCGATGACGACAGGGGTGGTGCCGGAAACGCTAACCTGATCGGATTTTCCCATCTGTTTCAGTTTATATTCTAAAACGCTCTTGTCTTCGATAACGGTTGTCAAACGACCAGCCAGCAGCATTTCAAGTAATCTTTCTAACGGCTTTTCGCCGGTAATTTCCAGAACATTGTCGGGATGTTGATTGATGTACGCCATTAGTTCCGGTTCTACATAGTCGTAACCTTTAATCACACCGATCATTTTTGCCTGTTTAAGAGATTCGGTTCCGCTATAGCGCCAGGGATTGCCTTTTACACTGAAAAAGGTGGTGTTACTAACGCCCTGTGCGGTATCCGGCATAATAAAGTCGGGAGCCTCTTCCCTGAAACAGGCCTGAGTTGCGTCCAGTTTTCCCTCTCTTACCAGGGCGAGGCCTCGGGAGTAGGACACTTCAACAAATTCAACCTTGTGACCATGTTTTTTCATGGCTTTCACCAGCATATCTCCTAAATATCCGACCTTGCCTTTATTCTGTGATGGAATGCAGTCGTAAGGACACCATTCATCCGTTGCGATCCTTAGGGTGTCGGCAAAGGACGAAAAGGGCATCAGTGAAACCAAACCGAAAACAAAAACATATTTTTTTATAAAATGAATTTTCATATTAATTTTCCGATCTAGGCATAGGTTTGTGGGCTGTTTCTCTAAAAATACTAACTATTTGGATCAATCTTCCGAACCTAAATAGGATAAACCTCTAGTATAGAACTTCAGATTCAACTTTGCTCTTTTATAAGTCAGGGTAGTAGTTTATTCGTTGATAAGGATCTTTTGTATTCTTGGTAACGAGAGTCAAAGGGAGATCGACAAAAGTGTTCAAGATATTGAGAGACTGAATGTATAAGATTTTCTTCTTCATTTCGCTCTCATTAAATTCACTAAGATCGTGCTTGGAATTAATGGCAAGACGTGTTCTGTCTCCAAGCAATCTTGATTGATTTATATAAATAAAAAACGCCCTGATCAGGGCGTTTTTACGAGTTTTAGCAATCTATTTATGTACTTCGATCAACACGCCGAGTAAAGGGTGATCTAGATAGTACAGTTTGCCTTGTTCAAGCTTGGAGGTCGCCTGCCAGTCAAAACGCCAGCTGCTTGGTAATTCGACTTCCGACATCTGTTGCTTGATGGCGAAAGAGTCACGGATATTACGCGGAATATAGCGTTGGAATTGCATGTCCATTTTGACATGCGGGTAACGCATTTTATAAAACTGCAGGTAGCCTTGGAATTGCGTTGAGCTGCTGGCGCTGTTTTCAATCAGGGTGAGGGGGCCGTTTTTGCTGCCCGAAAAAGCCTGGGTCCAGGTCTGGTGAAACAGGATTCGGTAGCCTTTGGATGCTTGCATACGGTTTACGACGCTGTTCAGACCGTTATTGGCGCTTGGAAAAGAACGAAAACTTTTAGCCGGTCTGTTTGCATGGGGCTGCTGCTGCAGATTAGGCCAGAATTCTTCAAGCCAGTTTTTTGTTGCGAAATTTTCGAATACAATCACTTCGACGGTCAGCGACTTTTCGGCGGCTTTTACGGAAGAAGCGAATATCAGTGCACTTAAACCGATAAGGAAGCATTGTGTAACGGTATTTGGTAAGTAACGTTGTAGCATACTTGCTCTCAAAATCTTGTAATTTATCTGCTGTGCTCAATTTTTTAAAAGGGTAATTAAGCACTGCTGTATTTTAGGATACCTTAGGCATCAAGTCGGATGTGAGCGACTATGCGTTCAATGTTTTCGACGCGCTCTTCAATATCTGGCATTGTATCGAAAAACTTCAATTCGGTCTGGCCTTTTAGCATGTATTGCTTAGGGTTGGACTGAATCAGCTGAATTAATTTTACCGGGTCGATTTCCGGTTGCTGGCTGAATTGGAAACGAATCATCGATTCGCCTGCATCGACTTTGGTTATGCCGATAGCCTGAACCTTTAGTTTGACTTCGGTGGTTTGCAGGAGATTTTTGACCTGTTGAGGTAAAAGCCCGAACCGGTCGATCATTTCAATTTCCAGTTCACGTAACTGATCACTGTCCTTGGCGGCCGCCAGGCGTTTATAGAGCACCAGACGGGTCTGAATATCCGGCAAATAATCTTCGGGAATCAGGCTTGGTGCACCCAGATCGATTTCACAGCCTTCGTGCAATGAAAAATTGAGTTCCGGTTGCTTGCCGGATTTCAAGGCTCGCACCGCGCGATCCAGCAGTTCGCTATAGAGTCCGAAACCGACTTCCTGAATTTGTCCAGACTGGTCATCACCCAACAGCTCTCCGGCGCCGCGAATTTCCAGATCATGGCTGGCGAGCATAAATCCGGCACCGAGGGTATCGTGCTTGGCGATCGCCGCCAGACGTTTCTCGGCGTCTTTGGTCAGTTGAGAGGGTGCACCTGTGAACATATAGGCGTAAGCTTTGTGATGTGAACGCCCGACACGGCCACGTAATTGGTGCAGTTGCGCCAGACCGAATTTGTCAGCGCGGTTGATCAGAATGGTATTGGCAGTCGGAATATCGATTCCGGTTTCGATAATGGTGGTGCACACTAAAATATTGAAACGTCGGTGATAGAAATCT
This sequence comes from Thiomicrorhabdus heinhorstiae, assembly GCF_013391765.2. Taxonomy (GTDB): domain Bacteria; phylum Pseudomonadota; class Gammaproteobacteria; order Thiomicrospirales; family Thiomicrospiraceae; genus Thiomicrorhabdus; species Thiomicrorhabdus heinhorstiae. The sequence continues at coordinate 212,934 of NZ_JACBGI020000001.1, read as the reverse complement.
TCCATTACGCTTTCAAGCTGTTTTTCGTTCATTTGACCATGGGCAAAACTCACCTTGGCTTCAGGAAGCAAACTTTCGATATGCTCGACCATTTTTTCGATTTTATCGATGTCGTTAAACAGCAGATAGACCTGACCACCGCGGCGAATTTCCCGCAGACAAGCTTCGCGGACCGTGTCGTCGTTCCATTCTTGAACGAAGGTCTGTACTGCTAGACGCTTCGCGGGAGGAGTCGCAATAATCGATAAATCACGCAGATCGTTCATTGCCATGTTTAAGGTTCGAGGAATCGGGGTTGCGGTCATGGTCAGGACATCGACTTCGGTGCGCATCTTTTTAAGCTGCTCTTTCTGGCGTACGCCGAAGCGGTGTTCTTCGTCGATAATGATTAGACCAAGGTTTTGATAGTCGACGTCTTTTTGAATCAGTTTGTGGGTACCGATGATAATATCGATCTTACCTTCTTTTAGAGCCTTGAGGATTTCGCTTTGTTGTTTGGCTGTTTGAAAGCGCGACAGCACTTCGATACGCATAGGCCAGTCGGAAAAACGGTTACGGAAGTTTTCCAAGTGCTGCTGTGCGAGCAAGGTCGTCGGTACCAGTATGGCAACCTGTTTGCCGTCGTAGGCAGCGATAAAGGCGGCGCGCATGGCAACTTCGGTTTTGCCGAAACCGACATCACCGCAAACCAGTCTGTCCATAGGTTTGCTGGCGCGCATGTCGTGCAGAACTGCTTCGATTGCCTGTTGCTGATCCGGGGTTTCTTCAAACGGAAAGCTGGCGGAAAATTGATGATAAGCTTCATCCGAAGTTTTAAAGCCGTATCCTGGGCGCGCCGCACGTTGCGCGTATATATCCAAGAGTTCGGCCGCGACGTCATGCACTTTTTCCGCTGCCTTGCGTTTGGCTTTTTCCCATTTATCGCTGCCAAGTTTGTGCAGTGGTGCGGTTTCGGCACTGGCGCCGCTGTAGCGACTGACCAAGTGCAGAGCACTGACCGGCACATAAAGTAACGCTTCGTCGGCATATTCGATTTGCAGAAACTCTTTGACTTCGCCACGTATCTCGAGTGTTTGCAGCCCCTTATAGCGTCCGACGCCGTTGTCGATATGTACAACCGGCTGGCCGATTTCCAATTCGATCAGGTTGGAAATGGCGCTGTCGAAATCCTGATGTTTGCGCTGTCTGCGACGGCGTTGTACAACAGTTGTGCCGAGAATCTGTGATTCTGAAATTACGCAGATTTCTTCAGTACAAATGGATTCTTCCAGCGGACTGACCAGGATTGCATAGCGTGTGTCGCTGGCAAGCGCTTCTGACCAGTTGTTAAGGGTTTCCGGTTTGCACTGGTGTTTATTGAGCAGTGCAAGCAGTGATTCTCTGCGCCCGGTTGATTCGGCGCTGAAAATAATTTTTCCCTGCTTATTGTAGCGATCAATAAAGGCGTTTAATTTAGCCAGAGGGTAGTCATTACCGTTTTCGACGCTAAGATCGGGAAGTACCTTACCGTCAAAATCAATCCCTTTCGGGGAAGCAGTTTGTTCGTGCAAACTGATACGATGATAGCTCTTAAGGCTTGTCATCAGTTCGGTATTTTTCAGAATAATATCTTGCGGCTGTAAAATCGGGAAATCCGGATTGTATTGGCCGATTTCATAGCGCTCCTGATAGTCCTGTAAAACCTTATCGGCAAGCACTTCCATATCACCGAAATGGAAGAAAACGCTGTTATCTGGTAGGTAGTCGAACAGGGTTTCTGTCAGTGAATGGAAGAGCGGAAGGTAGTATTCAAGACCGCCGACGGTTTCCTGATTGGATACACTCTTATATAACTGGCAGTTGGCTGCATCGTCGCCGAAATAGCTTTTAAAGTTTTGCTTGAAGCGGGTAATGCCTTCCGCAGTGAAGTCATATTCCTTTGCCGGTAAGAGCTGAATCGATTCGAGAGTGTCGATAGACCTCTGACTTTCGGGGTCAAAACTGCGAATACTTTCGACTTCGTCATCGAACAGGTCGATGCGAAAGGGTAATTTACTGCCCATCGGGTAGAGGTCGATAATCGAACCGCGGATAGCGTATTCACCGTGTTCCATGACTTGCGATACACGCTGATAGCCGGACGCTTCGAGTTTTTCGTTAAAAGTATCGAGGTCTAAACGATCTCCGCTGTGCAGCAGAAAGGTATATTGGTGCAGATAGCTTTGAGGCAGTACTTTTTGCAGCAGGGTGCTAACCGGTATCACCAGAATGGCTTGTTGACATTCCGGTAAACGATACAGGGTCTTCAGGCGCTCGGATACGATGTCCTGATGAGGAGAAAAGCGGTCGTAAGGGAGCGTTTCCCATTCCGGAAATTTTAATACCGGCAGACGCTCCTGTAAAAAGAAGTTTAGGCTTTCTTGCAATTGGTCGGCCGCCTGGCTATCGTCGGTAACAATAACGCTCGGTCCGTCGATTTGTTGCGCGAAATTGGCGATAAGCAGAGCGGACTCTGCGCGGTTGTTTAGATTCCAGTGCGAGCGGTGTGCTTTTAACTTGATAGATTGAGGGTTAAAAAGCGAGTAAGTCTTTGTCATATCCGTTGAATTTAATATTTTTTAATCGTTGCAAAGGTGCAAAGTTGATGCAGGCTATTTTAAACTACCTGTCGTCCGGCAGGGGACGAGTTTCCGGCTAAAGGGCGAAATGTGGATTATATGCCAGTTAAGATAAACACAAACATAATACAAATATAACAAAGGAATCTAAATGGGCGGTAGTTGGGCTTTTAACTGGGTGCAGATCATGGCGCACAATCGAAATGCGTTAGTCACTGTATGGACTTTGATCAGTTTAATTATCGCTTTGGGTAATTTTTTCTTAGACTGGCAACCGTTACAGAGCCAGATCGGACTCCTGTTATTAAGTGTCATCGCTATGAGTCTGGCAGTCGCATATTTACTGGAATCACCGAAAGCGGCTATGGTACAGCTGTTGGTGAGTCTGTACAGTTTGGCAATGAGTTTCGGCATTCTGGGATGGCTGGGAATTGAACTGGATAATACTGCCGTGCTGGGAATTGTGGTGGTGATTACGTTAATGACCAGCAATTTGGTACATATTATGAGTGGGCTATTGCGCGAAATGGCTCGCGGGTTGTTTCAGTACGATGCAATTGCCGAAGCATTGAAACTCAATGCAGTGCCGGTTCTTTTATCCAACCTGACGACCGCACTGGGGTTTATTGCCGCGGCCTATTTTGAGTCTGCTTTCTCTTCATTAGCCTGGTTGGTAGGCATCGGTGTGCTGGTCAGCTATCTGGTGGCCCTGAGCTGGCTACCGATGTTGCTGCTTAACTGGCTTTTGGAATTCCGTGTCGGTAACACCGCGGACCGCCATGGTTTGAATTCCTGGAGCGAATGGTTGCAGCATGGTGTTAAGAGGCAGCAAATTCTGCTGTGGATGTCTGTCGTTATCGGAATCGGTTTGATTGTCTTTGCATGGCAGTCTTTTGATCATGTGGGAGAGTTGTTTATTCTTGCGACCATATTCTGGTTTTTATTTGCAATCTACTGGAAAAGTTTGCGTCTGGCCGTACTGAATATTGCGATGAATTTGGTTGCATTACTCCTGACCTTGAGTCTTTTTTATCTGTTTAATTCTACTGCGCAGACCGATTCTCAGCTCTCGCTGCTGTTGATGATGATGCCGTTAGGGCTGATTGTTGATGACGGAATTCATTTTTTTTCACGTTATGCTCGCGCGCAAAACTCGTTTTTTTCCGATCCGATTTCAGCCGTGAAATTCGCTTTAGCCAGCGTTGGACGGGCAATCTGGGTTACTTCGTGGATTTTATTTGTCGGTCTGGCCGTTCTGGTTTTTAGTGGTAATACAATGGTTTGGCAATCAAGTTTAATTACCATCCTTGCTTTGGCGGTTTCAACTCTATTGATTTTAGCTGTCGTTCCTGCAATGCTAATGGCGTTTGGTAAGGCCGGAAGATAAAAAAGTTTTTTTGGTCATTATTAACTGTATTGATTAACTATTGATAAATTTTATTTTCATTTTGAGGACGGATCGTTCATCATTTTCCGTACTTAGAGGCGGCTCCGGTTAGGGAAGCGGGGTCGTAATTCGCATAAAGTCGGAATAACAGTCTGGTTCTTCCGCATCAGAAAATAAGAAGAGGAATAAACATGGCAACAGTAGTTGTAGTCGGTTCAAGTACCGGTGGTCTGCCAATGTCTTACGACATCCGCAAACACCTTGATAAAGGGCACACAATCAAGGTTGTAAATGCGATCGACGAATTTAATTTCGTACCTTCTAACCCATGGGTTGCAGTGGGTTGGCGTAAACCTGAAGATATCTCTTTCAAACTGGAGCCATATTTGACTCGTAAAGGGATTGAGTTCTACCACCAAACTTGTACCGCTCTTGATGCGGATAACAACAAAATCACTTTGGATGACGGTTCCGAAATGGAATACGATTACCTGATTTTGTCGACAGGTCCTTCATTGGCATTCCATGAAGTGGAAGGCTTCGGTCCTAAGAGCCACGGTGGAAATACCGTTTCGGTATGTACGACTCCACACGCAATCGAAGCGCACGAACAATGGGAAGAGTTCTGCCAGAACCCTGGGCCGATCATCGTCGGTGCAGTACAGGGTGCATCATGTTTCGGACCTGCTTACGAGTTTGCGATGATCATGGAAACCGATTTGCGCAAGCGTAAAATCCGTAATCAGGTTCCAATGACTTTCGTGACTGCCGAACCTTATATCGGTCACCTGGGTCTTGGTGGTGTTGGTGATTCAAAAGGTTTGATGGAAAACGAAATGCGTAACCGTCATATCGATTGGATCTGTAATGCTAAAGTAACCAAGATCGAAGAAGGCACCATGTTTGTTGACGAGTACAACAATCAGGGTGAAGTCATCAACAAGCATGAATTACCGTTTAAGTATTCAATGATGCTACCTGCGTTCAAAGGATCTAAATTCCTATGTGACCTAGTTGATCCGGAACCGGAAAAAATGGGAGGTCCTTTGGTTAACCCTCGTGGTTTCGTTAAGGTCGATAAATTCAGCCGCAACCCGACATACCACAACATCTATGCTCTGGGTGTTGGGATTGCGATTCCTCCGGTAGATTCTAAGTGTCCGGTTCCTTGCGGTACGCCTAAAACCGGTCTGATGATTGAATCTATGGTTACAGCGATCTGTCATAACATCGAAGATAACCTGGCTGGTAAAGAACCAACTGCGGAACCAACCTGGAACACGGTCTGTTTGGCAGATATGGGTGATTCCGGTGCGGCTTTTGTTGCATTGCCGCAGATTCCTCCTCGTAACCTGACTTGGGCGAAAAAAGGTAAGTGGGTTCACTTGGCCAAGATCGCTTTCGAGAAATACTTCATCCGTAATATGAAGGCCGGTAACTCTGAGCCGATTTATCAGAAGTACATCATGAAAATGCTGGGAATTAACCGTCTGAAATCAGATAAATAATTCTTCTTTGAGCATTAGAAAAAACGCCCCGAATTTCGGGGCGTTTTTTTTTGCGCTGGTTTATAATAGCCGTCGCTATGAACCTCGCACTTACCCTTCATTATCTCGATTTGCTCGGTACGGTAGTCTTCGCGATCACCGGTCTGTTGGCAGCCCGAAGAAAACAGCTGGACCTGTTTGGTGCGATCGTTATTGCCATGGTGACCGCCATCGGCGGCGGAACACTTCGGGACCTTATTATCGATGTTCCGGTCTTCTGGACTCAAGACGATCTGTATATTTATGTGGTGGTTGTCACCACTTTGCTATTTTTCTTTCTCGCCCGCTACAAACGCCTACCGGTAAAAATGTTACTGTTTCTGGATGCTTTGGGATTAGCGGTATTTACGATTATCGGCACCCAAAAGGCGATGGAACTCGGTTTTTCCGATCCTATCTCGATTATGACCGGTATTATGACCGGTGTCGTCGGAGGGATGATTCGCGATGTACTGGTCGGTGAAGTCCCGCTGGTTCTTCGACGCGAAATCTATGCCACGGCATCATTTATCGGTGCAAGTGCATTTCTGCTGCTAATCGAGTTTGGAATGGATTATGAAACGGTTGTAATCGTCTCCATTCTTTTGACTCTGGCTATTCGTGTGCTGGCGATCATGGCGCATATCGAGTTGCCGGTCTTTATCTCCTATAAGGCACCGCTAAACAGTGAATTACCTATTTCACCGTCCGATGAACCTGAACCACAGTCAAAAAAGGATTAGACGCCTTGTTGATGAAAGCTCCCTTTGAATTGATGCTCGGCCTGCGTTATACCAGAGCCAAACGCAGAAACGGATTTATCTCTTTTATTTCACTGTCATCGATGATCGGGATTGCACTCGGTGTTACCGCCTTGATTACCGTATTGTCAATTATGAACGGCTTTCAAAGTGAATTGCGCGATCGAATTCTCGGTATGACCGCTCATATGACCTTGACCGAACAGGACGGACATTTGCGCGACTGGCGCAGTTTGTACGACAAGGTTATTGATTTACCGCATGTGATCGGCGCGGCACCGAATATAACCGAACAGGCGATGATTACCAGTGGTAAAAAAGTCAGTGGTATCCTAGTGCGCGGAATTTTGCCCGATCAAGAAGGAGAGGTCGCGGACATCTCCGACAAAATGGTTGTCGGTAAGCTAAGCTCTCTATACGGCGGGGATTACCGTATTGTTCTTGGCGGCGAATTGGCCCTTTCTCTTGGCGTCTCACTTGGCGATAAAGTAACCGTTATCGCGCCGCAGGGAACCTTTTCTCCAGTTGGTATTGTGCCGAGAATTAAGCGCTTTACGGTAGTCGGAGTGTTTGATGCCGGCATGCATGAGTATGATAGCTCCTTGGCTCTGATCCATTTGGTTGATGCGCAAAAGCTCTTTAAGTACGAAGATAGCGTGGGCGGGCTGCAGTTGAAATTGGACGATCTGTTTCTGGTCGGTAAAGTCAAACACGAATTGTCTGGCGTCATCAGTAAAAATTTATACGTTCGAGAATGGCGTCAGCAACACGCCAATTTCTTTAAAGCGATAGAGATGGAAAAGCGCATGATGTTTATCGTTTTGGCGTTAATCATCATGGTTGCGGCTTTCAATATCGTCTCGACCATGGTGATGGTGGTGACCGACAAACAGGGCGACATAGCCGTTTTGCGCACCCTTGGTGCCAGCCCGAACAGTATTCAGTGGATTTTCATTATTCAAGGGCTGGTAATCGGTTTTATGGGTGCTTTGCTCGGTCTGGCCGGTGGATTAAGCCTGGCATTTAATATCGATGTGATTGTTCCGTTTATCGAGCATTTGTTGGGGATACAGTTTTTCCCTTCCGATATTTATTATATCAGTCAGGTCCCTTCCAAAGTTGAATGGTCGGATGTCTGGTCGGTGACGATTTTGGCATTTTTGCTGACTTTGGTTGCTACTTTGTATCCGGCCAGGAAGGCGGCAAAAGTCCAGCCTGCGGAGGCATTGCGCTATGAATGATTTGCTTAAAGTGGTGTTAAACGCCGAAAACTTGTCGAAAACCTATCGCGAAGGCAAGATCGAGACACAGGTGTTTTCAGGCTTGAATTTGCAATTGTTTGCCGGAGAAAAGCTGGCCATCGTCGGTACCTCCGGTTCTGGGAAAAGTACTCTACTTCATCTGCTGGCGGGTCTGGATGTTCCGACTTCCGGTAAAGTTGAACTTAACGGTGAAAGTTTCTCAAAATTAAATGAAGTCAAGCGCGGAAGACTGCGCAACCAGCAAATGGGTTTTGTGTACCAGTTTCATCATTTACTGCCTGAATTAAGCGCTATCGAAAACGTAATGTTGCCGCTAAAAATTCGTCGTAGCGATTTTACTCTGGCACGTGATAAAGCGGAAAAACTGCTGCAGCGTGTCGGGCTGAGTCATCGCATGCTGCATAAGCCGTCGGAACTGTCCGGCGGGGAGCGGCAAAGGGTCGCGATCGCACGGGCTTTGATTACCGAGCCTGCCTGTATTCTGGCTGATGAACCTACCGGCAATTTGGACGAGCATTCTGCAGAACAGGTTTTTCAACTGTTATTGGAGCTGAATCAGGAGATGGATACCGCCATTCTGATTGTGACGCATGATATGCATTTGGCTGGCCAGATGGATCGTTGCCTGCGTTTGCAGGAAAGCACTCTGATCGAGCAATAGCATCCCGGTAGATCTATTCCGAGGCTGCGATTTCGGCAGCCTGTTTTTATCGTCAATTTTTATAGTGTCTTTTGTTTTAGATGATCTCACTTCAACAGCTAAGCGTTCGCGCTGGAACCAAACTCCTTTTTTCCGATGCCAATTTATCGATTTATCCTGGGCAGAAGGTCGGTTTAATCGGTCAAAACGGTGTGGGCAAAACCACGCTGTTTAAGGCCCTAATGGGCGAAGTTCCGCTTGATAGTGGACAAGTTTTTTTTCCGGCCGACTGGTTGATCGGTTATGTTGAGCAAGAGGTTGAAAGCACTCAGTCAAAGGTGCTGGACTTTGTTTGTGACGGTGACAGCTTGTATGCTCAAGCGCAAAAAGAATTACAGTTGGCCGAAGAGGATGGGGAACAGCAGAGAATTGTTGCAGCTTATGACCAACTGGATCGAATTCGCGCCTATGAAGTGCCGACTAAAGCCAGACAACTTCTATACGGCCTGGGATTTTCGGATGAAGATCTGCAAAAATCTTTAAAACAGTTTTCCGGCGGTTGGCAGGTGCGTTTGAAATTAGCCAGAGCACTGATGCAAAGAGCGGATTTACTCTTGCTGGACGAACCGACAAACCATCTGGACATTGAAGCGGTTGCCTGGTTGGAGCAATGGTTGAAGTCCTATGAGGGAGCGCTGCTGGTTATTTCCCATGACCGTGATTTTCTGGATGAAGTCGTTCAGGGGATTGCTCATATCGATCAGCAAAAAATCTATTATTACAGCGGTAATTTTGCAGCTTTTGAACGGCAGAAAAACGAACGCTTGATGCAGCAGCAGGCGCTGCATGATAAGCAAAAGCAGCAGATGCAGCACTTAAAGAGCTTTATCGAACGTTTTAAAGCTAAAGCCAGTAAAGCAAAGCAAGCGCAAAGCCGGGTAAAAGCCTTGCAAAGAATGGAAACGGTGGCTGCTGTGCAAGCATTGAATCCGTTTCATTTTCAATTTGCCGAACCGAAATACCAGCCGGATCCGATGATGGAACTCCGCGGGTTGGATTTTGCTTACGGCGATAAAGCAATTCTTAAGCATACCGATCTGGTTTTGCGCGCCGGCGATCGAATCGGCTTGGTCGGTATTAACGGTTCAGGTAAAACGACACTGATCAAATTGCTGGTCGGTGAGTTACAGGCGCAAAAAGGCAAGATCGTAACAGCCAAGGGCGTCAAATTCGGCTACTTTTCCCAGCACCAGTTGGAAACACTGTCACTAGAACAGAGTCCGTTGCAGCATCTGTTGAAACTGCCGGATGCTCCGAGTGATCAGGAAGCGCGCGATTTTCTTGGTGGTTTCGGCTTTTCCAATCAGCAATGCCTGGAATCGATCGAATGCTTTTCCGGCGGTGAAAAAGCACGTTTGGCATTGGCGATTATTGTGTTTCAGCAACCGAACCTTATCATTCTCGACGAACCGACTAACCATCTGGACATGGAAACCCGGGATGCCTTGGAAATTGCATTGCAGGAGTTTTCCGGGGCTTTGATCGTCGTCAGTCACGACAAGCATCTGTTGGCGTCGATTGCCGATCAATTCTGGTGGGTGCATGAAGGTGAAGTCAGTCACTTTCACGGTGATTTGGATGACTATCTGCAAGCCCAGTTGAAGCGAATCCGGCAGCAAGCCAGTGAACAGAAATCTGAAGAAGGCAAAAATAACAGCCAGAACCGCAAGCAGTTACGCCAGGCGAATGCGCAGCAACGCAAGTTACTGGAAGGGCGATTGAAACCTTATAAGTCCAAGCAAAAGAAAGTTGAGGATGAATTGGCAAAAATTCAACAACAACTGGCTGAACACCACGCATTGATGGAAGATCAGAGTCTGTATGAGGATGGAAATCAAGCGCGTTTGCAGGAGTGTTTGAAGCAGGAGGCAATTTGTCAACAGCGACATGAAGAACTGGAAATGCAATGGCTGGAGCTGGAAGAGGAGATTCAGTCGATTCGTGAAGAGTTTGAAAACGAGTAATGAATTGCAAAAATAAAAAACGCCCGAATCCGGGCGTTTTTTATGCGTAAACCGTTGTGAGGCTTGGTGCTATTTAAATGCGCAGCCGTGTTTTAAACCGAATTTACGCAAGATTTTTACCATAGGGCAAAAGCCTGTCAGGCCGGCGAATAGCAGGTTTGCACCAACGAATCCGGTTAGGTACAGCCAAGCCTGGTCGTGGTAAACACTAAGTAGTGTGCTTGCCAAGACAACGGTTCCGGCAATCAGCATAATGATCTTTTCAATGGTCATGTTTAAACACCTCGTAAACATTATAAGAGTTCGATTTCAGTGTCCGGGGTACGAATTCACACGGTTTCAACACTCCCTGACATATAAACAAGCTTTTTTAATATATAAGCTTATTTTTAAATGGCGCTTATTTTAGCATTTTTAGCTTACAAAACAATCGGTTTGCTTTTTTTTGCACGCGAAATAAACGCTTTTTCTTTGAAAATACACAGTAAATCAGTATAATTTTCAGCCTAAAATTTAGACCAATTGCGATGTTCGGTTGGTTTATCCATTGGTTGAAATATTCAAAAATTTGAGATTCTAATATGCAAGTAACTGTAGAAAAGCCAGAACAAGGCCTTGAACACAAAATGACGGTCAGTTTTCCGTCAGATGAGCTAAACGCAAATATTGAAAAGCGTTTAAACGAAATCCGTCGCAATGTGAAAATGGATGGTTTCCGTCCAGGGAAAGTTCCGCTAAGCGTCGTTAAAAAACGCCACGGTGCGCAAGTTCATCAGGAAGTTATGGGTGAAGCCTTGCAGAAAGCTTTCTATGACGCGGTTGAGCAAGAGTCTTTGCAAGTAGCGGGCTATCCGATGTTCGACGAGTTGAACGATGAAAACGGTCAGGTTACCTTTACAGCTCGTTTTGAAACTTACCCTGAAATCACTTTGCCTGAATTTGGTTCAATCAAGGTTGAGAAAGTCAGTGCTGAAGTAACTGACGAAGACGTCTCTAAAATGATCGATCGTCTGCGTGAACAACGTATGGCTTGGAAACCTTCAAAGAGTGCCGCCAAGAAAGCCAAGGCTGGTGAACAGGTTATTATCGATTTCGTCGGTAAAGTCGACGGTGAAGCCTTTGAAGGCGGTTCTGCAGAAAACGTTCCTCTTGAATTGGGTTCAGGTCGTATGATCCCAGGTTTCGAAGACGGAATCATCGGTATGAAAAAAGGTGAAGAGAAAACGATCGAAGTGACTTTCCCGGAAGAGTACCATGCAGAGAACCTGAAAGGTAAAGCAGCGACTTTCGATATCACGGTACACTCTATTTCAACTAAGCAACTTCCAGAAGTTAACGAAGAATTCGTAACTTCATTCGGTATCGAAGACGGTAAAGTTGAATCTTTGACAGCTGAAATCAAAGACAGCATGGTGAAAGAACTGCAACGTGCCGTTGAAAACAACAACCGTACTTCGGTTCTAAAAGCAGTTGAACAGATTGTTGATGTTCAGCTTCCTAAGTCATTGGTTGACAAAGAAGTTAAGAGCTTGATGGATCAGATGGTACAAAACATGCAGCAACAAGGCATGAAGGCCGAAGACGTTAAAATCGAAGCGGCGCACTTCGAAGATCAGGCGCGTGAGCGTGTTAAGCTTGGTTTGATCATCGGCGATTTGATTAAAGCGAATAACCTTGAAGCCAGCGATGAAGAAGTTGAAGCCTATATCAGCGAGCAAGCATCTTCATACGAAGAGCCGCAGGAAGTAATTAGCTGGTATGCGCAAAACCCTGGTGCACGTTATGAAATTCGTGCCATGCTGGTTGAAAACAAAGTTGCTGAGAAGATTTTGGCTGAAGCCGATGTGACTGAAGTTAGCAAGACGTTTGATGAAGTGATTCGTCCAGCTGCTTAAGTCTAAAAATCTGACTTGAATCAAAAAAACTTAATCCTGATGGTAAAAGAGTATTTTTATCATCGGGGTTAAGTTTTTTTTTGTCTAAGAAACGGCTAATATAGAACTGAACATCAGCGAAAAAGTATTAAGACCGCGATAGGAAAAAAATAAAAGATGGAAAATATGATTCACAATGCATTAGTACCAATGGTCATTGAACAGACCAGTCGTGGGGAAAGATCCTACGATATTTATTCAAGATTGTTGAAAGAGCGGGTAATTTTTCTGGTCGGTCAGGTAGAAGATCATATGGCTAACTTAATTGTGGCCCAGATGCTGTTTTTGGAATCGGAAAATCCCGATAAAGACATTCACCTCTATATTAATTCTCCAGGCGGCAGTGTTACCGCCGGTATGGCTATTTACGACACCATGCGCTTTATCAAACCTGATGTCAGCACCATGTGTATCGGCCAGGCTGCGAGTATGGGATCTTTCTTGCTATCTGCCGGCGCGAAAGGCAAGCGTTTTGCCTTGCCGAATTCACGCGTCATGATTCACCAGCCTTTGGGTGGTTTTCAAGGGCAGGCAAGTGATATTCAGATTCACGCTCAGGAGATCATGCAGATCAAAGATAAATTAAATCGAGCTTTGGCCGATCATACTGGACAAGAGCTATCAGTAATTGAAAAAGATACTGACCGAGATAACTTTATGAGCGCAGATCAAGCATGTGAATACGGCTTGATTGATCGTGTCATCAGCAATCGATAGGTGGAAATAATGAGTCATGATAAAACATTACATTGCTCTTTTTGCGGAAAGGGACAAGATGAAGTTCGCAAATTAATTGCCGGTCCTTCGGTTTATATCTGTGATGAATGTGTCGAGCTGTGCAACGATATTTTGCGCGAAGAGTTCGGCGAAGAGGACATCGGAAAATTCGAACTTGAATCTTTGCCGACTCCGCGCGAGATCAGCGAGATTCTCGATGATTACGTCATCGGGCAGCATCAGGCGAAAAAAGTCCTTTCGGTTGCCGTCTATAACCACTACAAGCGTTTGCAGAACGCGCACATGAAAGACGATGTCGAATTGACCAAAAGTAATATTCTACTGATCGGTCCGACCGGTTCCGGGAAAACGCTTTTGGCTCAGACTCTGGCCCGTTTGTTGGATGTGCCTTTCGCAATTGCCGATGCAACTACTTTGACTGAAGCGGGTTATGTCGGTGAGGATGTCGAGAGCATTATTCTTAAGCTGTTGCAGCGTTGCGATAACGATCCTGAGAAGGCCGAACGCGGGATTATCTATATCGACGAGATCGATAAGATCACGCGTAAATCGGAAAATCCGTCAATCACACGTGACGTATCCGGTGAAGGTGTTCAACAAGCGTTATTGAAACTGGTCGAAGGAACCATGGCTTCCGTACCTCCTCAAGGCGGAAGAAAACACCCTAACCAGGATATGATTCAGGTCGACACATCAAAGATCCTGTTCATTGTCGGCGGCGCCTTTGAAGGGCTGGATAAAATCATCGATCAACGTATCGAAAAAGATGTCGGCATCGGTTTCTCTGCGCAAGTTCGCAGCGAAGAGAACAAGTTGAGCCTAACTGAAAAATTCCGCCAAATTGAGCCTGAAGACCTAATCAAGTTCGGTTTGATTCCTGAGTTCGTAGGACGTTTACCGATGGTAGCCGCTTTGGAAGAGCTAAACGAGGAAGCTTTGGTACAAATCCTGACCGAACCGAAAAACGCTCTGGTCAAGCAGTTCCAGAAAATGTTTGAACTGGAAGGTGCGGAACTGCAATTCCGTAAAGATGCGTTGATTGAAATTGCACACCTTGCTATCGAACGTAAAACTGGAGCTCGTGGTCTGCGTTCTATTATGGAACAGCTGCTTCTTGACACAATGTATGACCTTCCGAGCTTGAAAAATGTCGATAAAGTCGTTATTAACAAAGCAGTGATTCAAGGTAAAAAATCACCGATGTTGGTTTACCAAGAAGAAGCGACAGCCAAAGCCTCCAGCGAATAATTGCCTAAATTTTAGGTTGCCATTCGAAACCGGCTTTGCGGTCGGTTTCTTCACAGCTCTATCTTTTTTGAATAGCCGTAAAATCAATAAAACGGAATGACTTACCTTTTAGATTAACCCGACGATATGGTTTATGGTTTGCAGAGATCGGACCTTTTTATCTCTACAGAATGTGGAGAACTTCATAAACCGGCAGATAAAAATACTGATGAATATCTAAGAAAGCGGACACGCTAGAAGGATCGAGATGAATATAGATCAAATTGAAATGAAAATGAATGTGCTGGTGTTACCGTTACGTGATGTTGTTGTATTTCCGGGCAATGTAATGCCGTTGTTTGTCGGCAGAGAAAAATCGATCCGTGCACTAAACGAAGCGATGAATGGCGATAAACAGATTTTTTTGGTCGCTCAGAAGAGCGCAGAGTTGGATGTGCCAACTCTTGAAGACTTATATGAAGTCGGCACTATGGCCAATATTCTCCAGCTGTTGAAACTTCCTGATGGAACAGTCAAGGTATTGGTTGAAGGGGTTGAGCGTTTTCAGTTGTTGTCTTTGAATAATAATGACAATGTTTTGATGGGCGATGTGCAGGTTCTACAATCGGTCGAAGATAATCCGGCTGATAAGCTGGTACTGATGCGCACTTTAAAAGAGCGTTTCGCCGTCTTTACTGATCATAAGAAGAAGATTCCATCCGAAGTTCGCAGTTCTGTGCAAAAAGAAGAAAATCCTGATCGCATGGTGGATCTGATTTCCGCCAACTTGAATCTTGGTGTTAAAGAGAAGCAGACGTTGTTGGAGATGACTTCTGTGACCGAGCGCCTTGAGCGGGTACTGGCGATGGTTGAAACCGAGCTTGAACTGTTGGAGTCGGAAAAGCGTATTACTACTCGTGTTAAAAAGCAGATGGATAAAACTCAGCGCGAGTATTATTTAAATGAAAAAATCAAAGCGATTCATAGCGAATTGGCTGGCGGGGACGAAGCAGCCGTTAATGAAATGGATCAGCTGAACGAGCGCATCGAAAAAGCCGGGATGAGTGATGAAGCGAAGCAGAAGGCACAATCGGAACTGAAAAAACTGAAAATGATGCCATCGCAGTCTTCCGAAGCAACGGTAGTACGAAACTACCTTGACTGGTTGATCGATATCCCGTGGAAAAAACGCAGCCGTGTTTCAAATGACCTGCCTAAAGCACAAACAATTCTGGATTCCCAGCACTATGGACTGGAGAAGGTAAAAGAACGCATTATTGAGTACCTCGCGGTACAAAAACGTGTTAAGAAGATGAAAGGGCCGATTCTGTGTTTAGTTGGTCCGCCAGGTGTCGGTAAAACCTCTTTGGCTAAATCGATCGCCGAAGCAACCAATCGTAAATATGTGCGGATGGCTCTGGGCGGCGTGCGTGACGAAGCTGAAATCCGAGGACATCGCAAAACTTACATCGGGGCGCTGCCAGGCAAAATTATTCAAAAAATGCAAAGTGCCGGCACGAGAAATCCATTATTCCTGCTGGATGAAATCGACAAGATGTCGAGCGATATGCGTGGTGATCCGGCTGCTGCTTTGCTGGAAGTTCTGGATCCTGAGCAAAATCATAGTTTTAACGACCACTATCTGGAAGTGGACTATGATTTATCGGATGTCATGTTTGTCGCAACTTCGAACTCGATGGATATTCCTGAAGCATTGCTGGATCGTATGGAAGTGATTAATTTGTCCGGTTATACCGAGCCGGAGAAACTGAATATTGCCCAACGCCATTTGTTACCGAAATCGAAAAAAGAGCATGGTATTAAAGAGAAAGAGCTGGAAGTCACAGAAGGGGCGATTCGTGGCATTATTCAAACCTATACCAGAGAAGCGGGTGTCCGCCTGCTGGCACGGGAATTGGCAAAAATCTGCCGTAAGGCAGTCAAAAAGCTGGTATTTGATGATTCCTTAAAAACAATCCGTGTCGATGCCGGTGATTTGGAAGAGTACTTGGGTGTAGCCCGTTACCGAATCGGTTTGGCCGATGAAGAAAACCGCATCGGGCAGGTTGCTGGCCTGGCTTGGACTCGTGTCGGCGGAGATCTGTTGCGTATTGAGGCCACAGCTATGCCTGGTAAAGGAAAACTCTCCAGTACCGGACAGTTGGGCAGTGTTATGCAGGAATCGGTACAGACGGCAATGAGCGTGATTCGCAGTCGTTCTGAGGATCTAGGGTTGACCGAAGAGTTTTACGAGAATTTTGATCTCCATTTGCACTTCCCGGAAGGCGCAACGAAAAAAGACGGGCCTAGCGCCGGTATTGCGATTTGTACTGCAATTACCTCGGCTTTAACCAATATTCCGGTTAAGGCTGAAGTAGCGATGACCGGTGAGATTACTTTACGCGGCGAAGTTTTACCTATCGGAGGGCTGAAAGAGAAATTGCTGGCCGCACTGAGAGGTGGGATTAAAACCGTGTTGATTCCGCATGATAACGTACGCGATTTGGCCGATGTTCCGGATGAAGTTAAAAATAATCTGGATATTCACCCGGTCCAATGGGTGGACGAAGTGCTGGAATTAGCCTTGACGACACCGCCGAAACTTTTGAAGTCGGAAGACGAGAAGGGGGTTGAAGCGGAAATCGATCCTCCTGCTTTTGACAAAAATAATCGTCGTAATCAGCAGAAAAATCGCAGTGAACACCACTAATAGAGCCCTTTTCAAGGGTTTTAAAGGAATTTTGCTTGACACTGAGAATAGAGGATTGCTATAAATGCCTAAGCCTTAGTGGTGGATATGACATAAGAAACGTAACTCATGGAGAATCAAATGAATAAATCTGAACTAGTAAGCGCAATCGCAGAAGAAGCTGGACTAACTAAAGCAGATGCTGCTAAAGCATTGGATGCAACTGTTTCAGCCATTACAAAAGCAATGAGCGCTGGTGATACCGTTGCGATTATCGGTTTCGGAACTTTTAAAGTTGGTGAGCGTGCTGCCCGTACTGGTCGCAACCCTCAAACTGGTGCTGAAATGCAGATTCCTGCGGCTAAAGTTCCAAAATTTACCGCTGGTAAGGCTCTTAAAGACGCTGTGAACTAAGTTGTAAAAAAAGTGACAAAAAAGCGTTAAATTTATTTGACATGCTCTCCCAACTCTCTATAATACGCCACATCAATTAAGGACGCCAAGCGAGGCCCAGAGCGGCATACAGGCGGAATTGATTGGGTGATTAGCTCAGTTGGGAGAGCATCGCCCTTACAAGGCGAGGGTCACTGGTTCGAGCCCAGTATCACCCACCACGGAGCGGTAGTTCAGCTGGTTAGAATACCTGCCTGTCACGCAGGGGGTCGCGGGTTCGAATCCCGTCCGCTCCGCCATATTTAGAAGGTAGTTTGTTAACTACCTTTTTTATTGCAAATCGACAGGAGTTTGCAATAAACATCCGGAATGCATTTAAGTAAGACTGTTCGGAGTTATCCTGGGTGATTAGCTCAGTTGGGAGAGCATCGCCCTTACAAGGCGAGGGTCACTGGTTCGAGCCCAGTATCACCCACCATACAATTAGGAGCGGTAGTTCAGCTGGTTAGAATACCTGCCTGTCACGCAGGGGGTCGCGGGTTCGAATCCCGTCCGCTCCGCCATTATTTTAAAAGCCGCCTCGGATTTTCCGGGTGGCTTTTTTCATTTCTGATTCAGGTAAAAAATCCGTCATTTCTTTTGTTTATAAACGCCATTTGTTTATAAACGCCATTGCTTTTTATCTCAGAGGATTTTCATGATGTCATCTATTGGCGTGGCATCAAATCTCGGATAAAAAAATACCAGCAATAAGCTGGTATGTCTTTTCTGCAAGAGAATCAGCGTTATGAAAGCTTCAAAATCGAGCAAAATTTTAACAATGAGTTTGAAGCTTGCAGTCGCTAATTTTAGTTAGATGCCGTTACGTTGTAGCCGCCGTCTACATAAGTGATTTCACCGGTAATTCCGGACGCCAGATCAGAGCAAAGGAATGCAGCTGTGTTGCCGACTTCTTCAATCGTGACGTTACGGCGTAGAGGAGTAGAGGCAGCGGCTTTATCCAGCATGCTGCGGAAATCCTTAATACCTGCCGCGGCAAGGGTGCGGATCGGGCCTGCAGAAACGGCGTTAACACGAATACCTTCCTGTCCGAGGTCGGCAGCCAAATAACGAACGGTCGCTTCCAGAGAAGCCTTGGCGATCCCCATGACGTTGTAGTTAGGTACGGCACGCTCGGCACCCAAATAAGAAACCGTCAAGACGGAACCATTTTTGGCTTTCAGCATTTCGTGAGCAGCTTTAGTACAAGCCGTTAAGCTATAGGCGGAAATATCGTGGGCGATTTTGAAGCCTTCGCGAGTAGATGCATCGATCATGCGGCCTTCAAGTTCTTCGCGCGGAGCGAAAGCGACAGAATGAACCAGAATATCCAAACCATCCCATTGTTTGCCTAGTTCTGCAAATATCTGGTCTATTTGAGCGTCATCGGCGACATCTAATGGCAGTACGACGGATGAACCTAGCTCTTCAGCGATTTTTTCAACGCGACCTTTCAGTTTATCGTTCTGATAAGTCAAGGCGATTTCAGCGCCTTGCTCATGCATCTGTTTAGCGATACCGTAGGCGATTGATTTGTTATTGGCGACACCAATAATTAAAGCTTTTTTTCCTGCTAGGAATCCCATAGAGTTCTCCCGAAGTTGTCGTTTTTAGAATAAGGAAGCCATCTTCCGATTTTAAGGGGCATTATAACGTTAAATTATTCGTTATAATGCGCCTATTCCCGGGAAAATTCCGTCTTGGATTCGCTGCACGGGGATTTCGCTTTTCTTATCGGGTTTTCAACCAAACGGAGCACTTTGATTTGTTAAGATCATCAGGACGATTTTTAAAAGTGGCTAGAATGTCTTTAAGATCGTATCTAATTGCATTCTGTGTCCTTTTGAGCCTGATTCCCGTTACAGCCAGCGCCGGATTTTTCGGTATTTGGAATATTCCTTATGATTCCAGCGAGATGGAGTCGAAAACACTGTTCAGCTCTTTTTCGTCTCCGCCAAAGCATCTTGACCCGGTTATTTCCTACAATTCCAATGAGTGGTCGATTATCAGTCAGATTTACGAACCGCCACTGCAATACCACTATTTAAAAAGGCCTTATACGCTAGAACCTTTAACGCTCCAAAAAATGCCTGAGGTACGTTATTTAAACGCTGATTTGCAGGAAGTTGGTGCTGAGGATCCGCAGGTCGCCTACAGCGAATACAATTTTGAGTTAAAGCATGCTATTCGTTTCCAACCTCATCCTGCATTCGCACTCTTGAAGAACGGGCATTTCCGCTATCTGGATCTGACTGCAGAGCAGTTACACGGCATTGATTCTCCGAGTGATTTTACATATCAATCCACTCGGGAATTGATTGCCGATGATTATATTTATGCGATAAAGCGCATGGCTTTGCGGCAAAATCATTCTCCTATCCTGGATGCGATGAAACAGTACATCGTCGGTCTGGACGAATTTTCCGAAAAGATGACCGCAGCTTACAGCCAGTTACTGAAACAAAATAGTTCAAGCAAAGATACTACCTTTTTCGATTTAAGAGATAAGTCGATAAAAGGCATTCAAGCAATTGATAAATATAGATATAAAATCCTGGTTAAAGGTGTTTATCCGCAATTTCTTTATTGGCTGAGCATGAATTTCTTTGCTCCGATTCCATGGGAAGCTGTGCGTTTTTACAAACAACGACCATTACTGGAAAAGAACCTGACACTGGATACTTATCCGGTTGGGACCGGCGCGTTTTATCTAGCTGAAAATAATCCTAACCGACGTATGCGTTTACTGAGAAATTCTAATTTCTCGCATGAGACCTATCCCAATGATGGCTTGGCAGAAAATGCCGATCCGGCACTATTGTCCGATGCCGGTAAGCCACTGCCGTTTCTGGATGAGGTGGTTTACTCTTTGGAAAAGGAAAGCGTTCCTTTATGGAACAAATTTCTGCAAGGATATTATGATGCTTCAGGCGTCGGTTCAGACAGCTTCGATCAGGCAGTCAGTGTTTCCTCGAGCGGCAGCATGAGTTTGACTACGGCGATGAAAGAGAAGGGGATTCAGTTTCTTAACGAAGTAGAACCGACGATTTTCTATTTCGGATTTAATATGGCCGATCCAGTTGTCGGTGGCTACGACGAAAAGCATCGTAAATTACGACAAGCCGTCAGCATAGCCATTAATTTTGAAGAGTATATCTCCATTTTCCTGAATGGTCGCGGTCTAGCGGCACAAAGTCCTATTCCTCCGGGAATCTTTGGACATCAAAATGGAGAAGCCGGAGTTAACCCTTATGTGTATGAATGGCAACAGGGCAGACCGCAGCGGAAATCGATCGATGAAGCGAAACGCTTGCTCGCGGAAGCCGGCTATCCAGACGGGAAAGACAGTGATGGCTCGTCTTTGAAACTTTACTACGATACTGCGGCAACCGGCCCGGACAGCAAAGCCTTGTTAAACTGGTATCGTAAACAGTTTGCCAAACTCGGCATCGAGCTGGTGATTCGTGCCACCGATTACAACCGCTTCCAGGACAAGGTTCGCGGGGCAAAGGTTCAGATGTTCTCATGGGGATGGAATGCCGACTATCCCGATCCGGAAAATTTCCTGTTTTTGCTGTACGGTGGTAATGCCGCCATCAATACCAACGGCAGCGGTATCAATAGCAGCAACTATGACAACCCGGAATTCGATCGTCTGTTTTTACGCATGAAAACCTTGCAAAATGGTCCTGAACGTCTTGAGATTATAGAACAAATGCTGGAAATGCTGCGTAAAGACGCGCCCTGGGCTTGGGGCTTCAGCCCGAAATCCCTCGCTTTATATCACGCCTGGCTGCAAAACATGTGGGCGAATCCTTTGGCGAATAATACTTTGAAATATAAGAATGTAGATGTTCAACAACGTCTAAACGCCTTGCAACAGTGGAACCAGCCGGTTGTATGGCCGTTAATTTTAGCTGTTATTTTACTGATCTTATTGGTGGTTCCTGTTCGACACGCCTATAAACGGCGGCAAAATCAAACTCTGTCTGTAAATGATAAGGGAGTGAACTGATGTTAGCCTATATCATTAAACGCCTGTTGTTCGCTATCCCGATTTTGCTCGGTGTCAACTTCATTACTTTTGCTCTCTTCTTTGGGGTCAATACACCGGATAATATGGCGCGAGCACAGCTGGGTGCCAAACAGACGACACCGGAAATGATTGCGGCCTGGAAAGCCGATCGCGGTTACGACAAACCGTTGTTTTATAATCAGAATGCCCAAGGAATGAATCATGTGGTCGATACGCTGTTTGTTCAGGAGTCTGCCAAGCTGTTTCAATTTGATTTCGGACGTTCTGACAGTGGTCGGCAAATCAGCGCCGATATTCAAGAGCGTATGTGGCCTTCATTGGCGATTGCACTGCCGACCTTTGTCATCGGCTTGTTTACCAATATTGCCGTCGCCTTGCTGCTGGTTTTGTTCCGCGCCAGTTTACTTGATCGGGCAGCGATGGTTGCTGCTGTGATTCTGATGTCGATCTCCGGCCTGTTCTATATTATTGCCGCTCAAGTCCTGTTCGGCAAAATGCTGCACTGGGTGCCTATCTCCGGCTACGAGTCCGGTTGGAGCATGTGGAAGTTTATTATCCTGCCGGTCTTTATCGGCGTGCTTGCCGGTGTTGGCTCAGGTGTACGTTGGTATCGAAGTATTTTTCTGGAGGAAATTCATAAGGATTACGTTCGCAGTGCACGGGCTAAAGGGCTTTCCGAAATTCAGGTATTGTTCAAGCACTTATTGAAAAACGGCATGTTGCCGATTTTGACCGGGGTGGTAGTGGTTATTCCAACCCTGTTTATGGGAAGCCTGATTATGGAATCCTTTTTCGGAATCCCCGGGTTGGGCAGTTACACGATTGATGCCATTCAGTCCCAGGATTTTTCAATTGTAAAAGCGATGGTTTTCCTCGGCTCGGTGTTATACATTGTCGGCCTGATTCTGACTGATATCGCCTACAGCTGGTTCGATCCAAGGGTGCGTTTAAGATGAGCCTGGTATTTTTATGGACCGATCTGCTGATTTGGATACTGTTTGGCGCGGTTGTTTTCGGTTTGCACTCAATCAAAAAATCCAAACAGGCCCGAAAGCAGTGGCGGGAAATTTTCGAATCTCCGATCGCCATGGCGTCGGCTGTAATTCTATCTGTGTATGTCCTGATTGGCTTGACGGATTCGATCCATCTTAAATTTAATCAGGAAAATCGCTGGGCACCGGCCGGCTATGAAAATCAGGTACTCAGTCCTTTGGATCTCTCCTTATGGCATCTGGTTAAAAATCAGGAAAGAACCTACTCGGCACCTTTTGCATCCCATGAATACAGCCGCTCGATTCTGTACGATGAGAATGGACAGGTACAGCAGGTGTATCGTCCTCTAAAATTTGCCGCAGTCCATCTGGAAAATCCTGACAACCGCCAGGTATTATGGCAAGACCTGATTAAGAAGTCGGGGATTGCTCTATTGGCGGCTTTTCTATTGACGCTTGTCGTTTTTGTTTTCCATGGCTACTTTCGAGTCCGCGCCTATGTTAAACGGGATATCAGAGTCAAGCCGAAGCGACTGCCGTGGAATTGGGGTTATCTGACTTTGTTCTTGCTGCTTGCCGTTATGAGCATCTTGTATTATTTGAGCCATTTCTATCATGTGCTTGGAACCGATAAGGTCGGAGAGGATGTTTTTTATCAGGCGATGAAGAGTATTCGTACCGGCGTGGTTATCGGAACTTTGACGACTTTGGTGATGTTGCCTTTGGCCTTGTTTTTAGGAATCAGTGCCGGCTATTTCAAAGGCTGGATCGACGATGTCATCCAGTACCTTTACACGACTTTAAATTCAATTCCCGGCGTATTATTGATCGCAGCGGCGGTCTTGGTCATGCAATCGTGGATTGCCCAGCATCCGGCGGATTTCGGCAGTAGTGAACAGCGCGCCGATCTGCGTTTGCTGTTTTTGGTGTTTATTCTCGGGATGACCAGCTGGACCGGCCTGTGCCGTTTGTTGAGGGCCGAAACCCTGAAGATTTCTCAATTGGAATATATTCAATCTGCCAAAGCGTTCGGAATGGGCGGAATGCATCTGATTTACAAACATATTCTGCCAAACCTGTTGCATCTGGTTTTGATCGCGGTAGTGTTGGATTTCAGCGGTTTGGTTCTTGCTGAAGCGGTTCTATCCTATGTCGGTGTCGGGGTTGATCCGACCACCTATAGCTGGGGGAATATGATCAATCAGGCACGTTTGGAAATGGCTAGGGAACCGATGGTCTGGTGGTCTTTGCTATCGGCGTTCATTTTCATGTTTATACTGGTCTTGGCGGCTAACCTGTTCGCCGATCGGGTCCAATGGGTATTGAACCCGCGCAATTCATAAGAGTTACAGGAAATTTTTTATGTCTAAACATCATCCGGTACTTAGTCTTTCCCAGCTGTCGATTCGCATCGGGGAGGATGATCTGGTCAAGAAAATTACCTTTGATATGTACCCGGGTGAAATTTTTGCACTGGTTGGTGAATCGGGGAGTGGAAAGTCTTTAACTTCTTTGGCAGTGATGCGTCTGCTGGCAGAAGGTTTGACGATTGACCCGGACAGCGGCATCCGACTGGCTGATATCGACCTGATGGCACAAAGCGAGCGTCAAATGCAGACGATTCGCGGAAAGCGGGTTGCCATGATTTTTCAGGAACCGATGACCTCTCTGAATCCGGTGATCAAAGTCGGTGAACAGGTAGCCGAGGTTTTGAGATTGCATCTGGGTTTGAAGTCCAAGCAGGCCAAAGCAAAGGTCGTTGAACTGTTTAACGAAGTTGGCATCCCTGATGCGGCCGAACGTTATAACTGGTATCCGCATCAGCTTTCAGGCGGACAGAAGCAGCGGGTAATGATCGCCATGGCTCTGGCCTGTGAGCCGCAATTATTGATCGCTGATGAGCCGACAACCGCCTTGGATGTAACGATTCAGGCGCAGGTATTGAATCTGCTGAAACAGCTGCGTGACGAACGTGGTTTGGCAATCCTGTTCATCACGCACGATATGGGCGTGGTTTACGATATTGCCGATACGGTTGCGGTAATGCGTAAAGGAGAGCTGGTCGAACTGGCACATAAAGAGCTGTTTTTCGAACGTCCGCGGCACAGCTATACCAAACAGTTGCTGAAGGACTCTATCCCGCAAGTGCGTCAGCGAGTGCTGCAACAGAAACAGGCGCTGTTGGAACTGGATGATTTGCAAGTGCATTTCCCGGTGCGGAAAGGTATTTTTCAACGTAAGGTTGCCGATCTGAAAGCGGTTGACGGCGTTACCTTGGAAATTGCCAAAGGCGAGACTCTGGCGCTGGTGGGTGAATCGGGTAGCGGTAAAAGCACTATCGGTCAAGCAATTCTTCGTCTGGTTAACACTAAGAACGGTCAGATTCGTTGGCTGGATCAGAAAAAAGGCTGGGTTGATCTGGGCTCCTTAAAAGAGCGCGATATGCGTCCGTATCGTAAACAGATTCAGGTTATTTTTCAGGATCCGTTTTCCGCGCTGAATCCGCGGATGACGGTATTGGAAATTATTCGAGAAGGGATGGTAACGCTTCAGGTCGGATCGCAGGATCCTGTGGAACAAGAGGCTAGAGTCGATAAACTGCTGCTGCAAGTCGGGTTGTTCCCAGAGCACAAAGAACGCTATCCACACGAATTTTCCGGTGGGCAACGGCAGAGAATCGGCATCGCCCGTGCTCTGGCTGTCGAACCGGATTTGATTATTTGTGATGAACCGACCAGTGCTTTGGACGTATCGGTACGCGCTCAGGTATTGAAATTACTCGATGAATT
Organism: Thiomicrorhabdus heinhorstiae; assembly: GCF_013391765.2. Lineage (GTDB taxonomy): Bacteria > Pseudomonadota > Gammaproteobacteria > Thiomicrospirales > Thiomicrospiraceae > Thiomicrorhabdus > Thiomicrorhabdus heinhorstiae. Next base: position 187,900 of record NZ_JACBGI020000001.1, on the reverse strand, counting down.
GCAACAGAAATACGGTCTGTCGTATCTGTTTATAACGCACGATTTGTCGATCGTGCCGACTATCGCCCACAAAGTGGCGGTTATGCAGCAAGGCAAGATTGTCGAGAGTGGAACGGTCGAAGAGGTTATCGGACGACCGCAGCACCCTTATACCCGACAGCTGCTCGATTCTGCTCCAAGCTTAGTGAAACAGCGAATTCTTTAAATTATCGCATCCACAATTGTCGTCTTATTGGAATCGTCTGAAAGCTTCTCAGTGAAGCTTTTCAATCCATTCTCCGCAGTCATCCTCGAGCAAGGCTTTATAAATAGACTCCGCTACCGCCGCCGCGCTGGTTAACTCATACGGATTTTCACCCGGGTAGAGTCGCCCACGACTTTCAGTAGCAAACGCAGGCAGTTGTGCCAGATAGAAAGCGATATTCGAAGCTCCGTTTTCCGTGGCGACCGTCCGCATTAACTGTTCCAGTCCTGCCTTGGCTACACCGTAGGCCCCGTAATAGGCCGGCATTTCATGAATTGCTCGATCACTGATTGCACAGAGCTTGCCGTCCTCAGAGATTCTTAATAACGGCAGAGTCTGCTGAATCAGATGAAAGTTGGCGTTGAGGTTGGTGTGCAGTACTTCATACCACTGACCGAAATCGAAATGTTCGATCGGCGTGAAAGCCGGAAGAATCGCCGCATTCAGGACAACACCGTCCAGGCCGTGCGGATAAGCTTCCATTAAAATTGCCTGCATATTCTTGTAGTCGTCGATATTGGCGCCCAGAAGATCGATTGGATAAAGTGCAATACGTTCTTCGTTATCCTCGAGCTCATCGTATAGTGCATTGAGGGCTTTCAGTTCTTTATCCAGTAGAATGAGCTGGTGACCTGCCTGGTATAGCTGAATGCTTAATTCTCGTCCGAGACCTTTGGCGGCACCGGTAATTAAATAGGTTTTCGGTTGCATGCACTATTGCTCCGCAAGTTTGATCAGGAAACGACTTAGCTCATAAGGTGTACCAAAATGCAGGTCTGCCGGCCAGTCGGATTCGCCGGCGCTTTCCGGAAGATAGCCGTACCAGGCTGCAGCAGTATGCATTTTGGCATTGATACCAGCTTCAATATCGCGAGGGTGGTCGCCGATATACAGACACTCTTCAGGCGAAAAGCCGCAAGTTTCTGCCGCCAGCCACATTGGTTGCGGGTCGGGTTTTCTTACAGCGAGAGTGTCGCCACAGACAATAGTCTTAGGAGCGCTTGGAAATTCGATACTCTCCAATAGGCGTTCAGTTAACCAAGTTGGTTTATTGGTAATAATTCCCCAGGGAATCTCTGCCTTAGCCAAAGCCCGCATTCCTGCTTCAAGCCCCGGGAAAAGTCGGGTATGTCGATCGATATTTTCAAAATAGATTTTCAGAAAATGCTGGCGGCGAGTTTCCAGTTCTTCTTCGTCCAATTCCGGAAACGCCAGTTTTGTCATCGCCAGTCCACCTTGGGATACGGTTTTTCTGACATCCTGATAATTTAATCGTGGTTGCTTAAAATCGCTGCAGGTTTGGTTCAAGGCGTAGCTGAAATCATACGAGGTGTCGAGCAATGTGCCGTCAAGATCGAAGAGAATACATTTGAGTTGCATGGTTTTTTCTTTTTTTTCAAGTTATTACGATTTAAATATCCAGCGGCTTTTGATATGCAAGTAGATAGTTAATATCCAATTTATCACTGAGTCCGTAGCGCTCCAGTAAGGGATTGAATTCAATACCGGCAGCCTGCTTAAGTAGTAAACCACTCTGTCTCGCCATGGCATCCAACTCTGCCGGGGTGATGAATTTATCGTGAGTGTGGGTGCCTTTCGGAACAAGATTGAGCAGCTGTTCTGCGGCAATAATCGCCAGTAGATAGGACTTGAAGTTGCGATTCAGGGTCGAAAAGAAAACCCAACCGCCGGGCTTGACGCACTCTGCTGCAGCCTCAATGATTGCCGCCGGATCCGGTACATGTTCAAGCATTTCCATACAGGTGACAATATCGTGTTCACCGCTGTGCTTTACTGCATAGTCTTCGGCAGAAATGAGTTGGTAGTCGACCTTGATGCCGACGTCCAGGCCATGCAGTTTAGCAACAGTCAAAACATCTTGAGCCAGATCGATACCGGTTACTTGGGCTCCGGCCTGCACTAAAGATTCGGAAAGAATCCCTCCGCCGCAGCCGATATCTAAAACCGATTGGGCTTCTATCGGCTGGAAACGTCTGATAAATTCCAGACGCAGCGGGTTGATTTTATGCAAGGCGGCAAATTCACCTTCGGTATCCCACCATGTATTAGACAGGCGGTTAAAATTTTCAAGCTCGGCCGGATCGGCATTGATCTGTTGGCTCATAATTGGCTGGTACCCGATACTGTAATTGCAAAAAAGAGTCGTGATAACGCTTTCAATTAACGTTTTTCAACATGTTCAGGCGCATGATTATACCTTTTTTATCGTATCAGGCTGGCGCGTAATTCCCTCTGAATAACGCCGACCGTTGCGTGAAATGTGAAAGGGCTGTCTATTCGTATGAAATAGAAGACGGTTTTTAGACCGTTTTACGAAAAATAGCTTTAAATCAAAAATAAAGCGATTTGAGAGGATTTATTTGAATTGTCGATAGGGGGGAAGGGTTGAGTTTTGCTATGTATTTCGAGCGCCATTTGGAATATAATGGCCGCTTTAGTAATTTATTATTGTAATTGATTGGACTATTCATGACGGAATTCGCACGTGAAATCATTCCTATTTCATTAGAAGATGAAATGGAGCAATCCTACCTCAGTTATGCCATGAGCGTAATCGTCGGCCGAGCTTTACCGGATGTTCGTGACGGTTTAAAGCCGGTTCACCGCCGCGTACTCTACGCAATGAACGAGTTAGGGAATGATTTTAACAAGCCTTATAAGAAATCGGCACGTATTGTCGGGGATGTAATCGGTAAATACCACCCGCACGGTGATACGGCGGTATACGACACAATTGTACGTATGGCTCAACCGTTTTCACTTCGCTACATGTTGGTGGACGGTCAGGGTAACTTCGGTTCCGTCGATGGCGATTCTCCGGCAGCGATGCGTTATACCGAAATCCGCATGGCGAAAATTTCCCATCAGTTGCTTGCAGATCTGGAAAAAGAGACCGTTAACTTCTCCGAAAACTATGACGGCTCCGAAAGTGAACCGGATGTTCTGCCGACCCGAATTCCAAATTTGCTGGTTAACGGCTCTTCCGGTATCGCCGTCGGTATGGCAACCAATATTCCGCCGCACAATTTGACGGAAACCGTGAATGCTTGCCTGGCTTACATTGCCGATCCGCAGATTGGTATCAGCGGCCTGATGGAACACATTCCCGGTCCGGATTTCCCGACCTACGGAATTATCAATGGAACAAGCGGTATTCGCCAGGCCTACGAGACCGGCCGCGGCCGTGTGCAGATCCGCGCGAGAACTGAAGTTGAAACCGACAAAAGCGGTAAATCGCAAATTGTCGTTAACGAGATTCCATATCAGGTAAACAAAGCCAAACTGATTGAGCGTATTGCCGAATTGGTTAAAGAGAAGAAAATCGAAGGCATTACCGCTTTGCGCGACGAATCCGACAAGGACGGGATGCGTATCGTTATCGAATTGCGTCGTGGTGAAGTCCCGGAAGTGGTGATTAACAATCTTTACAAGCAGACTTCGATGCAGACGGTTTTCGGTGTCAATATGGTTGCACTGATCGACGGTCAGCCGAAGTTGCTTAATTTGAAAGAGGTAATCGAAGCCTTTGTTAAGCACCGTCGTGAAGTGGTCACTCGCCGTACTATTTTCGACTTGCGTAAGGCACGTGAAAAAGCCCATATCCTAGAAGGTCTGGCGCTTGCCCTGACAAATATCGACGAAATGATCGAATTAATCAAGGCGTCTCCAAGTCCGGCAGTAGCCAAAGAGCGCATGCTAGAGCGTGAATGGCCGATCGGTTCGGTAGTCGACCTTCTCGATCGAGTCGAGTTGGCCGACGTACGACCTGAAGATTTGCCGGAAGGCTTTGGTGCCGATGGTGCAATCTACAAATTGTCCCCTGTTCAAGCACAGGCGATTCTGGAAATGCGCCTGCATCGATTGACCGGTCTGGAACAAGATAAAATTATTGAAGAATACAAAGGGTTATTGGTTAAAATTGCCGAATTCCTGGAAATTCTGCGCAACCCGGATCGTTTGACCGAGGTAGTCAAAGAAGAGTTGCAGGAAGTGGTCGAACAATTTGGCGATGTGCGTCGCAGTGAGATCGATCATGCCTATCAGGATTTAGATGCTGAAGATTTGATTGCGGTTGAAGATCGCATCGTAACGCTTTCACGTGACGGCTATATCAAAACTCAGCCGCTTAGCGACTATCGTGCGCAAAAGCGTGGTGGACGCGGTAAATCCGCCACGGCGATGAAAGAAGAAGATGAAGTCGGGCAGCTGTTTGTTGCCAGTACGCACGATATGCTGCTGTGCTTCTCGAACCGCGGAAAGCTTTACTGGCAGAAAACCTGGCAGTTACCGATCGCTAGTCGCGGCAGTCGCGGTAAACCGATCGTTAATATTCTTCCATTGGAAGAGGGGGAATACATCACTTCGGTTCTACCGGTCGATCAGTTTGACGATGAACGAGCCGTATTCATGGCGACCCGTAACTCAATTGTTAAACGTGTTGCTTTGAGCGACTTCTCTCGCCCTCGTGCCAACGGTATTATCGCCGTTGACCTTTTGGATGACGATGAGTTGGTCGGTACCGCTTTAACTACCGGTGAGCAGGAAATTATGCTGTTCAGCGATATCGGTAAGGCGATTCGCTTTAAAGAAAGTGATGTCCGTGTAATGGGACGAACCGCTCGCGGCGTACGTGGTATGAAACTTGGCGAAGGTCAAAAAGTGATCAGCATGCAGGTGGCGCAACCGGAAACTTTGATTTTGACGGCAACGGAAAACGGTTTCGGAAAATGTACTCCGGTTGAAGACTATTCGACCATTAATCGTGGCGGACAAGGGGTTATCTCAATCAAAACCAGCGACCGCAACGGTAAAGTCGTCTCTGCTGTTGCCGTCGACGCGTCACAGGAAATTGTTTTGATCACCAATAAAGCGACTTTGGTGCGCACCCGTGTTGCGGAAATTTCCGTGGTCGGACGCAATACCCAGGGAGTTAAGTTGATTAATGTCGGTAAGGGCGAACAAGTCGTCGGCCTTGCCGTCGTCGATATTGAAGATGAAGAGGACTCGCTTGATGAACCTTCACAAGACTCGGTAACCAGCGAAGAATAATACCAAAATTGCGTTAACTGAAAACTGGATTGGAGTCGGTGTATTAAGTTCTTCAATCCTATCTAATTTTAAGGAATGGACATGGCAAGAGCAGCCTTTAATTTTAGTGCTGGGCCGGCAACGTTGCCGGAAGCGGTAATGCGCCGCACACAAGAAGATCTGTTGGATTGGCAGAATACCGGCATGTCGGTAATGGAAATGAGTCATCGCAGTGCGGACTATATGCAATTGGCTCACGAAATGGAAGCCGATCTGCGTGAAGTGATGGTGATTCCCGACAACTATAAAGTGTTGTTTATTCACGGCGGCGCTTCTTTGCAGTTTGCTGCGATTCCTCTGAATTTAGCGACTAGCGACGATACGGTGGACTATTTGAATACCGGTGTCTGGTCGACAAAAGCGATTAAAGAAGCATCCCGTTATACTAACGTCAATGTTATTGCCGGTGGAGAAACCGCCAATCCAACTGAAATTCCGCCGATGTCGGAATGGAAATTCAGTGATGACGCCAAGTATATTCATGTGTGCGCAAATGAAACCATTACCGGTTTGGAGTTGCAGCAGGAGCATATGGACTTCCTGTTTGCCCAAGGAAAGCCGGTGATTGTCGATATGTCTTCGAATATCATGTGTCGAGAAATCGATGTCAGCAAGTATGGCATGATTTACGCAGGAGCCCAGAAAAATATCGGCCCGGCCGGTTTGGCGATTGTGATCGTACGAGAAGATCTGGTCGGCCATGCACGAGACATTACTCCGACACTTTTAAACTGGCAAACCTATGCCGGTTTTGAGTCGATGTTCAACACTCCGGCTACCTTTGCCTGGTATCTCGCAGGTATGGTTTTCAAGTGGATCAAAGATGTTGGCGGTGTTAAAGCAATCGCTGAGGTTAACCAGCGTAAAGCGGAAAAACTATACAGCTATATCGATTCGTCTGAGTTTTATGAAAACCATATTGCCGTAGATCAGCGTTCGTGGATGAATGTGACTTTTTCTTTGACTAAAGAAGGATTGGATGCAGAATTCCTGGCCCAATCCAAAGCTGCCAAACTATTAAGCCTGAAAGGACACAAGGCGTTTGGCGGAATGCGCGCAAGTATTTATAATGCCATGCCGGAAGAGGGAGTGGATGCTCTGATCGAATTCATGCAATCTTTTGCAGATCAACACGCTTAATCATTCTGAAAACCAGTCAAAGCAGTAATAGGCAATAAATATGACCGTTGAAGAAGTTCAACTAACCGAAATTCGCAATCAAATCGACGCAATCGATGCGCAGATTCAATCCTTGATCGGCCAAAGAGCGGCTTGCGCCCAGAAGGTCGCTGACATCAAGACTCAAGGTGGCAAGGTCGAAGCGGTCTTTTACCGTCCAGAGCGTGAGGCACAAGTATTGCGTTCCGTGAAAGAACGCAACGACAGCCTTTTGCCGGATGAAGAGATGGCAAAGTTGTTCCGTGAAATTATGTCGGCTTGTCTGGCATTGGAACAGCCGATGAGTATTGCTTATTTGGGACCGGAAGGCAGTTATTCTCATGCCAGTGTCATTAAGCAGTTTGGGGTTTCGGCGCATCCGGTTGCCGTATCAACCATTGACCAGGTTTTCGAGGCGGTCGAATCCGGGGAAGCGAATTACGGTATGGTGCCGGTCGAAAACTCTTCGGAAGGGGTGGTTAAGTCGACACAGAATGCGTTATTGAAAACATCTTTGCAAGTCAGTGGTGAAGTCGATCTGCCAATTCACCACTGCCTGCTTTCAAGATCTCAGCACGTTGAAGGTATCAGAAAGGTCGTTGCACACCAGCAGGCGCTCGGACAGTGCGAACAGTGGCTAAAGAATAATCTTCCATGGGTGCAGCTGGAAGCCGTCGACTCGAATGCTCTGGCTTCCAAAATGGCTCAGCAGGACGAACAGCTTGCGGCTATTGCCTCTGAGCAGGCCGCCATGTTGTATGAGTTGCACATTCTGGATGCAAATATCGAAGATCAGAAAAGCAATACCACCAAATTCTGGGTGATCGGTCGTGATGAAGTTGCTCCGAGCGGGGAAGATAAAACGGCCATGGTCTTGTCGATCCGCAATAAGTCCGGAGCTTTACTGGATATTCTTGAAAGCTTTGCAACGCGCGGTATCAATATGACACGGATTATTTCACAACCTTCTACCCACAAAAAATGGGATTATCTGTTTTTTATCGATGTTCTCGGCCACAAGGATGAACCGGCTCTAAAAGATGCTTTGAGTGAAGTTGAATCCAAAGCGGCATTTTTTAAACTTCTCGGTTCATTCCCGATTTCTCCGCTGTAAGCGTAATTTAATTCGATCACTTATATGAATGATTCAACCATGCTTTTTGAAGATCTTGTAAATCCTGAGGTTTTGACGGTCCAGCCATATGTACCAGGAAAGCCGATTGATGAACTCAAGCGTGAAATGCGCATCAGTTATGTCACCAAATTGGCTTCCAATGAGAATCCCTTGGGAAGCAGTTTAAAAATTTCCACCGGATTAATCGCCATGTCGAACGAAATTAGCCGCTATCCGGACGGCAGTAGCTTCGCTTTGCGTGAAAAGCTGGCACAATTTATCCAGAAACCGATGGACTGGGTTACGATCGGCAACGGTTCTAACGAATTGCTTGAACTGGTAGCGCGTGTTTTTGCCGGACGCGGTGATGAAATCATCTACTCGCAATACGGATTTGCGGTTTATCCGATTTCAGCACAGGTGGTCGGTGCAACCGGTGTTGAGGTACCGGCCAAAGAGTTCGGACATGATCTGGAAGCCATTCTGAATGCGATCAATGAAAAAACCAAATTGATCTATTTGGCGAACCCGAACAACCCGACCGGTACTTATTTCGACAAAGAGACTTGGGAAGACTTTATTTCTCAAGTTCCGGAGAAAGTCATCGTCGTCTTGGACGAAGCCTACTTTGAATACGCTCAGGATCTGTGCCCGCCAGGCACTTATGCCAACGGATTGGATTATGTAGAAGACTACCCGAATTTATTGGTATCGAGAACTTTCTCCAAAGTGTATGGCTTGTCATCCTTGCGTGTCGGTTACATGGTTGGCTATCCACAGGTATTGGATTACATCAATCGTTTAAAACAACCGTTCAGCGTTAACAGCTACGCTCAGGCGGCTGCGATGATCAGCTTGACTGATCCGCAGTTTGTTAAAAAAAGTCTGTTGACTAATTCGCAGGGAATGCGTCAGATAACCGATTTCCTTAATTCCAAGTCGATTGATTTTATTCCAAGTGTCGCAAACTTTGTAACGGTCAATCTCGGCGATAAAGCTCTGGAATTGAATCAAAAACTGCTTCAGGAAGGTGTGATCGTCCGCCCGTTAGCCGGTTACCAAATGCAAGAATACCTGCGTGTTTCAATCGGCACCAATGTTGAAAACAGACATTTTCTCGGTGCTTTGAACAAATTACTATAGGATTGATTTTTTGAAACCTCTGCAACAAATTACCGTTATCGGCGTCGGTCTGATTGGCGGTTCCTTCGCCAAGGCTGTGAAAGAAAAAAAGTTGGCGCAAAAAGTTATCGGTTTCGGGCATAATCCTGAACGAATTCAAAAAGCCGTGCAACTAGGTGTGATTGACGAAGGCGTTTGCGACTTAAAAGCGGCGGTCGAAAACAGTGATTTAATCATGCTGGCGGTTCCACTAGGATCCTTTGCACAAATTTTTAAGGATATAAAGCCTTATGTCCGCCCAGATGCGATTATTACCGATGCCGGTTCGGCTAAACTGAGTGTTGTAAACTCGATTAAGGACGCATTCGGTGAAATTCCTCGCCGTTTTGTTGCCGGTCATCCGATTGCCGGCAAGGAGCAAAGTGGAGTAGAGGCGGCTGACAGCGATCTGTTTATCGACCATCGTGTTATTCTGACGCCAACCGAAGAGACCGATTCGGATGCGCTTGAATGTGTCGAGACTTTGTGGCGTAAACTAGGCGCACTGGTCGAAAAAATGTCTCCGCAATTCCATGACGAAGTTTTTGCCGCAACCTCACATCTGCCGCACCTGTTGGCCTTTGCCTTGGTAGAGATGTTGAATGAGCACCCGGAACTGGGGAACGTTTTTAAATACACTGCCGGCGGCTTTAGAGATTTTACCCGTATCGCTTCCAGCGATGCTGTTATGTGGCGTGATATTTCGGTACATAATCACACAGCAATTGCCAAATGGTTGCAGGAATACCGTGACTATCTTGATGAGATGATTAAACTGATCGAGAAACAGGATGCGGCGGCATTGCATGAACTATTTTTAGCCGCTAAAACTGCTCGCGATACACATATCGTTGCAAGAACGGATGCGCAGTAAATTTCGGCTCTCTCTGCCGTATTAAATTAACGAATTTTTGAAAATAGAAGATTAAGAGCATGTCCAATATTCAGTTTATCGTACAACCGGGTGGAACCGTAAAAGGTCGGATTCGCGTTCCGGGAGATAAGTCGATTTCCCATCGAAGCATTATGCTTGGCTCGATTGCGGAAGGTGTGACCACCGTAACCGGTTTTCTTGAAGGTGAAGATGCCTTGGCTACTCTACAAGCCTTTAGGGACATGGGAGTTGAAATAGAAGGGCCTGTCAACGGTGAAGTGACTATTCACGGAGTTGGTCTGAATGGTTTGAAACAACCTGCCAAACCTCTCGACATGGGAAATTCAGGAACTTCGACACGATTGCTGGCCGGAATTGTTGCCGGTCAGGATTTTGATGTCACTCTGATTGGTGATGCATCACTATCCAAACGCCCAATGAAGCGGGTAGTAGATCCCTTAACCGAAATGGGAGCTGTGATTGCGACGAATGAGGGCGGCACTCTGCCTATGACGATTAGAGGAACCGGACAGAAGCTTAAAGCCATTGATTACAGCCTTCCTATGGCCAGTGCCCAGGTTAAATCTTGCGTACTCTTGGCCGGATTGTATGCTGACGGGAAGACCTGTGCTTTGGAACCGGCGCCGACCCGTGATCACACCGAACGTATGCTAAACGGCTTTGGTTATCCGGTGTCCTCCGAGAAATTGGATGCTCAGCAAACCAAGGCGTGCCTTGAAGGTGGCGGCAGCCTAAAAGCTTGTCATATCGATGTGCCTTCGGATATTTCTTCGGCTGCTTTTTTTATGGTTGCCGCTGCGATCAGTGAAGGCTCTGACCTTGTTATTGAACATGTCGGAATGAACCCGACGCGTACAGGTGTCATCGATATTTTGAAATTGATGGGTGCCGATATTCAACTGGAAAATTTCCATGAAGTTGGCGGAGAACCGGTTGCAGACGTGCATATCAAGTATGCCCCTCTAAGCGGAATCAAGATTCCCGAAGAGTTGGTCGCATTAGCAATCGATGAGTTTCCGGTTCTGTTTGTTGCTGCATCGGCAGCACAGGGAACGACAGTGTTAACAGGTGCAGAAGAGTTAAGAGTGAAGGAGTCGGATCGCATTCAGGTGATGGCGGACGCTCTGCAAGCAGTTGGTATCGATGCTCAGCCGACGCCGGACGGTATGATTATTAATGGTGCCGAGCAGAGTGCACAGAAAGGTGAAATTCAAAGTCACCACGATCATCGTATTTCCATGGCGATGACAGTTGCCGGACTGCGTGCTAAAGCGCCAATCGTGATTGAAGACTGCGCCAACGTCAACACTTCATTCCCGATTTTTTTGGATCTGATCAATCAAGTTGGCATGAATGTCATAGCTAAGGAGGCCTAATGTCCAAGGTTGCGGTTGTCGCTATTGACGGTCCGAGCGGAGTCGGGAAGGGAACGCTTTCGCAATTTTTAACGTGTAAAAGTGGTTTTCATCTATTGGACAGCGGCGCGATTTATCGTGCATTGGCTTTCGGAGCTATTCACAACCAGATTGATTTAGAAAATCATGCTGCTTTGGTTGAATTGGCCTTACGGCTGCCAGTGAGTTTTATGGAAGGCAGTGTCATCTATGAGGGGAAAGACGTTACCTCTAAAATTCGCACTGAAGAAACTGCTGCTGTCGCCTCAAAAGTCGCCGCCATTCCTGAAGTTCGTACTGCACTTTTGGATCGTCAGAAAGCGTTCTCCCAAGCACCCGGCTTAATCGCCGATGGACGTGATATGGGAACGATTGTCTTTCCGGATGCATCCTTAAAACTGTTTTTAACCGCTTCTGCAGAAGTTCGCGCTTTACGTCGTGTTAAACAGTTGAAAAAACAGGGGATTGATGCTAATATTGAAAAGATTACCCAAGACATTAGAGAACGGGACGAGCGGGACGCTAATCGTAAGACGGCGCCTTTAGTCGCGGCAGAGGATGCAATTACCATCGATACTTCGAATATGAATATCGAGCAAGTTTGCCAAAGTGCGTTGACTCTAATGAGGGAAAGAGGTCTTTTGAGTTAATTATCTCCACCTCTTTTCAAATTGATAAGCTTTATTAAAACTGCTTATCTATTTGATTTAAAAATATTTTTAAATCCCTGGCCTTCTTTGAGGGCCGGGGATTTATAGTTTATGTCGATCACTGGGAAATTGACATTGTTTAACTGACCCGTTTGAAAGCAGATACTCCCATTTGATGTTCCGAGCGGTTTATTAATTAAAATATGGTAACTATATCCATGAGTGAATTATCTTTCGCTGAATTATTTGAAGAGTCTTTACAACAAGACAAATTTAACACTGGTTCTTTGATTATCGGTACGGTTGTTGGTATCGATAAGGAAGCAGTTCTAGTTGATGCAGGAATGAAGTCCGAATCAGCTATCCCTAAGTCGCAGTTCCTAAACGCCGAAGGTGAGCTAGAAGTAGCTGTCGGTGATGAAGTTGAAGTTTACTTGGAAACTTTGGAAGACGGTTTAGGTGAAACTCGCCTTTCTCGCGAAAAAGCGAAACGTGCGAAAACTTGGGATCGCCTTGAAGCGGCTATGGAAAACTCTGAAGTGGTTAACGGTTTCGTTACTGGTAAGGTTAAAGGTGGTCTTACTGTTGACGTTGAAGGCGTTCGCGGCTTCCTTCCTGGTTCACTTGTGGATATTCGTCCAATTCGCGACTTTGGCTTCTTGGAAGGTAAAGAAGTTGAGTTGAAATTGGTTAAATTGGATCGCAAGCGTAACAACGTTGTTGTTTCTCGCCGTGCAGTTATCGAACAAGAAAGCTCTGCCGAGCGCGAAGCGATTCTTGCTAACATGGAAGAAGGTACTGTTCTTAAAGGTATCGTTAAGAACCTTACTGACTACGGTGCGTTTATCGACCTTGGCGGTGTTGATGGTCTTCTTCATATCACTGATATGGCGTGGCGCCGTGTTAACCACCCATCTGAGATCGTTCAGGTTGGTGACGAGATCGAAGTTAAGGTTCTTAAGTTCGACAAAGAGCGTAACCGTGTTTCTCTAGGTCTGAAACAATTGGAAGAAGATCCATGGGCAGATATGGTTGCTCGTTACCCAATCGGTGCGGAAGTAGGCGGTAAAGTTGCCAACTTGACTGACTACGGCGCTTTCATCGAGATCGAGGATGGTATCGAAGGTCTGGTTCATACTTCAGAGCTTGATTGGACCAACCGTAACATCCACCCATCTAAAGTGGTTCACTTGGGTCAAGAAGTACGCGTTAAAATCCTTGATGTTGACCAAGAACGTCGTCGCATCTCTCTATCGATCAAACAGTGTACTGTTAATCCTTGGGAAGGTTTCTCAGCGACTCACGCTAAAGGTGACAAAATCTCTGGTAACATCAAGTCTATCACTGACTTCGGTATTTTCATCGGTCTAGACGGTGGTATCGACGGTTTGGTTCACTTGACTGATATCTCCTGGAATCAGCCTGGTGAAGAAGCCATCCGTGACTTCAAAAAAGGTGACGAGCTAGAAACCGTTATCCTTTCTATCGATCCTGATCGTGAGCGTATCTCTCTTGGTCTAAAACAGCTTGAGCAAGATCCTTTCGGTCAATTCGTTGCAGAAAACGGCAAAGGCAGCATCGTTGAAGGGACTGTTAAGTCTGTAGACGAAAAAGGTGCCGTTGTTGAATTAGCTCCTGAAGTTGAAGGTTACCTTCGCGCTTCCGAGTTAATGGAAGACACTCGTGATGCTTCAAGCATCCTACGTGAAGGTGACGAAGTTTCTGCAAAAATCACCAACATTGATCGTAAAAACCGTTCTTTGTCTTTGTCTGTTAAGGCTAAAGAAGCACACGAAGAAGCTGAAGCGATCAAAGGTTACACTGAGCAACAACCTGTTGCTGGTAGCACTCTAGGTGATCTATTCAAAGACAAGATCTAATCTGACGTTAGGCATATATCTAATGAATGGAAGCCCTGTATCCTCTGGTGCAGGCGCTTCTTATTTGGTCTTTTCGCATGATTTGCGAATGAACGAAAACTCGTTGTAATAGATGAATGAGAGTAAGCTTAAATGACCAAGTCAGAATTGATCGAACTCATTGCAAGAAAGCAGACTCAATTTTCCCAAAAAGATGTTGAGATCGCAGTAAATCAAATTGTCGATTCTATGATTGACACCTTATCTCGCGGAGAACGTATTGAAATCCGTGGATTTGGCAGTTTCAGTCTGCATCATAGAAAGGCGAGAACCGGTCGTAATCCAAAAACCGGAGAAACAGTGGAGCTTACCGATAAGCGTGTTCCGCACTTCAAGCCTGGAAAGTCTTTGAGAGAGCGGGTAGACGATTCGAAAGAGCATACTGATATCTTGCTTTGATTTTTAAAAAAAGGGGCTGCCATTCGGTAGCCCCTTTTGTTTTATTGCTCTATAATTTTTGTTTTAAGCTTATAGAGCCTCTTCTGTTATGTCTAAATTCGTTTCTTATCTGCTGACCCTGATTTTTTTAGCGCTGGGTGTCACTCTAGGAGTTTTAAATCCGACTCCGGTTGTACTTGATTTGTTTTTGTTTAAGCCAACCTTACCGCTAAGTGTCATTTTGGCGATTGTTTTTATTATCGGTTTACTGTTTGGCGGAATGTTGATCGCAATGCAACTTATGTCGCTGCGCTGGCAGTTGCGCAAGCAACAAAGAGTTAATGCGCGTCAGGCGGACAAAATTGTTCAACTTAACAAGCAGGTATCAGAGCAGAAAAAAGTATTAAGAAGCGAAGATACTCATTTGAATTTAATAGATAAATAGGAAGTTTATGTCATACAAAAATGATCCAAAAGTTTTAGTTGCTTTGGATTTTGCCGATGCTGATTCGGCATTGCAATTTGTTGACGGCTTACAACCTGATTTGTGCCGTCTTAAGGTCGGTAAGGAACTGTTTGCCGTTGCCGGTCCGGAATTTGTAAAGTGTTTGGTTGGGAAGGGATTTGATGTCTTTCTGGATCTTAAATACCACGATATTCCGAATACTGTGGCCAAGGCTGTCCAGGCTGCCGCCCGCTTGGGAGTCTGGATGGTGAATGTGCATGCATCCGGTGGTCGCAAAATGATGCAGGCGGCTAAAGAAGCTTTGCAGGAATTTGAAAATCCGCCATTACTGATTGCGGTAACGGTTTTGACCAGCATGGATTCCGAAGACTTGAAAGAGATCGGTTTGGACGTCGACCCACAGCAACAGGTACTGAGATTGGCCAAACTGACCAAAGCATCAGGACTGGATGGAGTGGTTTGTTCTGCTCAAGAAGCAGCACTTCTTAGAAAAGAAATCGGCGATGATTTTTGCCTGGTTACTCCCGGAATTCGCCCGCAGGGTAGTGCAACCGACGACCAGAAGCGCATTATGACGCCAAAGCAAGCGCTCGATTTCGGTTCCAGCTATCTAGTTATCGGCCGTCCGATTACCAAGGCACAAGATCCGATTGAAGTCTTGAAGTCGATCAATGCTTCTATCGCTTGATGTCAGACGGTTTTTTCTTTGTATTCAAAAGGATAATGACTTCTCAGCAATCCTTTCTTTAATCCGGCGTGATAACGATAAAAGCTTGTAAATAAATAAGTTTCCATTTATAATTCGCGCCTTTCAAACGTGATTTGAATTTCCTTGTCTCACTGCCCAAAGGCCGATTTCCTAAAATCGGCGTGCGGTTCGGGAGACTGTTTTATCATCCATAAGGAGAAAATGAATGCGTCATTATGAAGTCGTATTTCTAGTGCACCCTGATCAATCAGAACAGGTGCCTGCTATGCTAGAGCGCTACCGCGCCCTTATCGAACAGTCTGGCGGAGCGATTCACCGTCTAGAAGACTGGGGTCGTCGTCAACTTGCTTATTTGATCAACAAGGTCCACAAAGCACACTACATTCTAATGAACATCGAATGTAGCCAGGAAGTTTTGGACGAGCTTGAAAATGCTTTCTATTATAACGATGCGGTTCTTCGCAGCATGTTCGTTAAACAGAACGAAGCGATCACTGAGCCTTCAGTTATGATGGGTAAGAAAGAAGATAAAGCTGACAAGCGTCGCGAAAACAAGGAGTAAGACATGGCTAGAGGTTTTGGACGTAAAAAATTCTGTCGTTTTACTGCTGACGGCGTAAAACAGATTGACTACAAAGACCTAGATACTTTGAAAGCTTATATTACCGAAACCGGTAAAATCGTTCCAAGTCGTATCACTGGAACCAGCGCTAAGTATCAGCGTCAATTGGCTACTGCGATCAAACGTGCTCGTTACATCGCTTTGTTGCCATACACAGATCAACACAAATAATTGGTTGCAGCGGTAAAAAATAATAACAATTAAAAGGAACCAAAATGCTTAGCCTTGCAAATTTTGCTATGAAAGGACCTTTTCAGGCTGGCATAGCTGTAGTTTTGTTAGCAGCGTTAAGTGTTTGGTTCACTCCGATCGGTGTGTTGGTTGGAGCGATTATAGCCTTGGTCACTCTGAGAGTATCGGAAGTGGAAGGGCTGAAAACCTTAATTTGGGGTTTATTGGTTCAACTGGCTTTAGTAGTCAGTTTGACTGGAAGCTACTGGCCGGCGATTGTCTCCGCTCTGGAGTTTATGTTGCCGGTTTGGCTGGTGAGTGTGGTTTTGAAAAAAACCGGTTCTCTAGCTCTTGCTTTGCAAACCGCAATGGTTATGGTTGGTCTTGGCGTGATCGGTTTCCATTTAGTGGTTGCCAATCCGACACAGTGGTGGACCGAACTTTTCCAACAGTCGTTGTTGCCGATTCTGCAAGAAAGCGGAGTCAGCTATTCGCAGGATGCGATGGAAGGGTTGATACAAATGGTTACCATGCTGCTTGGCGTTTTCGCCTTGACATTATGGTTCTCAATTGTACTGCTCGCGCGCTGGTGGCAAAGTCGGTTGTATTTCCCGGGTCGTTTTAGCCAGGATTTCTATGCACTAAGTTTGCCGAAATCAACTGCTTATATTGCAGTGATTCTGGCAATCTTTGGTTTAATCGGAACCGGGCAGGGACTGGTTTATGACTTGTCCGGAGTAGTGATTGCCGGCTTGATGTTTCAAGGTTTGGCCATTGCACACCATACGGTTAAAAAACGTCAGGCGAGTGCCGCCTGGTTGTTTGCGCTTTATGTGTTATTATTTTTGCTGCCGCAAACCATGCTGATATTAGCAACCATCGGTTTAATCGA
The DNA here is from genome assembly GCF_013391765.2 of Thiomicrorhabdus heinhorstiae. Lineage (GTDB taxonomy): Bacteria > Pseudomonadota > Gammaproteobacteria > Thiomicrospirales > Thiomicrospiraceae > Thiomicrorhabdus > Thiomicrorhabdus heinhorstiae. The sequence continues at coordinate 171,018 of NZ_JACBGI020000001.1, read as the reverse complement.
TACCTGGATGGATTTTCGAAACCGATGGGATCAAGAACAATGATGAGGTTTAAGCCATGAATGTTATTCTGCTTGAAAAAGTACAAAATCTAGGCTCTTTGGGTGATCAAGTTTCTGTTAAAGCGGGTTATGCTCGTAACTTTTTGATTCCTCAAGGTAAAGCTAAAGCGGCGACGAAAGAAAACATCGCTGAATTTGAAGCACGTCGTGCAGAACTTGAAAAAGCGGCGGCGGCTGAACTTGCTGTTGCTCAAGGTATCTTCGAGAACCTGAACGGTCAAGTTATCGCAATCGAGTCAACTGCCGGTGACGAAGGTAAACTATTCGGTTCTGTCGGTACTCAAGACATCTCTGACGCTTTGAAAGCGGCTGGTTTCGATGTTGAGCGTCGTGCAGTTCGTATGCCAGAAGGTGCTCTACGTCACGTAGGTACTTATGAAATCGACGTTCAGTTGCACACTGACGTTGTTGCTTCAATCACTGTTGAAGTTAAATCAACTTCTGAAGAATAAGATTTCTTTAGATTTTGATTAAAACGGGGCTTTCATAGCCCCGTTTTTATTTACTTCCTTTAAAAATCATTCAAAAACTGAGCTTTTCTCAGATTCTATTTTCTCCGTGCATTCAACGAGTATAATAAGTCCTTTTCCAACGCTATCTTTAAGACTTTATATATTCGAATGGCATCCTCAAACGATCATCTAAAAACCTCGGAAACCGTCTTTAAATTGCCGCCGCATTCATTGGAAGCGGAACAATCCGTTCTTGGGGGATTAATGCTTTCCGGTGATGTGATCGATGATGTCGTTACTCTGATTAACGCCAAAGATTTTTATACCAAACAGCATCAGGTGATTTTCGAATCGATTATTGAGTTGAGTCGCCAGAATAAACCTTACGATCTGGTTGCAGTCGCCGCCCGCCTGGCTTCAACCGGCAACCTGGAAACCGCTGGCGATAAAGATTATCTTACCGAACTGGCAAAAAACACTCCGAGTGCTGCCAATATTCTTTACTATGCCAGTTTAGTACGTGACAAATCGATCTTGCGTAGCCTGATTCAGGCCAGTAACGAAGTATCCGAAACAGCTTACTTTCCCCAAGGCAAGGAAGTTCGCGAAATCCTAGATATTGCCGAGTCGAAAATCATGCAGATCGCCGAGCACGGGGAAGGAAAAGAGCGTCAATACAAGACGATGGATATTCTGCTGGAAGCGGCGATCAATAAAATCGACGAGCTCTTCAATACCGAAGGCAGTATTACCGGTGAAGAAACACACTTGACCGAGTTCGATGAAATTACCGCCGGTTTACAGAAAGGCGATCTGATTATCGTCGCCGGACGACCATCGATGGGGAAAACTACCTTCTCGATGAATATGGCGGAAAATATTGCAACCAAGAACAGTACACCGGTTGCGGTATTCAGTATGGAGATGCCAGGGGAATCACTGGCGATGCGTATGATCAGTTCGATAGGGAAGATTGATGCCGGACGCATGCGAACAGGAAAATTGCAGCAGGAAGATTGGCCGAAATTGAATGCGGCTATTAACATTCTTTCCAAAGCCAAAGTTTATATCGACGATACGCCGGCACTGATGATTACCGAATTAAGAGCACGAGCGCGCCGTATCGATAAAGACATTCGTGATTTGCAGCGCAAGGAAGCGATGGAAGCCGGTGTTGAAAATCCGGAATCCAAAGTGACCGGGCTGGGCCTGATCGTCGTCGATTATCTGCAGTTGATGCGCGGCTCGGTGAATGCGGAAAACCGTGTGAATGAAATTTCGGAAATCTCCCGTGGTCTGAAGGCGCTCGCTAAAGAATTGAATATCCCGGTAATTGCGCTGTCGCAGTTGAACCGAAGTTTGGAACAACGCCCGAATAAACGTCCTGTTATGTCAGATCTTCGTGAATCCGGAGCGATCGAGCAAGATGCGGATTTGATTATCTTTATCTATCGCGATGAAGTCTATAACAAAGATACCGACGACAAGGGAACTGCGGAGATCATTATCGGTAAGCACCGTAATGGTTCTCTGGGTACGGTTCGCCTGACGTTCATGGGAGAATACACCCGTTTCGAAAACCATGCCGCCTTTGATGTTCACGATGGAAGTTACTAAAAGTCTATGAGATACCGTCCCGCTTGTGCCTATATCGATCTGAATGCGCTCCAGCATAATTTACGCGTTATAAAATCCAAAGCTCCGGAAGCCAAAATTCTTGCTGTAGTCAAAGCCAATGGCTACGGTCACGGCATCAATCGCGTTGTCAGACACCTGTCTCAGGCAGACGGCTTCGGTGTTGCTTCTTTGGATGAAGCGATGGTACTGCGCCAGCAGGGTTTTTTACACCGCATTCTTCTTTTGGAAGGGCTGTTCTCCGAAGCGGAACTTCCGCTGGTCGCACAAAACCGTCTTGATATTGTGGTGCATTCTCTTTATCAGCTCGAATGGTTGCTGGATTTTCATTGTGACTGCAAATTAAATGTGTGGATCAAGATCGACAGCGGTATGCATCGCCTGGGCTTCTCGAAAGAAGAGTTTCCGCAGGTATTGGAACAGTTGGAGGCGGTCAGTGACCGCTATAGATTGTTTACCATCAGTCATTTTTCCTGTGCCGATGAAGATACTCTAGAAGCACAGGAGTTTACTCATAAGCAATTGGAAACTTTTTACGATTTAACCGATCCACTTAGTTATCCCAAGAGCATTGCCAACTCGGCAGGGATTATTTATTATCCTCAATCACATTTTGATTGGGTTCGCCCTGGGATTATGCTGTATGGTGCCGGAGCAGATCCTCAAGACAATCTGCAGTTGAAACCGGTTATGCGTTTGGAATCGAAACTGCAAGCTCTGCGTTGGGTCAAAGCCGGAGAACCCGTTGGCTACGGCAACTGCTGGACCGCATCGCGCAAAAGTTTGATCGGAGTCGTTGCAATCGGTTACGGCGACGGTTATCCTCGGCATGCCCGCAACGGCACGCCGGTTCTGATTAACAACCGAAGAGTGCCTTTGGTCGGCAGAGTGTCGATGGATATGATTACCGTCGATTTAACCGATATAGAAGGCGAGTTTAATATCGGCGATACGGCGGTGCTGTGGGGTGATGAACAGCTGAGTGTGGATGAAGTTGCCGAATACTCGGGGACGATCGGTTACGAACTGCTATGCGGCATCACTAAACGCGTAACCAAAATTGAGCGATAGCTTTAAATAAACCAACCGAGGAAAGATGATGGATAAGCGAATCGAATTAAACGAATCGGCAGCGGCTTTTCAAGGCTTTTTCCAGATTCGCCGTCTTAAATTCCGCCATAGCCTATACCGCGGCGGCATGACTCCGGAAATCGAGCGCGAGGTGTTCGGACGAGGCCAGGCTTCGGTGGTTCTGTTATATGACTCACAAGCCGAAGAGATTGCCTTAATTGAGCAGTGCCGTGCCGGTGCGGTCGAAAGAGCGCTTCGCCAGAATAAGATAGAAAAAGCCTGGCTTCTGGAGCCGGTTGCCGGCATGATCGATCTGGGCGAAACACCTTTAGAAGCCGGTATCAGAGAGGTACGCGAAGAAGCCGGCTTGCATGTCGACGATTTGGAATACATCAGCAAGTTTTACCCTAGCCCGGGCGGTTCCGATGAAATTTTGCACCTTTTTGCGGTAGAAATTAACGTCAGCCACCTTCCTGAATTCTCCGGTTTGGAAGAAGACCATGAAGATATCAAAATCGTGCGTTTGAGTTTTGCGCAAGCGAAACAGATGATGCTGGGAGGGCAATTTAATGTCGCCACGACTTTTATCGCACTGCAATGGCTGTTCTTTCAAAAACTGGCGCATTAATCGCCTTGAACAATAGTTTTATATCTTATGTTGTGTTTATTTCGAAATAGCCGTGTGCACCCAAAACTGAATTTCTGGTTCCAGTCGATCAGCCTTGTGGCTGTTGTGGTGTGGCTGTATTTTACTTTTGTTGAAAAGTCTTTGATTTCCAGACTTTTCGAAGGCCAGGCCTTACTCATCGATTTATTACTAGGATTACCGTTAGTCCTGGCTTTGGCAGTAGTGATTTATGCCAGTGTTTTCTGGACTCTAAAATTGATTTTGGTACTCGCTTTCCCGCAATTCTTGCAGACAATCGAAACACATTACGATGGTGACGAGGAATCAATACAGCGGCTTGAAGATGAACACGGACAGGCATACTGGGAACAGGAGGATGATACTTCCGATAAGCAAACAGTACAAAACGATCAACCAGCATCAAACTCTTCCTCAAAAAAGCCCGATTAGCTTAAATGGACAAGAGTAATCCGACGAACGCGTTCTTAACCGAAGCAAAACTTCTCCTCAATCTCGCTGTACCGATTTTTCTGGCACAACTGGCTATGACCGGTTTAGGGCTGATCGATACCCTGATGTCGGGAAGAGTCGGCGTTGACGATCTTGCCGCCATCGGCTTGGGGTCCAGCATTATGCTGCCGGTCTTTATTTTTAATACCGGCGTTCTTCTCGCCATTACACCTCTGGTTGCAAAAGCCCACGGTGCCGATCAAGACGAGCGAATGCGTCAATTTGTCGTACAGGGCATCTGGATTTCAATTCCGTTAGGCATTTTTGCTCTAATTCTTTTATTGCAAAGCGATCTTCTGCTGCAATATTTACAGCTTAGCGACAAGGTCTTTCTGCTCACGCATGACTATCTGATTTATATCGCCTTCGGCATGCCCGCAATGGCGCTCTATCAAGTATTTCGTTTCTTTTGGGAGGGGATGGGAACGACTTTGCCGACCATGTGGCTTAGTTTTATCGCTTTACTGGTCAACATTCCACTAAATGCATTGTTTATTTATGGCTGGCAGGATTCGATTCCCGCTTATGGTGCTGCCGGCTGTGGAATCGCCAGTGCCATCGTGATGTGGTTAATGCTGTTTTTTGGTATTTTATATGCCTACCGATCCAAAATCACTGCATTCCATATTCGCCGGCTGAATTGGAAGCTGCCAGCATGGAATGCGGGCATTAGTGAAATACTCCATTTGGGCATTCCAAATGCTCTGGCACTGCTCTTTGAAATCAGCCTGTTTACTTTCATCGTCCTGTTTATTGCAGTACTGGGGACCGATGCGATCGCAGCTCATCAGATTGCCATCAGTTTTACCTCGGTAGCTTTTATGTTGCCTTTAAGTCTTGGTATGGCATTAACAGTCCGCATCGGCAAGGAATACGGCAGGATGAATATCGAGCAGCTGCTTTTGACGCTAAAAGTCGGTTTCGGCTTCGCTCTTTTAATCGGTTCTTTTTTGTCTATGACCAGTATCCTCTTTAGAGATGAAATCATCACTGTTTACACTTCCGATTATTCAGTCGCTGCGATGGCAAGCAGTCTTTTTATTTTGGCGGCCATGTATCAGTTGTCCGATGCAATCCAAGTGGCTTCAGCCGGGGCTCTAAGAGGTTTCCATGACACGAAAGTGACCATGGTTGTAAATTTTATTAGCTATTGGATGATCGGCTTAGGTTTGGGCTATGTCTTGGCGTTTCAAGGAATCTTCAGCCAACCTATGGGGGTTGCCGGTTTTTGGTTGGGTATTGTTATCGGCTTGAGTCTCGCAGCGATTCTTTTGGGTTGGCGATTACACTGGCGCTACCGACAAGTGTTAAGTGAGGCGATTGTACAATGAGTTTTCAGGCATGTTTGTGCGGTTCCAGCAAGGCGTTCAGCGATTGCTGTCAGCCTCTGATTGAAGGACTAAAAACAGCTGAAACCTCCGAGGCTCTAATGCGCTCGCGTTACTGCGCTTTTAAACTTCGCAATGCTGATTACCTGATGCAGAGCTGGGACGAGGAGACACGTCCTGAATTTATCGACTTTGACTTGTCATTAGAATGGACCGGATTGCAAATTAACGGCAGAAAGAAAGGACGCAAGAAAGACGGTGAAGGTTGGGTGACTTTCGTGGCGCACTACCGAATCAGTGGACAAAATATCGAAGGCTATCTGCACGAGAAAAGCTATTTTCGAAAAAATAACAATGGATTATGGCGTTATGTGGAAGGCGAAATCAAAGCGTCCTAGCAATTTTTTGAGCCTTTTTAAAAGCATTTAACGCTTTTAAAACGCGGCTTTTAAGACTTTTTATCATCGTCGTGACGAGAACCGCTTCGTGGTTCTTTATCTTTAAAAACGCGGTACAGCCACCACATGGAAAGACCGACCACGACAAGTGCTGCTGCCAAAAGAGCAAATGTAATTAAAAGAGCGGAACCTATACTGCTTAAATCCGGCATTCTTTCTCCAATCGTCTGTTCTCGGTATCTTTTTATCGCAAAGCATTCTACAATAATTTTCAATTGAACTTCAGGTTAAGTCCCGCGCATTATGTCATTTACCATTTCCGATTTAGAAAAAGAACGCGAAAAAATTCTTAAAGAGATTGAAAATAAAACGCAACAATTTTCTCAATCTGCCACTGAATCGCCATCCAAAAGGCAGGAACCCAATCTAAGAGATTGGCTCAAAGCTGCCGACACGGTGATTCCTGATCAGAAAAAAGTCATGCCGGACAAGGATTTCGATCTTGGAGAAAACACTGTTCACCCGGCAAGTGAATCACATAGCTTACAGATTCGCCGTAAAAACGTTGCTTACGGTATCGCGATCTTAAGTGGAACGGTCGTTTTTACCTTGGCTGCTTCACTGTTTTTTAGCCATCAGGATCTTCAGGCTCAGTTGAACGAGATGCAGCAACAGGCACAAACACAATCCGAACTGATTCAAGGGCTGGAAGAGAAAATTGCAGGCTTTGAAAAACAGGATGAGAATGTGGTTGATGTCGATTCTCTCAAAGTGCAACTCAGCGCCCTGGAAAACCAAATTGCCGACCTGAAATCGCAAATCGCTGATCAAAAAAAACAAACTTCAGAGTCTGATCAGCATAAAACGCTTTCCGCCTTAGAAAACTTGGTGAATCAGAAATGGCAGCTTATGAGTCAACAGTTGGCTCAGCAGACCAAACTAGGGCTCAAGGCTGATAAAGCCCCAGCCATTGAAACGACTTCCAAAACGGCTAAAACCGCTGATTTATCCATTAAGGAACCTACGGTTCCAAGTACACCGAAGTCGCCACAAACACCAAAAGTGGCACAGAGTCCTGCACAAACCTGGTTGCTGAATCAAAACGGCAAGGATTACATTTTGCAGTTGGCAAGCTCGACAAAAAAATCCGATTTACAACGCATTGTCGATAATAAAAAAATCAAGCAAGTGGAAATTTTGCCGCAAACGACCAAGCAGGGCGGAGTTCGCTATATTCTGGTCAGCCGCCAGGCATTTGAAGAGAAAGCTTTGGCATCGGATGCGGCTAAGAAAATGAAAACGAATTTCGGCATTTCCCCGTGGATTCGCCAGTTTGAAGACTTGAGCAGGCGTTTACCGGGTTAAATTAACTTCCTTGATATAGCGGCAGTTCGATATTGAAACGGACACCGTCGAAAGCATCTTTCGTTTTGCTCATATTTTCCGCATAAACCTTACCCTTGTGGAAGTCGACAATCAGCTTGACGATATACAGTCCTAAGCCCAAGTGCGTTTGCCCTTGATTCAAGGTGCGGATGGATGTCATGCCATCAAAAATCTGCTGTTCGTAACCGGCAGGAAGCGCAGGCCCTGAGTTCTCAACCCGAATAATCACCTTATCCGCTCCAAGCGGCTGGCAATCGACATGCACAGGCCTCTGACCGTCGCTGAAGTCGATCGCATTACTTAGCAGTTTGTCCATCATCTGCTCCAACATAAATCCATCTCCCATAACCTGGGCATGCTTATTGATCCTGCATTGATAGGTCAGGGACCATTCCGGGTGCAAAGTGATATTGTTGTGCATATAGTGATCCAGCATGACGGCGATCGGAAAGGCTTCCGGTATCTGACTGTGCAAACTGTCTTCAATACTGGTAGCTTCTGAAAGCGAGGCAATGATCTGCTTGAGTTGCGCCAGTGCATGCTTGGCGTATTCAAGCTGGCTGTGTTCGGTATCCTTTTCTAAAAGAGTCAATGCCATGGATAAACGGTTCAACGGGTTATGCAGTTCATGCCGCAATGTCTTTGGAAGCTGTTTTAAATAACGCTCGTAACCACTTAATTGTTTTAGCATTTCATCTATATGCTGACGTAAGTCGGATAGCTCATCAAAATAAAAACGGTTTCTCTGTTCCGGAAAAACCAGATTGGTTAGGTGGCCTTGCAGACTATAGGTTTTCTTAACATCGTTATCCAGACGTATGATTCGGTTGGAAAGCGCGGCGGTATGCAGCATAACACCAACGATTACGATAACGAAAATCAAGGCTCCGATACCGATCAAACGATAAAAATAATCCAGACTTTCACTGAACAGAGTCTCCATTTTCTGTTCCAGGACCAAAGCGCCGATAATACGGTTTTGCAGCATTAACGGGGTTGCCGACATGAGAGAAATCGGTTGACTGTCCGAGTTCATCCGATACTGTTGAAGTGTACGACCGCGCAAGGCGTTTTCGATCAAGGTTTTTTCCGGAGTCCGACTTTGCGGATACGGATAGGGAAGCGAATAGGGGATGAAAGTCGCAAAAGTTTTAATGATCAGCTTACCGGCAGCGGTATAAAAATCGTTATGGATATTGAACTGCTCTCGAGGCAGCTGGCCGACGACATAAGTGGTTTTTCCGTATTCGTTGACAACCCATAAAACCGAATTGGAAAGATTCAGGTGAGCAAGGCGTGTTGGATGTCCAGACTGGATTTGCAATGCCCAGAGGTCGGTACGATTTTCCAGAATAAGTGCCAGATTCTCTACGGTCTGTTGTTGAACAATGGCTTGATTGTTCAACATGATCCGATGTAAATCGACTGCAAAACGATAGGCAAGAAACGGTAGGGTTGTCAGCAATAGAAGAAAAATCAGTACTCGCGTACGAATCGATAATCTGAATTTTGATGACGCTTTAAACCCTACCACAAGCTTTCAACTTATCTTAACCTAGCTCGTCACTCTTATCCTGCCAGCTGTAACCACGCCCGTATTCGTTATGAATATGATTGAAATTAGGCGTGATTTTTTTGAAGGCATTACGAATACGACAGATATGGGTGTTAATGGTATTACGTTCTACTACACCTTGGGTCGCGGACTGCAGAGCATCGTAGGAGATGACGGATCCTTTGTCAGCCGTAGCGAATTGTTTGAGCATCTCAAATTCAGTCGCCGTCAGATCCAACGGTTTTTCATGCCAATAGGCCTTGAATTGCTCCGGGGCCAATTCCAAACCTTCGATCAAAGAGTGTTCTTCATGCTCGGAATTTTTCGGGGTAGAGGTGATGCGCAGCAGATTCTTAACCTTGACGATCAATACATTCAAACTGATCGGTTTCGGCAGATAATCGATCGCGCCTAAAGCATGACCGGTATAAATATCGAATTCGGATTGGCGCTCCGACAGGAAAATGATCGGAATAGGCTGATTGTAGCTCAACAGGTGTTTAGCCAGATCGAAACCACCATCGATTTCTGATCCTAGAATTATGTCGGAAATAACCAGATCCGGCAGTGTTTTGGCAAAATAATCTTGCGCGTCTTGACGATTGGTAAAAGATTCAACGCTAAATCCTTGTTGCTGTAAAGCAGTGACCAAACTTTCTAACTGAATAGGATCGTCTTCAATAACGGCAATTCGATAATCGGTGTTTTGCATGCGTACCTCAAGAAGAGTTTAAAACTGAAAAGGGGTCCCTAAAGACCCCTGTGACAATTAGCCAACGTGTTGGAAATCCAAAACCTGCATATTCATAATCAGACCGGCGTCCTGAACCGGCAGAACGATAGCGTCTTCACCTGAATCGTTGTGGTGAGAGTGCCATAGTCCAGGAGGAGTGATAAAGGCTGAGCCAGGCGTCCACATGGCTTTAATCGGATCTTTGATAGAGCCGTCTTCGTTCAGTTCTTTACCGATCAGTGTATAGGTTTCAGGACCGGCAGACACGACAAAATCCAAAGCAATCGAATTGTGACGATGCGGTTTTTGCGTAACACCGGCAGGTAATACGTTGTACAAAGCCCATAGAGTATGAGTCAGAGTCATGGTGATAGGGAAGTTCGGGTTCGACAACAAGAAGCCTGTGCGGTTACGTCCCGCCGCAATTTTGCGCACGTCTTCGAGTTCTTTCGTCAAACGTTCACGTGTATAAAGAACCGGTTCAAAACGCTCTTTTTGCGGAGTCACACCCAAATATTCAAGTAATGGCGAGTCGGTCACCCAGTAAATCGCGGTATCTTCATCCGCACTATGCAGCGCATCAGGAACAGCCGGAAGGGTGAATAGATCTCCTTCCTTCCAATTTACCGTACCGTGTTTCATCTGAGTGCGGCCTTTACCGCGAATAACATAGAAAAACTGTGACGTTGCATTAGCGTCGGTTTTCAAAGTATCGCCACTGCAAATACGCAGGTAGTTCGCCATCAAATTTGGCGTAGTTGCCGGGTAAGCGGTCTGCAACTGACTGGATTGATCGAAAGGGATAATGCGAGTATCGCCGGATTCATGCAGAGCACTAGGGTAAGGAACAACATCAATTTTCGGCATCGGAGGATTGACTGCCGACATATATTCTTTAACTTGAGCGTGTCTTTCCCACTGCTGCTGGGCAGCTTCCTGAATTTGTTCTACTTTCACTCGATTCATATCTGGTAACCCTGCTGGTAAATTTTTATTTTTATAAGAACTCGCATTATAAAATCAGTCTCTATAAATTACTACCGACAAAAATCACCGCCGAAGCAGTGATTAACTGCGAATTCTCTAGTTAAAATTTGAATTTATTCAACTTTTTACGTTCACTGGAAGATGGCAAATTCAACGCCTCACGGTATTTGGCAATTGTCCTGCGGGCCACAGAGATTCCTTTCTCTTCCAAAAGTTGCATTAATTTGCTGTCACTCAAAGGCTTCTTCGGATCTTCTTCATCGATCAGGGCTTTGATGTGCGCCTTAATCGCAATGGCCGATTGATCGGCACTGCCGTATTGACTGACGCCACTGGAGAAGAAATATTTCAATTCAAAAGTACCGCGCGGGGTTTGAATGTATTTCTGATTTGTGGCACGCGAAATAGTCGATTCATGAAGATCCAAATGTTCGGCGACTTCACGTAATACCAACGGTTGCATGGCTTGTTCACCTTCTTCAAAAAAGCGCTGTTGCTTTTCAACGATGAATTTACCGACCTTGAGCAGAGTTTCACCACGGCTGTGAATACTCTTGATCAAACCCTTTGCTTCAGTTAACTGCTCTTTGATCTTTTTAGATTCGTTTGAATCCTGAACCTGGCTTGCCAAGTCGACGTAGGCGGAATTTACCGTTAATCTAGGAAAAGCGTCCGCATTCAGCTCGACAATCCAGCCGTCCTGACGATTACGACGTAATCGAAGGTCCGGAACCACCACTTCAGTTTGTGTAGCGGAAAAAGTGCGTCCCGGACGAGGATTCAGGGATTGAATCAATTTTAGAATCTGATGCAATTCCTCATCGTTCAAGGCGTACATTTTTTTAATACGTTTATGATCCTGATAGGTCAACCAATCAAAATGCTCTTTAATCAATTGACGGGCAGTGACTACGAAAGGGGTGCTTTTTACTACACCCAATTGCAACAACAAAGATTCCTGTAAATCCCTTGCTCCAACACCGGTTGGCTCAAATTGCTGAACTACACCAAGCACTTCGCTTAACTCTTCAGAAGTCACATGCAGATCAAGTTCATTTTCCTGAATCGCTTCGAGTAATTGCGGTAACGATGAACTTAAATAACCTTCATCGTTAATATCATCGATCAAGTAAGGAGCAATGATTTGCTGGCGTTCATTCCATGGATAGATATCCGATTGCCAGTACAAGTGGTCATGCAAAGATTTTTCGGATGCCGTATAGGTTTCAGCACTGACATAATCAGCAACACTGCTTTGCGACGAACTGGCCGTATGGTCGGCAAACACTTCATCCCATTGGCAATCGAGTTCAAGTTCATCACTGATCTTATTTGCTTGCTCGATATCGAGTGGAGCAGGCTCTGCATCGGAATCAACAGCGCTGTCAGCTTCAATGTCGTTACGTTCTTCACTGGCTAGCTCTTCATTTTCATCATAGACTTCAAGCATGAAATTGGTTTCAAGCGTTGATTCAATGGTCTGCTGAACTTCGAGTGCGGAATACTGCAATATTTTTATGGACTGTTGCAGTTGAGGTGTCAACTTCAGCTGCTGTCCAATATTAATTTGTAAACCAGGCATTAAGGCCATTTAATAAAGCTCCACTAACTGGAAATAAGATTTTGAAATAGTAAAAAAAAGGAATATCGCTATAATAATCTAAGCCGAACGGGCAGGCCTGTGGGTATATCATTTCATCGCCAGCTTTCAAGCCGATCTCGATACCACTGAAAAGCCTACTTGTTGTTGACTTAAAACTTTATTGTAACCTAACGTTACAACATGTTAAATCACTCTATGGTGCAAAAAATGCTTGCAAAAGCAAAGTAGCCGGTTTTTTGATCTCAACAGGACGTAAAGATAATAGACAAGAAGAGAGGAAATCATGTCGATTAAAGAAGCAGCTCATGAAATTGTAGACGGTCTGGCAGATGACGCTACATGGAATGATTTGGTGCGAGCCTTATATAAGCAGAAAAAAATCACTTTAGGTATGAGCGATTTGGAAATCGTAAAACCTGAATTGAGTGATGCAGAAATCAGTACGGTAATGGCACGTATTCAATCATCCAGCTCTCAACCGGATGACATGCGAAACACCCGTAGCTATAAGCCAGGGAATGCCGCTACAATCGGCATGGTGGCAGGGGTTATAGCCGTTTTATTCGCCTTGGTTTTCCCTCCGGTCTCATGGGTGGCGGTTCCTGTGGCAATCGTCGCCGGTTTTATCGGAATAAAAAGAAAAGAAGAGAAGGCATGGGTTCCGGTTTTACTGGGCTTGGTCTCAATCATTCCATTTATCGAATTATTGATCGAAACCTCAAAATAAGCCTAAATGAAGGGATAAAAGAACCCGTTTTAATTTTTTTATCCCTTCAAAAATCAAATCAGCAATAGTTAAGTTAAATCAGCAATATTAGCGTGACTTTGTTTAAACAAGTACTGATCCTTTATTTCATCCGGGATATCCTCAATCCACTGCAAACCATCTTCTTGAACCATTTCTTTCCACTCATCATTGGTGATTTCGTGATCTTCACCGGTATCGGGGTTAAAAATCGTCAAATACACAAATTCACTTTCTTCAGGATCTGAAACATCCATTAACAGAATAGCAGCTCCAACATATTCACCAACAGTCACTTCATAGATTCCGGTTTTAATATTTTCAGACATGTTTTCATCCTCCGAGTAAATTATCATTCAGTCGACATAGACTACCTTAACAAGCCTAAAACCATAAGAGTTTTTAAACAGCTTTTTTCACAAAAAGACCATATATTTAACGCCTAGTAACCTTGTACATTAATTCGCATAATGCATATTATGTTAAATTATGTAATTTGGTTTATTTTATCCGTTAATCCCTTTTACTCGGGACCAAGATAAATAGCGCACGGCATTATTTTCTTGTTCAAATAATGCCGTGCGCAAATAATTAATTCTTGGTCGTTGTTAATTTAATTAAATTCTTTAATTAACCGACTGACGTTTTCCGGCGGTCTACCAAGCACTGCTCGACCGTCAATAACAACAATCGGTCTTTCAATCAGTCTTGGATTCTGATTAAGAATTTGCAGCCATTCCTGCTCATCAATATCGCTACGCTTGTCCAACCCCAATTCCTTATAAAGACTTTCCTTCGTTCTGGCAAGCTGACTAGGTTGAATTTCAAGCAAGTTGCACAGCTCTTGCAACTTTTCTTCTGAAGGAGCTTTATCCAGATAGCGGACTTCTTCGATATTCGTTTCATCAAAATGATCTTTTAAAAGATTGTATGATTCTCGACTTTTTGAACATCGTGGGTTGTGATAAATAATGGCTTTTTTCATGATTTATTCGCTTTCGATTGCGTTTTCCGTTTCGTTATCCAGACGACTGTTTAGCGCTTGTTCTACGGCTTCAATTCTTTGCTTGCACAATTGATAGGCTTTTGTAGCCTCATCCACCATAGGAATCAACTCATCGATGTCGATTTCGTTATTGTTTGATAACTTCTGCGCGATGGTTTGCAGGGTTAAATAATTATCCTTAAAACTTTCCGATTGGCTCATATTAGCTCCTGTTGTGCTTGCACATCGACCTGAATCTTGCCGTCCACAAATTCAATCGTCAGACTCTGTTCATTCAGTGCTTGTTGTTTGTTTATTACAGGTTGTTGTTTTTGATCGTAAACCAGCGCAAAGCCCCTTTCAAGCTGGCTTTGAGGCCCTGCACTGAGAACAAAACCGATCCATTGACGAATGGTTTCTTTTTTATGTTTGAGTTGCCACAAACCTTGTTGATGGATTCGGCTCATCAATTCATCTAATTGCTCTGACTTCCATTCAAGCTTAGGCTTCGTTTGCGCAGCAATCGACGTGTAATACTGAGCCAACGCCTGATTTTTCAGCCTTACAGCAGTATTGGTTTCATGTTGAACTCGCGTGATCATCGGCTCTAGCCGACTTTTCCACTGTGCTAATTGTAATTGACTGCTTTGCGATATTTGTTGCTGGAGCCTTTCCATATTCTGCGAGGCATGCTTGAGGCGTAATTGGCTTTGCGTGCTGATTTGTTGCCAGTTATATTTCGCCTGTTGTGCTTGCTGAAAAATACTTTGACGGATAAAACCAATCACTTTACTTGGCGTATCAAAATGTCGGTTTGCCACTTCATCAAGTATCGTAAGATCACGTTCATGCCCGATGCCGGTCAAAACAGGGAGTTTTGCCAGGCAGATTTGTCTGGCTACCGATTCGATATTTAGTTGATTCAAGTCTAGCTTAGATCCCCCGCCGCGAATAATAACCAGTGCATCGAATGGATGTTTAGCATGAATAGCGTGGACCGCCTCAATGCTTGTCAGGAGGTCCTGCTCGGTACTTTGGCCTTGAAAGCTGCTATAGAAATAGGTGAATTCGCAGAGTTGGTGTTTCTGCAGCAGGTTGGCATCAGCTCTGAAATCTCCCAAGCCGGCTGCATCTGGTGGGGCGATTACAGCAATGCGCTGAAAATCCTCTTTCAACAATTGAGTTCTGTTGTTTTCAAATATTCCCGCGGTTTTCAGTGCCAGACGAATTTTTTGTTGCTGTTGTTGCAGCTCTCCGAGCGTATAGTTTGGATCGATTTCTTGAATATTTAGTGAAAACCCATAGATTTCATGGAAATTGACTTCTGCCAGACACAGCACTTTCAGACCTTTTTCCAGCTGACTTCCGGTAGCGTCAGAGAAGCGTTTGAGAATCATCTCGGCTTGCGACTTCCAGATTGTTGCCCGGCAACTTGCCAGAACTCTGCCCTGTTGATCACTTTCGGTAAGTTCCAAATACAAGTGGCCGCGATTATTATTGAGGTTAGCGATTTCTGCCGTTAACCAGAGCGCTTTACTGAAATATTGACGTAACGACCGCTGAACTTGCCTCATTACCAAAGATAAGCTTTGCGCTTTGATTTCTTCGGTATTCTCTTCTTCTAGCACAGATGATTCATCCACCGCTAGCGGCAACCATTTCGAGAATTGCTCTTTCTGATCCAATAAGTGCTCAGGAATGTACCAAAGCTTACTTACGGCATCCCAGCGAGCGCCCAAAGACTTGGCTTGATCTTTTTCCGGAAAAGGTACTTGTAGAAAAATCACGCTCGAAGTTCCATCCTTTCCTGTTCAGCTCGAACCTTTTGATAAGCCTGCTCCAATACTTCAAGTCCCGCATTGGGTTTATAGGCGTTTTCCGACAGATAACGGCGCCATAATCTGCCACCTGGCAGGCCATGAAATAATCCGAGCATATGACGCGTCACCTGAATAAGCTTCCCACCTGATTGCAGATGAGCTTCTATGTATGGTTTCATCTTTTCAAGCACGCCTTCCCTGCCCGCTACTTTTGGCTCCTGACCATAAACTACCGAATCGACCTCGGAAAGAAGGTATGGTCGTTCGTAAGCCGCCCGACCGATCATGAAACCATCAAGCCGATCCAAACCCTTATATTCCTGTAAATGCAGCATACCGTCTTGCAAATTATGAATTCCGCCGTTAATCGCAATCGGAATGTGCGGAAATTCCTGCTTCATTCGATGTACCAATTCATAATTCAGAGGAGGAATGTCACGATTATCTTTGGGGGACAGCCCTTGTAACCATGCCTTGCGGGCATGAATAATGACACCATCAACCTGTGCCTGATCCACTGCCTGCAAAAACGCATAAATCGACTCTTCTTCATTCTGCTCATCAATTCCGATTCGACACTTGACCGTTACCGGAATATTGATCTTTGCTTTCATCGCAGCAACATCTTCAGCCACCAATTCAGGATGGGCCATTAAGCAAGCACCAATCATATTATTCTGCACACGCTCACTCGGACAGCCGACGTTGAGATTAATTTCGCTGTAACCCCACTCTTCGCCGATTACCGCACACTTTGCCAATTCGGAACTGTTACTTCCTCCTAACTGCAGAACAATTGGAGTCTCATCGGGATGATGGCCTAAAAAGCGCGGAAGATTGTCTCCATAGATAATGGCGCCAGTTGTTACCATTTCGCTATATAGCCAGGCTTTTCGACTTAGTTGACGGTGAAAATATCGGCAGTGCCGATCAGTCCAATCGAGCATGGGGGCAACCGAGAAGTTTTGTGCACTCGATTCTTTGAATGAAGTCTGCATATAAATCTAAAAAAGCCAATGGTAAAACGGATATTTTAACGTTTTTTGACTTTCGAATGCATTGAGATTAGATAATAAAAAACCGCTTAAAGCGGAAGCTCTAAACGGTTTTTTTATTTACCAGACGTGCTTAACTGTTTACTTAAAACACAAATTCAACACCACCGCCCACACCGGAAATTTGTACGTCATCTTTATCATAAAGATTAGTGTAACTTACGACCAATGCGAAATTTTTAGTGAACTTCAGCTTTCCGTCAAACCCCCAGGACATGGACTCTTCGGCTGTTTTATCTTTGAGAGAGGTACCCGTATACTTTTTAGTAGCATAAATTTTTGAATAACCGATTTTACCGTTAATTGAAAAGCGTTCAAAATCGGCAAAAGTACCAACTAAATAGGCGCTATAGTATTCATCAATCCTAAATGATGCAGCCGGGAAGAGGTTGCTAGGGCTTCCTTCATCCGTCCCTGTTCCAGCCGCAAATTGCAAGCCGAAGAAAGGATTACCCCGAAAACCTAAAGCAATACCTGCTGCCGGGGTCGCGAATGAATCAACACCTTTCGGCTCCCATTCAAAATGGTTATAAGTCACATCAAAATATGTACTTGGAAAAGTACCTGCCTGAGCACTAAAAGAGGCTACCAATAAAGCGGTTGAAGCTAATGATGTCAATGCTAGTTTCTTCATGAAAAATCCCTTGTATCGTCCAAAAAATTATTTATTGATTAAGATTAGTTATTTAAAGAACTTTTATTTTGAGGTTAGAAGTTATCCTAAGCGATCTGCGTATTAGTCACAATAGGAAAAAAGAGAATTTGTGAGATTGAATGAAGGGTAGAAAAAAATTACGAGAGAAATTCCCCGAACCTGAGAAATCCCCCCAGATTCAGGAAAGAACAAACAGATACCTTTTAGATAATAATACCTTCGGAACCTTGGAAATCACCTTCGCTTTTTACTGAAGTACCGGCGGATTCCAATAGAGCACGAGCATAAGCATTACGCGCAGTTTGCATAATAGACAGCTCTGCTTGAAGGTCGGCAATTTTTGCTTCGGTTACTTGAAGTGCTTTCAATTGCCCTTTTGCTTCTTCGCTTAAAGTATCGGTATCCAGTTCGTGACCTGCTAGAGTAAATTTCGCCATTTTCCACCTCTTTGACTTGAATTATATTGTTATAGACCGTACAAATACGGCCGAATAGGTTTAAGCTGCCTGACGGTCGACTTAATTTTTGGCCTATATTAACAGTTCCACAAAAGCAAAAACAAGAACAGAACGGATAAAACGAATATCCTATTAATTATCTCATCTCATGAAAATAGTGCTTTTACGTTGTTTTATGCACTAAATATTGATCAAATAAACAAAATGAAAGAAAGAGACTTGAATATTCAAGTCAGGCTGTAAATAAGCCCGTCAGAGGAAGACGATTCGAAAAATGACATCACAAGAATTATATAAACAACTTTTTGGCAAAAACGAACACACTCCCACGGAAATCGAACGCTATTCAAAAGCATGTGAATTGGCTTTAGAAGCGTTTAATTTACCGGCAAAAAGCATTGTACGCAGTATTGATGTTGCCGATATTCTAGCCAAATTAAATATTGATGAAGAAACGCTGGTTGCCACTCTTTTAAGCGACGGTAATCTGGAAGATAATTACAGCGACGATTACATCCGTTCAAGCTTCGGAACTTCGACTGCCGAGCTGGTTCATGGAATTCGCAAACTCAATCAGTTTAAAGAGTTTGATGTTGAGCGCAAAAGTGATGCCGTACAAAACGAGCGTCTGCGTCAAATGCTGCTGGCAATGACTTCCGACATCCGCATTATGATTGTTAAGCTGGCTTACCGTGTTGCCCGCCTGCGCCACCTGAAATATGAAGATGAAGAAATTCGCCATCAGATTGCTGCAGAAACAGAATTGATTTTCTCACCTCTGGCCAACCGTCTTGGTATCGCCCAATTAAAATGGGAGCTGGAAGATCTCTCCTTCCGCTTCCTTTATCCACAAAAATATAAAGAAATTGCCAGCTTATTGCAGTCCAAACGCGCAGAGCGTGAACTGTATATCCAAGATATGATCAAACAGCTTGAAGATTTGCTGGCCCAAGAGAATATTAAAGCCAAAATCAGCGGTCGTCCGAAGCACATCTACAGCATCTGGAAAAAGATGCAGCGTAAAAACCTGACCATCGATGAATTGTTCGACCTGCGTGCGGTACGAATCTACGTCGACAGTGTCACGACCTGTTATGAAGCACTGGGCCTGATCCACAGCAAGTGGAATTACGTCAAACAGGAGTTTGACGATTACATTGCCACCCCTAAGGAAAACGGCTATCAGTCCATTCATACCGTTGTGATCGGTCCGGAAGGTAAGACTGTTGAAATCCAGATTCGCACGCACGAAATGCATCACAATGCCGAATACGGTATTGCAGCCCACTGGCGCTATAAGGAAGGTGGCAAGAGCTACGACAGCAATCTGGAACGCAGTATCGCGAACGTTCGTCAACTGTTGGAAAACTCTGATGATCCGGATGTTTTCAAAGAGATCAGTACCGAGTTGCAGAGTCAGAACATTTTTGTCATGACTCCGACTAACCAGATCATTACCTTAAGACAAGGTTCCACACCTCTCGATTTCGCCTATAACATTCATACCGAATTGGGACATCGTTGTCGTGGTGCCAAAGTAAACGGACGTATCCAGCCGTTGAGTTATGTCTTAAAAACCGGCGACAAGGTCGAAATTCTGGCGGTTAAAAACGGCCAGCCTTCACGAAACTGGCTTAACCCTAACCTTGGTTACTTAACCAGCAGCAGTGCCCGAAACAAAGTACGCGGCTGGTTTAACAAACAGAATCGTGGCGAAAACATCGAGGCCGGTGAAGCGCTTTACCACCGTGAGATCAAACGATTGCATGCTGAAGAAATCGATGTTCAGGATGTTGTTGCGCGTTTCAAACTGGAAAACAGCGAGATACTGTTTGAAGACCTTGGTAAAGGTCGAATTAATGATCGTCAATTGAACAATGCGATTCAAAGCCTGTTAAAGCCTGAAAAACATACTGCTGTCCAAACACAGCGTTCAATTAACTTTAGAGAAGCTGCCGCCGGGGCCAGTGAAAAGCATGCTCGCGCTTACGTTGTTGGAGCGAGCAATCTTTCAACCAATCTGGCGCCCTGCTGCACACCTCATCCGGGTGACGACATAGTCGGTTACGTAACTCGAGGCCGCGGCATTACCGTACATAAACGAGAGTGCGCCAACATCCTCAATTTGAACCACAATGAGCAGCAGCGTTTGATTCAGGTAGTGTGGGATAAAGAGCTTGCCGAAAATCCTCTATACAGCGCAGAACTGCATATTCTTGCGTTCGACCGTAAAGGCCTGTTACGCGATGTTATGAGCGTACTGACCGATATGGATATCAACCTGATCGCCTCGCAAACCGAGACTGACCAGCAAGAACGAAGTGTTACCATGAAGCTCACGATCGAACTGAGTGCAGGGATGAATTTAGGGGATCTGCTGGATCGCATCGAAATCGTGCAGAACGTTGAGTCAGCCAGCATTAAGACACTGTAAAGCGTTTATTACTGCCTACTTCCCTTTTTAATTGGAAAAAGCAGATTGCGCATCACTAAAACGCCGGATTAAATTACAACTCCGGCGTTTTTATTATAAAATCCGGATATAAAAAAACCCGCTACAACCGAAGTCATAGCGGGTTTCATTATGTGGCGTCCCGTAGGGGAGTCGAACCCCTGTTACAGCCGTGAAAGGGCCGTGTCCTAGGCCTCTAGACGAACGGGACGTTGTTGATAAATCAATAACGACTTTATCGAGATTTGAATGAAAGATCGAAGATTTTTCATTCCGGTTTGCTGATTGATTGTAAGTGCCTAGGTCAATCAACACACCTGAATTTGGAGCGGGAAACGAGGATCGAACTCGCGACCCCAACCTTGGCAAGGTTGTGCTCTACCGCTGAGCTATTCCCGCATAGTGTGGCGTCCCGTAGGGGAGTCGAACCCCTGTTACAGCCGTGAAAGGGCCGTGTCCTAGGCCTCTAGACGAACGGGACACACATATGTGATTTTAATTTCTTAAAATCGATATTTGGTAATTAACGATCCGGCCTAGTGTGGATCTTACCTTATCAACTTTTGGTGGAGCTAAGCGGGATCGAACCGCTGACCTCAACACTGCCAGTGTTGCGCTCTCCCAGCTGAGCTATAGCCCCTCGAGCTGATGGGTGCGTATTATATAGAGTTAACGGAAAGCGTCAAGCACTAAATGTAAAAAAATCGTCATTTTTCCGCTTTTTTTTAGCGCTTCAAAACAGGCGCTTTCTAAGTGATTGTTTTTACGCGCAACGCCAATAAAAAAAGGGGATCTCTCCCCTTTTTAAAGCTCGGAAAATTTCCGATCTTAACCGTCTTGATGCCCGGCGCGCACTTCAATAAAAGCAAGCGCCATATCGATTCGCTGCAAGCAACGCTCTTTACCGATTAACTGAGCGGTCATATCAATTGCTGGAGATTGTCCGCCACCGGTAATCGCAACGCGTAGAGGCATCCCTACTTTGCCCATACCGACTTCCAGACCGGTTGCAACGCCTTGGATCACTTCATGGATCTCTGTCGCATTCCAATCTTCCAACGCCTCAAGCTGAATGCGTAACTGCTGTAAGGGCTCCTGAGCAACCGGACGCAGATGTTTCTTGGCAGCACCGGCTTCAAACTCTTCGTAGTCGCTGTAGAAATAGACGCTGCCTTCTGCCATCTCGACCAAAGTCTTGGCGCGATCTCTCAGCAAATCGGCTACCTCTGCCAATGCAGGTCCCTGTGAAAGATCGCAACCCAATTGTGCAACGAACGGAGCAAGGTGACGCGCTAAATGCTCTGCATCGGCACTTTTAATATGCTGCTCGTTGATCCAGGTAAGCTTGACCGTATCGAAACTGGAAGGTGAGCTGTTTACGTTATCCAAAGAGAAATGCTCAATCATTTCATCAATGCTGAATACTTCCTGGTCTCCGTGAGACCAGCCTAGACGCACCAGATAGTTCAGTAAAGCTTCCGGCAAAAAGCCCTGCTCTTTATATTGCAGAACGCTCACTGCACCGTGACGCTTCGACAAACGGCTACCGTCTTCGCCTAGCACCATCGGAATATGAGCAAACTTCGGCACATCCGCGCCCATCGCTTTATACATATTGATCTGACGCGGCGTGTTGTTCAAGTGGTCATCGCCACGGATAACATGGCTGACCCCCATATCCCAGTCGTCCACCACAACCGTCAGGTTATAGGTCGGAGTGCCATCAGAGCGCGCGATAATCAGATCGTCCAGCTCTTTATTGGCAATTACAACCCGGCCTTTGACCATATCTTCAATCACGACATCGCCGTCCAGCGGGTTTTTAAAACGGATAACCGGATCGATTCCTTCCGGAGGTGTGCCGTCGAAATCACGATAACGGCCATCGTAGCGAGGTTTCTCGCCACGGGCTTTTTGTGCTTCGCGCATTTCGTCCAACTCTTCCGGTGTGGCGTAGCAGTAGTATGCCAATCCCTTGTCAAACAGTTGCTGAATCACTTCTTTGTAGCGTTCGAAACGATGCGTTTGATAGATCGGACCTTGATCATAGTCCAGACCGAGCCAGCTCATCCCTTCCAAAATGGCATTCACCGACTCTTCTGTCGAGCGTTCCAAATCGGTATCTTCGATGCGAAGAATAAACTCTCCACCTAATCTTTTAGCGTATAACCAGGAATAAAGCGCGGTGCGGACACCGCCGATGTGCAGATAGCCTGTCGGGCTGGGTGCGAAACGAGTGCGAATCACAAATAGACTCCAGAATTTTATAAATACAAAACAAAGGCCATATTATAAACCCGATATTGCCCGATCTCCGGGTTAATTTTGTGAAGCCGCTTTAGCGGTTAATGGATGCAAAAGCAGGATTGAAATGAGCATAAGCAGAGCAAATAAGAGCAGACTGCTCCACAACCAGAGAAAACTGCAATCAAGTAAATCCGCCATATACTGCGATGCTAAACCGTAGGCTGCTAAAGGGTAAATGTATGACCAGGCCGCACGTGTGATGCCGCTTTGATAAAAGAAACGAAAAGACAATATCCACAAAAACAGAAACAAGGTAGCAAAACTATAGGTTACCCAGATGATAATTTTCAGTGAATCGGACGATGTCTGCATCTCTAGTAAAACCGATGCCACGCAAGCCAGAGAGGCCGGCGCTAAAAAAATAAACAAGCTGGGGCGAAACAAGGTCGGAACCGGCAGAAAAAAGATTAAGCGCATCAGCAAAGAAACACTGAAACTGAACCAGAAGAACAAACCGACTGAATAGAACAGCCAGCGAAATTCCAGCCAGTCATTATAGCGGTCGTCAAAAAAATACAGACTGCTGATCACTACGATGAAATTGCCCGAGAGCAGAATGAACCAGGTTGGCAGATGTTGCGATAACAGAACCTCCCGCTCAAAGATCCAGCCGCTGATCAGAACCAGATTAAGACTGAAATGCAAACCGATCAAACCCCATAAGGCAATTCGCAATACACTATCGACCCCACTGTCTTGAAAGGTCAAACTGGCCGCCATCAATGCCAGCATGGTAGTCAAAGTCACAGCTGGAAAGAACGAACGTAGAAACGGGTCGCGCCATTCTGCGCGGAGACGACTCCCGGATTCCCGCTGAAAAAATTCCAGTGCATACCATGCCGATATCACCAACAGACTAAAAACTCCGATTCCCCATAAAGCAACAGCAAGATTCTCCGCCCCTTGAATATACTCGGAAAAATGATTGACATTCATTCCGGCACCAATCAATCCCATTGGCATGCCGAAATAAACAATCGACGAGGAAAACTGTAAACGCTTGATCAAAGACAAGTCTCTTGTGAATGAAATTCAGGAACTTTAAGGCGTGAAAAACGCGACTTAAACCGGGAAAGCCGATACTGCAAATATGATTAAATAACCTTAAAGCCGCCAGGTCAATAAGCGGAAGGCTATCCGCATGGATTCCCGGTATAATAAAAATTGTTTTACTGTTGTTTTGAGACAGACGCGTTAAATCTATTCACTGAATAATCTCTGTTTACCGGATCGATTTGGCGCAGGAATCTTTTCTGCAAACCTGAAAATAAAGGATGCTTTTTATGAGTGCAGATGCAAGTGCCGGATCCCGTCTAGCCTATTTCCCGATTAATTTATTTGGTGCGGTCATGGGTTATGCCGGCTTAACCCTCGGTTTTTTTCAGGCTCATGAACTCTTAGGAATTGATTACACTGCTTTTCTGGTTCTGACGGCGCTGACAACACTGTTTTTTATTTTAATTACATTGCTTTATGCCATTAAACTGATTCGTTTTCCGGAATCGGTTAAAGAAGACTTTGCCCACCCGGTCGCATTGCACTTTTTCCCGACTTTCAGTATCAGCCTACTGTTGCTAAGCCTGTTATTTGAGGGTATCAACTTTCAGCTTGCGCAAACTATGTGGTATCTAGGCACCCTGCTGCACTTTATACTGGTATTGGTCATTCTCAACAGCTGGATTCACCACGAAAAATGGCAGATCACCCATATGAACCCGGCCTGGTTTATTCCGGTTGTCGGTAACATCGTCATTCCGCTGGGGGCGGTTGAATTTTCCAGCATTGAGATCGGCTGGTTCTTTTTCAGTGTCGGCTTGATCTTCTGGCTGGTACTGTTCAGTATCGTCATGTATCGCCTGTTTTTCCATCCACCACTGCTTAAGCTATTAGAACCGACTCTGTTTATTTTGATTGCTCCACCTGCGGTTGGCTTCCTGTCCTATCAGGAATTAAACGGCGGTGTTCTGGATGACTTCTCCCGCGTGCTGTTTAATATGGCGCTGTTTATGACCATACTGTTGTTTAGCCAGACACTGCGCTTTATCCGAATTCCGTTTGCACTTTCCTGGTGGGCCTACAGCTTTCCATTAGCGGCAATCATGTTGGCCAGTTTCCATTTTTACGCCCTGACCGACATCGCCTTATACGGGTTTATCGCCGCCTTCCTGCTGGCGGTTCTGTCCGCGCTGATTCTGCATTTGACGGCAAAAACCTTCTGGGCGGCAAAACAAGGGACACTGTGCCATCCGTTACCGGGTACCAAACCGTTGGGTACTCCGCCACCCGCACCGGCATCGGAAAAATAACTTTCGTCGATCTTCTCAGCAGCCCCATTCTTTGATGGGCCGCTGAATGGCTTATGCTAATTTCTTGATTTTAAAAACTTATATGACTTCCAACATGATCCGTTACCAATTAGAACTCCTTGATCCGCATGCACATCTTTTTAGCGTGACATTGCATATCCCGCAACCACAACAACCACTGCAAAAAGTCTCTTTACCCAATTGGATTCCTGGCAGCTATCTGATTCGCGACTTTTCCAAACACCTGATCGATTTGCAAGCCTGCGACAGCAGCGGCAAACTTATCGAGCTTATCGCGCTGGACAAATCTTCCTGGCAATTCGCCTGCGACTCGGCAGCCACTTTAAGCTATCAAGTCTACGCCTGGGATTTGTCGGTACGTGGTGCCTATTTCGACGATCAACGCGCATTCTTTAACGGTACTTCGGTATTTTTGCAAGTTGATGGCTTTGAACAGCAGACCCACGAATTGGAATTAATCGCCAACGACTTTAGCAAACAAAATGCATGGCGTGTCGCCAGCGGCATGCCTGCTCAGGAAATTGATCCGCGCGGTTTCGGTCTTTATCAAGCTGAGGATTACGCCGCTTTAATCGATTACCCTTTCGAGATCGGAACGCATCACAGCATCGAATTTACCGCTTGCGGCATTCCTCATAAGATGGTGATTGCCGGTGTTTTTGAATGCGATTTCACGCGCTTAAAACAGGATCTGATCAAAATCTGCGAATACGAAATCGAGCTATTCGGTTCAGCACCGATGCAAAACTATTTGTTTCAAGTCGTTGTGACCGGCAATGACTACGGCGGTCTGGAACATCGAAATTCGACAGCGCTGATCTGCAGTCGCGACGATTTGCCATATATCGGCATGCAGGAAGCGAGTGACGGCTATGTCAGATTTCTGGAACTATGCAGTCATGAATATTTCCATAGCTGGAACGTGAAAACCATTCAACCACAGGCATTTCAAAATGCCGACCTGCAACAACCTCAATATACCCATCAACTGTGGTGGTTTGAAGGCGTTACCTCCTATTATGACGCTCTAATCCTGTTGCGCGCCGGAGTAATTGATCGGACACGTTATTTACAACTTCTCGGTGAGCAGATGACCCGTGTCTATCGCATGCCGGGCCGTTTCAAACAATCGGTTGCCGATTCGAGCTGGTTCACTTGGACCAAGTTCTACCAGCAGGATGAAAACGCTCCAAACGCGATTATCAGCTATTACACTAAAGGCAGCCTGATCGCACTTGGTTTGGATCTGTTGCTGCGCAAGCACTCGCATGGCTCTTTCAGCCTGGATAATATTTTGCGTTATCTCTGGCAGCAGCACGGTCAGACCGGGCGCGCTTTGCAAGAAAAACAGATCGAAATGCTGTGCTCGGAATTGAGCGGTGTCGATTTCAGCGATTTTTTTGCTCAATACTTATATGGCCGCCAAGACTTGCCGTTTGCCGACATGCTTGCCGAATTCGGCTACATCTTCGAATTACGTGAGTATCAAAGTCTTGGTGACACAGGAGGAACCCTCAGCAAGAATTTTCTACAACTGTCTTTAGGGGCCAATCTAAAACCCGAATCGCAGGGTCTTCGCGTAACTCATGTCTGGAACGACTCGGCGGCGCATAAAGCCGGTTTGTCTGCCGGCGATCTGCTGATTGCGCTTAAAGGACTGAAAGTCGATTCGATACCTCAGGTTGAACAGATGCTAAGACGGACTTCAGCGGATTGCGAATGGTCATGCCACTATTTCCGACGGGACGAACTGCGTGAAAGTAAAGTTATTCCTCAGAAAGCAGAAGCCGATCGCGTTGTTATCTACCCAAGCAACAATTGTGAGCTTACAGACGAGACATTGCCATGGATTTAAATCACATAGATGGAAGTGGCGAATCACAGGAAATTCGCCGCTTAATTGAATCCCTGCAGATCGAACAAGCCTATCATCACGATTCGATCGAAGCGATAGAAAAGACTTTATTGCAACAACACCAGCAGATACAACAACTGCAAACTCAGCTAAAGCTGCTTTCCGAGTATTTGAAAACGCTGCGTGAAGAAGCAATACGCAACCCGGCTGACGAAGCTCCGCCACCGCATTATTAATTTGATCGGCAAATATTCAGCATAAAAAAACCGCAGTAGCGCGGTTTTTTATTTTTGAGGTTCTAAATAAGCGACAGCTCAATGGCTGCGACTTTTCTTCTTACGATACGGATTAGAAAAATCATTTAAGTCATGTACCGTTTTTCTGCCGTAACGGCCTGATTCGGTACGAGCCGATTTGCTGGCATCGCGCTTTGACAAGGCCGACTTGTCATTGCGTGCAGAATTAATTCGCAGATCGGGGCGAGTCTCTTCCGGAAGCTCGACACTTTTCAGCAGCTGATTGACCTGTTTCCAAGTCAAAGCTTCGGTTTTACCCTTGCGTAAATTGCGCGGCAAACTGAATTGCCCGTAACGTACGCGGTGCAAACGACTGACCTGCAAACCGACTGCTTCCCAAATGCGGCGAACTTCCCGGTTGCGCCCCTCTTTAAGCACAACACGATACCAACGGTTCATCACCTCGTCTTCGCTCGGCATTGCCTGGACCCGGTCGAATTTAGCCGGGCCGTCTTCCAATTGAACGCCGGCCAGCAATTGCTTAATCGCCTCTTCACTGACTTCACCGAAAACACGAACTAAATATTCGCGCTCGATTTCGTAGGACGGATGCATCATGCGATTGGCGAGTTCACCGTTATTGGTCAAAATAAGCAGGCCGCTGGTATTCAAATCCAGACGCCCGATACTGATCCAGCGCCCATTATGGATACGCGGCAACTGCCCATAAATCGTTTCGCGACCCTTTTCGTCCCTGCGTGTACAAACTCGCCCTTCCGGCTTGTTGTACAAAATGACTTCGGTTGCCTGCTTCTGCAAACGCTGCTCTTTAATCAGCTGATCACGGACTTTGATCTTGTCGCTGGCCGTCGCTCGATCACCTAATTTGGCCGTTTTACCGTTTACTTTAACCAAACCTTGCTGTATCAGTTCTTCAACCGAACGACGCGAACCGAAACCGGCACGGGCAAGAATTTTCTGTAATTTTTCACCTTGCGGCGAGCTTTGTTCGTTCATAGTGTGAATTCACTTTTAAAAAATTTAGAAACCGAAAAATAAATGCATTGAAGCAAGTTTGACGTCCCGCGTCCTAGAAAAATAATTACAAACCGACAATGTTAAAAATTAAATCTTTCAGTAAGTTATAAGGCCCTAACAACAATGGCGTCAATACGCCAAAAAACAGCAAACCAAGCAGAATGAAAAAGCCATAAGGCTCTAAGCGGTTGTACTGCCATGCCAACTTCGGAGAGAGAAACGCCGATAACACCCGGCTACCGTCAAGTGGAGGAATCGGAATCAGATTTAACACTAACAGAATCAGGTTAATACTGATTCCCGCCATCCCGGTATAAGCCATAAAGACGCCGATTTCCGGAAGCGAATACTGCAGTGATTCGCCTAGTTTCATAACAATCGCCCAACCGATTGCCATCAGCAGATTGGCGCTAGGCCCGGCAATCGCCACCCAAGCCATATCCTTTCTAGGTCGTTTGAAATTCTGCATGGTGACCGGAACCGCCTTGGCCCAACCAAAAACAAAGCCACCGAGAATCAGCAAAACCAACGGTACGACAACCGTGCCGATCGGATCGATATGCTTTAGGGGGTTCAAGGTAAGTCGCCCGAGCATTTTGGCAGTCGGATCCCCCAACTTATTTGCCATCCAGCCGTGCGCTACTTCATGTAAGGTAATAGCAAAAATCACCGGCAGCGTCCAGATCGCAATGGTTTGTATCAAACTTAACTCATTCACTGCTGAAACTCTCCCTGTCCCTGACGCACCAATACCGGCTCATCTTCGGTAAAGTCAATAATTGTGGTCGGCTCAAAACCACAGAAACCGCCATCAAGCACGGCATCCAAAGCATGACTTAAAGTTTCCTGAATTTCCCAGGCCTCGGTCATCGGATAATCCTCTCCCGGCAGAATCAGACTGGCCGACAACAGCGGACGGTCAAAGCGTGACAGCAGCGCATTGGTGACCGTGTTCGGCGATACCCGCAAACCGATGGTTTTACGCTTCGGCGACTGCATGCGTTTCGGCACTTCCCGGCTCGCCGGCAATAAAAAGGTATAAGGTCCGGGCAGATGAGATTTCAAGAAACGAAACTGGGTATTTCCGACTTTGGCATATTCGGAAAGATTGCTTAAATCCTTGCACATCAAGGTCAACTCGTGGCGTTCATCCAGACGTCGAATGACGCGAATGCGATCCGCACCCTGTTTGTTGTCAAACAGGCAACCCAATGCATAGCCGGATTCGGTCGGGTAGGCAATCACGCCACCCTTTTCCAAAATCACCGAAACCTGATCCAATAAACGGTCTTGCGGATTATCTGGATGAACACTAATGAATTGACTGGACATGGCTGCTTTCTTGTTTTGTATTGATACGTCTGAAAAGGGTCTTAATCGGTATTTGAGTATTGCAAAAGAATGAGGCAGATTTGGAGTTTTCCGCTTTCTTTCTCTTTTATCCTACTCATTGCCGACGCTGCAAATTATACTGCAAACACCGCTTTGCAAACAGACTAAAACAAGTCCCAGACCGGAGCGACCGATTCCGGCAGCGGTGCCAGCCACCCCAGATCTCGCCAACGATGTTCAGGACGATGAAAATCCGAACCAACCGACGCGTACAAGCCGTAACGTCTAGCCCTTTCCGCCATACCGATAATATCCGCGCACGGTCTTGGCTGATTGACCACCTCAATTGCCTTGCCGCCGGCATCGATGAAATCTTCAATCAACTGGTTTAATTTTCGACTCGTCAATTTATACAGAGCTGGATGGGCAATTACCGCAACACCACCTGCGTCGCGAATCCAACCGACAACTTCCTGCAAAGACGGCCATTCCGCTTTAACATAACCGATGCGTCCTTTTTTAAGAAAGCGGTCAAACGCCTGTTGAGCATTTTTTACCCTGCCTTCCCGAATTAACAGCTCGGCAAAATGCCCTCTTCCGACAACCCCTTCACCGACCAGCTCTTCAAGCTTCTGCTGCATATCGGGAAAATTAAAATGGCGGTGGTTATCAAATTTCTCGAGCATTGCCGCAGCCCGATCACGACGACTTTGCCGAATTCTCTGCAAACCGCCTTGCAGCCCTTGATGGTCAACCTGAAAATTCAATGCAACAATATGAATCGTTCGCTCTTGCCAGTTACAGGAAATTTCCGTGCCTGCGATTAATTTCAGTCTTGAGTCACTTTGGAGTTCTTGCCTTAGAATTTCATAACCGCGCGTCGTATCGTGATCGGTAATCGCCAGACAGTCAATCTCTCTTTCCAGAGCGCGCTGCAGCAATTCACCAGGGGCTAAACTACCGTCCGATGCGCTGGTATGACAATGTAAATCGACTTTCATAGGTTACGCCACCCGGCTACTTTCTCAAATGCATTAAACAACTAAGTCTCTATTTTACCAGCCTGAGAGGCAAAGTATTGAGGTGCATTCATGCAACAGTGCTTAAAAAGCGCAGCAACTATCGGCAGAGCGCTTTAATTCTGCGGCAATCCCAGCTAGAATCTGGTCTAAAAATTAATCTTACAAAGCCGTTTACATGAAATTTTTATTTGATTTTTTCCCGATTGTTCTCTTTTTTATCGCTTATAAAGCCTACGACATTTACACTGCAACCGCCGTCATTATCGTCGCAACCGCCGTCCAGGTCGGTTATGTATACATCAAACATCGCCGCGTCGAAAAGATGCATCTGATCACCCTGGCTTTGATCGTCATTCTCGGTGGCTTAACCCTGATTCTTCAAGACGAAGCGTTTATTAAATGGAAACCGACCATTGTAAACTGGGGCTTCGCTCTGGTATTTGCCGCCAGTCATTTCATCGGGCAAAAACCGATTATCCAGCGTATGATGGATCAGGCAATCCATCTACCTCAGGAAATTTGGTACCGTTTAAGCTGGCTATGGGTATCGTTCTTCATCCTGTCGGGAATTGTTAACCTCTATGTTGCCTATCAATATGACACCGATACCTGGGTTAACTTCAAACTCTTTGGCCTAATGGGAATGACGCTGGTGTTTATTATTCTGCAAGGTTTCTATATCAGTCGTTACTTGCAGGAATCCGATTCCGAAGCTGAAGCCGAGTCTCTGATCGAGAACGAAGATAAAGAACACTCAAAATAACTTTTACAGCACTTTGAAATAAAAAGGATTTTTATGTTGTATTCCATCTTTGCCTACGACGTATCCGACAGCCTTCCTTTGCGCGTTCAAGCTCGCCCGGACCATATCGCACGACTGCAAGCACTGGATGAAGCCGGTCGTTTGGTTCTGGCCGGACCGAATCCGGCAATCGACAGTACTGAGCCCGGCGAACACGGTTTTAGCGGTAGTTTAATCGTTGCCGAATTTGAATCTCTCGAGCAAGCAACCGAATGGGCAAATCATGATCCGTACATGGCTGCAGGCGTCTACAGTAAAGTCGAAGTAAAACCCTTTAAACAAGTCTTCCCAAAAAGCTGAATTTAAGCTATTGTGAAGGCTGTTTAATCGATTTTTTCTGGAACGGGGAGATTTATGTCCAACGTCGCTTATCTAATTCCGAAACGTCAGCTAAAAAGCGCCATTCGCGACATTGAACCCTTGGAACTGATGGATACCGACTTTGTGCAGATTCCTCTGCTCGGCTGGACCTCTGCCGGCGACCCTGTTCAGATGGAACTGGATTATGAAACCGTTTCCGTTCCCTCTTGTCTGGCTAAGAAAGAGACTTTTGCACTGCGAGTAAAAGGCTATTCCATGGTCGACGAAAATATCCATGACGGTGACATCGTCATTATCGAACGTAGCGCTTCGGCCGAAAACGGCGAATCGGTGGTTGTAAGAATCAATAATGAAGAAGTCACCATGAAACGTCTGTTTATTGAAAAGGACGGTGTTCGACTACAGCCTGCCAACGACGAAATGGAACCGATTTACTTGAAAAACGAAAACATCGAAATTCTCGGAATCGTTCGCGGTATTTTGCGCCAGCCTTAACCCTTCCCCCGATCCAAAATATCTTAATAACTTCGGCAGCCGCTATTGATCATTAATAGCGGCTGCTCCTTTTGCGGATTTTAAAATGCATTCTCAAATTCACCTATTGATTACCGGCGGCACGCTCGATAAAGATTATCACCCTTTACAGGGTGAACTCTATTTCCCGGGCAGCCATATCGAAGAGATGCTGCGGCAAGCTAACTGCCGCCTGCCGGTCAAGTGCGAAATCCTGATGCAGAAAGACAGTCTTGATATGGAACAGCATGACCGCGCGCAAATTGCCGAAGCCTGTTTAAAGAGCGAGTCGACACAGATTTTAATCACCCACGGTACCGATACCATGGTGGAAACGGCCCTGTACCTGCAAAACAATCCAGGATTAAGAGGCAAAACCATTGTTTTAACCGGAGCCATGCGCCCGTTTGCACTTGGTCATTCCGATGCCTTATTTAATCTAGGCGGCGCTCTCAGTGCGGTTCAATTAAAAAATTCCGGTGTTTACATCTGCATGAACGGACGAATTTTTAAGGCAGACAAAGCCACTAAAAACCGAGCTCTCGGTGTATTTGAAGCGATCTGATTCCAGACCGTTTTTCCTTCCTGAAGTCAGTATGCATTAAATGAATCCATCCGTATTCTTCGCCTATTTCGGAGTCATCCTTATCTGGACGACAACGCCCTTGGCGATTGTCTGGGGTGCGCAGGCAGACTGGTTTTTTGCCGTTGCAACGCGAACCCTGATTGCAGCGGTAATCGCCTTACCGATACTTTTATGGCTAAAACCCGATATTCGCTGGCCTTCCGTTAGCCGTTGGCAGCTGTGGTTTTATGCATCCCTGCCGGTTTTAGGTGGAATGACATTGATGTATTGGGCGGGACAATATCTGAATTCCGGATGGATCGCGATTATCTTTGCTCTGACTCCGATCATAACGGGTTTACTGTCACCACAACTATTGCCTGGTTATAGATTAACAAAACGAAAAATGCTCGCTGTTCTGCTCAGTTTCAGCGGCCTAGTAGTGATCTTTCAATCGAATTTACACGATTTCAAAAGCGACGAATGGCTTGCCGTTATCGCCGCACTGCTCTCTGTTCTGATCCACTCTTTCGGCACTCTACTGGTCAAAAAACATGCCGAAAAAAGCTCCAGCTTAGAATTTACCTTAGGCGCTTTATGGGTCAGCGTTATCGGCATGCTGCTGTTATCGCAAACACCATGGATCAGTTGGAAAGTGCCTTCGGAAATCTCCGACACCGCATTAGGCGCCATCGTTTATGCTGCGACCTTCGGCTCACTGATCGGATTTTTGTTGTATTATTATCTACTGAAACGAATCGATGCGATGCGGCTGGCACTGATCCCGGTGATTACTCCGGTGTTTGCGTTACTACTCGGTCACTATCTGAATAACGAGGCATTAAACATGCATACTTTGATCGGTACAGGTTTGGTCTTAGGAGGATTGTTGATTTTTGAAGGGCGCTTACGCATGCGCAATCGCCCCGTTTAAATTGAATTTATGCCAAGGACTACCATTCCAAGGCACGCAGGTATTTAAACAATTCCCTGGCGGATTTCGGCGGTTTTTGAGTTTCCGCTTCCTTAACAGCATTGCGCACCCACTGGCGCAACTGCTGACGATCTGCATGCGGAAACAGCTGCATAAATTCGCTAATAGCATCATCACCGGACTCCAGCATCCGATCACGCCACATTTCCAACTTGTGGAAATGCGCATTCTGCTGCTTCCTACGGATCTCGATTTCCGCCAGTTTTTCTTTAATCTCAACGATTAAATCTTCATCCTGTCTCAGCATCTTGCCGATAAAAAGACGCTGGCGTTTCAAAGCCGGACCGCGGTCCATTGTCTTCAGCATCAAAACCGCATCGGTAAACGCCTTAGGCAGGTTCATCTTTTTGATTTCGCTTTCCGTCATCTGCGAAATCTGTTCACCCAAATCGGTCACCGCCTGGGCTGCTTTTTTGATTTGCGTACGACTCTGAAACTCTTCCTGTTCCCAGTCGGGAATTTCCATTTCGCTCTTTGTTCGATTGACATTACGTGGTCTAACCATTTTCGAGCTCTCCTAACATCTTTAAAAATTGCGTTTCGTCCAAAACTTCCACGCCCAAAGATTGTGCTTTGGTTAATTTCGAACCGGCTTTTTCACCGGCCACTAAATAATCGGTTTTCGCCGAAACACTTCCACTCACCTTCGCTCCCAAGGCTTCCAGTTTCGCTTTTGCCTCATCACGACTACCGTATTGCAAAGCACCGGTAATCACCACGGTTTTCCCCAGGAAAGCGGAGCCTTCGACTTTCGGTTGGGTGTTCGGATCCGGCCAATGAATACCGGATGCCAGCAGAGCACCGATCACTTCATTATTGTGCGGCTGTCGAAAGAAATGAATAATATGCGATGCGACGACATCTCCGACATCATCCACCTTGATCAAATCTTCGTGCTGAGCGCTCATCAAAGGACCCAAACGGATAAAATACTGCGCCAGGTTTTTAGCAGTCACTTCACCGACCTCTGGAATCCCCAACGAAAAAATAAAGCGCGCCAGCGTCGTCGCTTTCGACGCTTCGATCGACTCGATCAATTTCGCTGCCGACTTTTCACCCATGCGCGGCAATTCCGCCAGTTTATCAGCCTGTAAGAGGTAAATTTGATCAGGGTGCTTCACCCAGCCCAAATCGCACAGCTGATCAATTAATTTATCACCAAGCCCCTGAATATCCATAGCTTTACGCGATACATAGTGTTGCAAGGCACGTTTGCGCTGCGCCGGGCAAAACAGGCCGCCGGTGCAGCGATACACCGCCTTATCGTCTTCTTTGATCACGTCCGAATCACACTCCGGACAATATTTCGGCATGTGGAATTTTTCGGTATGTTCCGGACGTTGCGCCAAGACCGGCCCGACGACTTCGGGAATCACATCTCCGGCACGGCGCACAATTACCGTATCGCCGATACGAACATCTTTTCGATCAATTTCGTCCTGATTATGCAGAGTGGCATTCGATACAATCACCCCGCCGACCGCAACCGGCTCCAATCGAGCTACCGGTGTTAGTGCTCCGGTACGACCGACCTGTACATCAATCCCTAACAGCCTGGTCCAGACCTCTTCTGCCGGAAATTTTCTGGCGATCGCCCAGCGCGGCGCTTTGGCAGTAAACCCGAGGCGCTGATGATCATCCAGCCGGTTAACCTTATAGACGATACCGTCAATTTCATACGGCATGGAAGCGCGTTTTTCGAACAACATATTGTAGTAGTCCTGCATGCCTTCGACACCAAGCACACAACGACTATCGGGATTTGTCGGCAAACCCCATTCGAGAAAATGCTTCAACATACCGTCGTAAGTTTCGGCGAGCGGTTCATCATGAACAATTTCACCCCAACCGTATAGATAAAAACTCAATTTACGCGATGCCGTCACACTCGGATCGAGCTGTCGCAAAGTGCCCGCCGCCGCATTGCGCGGATTGGCAAAAACCTTATCCCCTTTTTCCGTCTGCCTGCGGTTCAATTCGTCAAACGCATTTTTCGGCATAAAGACTTCGCCGCGAATTTCCAATACTTGCGGCCAGCTATGACCCAAAAGCTTTAAGGGGATCGAGGCAATGGTACGGATATTATGAGTAACATCTTCGCCAACGCTGCCATCTCCTCGAGTCGCCGCTTGAACCAGAAGGCCATTTTCATAGCGGATATTGATTGCCAAACCGTCCATTTTCGGTTCGGCAATATATTCGACTTGTTCGCTTGTCCCCAATCGATCCAGAATACGACGTTGAAAGTCTTCGAGATCCTGTTGACTAAAAGCATTTTCCAGCGAATACATCGGTATCGCATGGCGTACTGATTCAAAATGGGATAAAGGTTGATCGCCTACTCTCTGTGAAGGCGAATCGTCGGTGATCCATTGCGGATGAAGTTGCTCGATTTCCAGAAGACGACGGTAGAGCTGGTCGTACTGAGCATCACTCACCGTGGGGTTATCAAGCACATAGTAGGCGTAATTGTGTTCGGCAAGTTCCTGCTTAAGCTGCTCCAGTTCCTGCTTTAAATTTAACTCTTCAGTCATCTAGAAATACTGTTTCCTCGGGCGCGGTAATTGCTAAAAACAAAATACCCGCGCCGTTTTATTCTTCACTGCCAAATTGCTCGGCTTTCTGCTGCATCGCCGTCAAATCAGATTCTTTTACCAGATGACGTTGCATATCATAAATACGGGCATTTAAGCGCTGCGAAACCTTGCGCGCAATCAAAATAAAATCCTTCATCGCTTCGGCAGAGTCAATATAAGTAGGTAACTCAAGAATCAGAGCAACCCCAGGAGAACTATGCTGTTCGAGAGGATCCGGCGGAAAGATTCCAGGTTCCAGCATATTGGCAACCTTGACGATTTCGTTGCCGCGTTTATCTTCACGACAATAAATCGCTTTATTATGCGAATAGCTCAAACCGACCGATTGTAAAGTTTGATGCAATTGCTGCATGGTGAATTCTTGCGAACCAAGAACCAGCAGTACAAACAATTCGCTTTTCTGCTCTTCCTTCTGCGGTAATTCTTCGTTTAATTCGACCGGTTCCAACGTTTCAGCAAGCGTTTCCTTTTTGGCAGAAACCTTTTCAACCTTTTCTAATGGCACCTCATCCGTTTCCGGAAGGTCGAATTCTTCACCAAAGGTCAGAGCCTGTTGGTTTGGATCGATTTCAGGCAGGTCCTCACCCATTACATGCAATCTTTCTTCGGTTTTAGCCGATAGAGGAGCATGATTTTCACCCAAATTATTAAGTGCTTGAGAAGCCTGCTCTTTAGAGTCCGGCAAGATCTTTTCGGCAGATACAGATTTGGGTTGTTCTTGTTCGGATGCTTTTGGCGAAGCCTGGTTCTTACGTCGGCTTAATAGATAAAGTACTAAGATTACGACGACCGCAAATACGACCAATACCTGCTGTAATTCATTCATCAGAACAGTCCTAAAATCTTGTTTGAACGCTTCAGGGAAAAATTGCCGCCGGCCTCTTTTCCTGCGAAGCATATCGGTTCCCTTAAAATACCTCGCCGACCTGTGTTTTTGTTTTTATAGGGCGACAAAACGAAATGCTTTAACAGGAAATTGTACCTGCATTACTTGGCTTATTTCTACTTTCTTACAAGAAAATTTGATCTTCAAACACTATCAATCACTTATAATAAGTTCCCATTTTTGACTTAAGATTTTCAAGCCGGTTTTTTTAGATGCAGCCTTCGAAACACAATGCAGATTCCAGATTTAAAAGCACGATCAAGATTCTTGGAATCGACTTTGGAACCTCTGGAGTCCGGGGCTGCGTAGTCGAACGACATATCAGCGATAAAATTGGTGAAAGTATCTTGCCCGGACAACTGGCAAATCCAAATCAAGACCGGATTCTGCTTCAATCTCATCTATGCTACCCGGACGACACGCAATCTCCTCAGGTTTGGCTGCAAGCACTGAACAACCTATTGCACTCACTGAAACAGCAATGTGTACTGAGCGAAATCGACTTTATAATTTGCGATGCTACCTCCTCGACGGTTGTGCTAACCGACAGCGACAATACGCCTCTTAGCGAAACCATGATGTACTTTCGCCAGGATGCAGTGGTTGAAGCCGGCGAAATTGATGATCGCTTGACGGAACTGCATAAGCAAAGCCCGGCGCAAGGCGCCTCCAGCACACTAAGCAAGGTGCTCTATCTGCTCAAGCGGCTGCCCGACGGTTTGAATACAAAGACGAACAAACTGCAGATTCGCCACCAGATAGATGTCGTTAACTATGCACTTTGCGGGTCTTCTAAAACCGACTACAATAACGCCCTGAAGCTCGGCTATGACCCGCAAAACATGCTATGGCCGCCTTGGATCGAGCCGATGATACAAAAGCTTCAGCCAAATATTTCACTGCCGCAGGTCGTCGCACCCGGCAGTATTCTCGGCAAAATAGACGTCTTCTGGATCGACACTTTCGGTTTCCAACCGCAGTGCAAAATTTGCGCAGGAACCACTGACAGCATTGCCGGCTTTCTCGCTTCCGGAGCCCGGGAAAATGGTGATGCGGTTACTTCTCTCGGAACCACCCTGGCGATTAAGCAACTTTCATCAACACCTGTTTTCTCCAGTAAATACGGTATTTACAGCCACCGCCTCGGCAATCAATGGCTGATAGGCGGAGCATCTAATACCGGCGGGAACAGTTTGCTTGCCCATTATTCGTTAGAAGAGCTGATCACCTTACTTCAAGATCTTGAATCCGTATGCGAAGAAAATAACAAAGAACACCATCATAAAGATTTAAATACTTGTTTTCACTGCACTTTCAACCTAAACGAACTCTATCCTCTGGCAACAATTGGCGAGCGTTTCCCGATTGCCGATCCACAGTTGCAGCCGAAATGGCCGCCTCTTCCTGAGAAATCACTTCAACAAGCCTTCGAATTGAAAGATGAAAAAGCCATCCATGCACATCGTTGCTTTCTGTTCGGTCTGCTGTATTCGCTCAGCGAAGTTGAACGCAAAGGCTATCAACGGCTTGAGGAGATGGGTTGCGAACAACTGCAACAGCTGTTCAGTGTCGGAGGAGGATGTAAGAATCCAATATGGATGACGCTGCGCGCAAACTTGATACCATGTGAACTCGTGCAAGCTTGGCAGCAGGATGCTGCCTACGGAGTTACCAGACTCGTCAGTTTCTGAATAAAACCAATAAACATTTCCGTAACCAACTCAAAATCCCGATTAACCAGAAAAGCAAAAAGGATGTCATCATGTCAGATATAAACAGTAGTCAAGAACTTATTACCGCACTAAACAACTCGGCAGTTGATTTCAAAACTGTGATGCAAGTCATTGAAACAGAATACGAATTCTCACCGACCGCCTTTAAAAACGGTGATACCTTCAATGAAGCGGATACCAATAACGGTTCATGTAAAATCTTTGCTTTCGCAAAACTGAATCAACTGTCACAGCAGCAAACTTTAAATGCGTTTGGCGACTTCTACACACGAGACGTGCTGCAACATCCTGAAAACAATGATCATCAGAATATTCGTAACTTTATACTTCACGGCTGGGAAGGTATTGAATTTTCCGGAGAAGCATTAACGAGAAAGTGATCAACGAGAAAGTGGTTCGCATATTCGAATTAAGCAAAAGAAAACCCCGCAGAACCAACATTCTGCGGGGTTTCTTATTCCAGACTTAGGAAACCGGTCTTACAGTGAAACAGTAAAACTCAGGCTCCGGCGTGCACCTTTTTAACCAACTCAAGATCCAGATAGTCATGGCCGTGGTGCTCACCCGCCAGAACTTCAAATCCTTCTTCAGGTTCGCCCATCTGATCCAACACTAAATCGGCCTTGGAGAAATCATCATCTTTGGTGTATTCGTTAATCGTAATAATGGTCTTAACGTTAGCGGCAGCAGAAGATTTAATTCCGT
The DNA here is from genome assembly GCF_013391765.2 of Thiomicrorhabdus heinhorstiae. Lineage (GTDB taxonomy): Bacteria > Pseudomonadota > Gammaproteobacteria > Thiomicrospirales > Thiomicrospiraceae > Thiomicrorhabdus > Thiomicrorhabdus heinhorstiae. The sequence goes on along the minus strand of NZ_JACBGI020000001.1, from coordinate 131,269 downwards.
TATCCGAGTCTTCGAAAGCGATACACTCTTCAGGCTTAACATTCATTTTTTCCATCGCCCAGAAATAGATATCCGGTGCTGGTTTTTTAGCCGGAACAATATCACCGGCAGCAATAACTTCAAACCAACTTTCAGAATCTGCACCAAGAGTGTTCGTTAAAAGTGCCGTTACGTTTGCAGGCGTGGTGGTGGTTACAACGGCCATGCGTACATTTTTGCTGCGCGCTTCATTGATCAAACGCTCTACACCCGGACGCAACGGAATTTTTCCTTCCGCCATCAACTGTTTGTAAAACTCGGTTTTGGAAGCGTGTAATCCTTTGACGAACTCATCGAAATCTGCCGGTTTCTCAAAATCAGTATTGAATTTTTCCAAATAAAATTTGATGCGCTCTTTACCACCGGTTACCGCCAACAGTTCACCGTAAAGCGCTTCATCCCAGTTCCAGTCAAGGCCGGCAGCCTCAAAAGCCATATTAAAGGCCGGGCGGTGACCGTCACGTTCAGTATCTGCCAAGGTGCCGTCTACATCAAATAATAGAGCTTCAAGTTGAGCCATACAATTCCTCTTTTCAATATGCCAAATTGCCCGGTTTATTAATCGAAAGATTTAATCAAATTCAGAGCAAGTATTTAAATTTTTTATAATTCCAAGATGGCTATGCATTTTGCGTGATAAGTCATTCAAATTCAAGCTTATAACTATTAAGGTTATTTAAGTTGAACATAACAAATTTAAAAGTCACCTAAAAAATATCACTTGTTGAGTGATAACAAACCTGATATAAAACACGTTTATAAAAAGTTTGTACTCAATAACAACAACTATTTTTCCTACAATAAAGAGTACAGGAGAGAGAAAATGGAACTTCAAACTGACTTTATTGAAAACTACCCTGCTTACCAACCGAAAAAGGGTGAGGAGTATATGAGCCCGGAAATGCTGGAGCACTTCAAGAGTAAACTTTTGGCGTGGAAACAGCAGTTAATCAATGAGGCCAACAGCACAGTATCGCACCTAAAATCCGATTCTGAGACCCCAGCAGATCCAAATGACCGAGCGTCGCAAGAAGAAGAGTTTGCTTTGGAGTTACGTACCCGTGATCGTGAACGTAAATTAATTTCTAAAATCGATAAATCCCTAAAAGATATCGAAAACGGCGAGTACGGCTACTGCAAAATGAGCGGTGAAGAAATCGGTTTGGCACGAATGGAAGCTCGTCCGACGGCAACCTTAACCGTTGAAATGAAGCGCAAACAGGAAATTCGTGAGAAACAGGGCGTTGCCTAACACGAATAAAACGATGGGTTCAGCCTAAAAACAAACTGGCTGAACCGACGAATCACCCTCTTACTTTACGGCTTCGCCACCACTAGAATACTATGTCCGAAGTCCCGCTCCCCGATTTAATTCAAGCTCTCAGCATCCCTGAGACCTACCCTCATCCGGTCGAAGTAATTACCACCATCGAAACACATATTTCCGTGGTATTCCTAACTGGTGAATTTGCTTACAAACTGAAAAAGCCAGTTGATTTCGGTTTTCTGGATTTCACGCGACTGCAGCAACGCCTTAAATACTACCAACTCGAATTGGAACTGAATAAACGCACGGCTCCGCAACTTTACCTTGAGGTTTGCCCGCTTTATTTGCATACCGTTGCTACCCTCAGCTTTGAACCGCAACACCCGGCAGATGAACCAATTGAATATCTGCTCAAAATGCGCCAATTCGATCCCAATAGTGTTCTAAGTCGTCTATTGCAGCAGCAAAGCTTGAATTCCGTGCAAATTGAAGCCCTGGCCATGCAGATTGCCGACTTTCACACTAAGGCTGAACCGGTCGAAAAACAGAGCAAACTTGGTGATCCCGAAGTCATCCTGCAGCCGATGTTGGATAATTTTCCGACTCTTCTAAAGGATTATCAGGATTTAGCCGGAAGTGAACTGGATCAATTGCAAGACTGGACTCGCCGGACCTATCAGAAGCTATTGCAACGCTTAATAGCGCGCAAAAAAGACGGCTACATTCGTGCCTGCCACGGCGATCTTCATCTGGATAATATTGCACTGGTCGATGAACAACCCTTGTTATTCGACGGCATTGAATTCAACGAAAATTTCCGCTGGATCGACGTCTTGAGCGACCTGGCTTTCTTATTGATCGATCTGGATTTTCGCAAACAGCGCCGCTTGAAAAGCAAAATTCTCTCGATCTATCTGAATCAGACCCAGGATTACGCCGTTTTCGATCTTCTCGGCTTTTATCGGGTCTATCGAACTTTGGTACGCGCCAAAATCAGCGGTTTGCGCTGCGCTCAGCTGGAGTCCAAGGATTACCGCAAAAAAGTGATGCAGCAAACCACTCTTGACTATATTCATCAAGCACTCGAATACAGCCAAGAGAGCAAGCAACCTAAATTAGTTCTACTCCAGGGAATTTCCGGTTCAGGAAAAAGCTATTTAGCCGATCATTTATTAGATTGGTTCGACGCAGTGATACTGAGTTCGGATCGCACCCGTAAACACCTGTACGGCATTCAATCGACAGCCAGAATCTCAACTGAAGACAAGCGTAAACTCTACGGAGCAGAGATGAATCGTCTGACCTACGATACCTTGTTATCTAATGCAGCAACTTTATTACAACAGCGTCAAAACGTCATTGTCGATGCAACCTTTCTGAAACGTGAACATCGGCAACGGTTTTACGACCTGCAAACCTCACACGATTGCGAAGTCTTTACACTATCCATGCAAATTTCTCGAGAATTGGCGGAAAATGCCATCCGTTACCGTCTGCATACCAATATAGACCCTTCCGATGCAGATGCCACCGTGATGCTTCAACAATATAAAGTTAATCAAATTCCGCAAAAAGATGAACCAGCACTACTTCTATCTGCCGATGAATTAAGAATCCGCATCCCTGAAGAAGAAATTAAGGCTTTCCTCAAGATTAACGACATCTAGCCGATTATTTCCTTATCAGTAGTTCGCTAACCCAGCAACACTTTCACGGGATATTCATCGATGAAACGGATTTTTCAACTATTTTCCTTCTGCTTGCTTGCCATAGCTTCACAGGTATTCGCGCAGGTTCCTGCGGGTGCCACGGAGGATCAGAAACTGCAACAGTTTCGTCTTTTGGATATCCAGCTTTATCAAGCTCAAAGAGATGAGTTACGCCAACAACTGGCAGAATTGGGCGGTTTTAAGCAATCGCGAGCGACTTGGGGATTCCAACTCAAAGATCGCTATTTTTCCAGACTGCAGCTACCGGATAGCCGCTATATCGTATTTCATTTCGATAAAGAAGGCCGGGTAAGCCAATTCAAACGGGTTTTTCGTAATATCAACTCGGCAAACATCGATCTTAAGCAAGATCAGACAGGCTCGTGGAGAACTCTTTCCGACATAGCACGAGACCTGGTCGAACAGATCGGTGCACCGACACACAGCCAACTCCATCAAGCCAACGGACTGCATTCCTATAAGAGCTTTCAGTGGCGTGCTCAATATATGCAAATTTCACTGGACCACCTAAACCATGACCCCTATGCGGAGCCGATTCTTAGTATCGACTTTACTTATCCCGACGAAAATTCAAGCACAGCTCAGCCGAATGGAATTTAATCTTCAGATTGAGAAAAAATCATAACCAATCGATTTAATTCACTGATAGTAAATTTTCGACAAACAACCTGAACTCATCGCAGAACGCTTCCAAATGCTGAAAAGCATGATCACCACCCTCGAAGGCGGCTAAAGAATGGCATTTTTCCTTAGCGCGATACTTTTCGATTGCCGCCTGAATATTCACCACTTCATCCCCTAAATCCACTGCCATTAACGAGCACAATTCTTCATCCGGCACACTGATATCGTAATTTTTCAATGCTTCAAGATAAGTGTGGTCGATACGAATGGTTTCACCACTATGCGGGTTGAAGTGTTTGCCCAGATATTTCGGAAACAGTCCCTGCGGGTGCAAAGCCGGATTAATCATTGCGTAGGGTAACTTGTGCCGATGTGCCAGATATTGCACGTAAAATCCGCCCATGGATGAACCGATTAATATGATTTGCGCTTCCGGATAATCGCTTTTGAGCGTTTGCAGTTCATGCTCGATTTCGGCAACACTTTTCTCCGGAGAAAGCAGTGTATAACTTGGCGTGCGGAAATCGATAATATTGAAAGTCCGATCCTGCAAACAATGTTGCTTGAGCCACTTGGCCTTAAAACTATTGCCGCTGCTTAAAAAGCCGTGTAGATAGAGACAAACCACTCTCTGCATCTGTTAAAATTCCTCGCTATGATCAAGCCTACCCAAATCCTAGAACGCCAACCCAATCCGGCAACTTTCGATGCTGCGAAAGGTCTCGGCCTCACGGATTTGCAAGCTATGCTGGTTGCCAACCGTTTGCAAAACCCGCAGCAACTCGATGAAATCGTCTTCCCAAAATTAAAACATATTCAACCGCCGCTGGAATTAAAGAATGCCGATTTTGCCGCTAAACTGATCGCAGATGCAGTGCAAAGCGGACAAACCATTGTATTGGCAACCGACTACGATACAGACGGTGTTACCTCAGCCTGGGTCGCAACAACCGCACTTAGCGATTTTTTTGGCGTCAATCCGCAACGTATTCGGCATATTATCGGTGAACGAAAGAGCGGCTACGGCATTACCGATGAAGTGGTCGATCGTATTCTGGCTATTGAAGAACCGGTCGCATTGGTTATTTCTGCTGATCAGGGTTCCAGTGACGAAGCGAGAATCGCCCGTTTAAAAGAAGCCGGCATTCCGGTTTGCGTTACTGACCACCACCAGCTTCCAATCGAAGGCCCTCCTCCGAGTGCGGTCTGTACCGTTAATCCGCAACAATCGGGTTGCGATTACGATAAGACGGTTGCCGGTTGCTTCGTGATTTTTCTGGTTATGGCTCAGGTTCGCCAGGAATTGATCTCCCGCGGCTATTTGTCTGCACAGACACCTTCTTTAAAACCGCTGGCATTAAATGTTTCATTGGGAACAGTCGCAGACAGTGTCAGTCTGAAAAGCCCGAACAATCGGGCTATCGTCCGCACCGGTCTGCAGATGATCAATCGTTTTCAATCGCCTGCATGGCAAGCGATGAAAGAATTGAACGACAATCAGGGCCAGCCGTTTGATGCCGAATTTCTCGGCTTTCAAGTCGCTACGCGAATTAATGCCGCCAGCCGCGTCAGCGATGTTACCACAGCCTTCCATTTTCTGACGGCGCACGATTTAAGCCAGGCCAAATCCTATCTTCAACAACTCGACGAGGATAATCTCAATCGCCGCGAACAGCAAAACGAAATGCTGTTACAGGCTAAAGAACGCGCCCGCGAACTGTACCATCCGAACAAATACAGTCTTGCCGTCAAGCTGCAGGGTAATGCCGGTATTCAGGGTATTATCGCTTCACGAATCGGTGAGCAGTACGGTGTCCCTACAGTCGCCATGACTGACTTAGAGGACGGTTTTCTGGCGGGTAGCGGTCGCGGCATTGTCGATGAAGTTGATCTGCGGGCGGCATTCCAATGGATGTCGGAGCAGGATTCCGAGCTGTTTTCATCTATGGGTGGTCATAAAGGCGCCGCCGGCTGTATGATCCCGATCGAAAAATATCCACTTTTCAGCGAACTGTTCGAAACTGCCATTCAAGCACAATTGGGTACAACGGCGCCCTCTCCGCGCGTCTTCACCGACGGTCAGTTACACCCGTCTCAACTGACGCCGCCGTTAATTCAAGAGATCAACGCTCTGGAACCTTTCGGCAGAGAATGGCCGAAACCTCTGTTTAAAGGCATCTTCCGTATCAGCTCGATTAAAAGCGTCGGTCAGACACAGACTCACTTATCTCTAAAACTGAGCAGTGATCAAGGCACGGAACACAGTGCGATTTTCTTTAACGGCAAAGAAAGTGCACACGATCAAGATCCGTTCAGCAGCGGTGACTGGATCGAGTGTGCTTACCAACCCGCTTTAAATCGATTTTTCGGCCGCACCAATATCCAGCTGCGCATTCAAGCGGCACATAAACTTTAAGAGACCGGAAAATAAAAAAACCGCTTAAACAACAAATGTTTAAGCGGTTTTTTTGATACTTCTTTCTCTTGAATCTTACAAGAAATCCAGGATCTCTTTTTCAATATCTGCCTTATCGATCACCGTAGTCTGAGTAATCGGCTTGGCAAACAGCGATGCGATTTGCTGCGGAATAGCGACCTGCGCCTTCGTCGCAATCAATTCGAGCGCATCGATGTCATGCTCCGGTTTATCTCCGGTTAAGGCATAAGCGATTACCGGAGAGAATTTGGTCCATTCTGCCGTCGAGTAGGCGATGGTTTTCACCGATTTGTCTTCACGGCACGTATCGTAAGCTTTAAAACAGGTTGCGGTATGCGGACACATCAGATATCCAACCTCGAAAGCCTGTTTGATATAATCCAAGCCCTCTGCATCGGTACAGAAATCTGCGGCGAAAATCGCTTGAACCTGCTGCAATTCAGCGGCATTCAACTCGTAATGCTTTTCCTGATCAAGCTGCAACATCAACTCTTTTGTTCGCTCGGCACCGAACAGATCAAACAGAATGCGTTCAATGTTCGAAGACTTGAGAATATCCATTGCCGGTGACGTTGTCGGAATCACGCTGGCACCACGCAAATCGTACTTACCGGTCGTAATGAATTTCGTCAAAACATTGTTGCTGTTGGATGCGATGTGAATCTGCTTGACCGGCAATCCCATTTTATAAGCGTAATAACCGCCTAAGGCATTACCGAAGTTACCGCTTGGTACATTCAGATAAACCTGTTCGCCAAGCACGATAGCGCCCTGACGCACCAGTTCCAGATAGCTGTAGACATGGTAAATCGTTTGGAAAATAATGCGGCCGAAGTTGACCGAATTCGCTGCTGACAGCGAAATATTTTTCTCTTTCAAGGCGGCATTGAACTTATCAGATACCAGAAGCGTTTTCAAAGCGGACTGGGCATCGTCAAAGTCGCCGTGAATACCGATGACCTTCAGGTTGGCCGCATCTTCGGTCACCATCTGCAGACGCTGAACATCCGAAGTACCACCGTCCGGATATAAACAGGCAACCTGGACCTTATCACGGTTCTTGAAGGTTTCCAAAGCCGCCGGTCCGGTATCCCCACTGGTGGCCGCCAGAATCAGGTAATTTTCGTCGCGCTCCTGAGCTACAGCAGACAATACCTTTCCGAACGGTTGTAGCGCCATATCTTTAAATGCACGCGTCGGGCCGTGATACAACTCGCTGACATACAAATCATCGTAGACTTTAACAACCGGAACCGGATTATTCGGATCATCGAATTCGTCGTATAGGTTCAAAGCCTCATCAATCACATTCTGATCGATATCAACCTCAAACGCGCTTAACACATCTCGAGCCAGCGTTTTATAGCCAGAATCAATATGCGCCTGAAAGAAAGCTTCGTCAAATGCCGGTAGACTTTCCGGAGAATAGATCCCGCCAAAAGAAGACATTGGACTTAAAATCGCTTGAGAAAATGTGATGCTTGTCGGTCTTTGACCGTCATTGCCACGAGTTTCGATAAATTTCATGTCGAACCTGTATTTGAAAATAAAAAGATGGGCGAATTATACCGAAAAGCGCCGCAAATTGCGCTTTCAAATTACAAAACGCCAGGGTAGCTTTCGCTATAACATACGTGTAACGACCGTTTTTCTCCGCCAGAATCTGCGTAAGTGCGGCGGCTTGAAGTGCAGTATATTTTTACCGCCTAAATCGATCAATAAAGAGTGAATCTTTTTCTCTTTCAATGCTTGTAAGGCCGGTTGAAACCAGTCCCGATCGAATTCCACCAGGATATCTTCATTAAAATGGCGATCGTCAATATCGATCACCGCCAATTCATGCTGAATAGACGAAGCTTCATTAAAATTAAAACTCAAACACGAAGATAACTTTGCAGCCTGTGGTTGCCAGACTGCCTGGCAGTTTAATGCCAGAGCTTGCAGATAACTGCTGCTCGCACTAATCGCCGCCTGAGGACGCTGCTTGATTTTATCGCCTTCCAGCAACCCTTCTCCCCAGACCCATACACTGTTGATTTCCGCTAAACCTTGATCTCGCCTTGCCTGATTGACCGGATGATCGAAAAACAGCATTTGAGTTTCGTTCATCAACTGCCGCCAATAGGTCGCCGCATTTCCCTGCGGGTAAAGCCCGTGCAAATTCCGGTAAGCTGCGCTCGGCAAAGACGTACTGGAAATATCCACCGGTTGCGCAATACGCAGATACCACTGGCTCGGGCCTCCAAACTCCAATGTCACACCATCGGCACCGAAATGCTCATTAAAGGTTGCAAGCAACGCTTTCGACTCCTCTTCCTGAATATTCAAATCCTGAGGAGGAATCAGCACCAGGGTATCCCGATCCGGAATCATCTGTACCGGGTCGACTCGAACCCAGAACGCCCGTGAATCAAAATCGTCAATTTGCAGCGAAGCTTCCAGAGGAGCAACCGGAAAGGTATTGGCTTGATGAAACAGGTAACAGGCGTGGGAGTAAAAATCTTCTTCACGCGCACTTAACAGATCGCCTCTCGCCCATAAAGTCTGTAGCGCAGGCAAGCTGGTCTTGTCATCATCGGCGCCGATTTCGATCAAAGTCTGCAGCACTCTGTTGAAATTCGGAATCCATAACGTTAAAGAGTGAGACATTTCATTCCTTTCTCTGTTGCATTTAAACGAAAAAAGCCGGCAAGCCGACTTTTCCGTTTAATCGAATTGATTCGAGTCAGTTTGCAAACCGGCTCCTGGCTTTATTGCAGGCTTTCCAAACGAATGCGTGCAATCTCTCCGTCGATCTCTTCCAACTGCGATAGATCACTCAGTGCCGCATTCAAGTTGGCTTCCTTGACTCTGTTGGTCAACATCACCAAAGTTGCGTCCTGCGGCTGTGATTTGCACGGCTCCTGCACGACCTGCTCGATACTGATGTTGTGCTTGGCCATAACCGAAGTGATTTTAGCCAAGACACCGGCATGATCCTGTGCAAAACAGCGAATATAGTAACGAGTTTCAATCTCTTCAATTGAAACCACCGGTGCAGATTGCAGAGCTTCAGTAACAAATCCCAAAGCCGGCACACGCGCTTTCTGAGGTTGCTCGCGCCAACGAATCACGTCAATAATGTCGGCAACCACGGCACTTGCCGTCGGACCTGCACCTGCACCTGGACCGTAATACATGGTCGATCCGACATGATCGCCTTTAACCAGAACCGAGTTCATTACGCCATGCACATTGGCAAGCAGAACCGAATTCGGAATCAAAGTCGGATGGACACGCAAGGAGAAACCGTTGTCAGTCCGACTGGCAACACCCAAATGTTTGATCTGATAGCCCAGTTTTTCAGCAAATTGAATGTCTTCCGCCGTGACTTTACTGATCCCTTCGGTATAGACTTTATTGAATTGCAGCTCGATACCAAACGCGATCGAAGCCAAAATCGTCAATTTATGCGCTGCATCGATCCCTTCGACATCGAAAGTCGGATCGGCTTCGGCATAACCCAGCTCTTGCGCGACCTTAAGCACTGCGGCAAAATCGGCACCCGGTTTTTTCATTTCGGTCAGAATGTAGTTTCCGGTCCCGTTGATAATTCCGGCCAACCACTCAATCTTATTGGCTGCAAGGCCTTCGCGAACGGCTTTAATAACCGGAATACCGCCGGCAACCGCTGCTTCATAATTGACGATGACATTATTCTCTGCCGCCAGTGCAAACAACTCATTCCCAAACTCGGCAATTAACGCTTTGTTGGCAGTCACGACATGCTTGCCCAGACGAATCGCTTCACTTAGAAGATCTCGGGCCAGACCGGTTCCACCCATCAGTTCGACTACAATTTCGACATCAGGGTGCGTAACAACCTGCATAGGATCATCAGTCAACTCGATTCCGGTGGTATCAACCGAACGTGGGCGATTTAAATCGCGCACTGCAATGGCAACTACTTCGATGCTTTGCCCAAGGCGCCCTTGAATTTCAGGAAGCGTTTTTTGCAAGATTTCGAGTGTGCCGCCTCCGACGGTTCCTAATCCCAACAAACCGATTTTGACTGGTTTCATTCTGTTTTTATCCTAGTTAATCTTGTTTAATCAATCCGTCCTTACGGAACATATCGCGAATTCCACGAATCGCTTGACGAGTACGATGCTCGTTTTCGATCAAACCGAAACGCACGTGATCGTCGCCGTAATCACCGAATCCGATGCCAGGTGCAACCGCTACTTTCGCTTCCGTCAGCAATTTTTTGGAGAACTCCAAAGACCCCATATGACGATATGGCTCTGGAATCGGTGCCCAAACAAACATAGTCGCTTTCGGCGGTTCGACTTCCCAACCGATCGAGTTCAAACCGTTACACAGTACGTCACGGCGAGACTTGTACATATCACAGATTTCCTGTACACAGTCCTGTGGCCCTTCAAGCGCGGTAATTGCCGCCACCTGAATCGGAGTGAAAGTACCGTAATCCAGATAAGATTTCATACGTTTTAGGGCATGGACCAATTCGGGATTCCCAACCATGAAACCGACACGCCAACCCGGCATGTTATAGCTCTTGGAAAGCGTGTAGAACTCAACGGCAATCTCTTTAGCCCCTTCCACCTGCATGATCGATGGCGCTTTATAACCATCGAAAGCAAGATCGGCGTATGCCAAATCGTGGATGACCCACATGCCATGCTCTTTGGCAATCGCAATCACTTTCTCAAAGAAGTCCAACTCAACTGTTTGCGTGGTCGGATTCCCAGGGAAGTTAATGACCAGCATTTTTGGCTTCGGCCATGATTCCTTGATGGCTTTTTCCAGCTCTTCAAAGAAATCGACGTCAGGCGTCATGCGCACGTGACGGATATCGGCACCGGCGATAACAAAACCGTAAGGGTGAATCGGGTAAGCCGGGTTTGGAACCAGAACGGTATCCCCTTTATCAACCGTCGCAAGTGCAAGGTGCGCAAGACCTTCCTTGGAACCGATGGTTACGACCGCTTCACTGTCCGGGTCCAAGTCGACATCGAATTTGCTTTTGTACCAGTTACAAATCGCTTTTCTTAAACGGGGAATACCTTGAGAAACGGAATAACGGTGCGTGCCTTCACGCTGAACTACTTCGATTAACTTATCAACGATATGCTTTGGCGTATCCTGGTCCGGGTTGCCCATCCCAAAATCGATAATGTCTTCGCCTCTACGTCTCGCTTCCGCTTTTAGCTCTCCGGTAATATTGAATACGTAAGGAGGGAGTCTTTTGATTCTCTGAAAATCGTCTGCCACGAATGTTAGCCTTCTAAAAAGTGCTCTTAAGGGTATAATTCATCGGATTAGTTACCCGCCGAAACACAGAAAAACGAGGGAATAAAAATAAAGGAATAATGATACAGCATCCAGTTTTTTCGTCAAATGAAAATCGACGTGAAAGCCTTTTAAATCGCCTTAAAAGATCGCTGTATTTTTCACTTTATCCTCAACGAAATATCCGAGCAACTGGTAAAAATTACCATCCTTCGGAAAACGGCCAGATACAAGGATAACATTCGATTATGAAATTCAGTGAACACCGCGACTCGAATATCAACACCATCAAACATTACTCTCCGGGAGAAGTAAAAGTTAATGATCGCCTACTGAACCGTAGCTGCTTCATTACTCAAACTGAAATTGAGGCTGAATGGCCATGTGCAGACATCGAAGCGCTGGACGAAGCCTCTCTCGATTTGCTTTTGGAAAAACAACCGGAAGTGATCATTCTCGGAACCGGCGATCGGCAAGTTTTCCCTGACCCGAAACTGTTTGCCTACTGTACCCGAAAGGGAGTCGGTCTGGAGGTAATGGCAAACGATGCCGCCTGCCGTACCTACAATGTCATTACCACAGAAGACCGGGAGATCCTTCTGGCTCTGATACTCGGCTGAGCGTTGGTTCAATAATCGAACTGACTACAAACAGCCTTATGGTCGGTAGTGTAAGACTTTAGTGATATCGACTTTCTTGCCTCTCAGTCGCGCTTCGAGATACAGCTTGGCCGTTTTAGTGCTACCGGTTGCCCCGCTCAGAGCAATTTTCTGACCGCGCTTGACTCTTTCGCCTTCCTGCACCAGCAGGCTGCTGTTATGAGCGTAAGTGGATAAATAACCGTCGTCATGTCTAATCATCAGCATCTGGCCGTAGTCGACAATACCGTTACCGGAATAAACCACCTCTCCCGGAGCCACGGCAAAAATAGGTGTACCTGGTTTGGCATAGATTTCAAGAGATCGAACTCCACGGGCATCGCGGACGAATTTATACTGTAGTTTCTGGGTCACTGGCCAACGCCAAGCCACCGGAGCCTTCTGACTCATATCATCCAACTCGCTCACCTGCAGATCGGATTTTTTAGCCGAAGCCACTTCAACCCCGTCAGCAGCCACAACTCGAGGTTTAACAATCTCAACAGCTTTTTCTTCGGCATTTTCGCTAAACGGTAAAAGCAGGTTTTGTTGCGGATAAATCGTATAAGGTGGCGGCAAATCGTTGAGTTTCGCAAGGTCGAGCATATCGACCGCACACTTTTTAGCGATCACACTTAAACTGTCGCCTTTTTGCACTACATAGGGTGAAGTACATTTTGCCGAACCACCCGAAATTTCAGAATCCGATGTCGGTTCATATTTAAAAGGTGACGAACAGCCGGAAACAGAGAAAAAAACAGCCAAACCCAAAACTTTCAGCTTGGTAATTAAACTCATATTGCTACGTAATTCAGCCCTTAAAACCTGCATCAAACCATCCACTTATATACAAAATAAAGTAACAATAATCCTACTAACCCCCAACCTATAGCGTCAACCCATTTTCTTAGCGAATCCTCAAAACGCTTACCGCCCCAGCGCATAGCGGCGGCCACCAGAAAGAAACGCGCCCCGCGTCCGATGAAGGAAGCGATAATAAACGGCAGCAACGCCATGGCACTGGCACCGGCGCTAATGGTGAAAACTTTATAGGGTACGGGACTGAAACCGGCAATAAACACGACCCAAACACCGTATTCATCGAAAAATGTCTGAGCCTGTGCCAGTTTGGGCCCGTAACCAGCCGAATCCAATATTGGGAGCAAGACATCCATCAACCAGAAGCCTAACGCATAACCAAGTAGCCCTCCAAGCAGAGAGAAGATAGTCGTAATCCAAGCATAAAAAAAGGCCTTCTCAGGCCGAGCCAAACTCATTGGCATCAGCATGACATCAGGAGGAATCGGGAAAAACGACGATTCAGCAAAACTCATTCCACCAAGATACCATTGCGCTTTAGGATGTTTAGACCAGCTTAAAACCCGATCATAAAGCTTTGAAAATAGCTTCAAACTTCGACTCCTTGTTTCATCGGGACGAACAAGACGTCCGCCAGTTTTGTTTTCTTAACGCCGGAGAGCGTCTTTTCGTAACCGTATAAACCTTGCTGCTCGCTGCCGATTGGCAGAATCAGTCTGCCTCCGACTTTGAGCTGTTCAATTAACTCGGTCGGCAATTCATTCGGAGAGGCCGCGGAAATAATCGCATCGAATGGCGCCTTGTCTGCCCAACCCCAATGACCGTCACTGATGGAATACTCGATATTATCAAGTTGCAGAGCGGACAATGTCTGACGTGCCTTTCCAGATAAAGGCAAAATTCGTTCTACGGTAAAAACCTGATCAACCAGCAGTGCCAATATAGCCGTTTGATATCCGGAACCGGTGCCGATTTCCAGAACTCTTTTTACCGGTCCACCTTGCAACAGCCACTGAGTCATCGTCGCTACCACCCAAGGTTGGGAAATCGTTTGTCCATAGCCGATCGGTAAGGCGGTATTTTCATAGGATCTCGAAGCCAGAGCCTCGTCAAGGAACAGATGTCTCGGAACCTGACGCAATGCGCTAAGCACATCCGGATTTTGAATACCCTGTTCCGCTAACGCATCCACCATCCGATTACGCGTTCTTTGCGAGGTCATCCCGACTCCTTGGTGACGGGCAAAAGCGGCATTCGGGTACTGCATACGGTTTATCTCACTGACTCTCGACCCATTCACGCATCTGTGCGAGCATTTCATAGTGGGTCAGGTCGATTTTCATCGGTGTAATCGAAGCATAACCTTTTTCAACCGCATCGAAATCAGTGCCGGCTCCACTATCGGCCGCTCCACCTGCCGGGCCGATCCAGTAGATAGGCAGGCCACGCGGGTCAGTTTGCCGAACAACCGGCTCGGAAGCATGTCTGCGGCCCAGACGTGTTATCTTAAATCCTTTCAATTCATCTAAAGGAATATCCGGAACATTGATATTGATAATCGTATCCTGACTCAGTGCCAAATCCGGCAATACCTGCAAAAAATCCAAAACCACCTGAGCAGCGGTTGCAAAATGTACATCGCCGCATAGAGACACGGCAATCGATGGCTTGCCTAAAAAACGCCCTTCGGTTGCAGCGGCAACCGTGCCAGAATAAAGAACATCGTCCCCCATATTGGCGCCAGCGTTAATTCCCGAAATAACGATATCGGGACGGTAATCCAGACCGCCGTTGACACCCAAATGCACACAGTCGGTCGGAGTACCGTTTAGACTGTAGATACGTTTTTCGGCATCGCGGCACTCAATTCTCAAAGGTTCCGACAAAGTTAAAGAATTACTTGCCGCACTACGATTGCGATCCGGAGCCATCACAACCAGCTCTTTGTAGGAAAATTCGGCTTGCAGGGTATTAAACAGAATTTGAATGCCCGGCGCTAAATAACCGTCGTCATTGGAGAGAAGGATTTTCATGGGGTAAACTATCTCATTATTATCCTGGCCTCGTTACTGGCGGTCAGGTACCCGGTAAACAATCTTTTCAGAATTATATAGTTTTCGTTATGACAGATGAAGATAAATCCTTATTTCTCTCGGAAATGCTGGGAGTTCAGCCATTAAAACAAGGCAAACACATCCAAACCCATGATCCCAGCCAGGATAAGAAGAAACAGAACCAAGCCTTGCGTCAACTGCGCCGCAAGCAGAAGCAGACCGAGATCGAACATGTTCAATGCCGCCTGCTTGAGCGTGATGAAAGTATCAACCCGGTCAGTGCGCACCAATCACTGCTTTTTTCACAAAAAGGCGTACGAATTCAGGACATTAATGCGTTGAAAAAAGGTGAATTTCCCTTACAGGCAGAACTCGACCTGCATGGAGAAACCTTGGATGAAGCTGAATCCAAGTTATTGGAATTTATGAAAGAATGCCTCTTTCATAAATTGCGTTACATACGGATTATTCACGGTAAAGGCTACCACTCGGATCAAGATCATCCATTGCTGAAAAACATGGTTAATCGTCGATTGCGTCTGTCATCCTGGGTGCTGGCATTTAGCAGTGCACCACAAAAGGACGGCGGAGCCGGTGCAGTCAACGTACTTCTAAAAAAGCAGGGATAGGAACTTATTCGTGATCTGTCGGTTCAGGCGAGCTCTGATCGTCAACCGCTTGATCGCTGTAACTTTGATGATTGGGCTGCAGCTCGATGACTTGCACAAAGACTTCGTCTTTTTTAACCATACCCAGAGTTTGCCGGGCAATCGTCTCAATGGCATCATCATTATTTTGCAGAGCTTCAACTTCGGTTTTAAGACGGGCATTAACCAATCGCTGCTCTTCAAGCGAAGCTTCCAGCTTTTTTAGCTGCTCGTTTAACGAAACAAGCTCACCGACCCCTCCACTGGAGGAGAGCAAGCGAGCTTCAATAACAAACAGGATCAGGGCTAAGGCGACAAAAAGCGTTTTCACACCGAAAACCCGATAAAATTACTTAAGATTGTAGAATGCAGCTTTACCAGGGTAAACCGCTTCGTCACCTAGAGCTTCTTCAATACGAATCAACTGGTTGTACTTGGCGATACGGTCGGTACGAGACAGAGAACCGGTTTTGATCTGTCCGGCACCGGTCGCAACGGCGATATCGGCAATCGTGGTATCTTCGGTTTCACCTGAACGGTGAGAAACAACTGCGGTGTAGCCGGCTTTCTTCGCCATAGCAATCGCTTCGAACGTTTCAGTCAAAGTACCGATCTGATTAATTTTGATCAGAATAGAGTTACCGATTCCCTTTTCAATCCCTTCAGCCAGGATTTTCGGGTTGGTTACAAACAAGTCATCACCAACGATCTGCAGACGATCACCGAATTTTTCGGTTTGCAGCTTGAAACCATCCCAATCAGATTCATCCAACCCGTCTTCAATTGAGATGATTGGATATTTGTTAACCCATTCACCCAAGAAATCAACCATTTCCGCTGAAGTCAAAGTCTTGTCTTCAGAGCCCAAATAGTAGTTACCGTCTTTATATAACTCGGAAGAGGCTGCGTCCATAGCGATCATAATGTCGTCACCCGCTTTGTAACCAGCCGCTTCGATCGCTTCAAGAATAACGGTAATCGCTTCTTCGTTAGACTTAAGATCCGGTGCAAAACCACCTTCATCACCAACCGCAGTGTTGTAACCTTTATCATGCAGTACTTTTTTCAGCGCGTGGAACACTTCGGCACCGTAGCGGATTGCTTCAGACATAGAAGGTGCGCCAACCGGCATGATCATGAATTCCTGGAAATCAACCGAGTTGTCAGCGTGCTCACCACCGTTAATGATGTTCATCATCGGTACCGGCATTTTGTAATCGTCTGTTTTAAGGTAAGCGTAAAGCGGCAGGCCTTTGGAAGCTGCCGCTGCTTGAGCTGTCGCGATTGAAACCGCAAGAATGGCATTCGCGCCCAGGCGAGCTTTGTTGTCGGTACCGTCAAGATTAATCATTGCAGTATCGATTGCCTTTTGATCGGTCGCATCCATACCAATCAAAGTATCGCGAATTTCGGTTTTGATGTTATTTACCGCAGTCAAAACACCCTTGCCACCGAATTTCGACTTGTCGCCGTCACGCAATTCAATCGCTTCACGAGAACCGGTAGAAGCACCGGATGGAGAAATTCCGCGACCGAAAGAACCGTCTTCCAAAAAGACTTCTGCTTCAACAGTCGGATTACCGCGAGAATCAATAACTTGACGCGCTTTAATATCTTTAATCAATGACATGATGATTTTCCTATTTTCTTCACTTAATTTTTTCGGCAATAGTTTAAAGGCCCGTTATGACATCAAGATGACAAACGCCTTTAAACACCAAGCAATTCGTTTTCAATGAAACCGTGCGACTTGACAGCGCTATCGATGGCTTTCAACGTTTCCAGCAACGGCTTCAGATTCCCCAACGGCCACATATTCGGACCATCACTCAAAGCGTTCTGTGGATCAGGATGCGTTTCCATGAACAGTCCGGAAATCCCGGACGCCATAGCCGCACGGGCCAGAACCGGAACCATTTCTCTCTGTCCGCCGGAAGTCGTTCCCTGTCCACCCGGTTGCTGAACCGAATGCGTCGCATCAAATACAACCGGACAACCGGTTTTTCTCATGGAGGCCAGCCCGCGCATATCGGAAATCAAGGTGTTGTAACCGAACGAAGTTCCTCGATCACATACCATAATGTTTTCATTACCGACTTCATGAGCCTTCGCCACCACCTGATCCATATCCCATGGAGCCTGGAACTGTCCTTTCTTGATATTGACCGGAATTCCTTGGCGGCAAACATTCTGAATGAAGTTGGTTTGGCGAACCAAAAACGCTGGCGTTTGCATGACGTCAACAACCGAAGCAACCTCATCCAATGGCGTGTCTTCATGTACATCGGTCAAGACCGGTACGCCGACTTCATCTTTGACTTTTTGCAGAATTCGCAGACCTTCTTCCAATCCCAGACCACGGAAACTCTTGGTTGAAGAACGGTTGGCTTTATCAAAAGAGGATTTGTAGATAAACGGAATACCCAACTCATCAGTTAATTCTTTCAATTTCGCAGAGGTTTCCATCGCCATGGTTTCAGACTCGATGACGCATGGGCCTGCAATCAGAAAAAACGGTTTGTCGATACCGACATCAAAATGACACAATTTCATATTCTTGGATTATCCTTGGTGATAACGATTGGCAGCTTCAACAAATGCCTTAAACAATGGGTGACCGTTTCGTGGTGTAGAAGTAAACTCCGGGTGGAACTGGCTGGCAACAAACCAAGGATGGTCCGGTAACTCAATTGTCTCGACCAGATTACCATCTTCGGAACGTCCGGCAAAATGCAGCCCTGCCGCTTCCAGTCGGGCAACATAGCCATCATTGACTTCATAGCGGTGGCGATGGCGCTCGCGAATATGCGTGCTTCCGTAGATAACCGAGATCTTGCTGCCCTCTTCCAGCTGGCAGTTCTGGCCTCCCAAACGCATGGTTCCGCCTAGATCGGTGGTTTCATCACGTTCGATTGTCTGTCCGTTTTCATCGGTCCATTCGGTAATCAGTGCCACAACCGGATGCGGTGTTTGAGAATTCAATTCTGTACTGTGCGCACCTTTCAGACCGGCAACATTGCGGGCAAATTCGACGACTGCCATCTGCATTCCAAGGCAGATCCCCAGATAAGGCACTTTATTTTCGCGTGCAAATTTAATGGCGCTGATTTTCCCTTCAACACCGCGCTCGCCGAATCCACCCGGAACCAAGATCGCATCTTTGTCCTGCAGGCAATCAACCCCTTTGGTTTCCAGTTCTTCGGAATCAATATATTCAATATTAACCTGAGTATGAGTGTGAATACCGGCGTGTACCAGCGATTCGATAAGCGATTTGTAAGCTTCGGTCAAATCAACGTATTTGCCGACCATAGCAATTTCGACGGTTGTTTTCGGGTGCTTCTGAGCATCGACTACCGCATCCCAGTCACTCAAATCAGCCGCCGGAACTTTCAGACCAAGTCGGTCGACAACCAATTCATCCAACCCCTGCTCATGCAACATGCGCGGAACTGCATAGATACTTTCGGCATCCAGCGAGTTAATAACGGCACGTTCTTCAACGTTGGTAAATAGGGCAATTTTACGTTTCTCGGCAGCTTCCAGTGCTAGCTCAGAACGACAAATCAAAATATCCGGCTGAATACCGATAGAACGCAGCTCTTTGACCGAGTGTTGTGTCGGCTTGGTTTTCACCTCGCCGGCAACTGCAATATAAGGTAATAGTGTCAGATGCATGAACAAAGAGTGACTGCGCCCGACTTCAAGGCTCAGCTGACGAATCGCTTCCAAAAACGGCAGTGATTCGATGTCACCAACCGTTCCACCGACTTCTACCAAAGCAACGTCATACCCTTGAGCGGCGCTTTTAATGCGATTCTTAATTTCATCCGTAATGTGTGGAATGACCTGAACAGTCCCGCCCAGGTAATCACCGCGGCGCTCGTTACGAATGACAGTTTCGTAAACCTGACCGGTCGAGAAACTGTTATGGCGAGTAAAGTGGCGCTGTACAAAACGCTCGTAATGCCCTAGATCCAAATCGGTTTCCGCACCGTCATCGGTTACAAATACTTCCCCATGCTGTAAAGGACTCATGGTTCCCGGATCAACGTTAATATACGGATCCATTTTTAACATACTTACTTTTAGGCCTCTGGCTTCCAGCAAAGCTCCAAGAGAGGCCGCCGCAATTCCCTTTCCTAAGGAAGAAACCACGCCACCTGTCACGAAGATAAATTTAGTCATCTATTCACACTTTTTAATGTTGGGAAATCGAAAGATTCGAGATATCAGAATGGAAGCGCATTATAGCTGATTTACGGATTTCCATCAATCAAATTTATTCGTTTGCATACTCAAAACTACCGATAAAATTTCTTGTGTAGCCCGCTATTTTTCAGGGTTGAACAACCCCATCCAACTCCAATAAAGCTTTTGCGAAACACCCCATTCCTTTTTAACAAAAAATTCATCGATGGAGGCATCGCCATGCAAACAATTTTGACAGCCTAGAACGGCAACAGGAACACCTTGCAAAGTTAATACCGGCCAATATTTTCTTTCCCAGACGGGAATGGAGCGCTGTTGAAAAAAGCCTTTCATTTGTTTGTTTTTAAAGCGATTTTTTTCGCTGATGCGATCAAGCGATTCAATCTTGTAATCACCGAACCTTTCAGCTGTTGGCACCGCATCCATATAAAAATACCAATAACCCGAACATGCATCACACTTGACAGAGAGTTCAGCCTTTCCTGCATAACGGTTATCCCAGCCAAGAGCAACCTTCGTTTGGGCAATGAAATCATCAAAGGGAATCGAAAAACCGTTCGGATTAGCCTTCAGGCAGTACAGACGATTGTGGTAAAACCATAAACTAGCTTGCGCCAAACGATATTCGGATTTCGCAGTCGATAAGTTCGCTTCACGAATTTCTCTCAGCCATTGATAATGTCGTTCCGACAAGACCAAACCGTGAACGCTCATCAACCAGAGACTGATAATATTCTTTAATTCTATCCAGTCGATATTCGGGTAATCCGTAAAATCAAAATAGAGAAAGTGATGTCCTTTGTCAAGTAGACTTCGTTGCGCCATTCTACGCAATAAAATATCCGCCTCACCCAAGTGTGAGCAAGCCTTTTGCACCTGCTCAAAGGCATGTTCCTCAAACTTGAGAACATGCGGTAGCAATTCATGCCGCACCCGGTTTCTTTCAAATGAATGATCCTGATTGCTAGGATCCTCGACCCAACGAAGTTGATAATAACTCGCATAGGCTTGCAATTGGGAATAAGGTACCTTTAATAACGGCCGCATAAGACTAAGTGTTTTCCGTCCATGATCATTAAGAGGCAACTCTACTTCTTGCCTGATCCCGGCCAACCCTTTAACCCCGGCTCCCCGCAGCAACTTTAGAAAAAAAGTTTCGACCTGGTCCCGTTGATGATGTGCCGTCAGCACTACATCATGTGGATGATCAAGAAGATCAAAAATGGCTTGATAACGCAGTTGACGAGCTCTGGCCTCAAGACCTGTTCTATGAGCTGAGTCGATTTGAATGGATTTTACGCGACAGACAACGTCGTAATCTTGACTCTGTCTAACGCAATGCTGACACCATTGTTCAGCCTGTTCGACCAATCCGTGGTTAATATGCACTGCATAAAATCGACCCTGCAACGAGGAAGAGGCTTGCAACAAATGCAGTAATACCGAGGAATCTAAACCACCGCTGTAGGCGAGAGCGAAATGTAAGTTTGGCGGCAGCCGCTCAAAAAAATCTGCGAACGACTGCTCAAGTTGAATAATTTCATCGGGCTTCGACGGATAATCCATACCAAGCCTCTAGGATTTATTGAATCTCAAAATTTCCGTAATCCATGTAACGCTGATAGCGGTTACCGACCAACTCTTCAATTGGCGACTGTTTCAGGCTGTTCAGCTGCGCAATCAGAGCATTTTTGACATTGTTGGCAGTTTGCTGCGGATCACGATGCGCACCGCCCAAAGGCTCGTCGATAATTTCATCAACCAACCCCAGAGATTTCAAACGCGGTGCAGTGATTCCCAGAGCTTCGGCCGCATCGGCCGCATTCGCGGCGTTTTTCCATAAAATTGAAGCGCATCCTTCCGGAGAGATCACCGAATAGGTGCTGTATTGCAGCATCATAGTGACATCGCCAACACCAATTGCCAGAGCCCCGCCGGAACCACCTTCACCGATTACGGTACAGATAATTGGAACTTTCAACTCGGCCATTTCAATCAGATTGCGAGCAATCGCTTCACTCTGACCACGCTCTTCGGCGTTGATCCCAGGATAGGCGCCCGGAGTGTCGATAAAAGTGACGATCGGCAAACCGAAACGTTCTGCCATCTTCATTAGGCGTAGCGCTTTACGGTAACCTTCTGGTCTCGGCATACCGAAATTACGACGGATTTTTTCTTTGGTATCACGTCCTTTTTCCTGAGCGATGACCATAACCGGCTGCCCTTCAAGGCGAGCCAGACCGGCAACAATCGCTTCATCGTCTGCAAAAGCACGGTCACCATGCAGCTCTTTAAAGTCGGTGAAAATTTGCCCGATATAGTCTAAAGCATACGGACGTTGCGGGTGACGGGATACCTTGGCGATCTGTACGTCGCTCAACTGGTTAAAAATGCTTCTGGTTAGATTTTTACTTTTTTCTTCAAGTGCCGAAATCTCTTGCAACAGATTCATATCTTCGCCGTCTAAGTGACGAAGTTCTTCAATTTTGGCTTCCAGTTCGGCAATCGGCTGTTCAAAATCTAAAAAATCCAATTTCATTCCGTCTTTCCGTTTATTCTAATAGGTTGAAAATTCCGCTATTCTAGCACCCTTTATCCAAGTTTGCGGTGAAAATCACCCTATAGCAGTTGATCTCATCAGTCGCCTTAAGCGATTTACTCTTCTGAATATTTTCGATTCGAAAAGCGAGATGGCTTTTAACCGATCCTCACTTGAGATTTGAGAATGAGCACGTACAATGCGCATTCGTTAATCGGGCTTAAACACATTAAAAAGAGATACAAACAAAATGAAACAGCGTTTTATTCGAACTATCATTGTGGCCGGTATGGCCACACTTCCATTCTCCGCCTCGGCAGTAGATACGGACTTAAAATACGGGCTAAGCGGTTCTGGCGAAATCGGCTTCACTAACAATACCGGTAATACCGAAAGCACTATTCTATACGCAGGTTTAAAAGGCAAATATGTTCAACCAGTGTATGAAATTCGCTCTCTAATCGAAGCGCAATACCAAAGTGAAAACAGCGTGCAAACTCAGGAGCGTTACCTTTTGGACGTACAGGGAAATCGTTTCTACTCGCGCGACAGAGGTTACTATAGTTATGTCGGCGCACGCTTCGAGAAAAGCCGTTTCGAATTTATCGATTTAGACTCGATTTACTCGTTAGGTC
Source organism: Thiomicrorhabdus heinhorstiae (assembly GCF_013391765.2). Taxonomy (GTDB): domain Bacteria; phylum Pseudomonadota; class Gammaproteobacteria; order Thiomicrospirales; family Thiomicrospiraceae; genus Thiomicrorhabdus; species Thiomicrorhabdus heinhorstiae. The sequence continues at coordinate 108,336 of NZ_JACBGI020000001.1, read as the reverse complement.
TGGGTAAAGACCTGTATAGAACTGAACAGACCAAGGCGACCGGTGAGATCGGTATCGGTTATCAGATTACCGATTACAGCTCATCAACCACAGAAAAAGATAGCGATCAATTGATTGGCCGTTTGAAAATCGATCTGGATCATAGCTTCAACGATGTTACCGCTTTTCATCAAGACCTGACCTTAACCACCGGCTATGACCAAAGCAAAGTTGAAAGCAATACCGGCCTGAAATTCAAAATTGCCGATCAGCTTAAATTATCGGCAACCTACAAATACCGCTATAACAGCAAACCTGCTGCGGGAATCAAGGATGTCGATACTCAAACCATCCTGACCCTGATCTACGATTTTTAATCGTCAACGATCAAAAAATCAAAACGCCCTTTAAAGGGCGTTTCAGCTTTATATCGATTAGCTCTGTGAACATTCCATACCAAGGCCTTGAAAAGTTTCCCCATCCTCCTTTATAGAGACGATTCTTTATAAGGCTTTAAATTACGATAAATTCGTAACATTGCTTGATGTCGTTTACTCTTCGAGAAAATCTCCCGCCCTGATTCAGCCCCCCAAAACAACTCTTCACCCTGCAAATTTGCCAAGGCTTTCTCAGTCAGTTCGGCACCAAATAGCAGCTGCATACCTTCAAGCAAAATTTCATTTTCCAGTACCGCCTCCAAACCATAATTCAAACTCTGATAAACCTTCGCCCAAGGGCTATCCGGCGAGACGAAATAGCCTATATCGCGGCCTAGATCCAACGCTTCCTGCCATTCTTCAGCAGCCAGACAACACCAGAATTTCAATTGAATAACATTCACATGCCCCCAAAAACTACCCGGATCCGGCATCAAGCCAATAATGGAAATAACTCCCTGATGATCGCTGTAACCAGCCTCATCTAACCAATCAACCAGCTGCATATAATTTTGTTTCTTAGGCAACTCAAGCAGCATTTGTCGCAAATGGCGACCCTGACTTTGATTTGAGTGCAACAGCTCATCTACAGGATAAACTTCCGACATGCCTGGAACGACTATGCGACAAGTCTCAAAGCCAAACTGGTTGTAATTCGCGGTATACACCTCATAACCAAGCTCATGCACCGTTTGACACAAAGCATCCCACTGTTGTCGAGTATCACCCGAAAAATCCCACTGTGTGAATTCATGATCATATTGGTGGCTAATGAAACGAGCATGAATCCAACCACTGGAATCGATAAAATGGTTCTCGAGGTTTTCCGCCGAAGCAACCAATTCTTCATCAAAAATCGGCACTTGAAAGCCATCCAGTTCACCCAGTTTCCGACCTTGCAAGGATTCGGTCAAGGTACGTTCCAAAGCAACTTCGAACATCGGATGAGCCCCGAAGGATGCGAAACAGCGCCCATACTGCTGCTCAAACAAAGTGACATTGATGACCGGAAAACGCCCGCCAAGAGAAGCATCTCTCACCGAAACTTCAATCCCTTCTGCCTTTAAAGCCTCAATCGCACTACATACGTTCGGATATTGTTGCAGAACCGATTGGGGTACTTCCGGCAGGCAGATATTCTCCTGCAAAATCGTATTTTTGACCCAACGTTCAAATACCTCTGACAATCCCTGCACCTGAGCTTCCAACGCGGTATTACCCGCCGACAAGCCGTTACTGGCATAGAGGTTACTCAACAGATTCATCGGAAAATAAACCGTTTCTCCACTCGACTCTTCGCTCATCGGAATGGCTCGAATAAAATCGCTATGGTCGTTAAAACTAAGTAAGTCGCTCCAATCCAGTTCATGCTGCTCATCATAGAACTTCCAAAGCCCGGGCGTCAGACAGAGACGCCAGTCTGTTTCGTTGAAATGCTTTTCCTGCGGGTAGTAGAGCCATTCATCTTCTTGTTCCATCAGCCAGTAGTCGGAAAAAAAGTAATTGGTCGACAAGCGTTCGAGAAATTCACCCAAAGCACTGGCCAGCGTCGCTTTCTCACTGGCTCCCTTGCCGTTTGTAAACAAGCCGGGGCAATGCTCATCAAAAATATGCAGCGAATGAATGTAAGGCACCGGATTTAAATGCGCTTTGTCATTAATCTGGAAATCGAGTTTTTGCAAAATCGATTGCATATTGGAAATCGAATTTTCCAGACACTCTTCTTTACCTTTGATATAGGTTAATTCACTCACTTTTCAGACTCCGTTCCTGGGCCAATACCGACCCGCCATAACCACAAGTTATGCAATAAATTTACTCTTAGCATGAACAAGTATTTTTTAATCCAATTCATTAGAAAAAGTCAGTAGAATCGAATATGACCTGTTTCCTTACTTTGAGGCTATTTTTATGAAAAACAAAACACTTCCGCTTGTTTTAGGATTAAGCTTTGCATCTTCTTTAAGCATTGCAGCGCCTCATCCAGGCCAGGAACTGCATGAAGCTGCTAACTGCATGTCGTGCCATGCGACGAAACCTTACAGTCCAGAAAAGACTACCAGCTTTCCCAATCTGGTCAAAACAGTCCAGTTCTGTAACGACAATTTGAACGCCGGCATGTTTGAAGATGAGATTGAGCAGCTCGCCGACTATCTGAACCAAACCTACTACCATTTCCCAAAATAGCGCTACGCGTATATTACAAAACAAAGGCCCTTTAAAAGGGCCTTTTATTTATAAAGATTTTTATTTATAAACAATCTTTATTTATCACGCTGCAAGTTGGCAAGATGTGCTTTCAGTGCAGCTATTTCATCTTTTCCTGCACGTTCAATACCCTCTTCGTACAACTGATTGCCTGCATCCGCGATGGCTTTATCAATCGCGTGAATCAAGAAGAGATTGCGCATGCTTTCATTAATCGCTTTCCAATTACGCTGCTTCTGCTTCCACAGTGAATACAATTGCGGCTCCTGTTTAAACAGAGCTTCGATATGTGACAGCAACTTGTTTAAAGGAGCAATCGTCTCAAAAGCATAGTAAGGACGACTGTTTTCACCGTAAAAGCTCTGACGATCCAGAATGGCGACATCCAGTGCCGGCCATAAAGCTTCAAGGCCGATCGCTTTGGCTTCTCGCTTGGCATTCTCAAGACGGTCTACCGTCATCATCGGCGCATCCGACTCCCAACGACCGAAGGCAATCGCCAGATTATAGCGTTCGATAAAGTAGTGTTTGCCATAATCCAGCTTCATCACGTCCTTGGCTTTTACAACATAATCCAAATCGGAACTGTCCAGATTAGTGGTATCGGTCCAGGCTTTCCAACCATTGCCTAAACTGGATTCCTGACCATGAACCGACTCTTCCTTAAGCATAGGCACACAGGACAAACCATAATCGTGACCGTGAACATATTCGGAGACGGAAATCCGGTAATCGCCATCAGACATTACCTTGACAACGGTACCGATAATAAAAGCATCACTACCAATGTCTGCAGCCGGAAAGCCGACAAAAACGGTTTCGCCTTCCTTAAAATCCGCAGCATGTACCTGAAAGGTCAGAAGCAGCAAGCTCAGAAAAACGCCTATAAATCCGTAACCATTTGGTTTTAATCGCCCACGCATTTTCATCAACATTCTATTTTTATCCTTTTATTTTTAGCCGGGTGAAGCGCATTCGACGGTCAGCCCCTGCTCATCAACTAAAAAATGACGTCACATCATAAATCAGTCAATAGCCATAGTGTCTTGAGGAACAGTGACGATCCAACCTCTAGGAATCGGTTTTTACTGCCAGGACATCGCATTTAGAATCATGTATTACCGCGTTGGTTGTCGAGCCGATCAATCGTCTCCAACCTGAAGTACCGTGATAACCCATCACAATTAAGTCGGCGCTACTCTGCTCGGCAAAAGCCAATATTTCGGAGGCAGGGTAACCGATTAAAGTCCGAAAGCTGTCTGCTTTATACCTTGTCGCCAATTCCGATAATTTTTCATCCGAACGTTTTACCCACCCGGTAGTAATCTCATCGTCCCATATTCCCGGCATGCCTGTTACGGCAATATCTTCCAGAACAGGATAAGTCGGCGCTTCTACCGTATGAATCAGAGTCAAGTGACTGGATTCAGCTTGCGCCAGAGCACGTGCGCGCATAATCGCTTGCACGCTCGATGGCGAAAAGTCTACCGCAACCACTATCTGCTTATATAAAGACATGATGATCTCTCCTTCACCTTTAAACAGGGCGCTTTCAGCTTATTCACAATTACTGTGGATAAGTGTGTGTGTAATAAAATAGTAACCGAAAAAAAACCAATAAAGTCTTAAACTTCTCTATCCCTGATTACTTTTTAAGCAATACTGTCCGTTTCTCACAAAGCCTGTCTGGCTCTACGTTCTTCCAGCGTTTCCGCGACATTATTGCGTAAATACAATGGCGCCGGAATTTGCTGATCGACGGTTTTCGCTTCTGCCATTTTCATTTGCGCCAGACGGCAAATTCCGTCAGCATGCGGCAGACTTGATAACCAGAATCCGGTACTTTTTGTCAGTTCAGGACAACATTGCTCGACATCTCCAACCCCGAATGCTGAAGCAGACAGGGAATTCAAAGCATCCTGCGGTGACAGCAATTGAACCGAATCGGCTTGCCAACCAGCCGATTGTGGAAAATAACGCCCTTTTTGTATATAAACTTCACCCATCCGCGCATCCAGCAACGCATTCCACTCAACCGCCTCACCGTCTGACAGTTCTTCAGGGTTTGCATTCATCAAAGCGCTATATGCCATCGCTTCCAGAGAAGATACAGCGATAACCGGGCAGTTCCAGCCAAGCGATAACCCCTGAATAACGCCGGCAGCGATACGAATACCGGTAAATGCACCCGGCCCTTCACCATAGGCTAACGCATCCAATTCGTTTCCTTCGATACCGGCTTCCTGCATAACCTCATCAACCATTTGCAAAACACGATGTGCATGCTTCTGCGGCAAGATCTCGTGGCGAACAAATAAGTTTTCACCATACGCGAGAGCAACAGAACAGGCTGCAGTCGAAGTATCGATACCCAAAATAGACCTTGTCATTTCATTTCTCCGACAATGCAAATATTTATAAATCTCAGTTAACCGTTTGATCGGTGACGGTTAACACTTCCAGAGCCGCTCCGGCCTCATAAACCCAAGGGAAATCGGGAAGACTATCGCGGATAACGTTACCGTATCCCTTGGTTGATAATCGGGGGTCACATAGCATTAAAACACCGCGATCTCCAAGATCACGAATCAAACGTCCTGCCCCTTGCTTCATAGCGATAACCGCTTCGGGCAGCTGAAAATGCACGAAACCGTTTAATCCTTTCTCTTTTAAATAGGCCTCGCGCGCCTGAACAATCGGATCGTCAGGCGGGGCAAACGGGATGCGGTCGATAACCACAAGCTTAAGTGCATCCCCTTTTACATCCACCCCTTCCCAGAAACTGCTGGTTCCGAGCAGGATCGCACTATTCGCTTCCTTAAAACGCTGCAATAACGTCAGTTTCGGCAGATCGCCCTGAACCAGAAGATTCCCCTTCCAATGCGTCTGTAAAATAGCCCTGGCCTCCTGCATCGCTTTATGACTGGTAAACAGCATAAATGCGCGACCGTCGGCGGCCTTGAGTAGAGGCCAGGCCGCCCGCAAACAAATTTTGATATAGTCGGGATTTCTCGGTTCAGGTAAACCGATTGGATGGTAGATGACACCTTGGGTTTGATAGTCGAACGGACTGGCCCAATTCACGCTCTTGGCATCATCAAGGCCTAACCTTTTGGCAAAATAATCGAACTGACCGCGGACGCTTAAAGTTGCCGAGGTAAACAACCAGGCCCCGCCTATTTCTTCACGTTGCCGGCTAAAAGCGGCTGCGACATTCAACGGGGTCAAAAACAGACGAAAACGGGCTTGAGAAGATTCGATCCAGCGCACGTTATTTTCCGATTGACTGTTTTGCCATTCTTTTAGCTGCACGGCGTACTCCTTGCAACGTTTATGGACGGCGCTAAGCTGCTTGCCACGTTCTTCCACGGATTTTAACGCATCGGTAACGGTATCCATCACCGCCAGCATACGCTTGAACGTTTGCTGGAAAGCGGTTTCACTTTCCAGCTGCGTCCAGGTCCAGCGCTTTTCCCACTTGCCGAGCGCCTGGTTTACCGCCAATAACTGTTCGGATATTTTATCCGCCAAATCCGCAAGTTGTTTGGACTCAGGGGCCTCCAAGCTTTGTGCCTGTTTGATATCACGCACCAGTTCTTCCAGTTGCGAACGGCTTAGCGAAAAGCCCAAAAATTGCGCGGCGATATCCGGCAGCTGGTGCGCCTCGTCAAACACATACACATCCGCCTCAGGCAAAAGCTCACCAAAGCCTTGCTCCCGTAAAGCCAAGTCCGCACAAAAAAGATGATGATTGACAACCAGGATCTCGGCTTCAGCCGCCTTTTGCTTGACTTGCGGGTAAAAGCAGCCGCCTTCTGCACTACACTCGGCCGATTGGCAAAATTCCATTCTGGCGGAAACCTTGCGCCAGATAGGGTCATCCTCTGCTACAGAATCCAGTTCGGCCCGATCACCGTTTAAGGTCTTGTCGTCGACCCATTCGCGAATTTTTGCCAGCTTTTTCCAGTCTTCGCGACTGTGCTGTTCGACGGTTTCGGCAATTTCCAAACGTTGCGGGCAAACATAGTTATCGCGCCCTTTAAGCAACCTGGCTTTGGACTTGATATCACATGCTTTCATCAGCATCGGCAGATCCTTCTGGATCAGCTGTTCCTGCAGAGTTTTCGTTGCCGTAGATAAAATGATTTTTTTCCCCGACAAGAGCGCCGGAATCAGATAGGCGAAAGTTTTCCCGGTTCCCGTACCCGCTTCAGCCAGGAGTGTAGAATCCTGTTGTATGGTTTCAACCACTTCAAGTGCCATGGCAATCTGCGCCTCTCGCGGTGCGTAACCCGGAATAGCCTTTTCCAAAGTGCCGCCGTTTTGCAGAACTGCACGCACCCGCTCCGCTAGCGGTTTGTTCGTTTTTTTCGCTTTGGCCGATTGCATGATCGGTTACAATCTCTTTACCCTAAATCAGCGCATTATACGCTATTCATCTTTCCTCTGGAAAAAGCACCAAAATGCTTTTCACCAGAAATTTTCCGGAAAACCCGGCAAAACACTGATTTAAAGCGACTTTTGCAGCAAAAATACTAGACAAAAAGCGTCGACACCACTATAATTCGCGTCTTCAAATATTTGAACCTAAGTCAGGTTGGTGTTGAATACCTGGCAATTATATGGATATATCTAATGAAAATTTTATCTTCTTTGAAATCCGCAAAGACACGTCACAAGGACTGTCAAGTTGTTAAACGTCGCGGTAAAGTATACGTTATCAACAAAACCAACCCTAAGTTCAAAGCTCGTCAACGTTAATTGACTGATGCGCCCGATATCTTTCGGGACAGCTTAGGAAACAAAAAAGGCGCACTGATCATGCGCCTTTTTTTATGCCCGAGTGGCAAAGAACTCGATCATGACCGGTAGAATTGGCGATCGATTTTTTCAACGATTTGTGAAATCTGGTCGGTATCGACCTTACCGATAAAATAATCGGCTCCCATATCCAATACCTCCCGAGTGTTGTTTTCACTGGTCATCGAAGTATGCACCACGATCGGCAAATGTCGGGTTCTGGCATTATTCTTCAACTCCTTAATCACCGTATGCCCAGAAGCTACCGGCATCTCCAAATCGGTAAACACGATTGAAACGGTGTCCAAGTCTTGCAACGATTCAATATAATCCAGCAACAATCTACCGTTATCAAAACTTTTGAACTTCAAACCAAGCTCTGTGAATACCATCGACATGTATTGCTGGATCGCCTGACTGTCTTCAGCAAACAGAATGGTTTTGTTGAGGAGAGATTGACTTAGATTAAGCTCTTTATTTTTAAGCTCTTGGGTACTACCGAGAATTTTTTTGGCCATGGTCGGCATGGCTTCAATCAATAGTTTTTCGATATCAAGAATAAAACAGAGTGCTTCACTGTCATCCAGATAGGTGTGATTGACGATCTGATTACGATTAACATCAACATTGTAATTTCCGGCAGGATGGATATTCGACCAGTCTTTCTCTTCAACGCCGTGGATATATGCCACGCGGAGACCAACCAGATGATGACTGAAATCGGAAACGATAATAATCGATTTTTCTCGTTCCTTTTCACTCATCGGAAACCCCATCCATTTCGGCAGATCAATGACCGGCAAATAGGTACCGCGTAATTCAATCATGCCTTCAATGAGATTGTTGGAATCCGGCACATGAGATAACGGATAAACCCTTCCCTCCAAAACTTCGCGCACTTTAAACACGTTCATACCGTAGTAAGCCGGCCGGACATCGTTGTGCGGAAACTGTACCTGAAAGACCATCAGACTCATTTGATTGTTTTTACTCAGGCGGGCGGTTTTTTCAATCTGGTCAAGAGAGGAAGACATGGATACTGACATAGAAGGCTCCTTAGCTGATGACTAAGGTAACGGCAGAAAACTCAGAACTTAACCGTTTTCACACTAAAAGCGGCTATTCTGCCTCGTCGGATAATAAAGCTTTAACGGGCTTAAAACTTCGACGGTAATCGGCAAGCAAACCATGATCGCGGATCGCTTGCAGGTGTTGCGGTGTTGGGTAACCTTTGTGACGGTCAAAGCCGTAATGGGGATAGCGTTCGTGCATCTCAAGCATCTGCCGATCACGATACACCTTTGCCAGAATCGAGGCAGCACTGATTTCAGGGATCTTATCATCCCCTTTGACGATTGCACGGCATTGAAACGCAACGTCCGGACAGCGATTGCCGTCGACATACAGATAATTAAACACATGCTTCGAAGTCAGTCTCTCAATAGCCCTTTTCATGGCAAGCATCGAAGCATGCAAAATATTCAATTGATCAATTTCTTCAGGTGTTGCGACTTCAATTGAATAGGCAATCGCTTGCTGCTTAATTTGCTCGGCTAGAAGCTCACGCTTTTTTTCCGAAAGCTTTTTAGAGTCGCGTAAAGGCAGGTCGCAGCCTGCCGGTAGTATTACCGCTGATGCCACCACATCGCCAACAAGAGGTCCACGACCTACCTCGTCAACACCGATGGTTAAGCCGTCCAGACATGGATAAGGATTCTGTGAGTCCAGATCAAAAAGCGAAATTTGCCTTTCCATTTAAACCAGTTTCGCCCAATCAATCACGGCTTCGGTCGCCAAGTTTGAGGCATCGCAGTTTAATGAATGATACTGTTTTTCAAATGCCTGCAATTGCTTTTCCCGCAACACCGGATCTTCAATCAGACGTTTCAACTCCTGATAAATGGCTCCGGAGGAGGCTTCATCCTGTATCAGTTCGGTAACCAATGTCTCCTGTGCCAATACATTCGGCAGCCCGACCCATTCTGTAGTTGACAAACGCTTCATAATCCAATGGGTGATCGGATGCAATTTAATGGCCAAAACCAGTGGACGACGCATCAAGGCACACTCCAAAGTAGCGGTCCCGGAGGTTACCACAGCCTGATCGCAGGCTTCCAAAGCCAGTTGAGACTGACCGTCAAGAAAATTAATGGCTAATTGAGGCGCACAACTTTGTTTAATTTCCTGCAAACGCAATCTGGCTCTTTCGTGTACACACGGCACCACAAATTGCATCTGCGGGTAATCCGTCTGTAAACGCGCGGCAGCGAGAAAATAAGGTTCGGCCATCTGTTCAATTTCACTCATTCTCGAACCGGGAAGAATTGCGGTTAACGGAGCTGATAAGTCAATTTGCAACTGCGCTTTAGCTTGTGCTTTATCAGGGAATTCAGGTACCTGATTAGCTAGAGGGTGACCGACAAATCTGGATGCAATGCCGTAACGGTCGTAATAAGGTGTTTCAAACGGAAACAAAACCAAAACGCCGTCAACCGCTTGCTTAATCTTAAGCAGACGCTTTTCTCGCCATGCCCACACTGACGGTCCGACATAGTGAACGGTAGGAATTCCCAACGACTTTAAGCGTTTTTCGACGGTGAAATTGAAATCGGGTGCATCAACACCGATAAAAACATCTGGACGAACTTCAGTCAGTCTCTGGATGAGTTGCTTGCGTAAACGAAGCAATTCCGGCAAACGTTTAAGAACCTCAAAAAACCCCATCACCGACAGACGTTCCATCGGAAACCAGGATTTCAGTCCGAGTTGTTGCATTTTAGGGCCGCCAATCCCGATAAAACGGGCTTGGGGAAAGCGTTTTTTGAGGCCGGCCATCAAGTCGGCGCCCAGAGTATCTCCGGACGCCTCGCCGGCAACCATTGCGATTAATGGAGAGGCATTCTCCGGCAGGGATATAAGATCCGAGTTATCGGACGATGCCACGTTTGGACTCTTCCAAGAAATCAATTAAAGGCGTCAGAGTTTGCTTTTCATCATTGATTGAACGCAATTCTTCAATCGAATCGGTCAAACGCTGACCAGAACGATACATACTTCTATAGGCGTTTTTAACCAGACGCAATTGATCGCTGTCAAAACCGCGACGCTTCATCCCTTCCAGATTAATGCCACGCGCCTGCGCCAGATTCCCGGAAACCACAACAAAGTTCGGAACATCCTGATTAATTACACTGCCCATACCGCAAAAGCTATGCGCACCGATTCGGCAGAACTGGTGAACCAGGCTATAGCCACCTAAAATTGCCCAGTCGTCGACAATAACATGTCCGGCTAAAGCAGCTGCATTGGCAAAAATACAGTTATTACCGACGATACAGTCGTGAGCAATATGCACTCCCGCCATAATCCAGTTACCGTTACCTATGACGGTTTTACCGATATCCTGGATCGTGCCACGATTTACGGTGACGTTTTCACGGAAGGTATTATCATCCCCAATGATCAAAAGAGTTGGCTCGTCACGATATTTTTTATCTTGAGGAGCCGCCCCGATACAGCCAAAAGGATAGAAACGATTGTTTTTTCCGATTTGAGTAGGACCTTGAATCACTACGTGAGAGTCCAAGATACATCCTTCTCCTAGAGTAACTTCACCTTCAATCACGCAATAAGGGCCGATTTTAACTCCCTCGGCAATCCGGGCCTTGGGATCGATTACCGCTGTTGAATGAATCAAGAGTTATACCTTTCTTTCCGCACACAAAAGATCGGCCGAAGCAATGATTTTGCCATCGACTTTAGTTGTACATTCGAACTTCCAGATACCGCGTTTGTTACCCAGAGTTTTAACTTCAAAATCCAAACGATCTCCAGGAACAGCAGGTTGACGGAAGCGACAGTTATCTACCGCAGCCAAATAATACATCGAGGTACCGTCCGGTTTAACACCTTGGCTACGAAAGGCTAAAATTCCCGTACATTGAGCCATGGCTTCAATAATCATCACACCAGGCATAATTGGGTTGTTAGGGAAATGTCCCGTAAACTGGGGCTCGTTGAAGGTTACGTTTTTATAGCCTTTTAAGCTTTCACCCTCAACATACTCCGTAACCCGATCAACCAATAAAAACGGATAACGGTGCGGTAAATATTCAAAAATTTCCTTAACTTCCATCATGCTTTACAAATCCAAGTTAATTGTTATGTTTTATCCTTATCCCTATAAGGCGGTATCAATTCTTCAGTCTTGTGAATCTTTTAAAGCCTGCAACTCTTTTTTGAGGGCTTTTAGTTCTTTAAACATCGAATCCAGATTTCTTGCTCTCGCAGCATTTCTTTGCCAGTCTTTGGCGTCTGTCACAGGGAAACCGCTATAAACACCAGGTTTGGTGATATCACTGGTTACACCGGACTTAGCCATAAAATGCACATTATCGCAAACCGTCAGGTGGCCGGCAAAACCAACCTGTCCGGCAACTGTGCAATTCGCACCCACTTTAGTCGTGCCGGCAAAACCGCTTAAGGCTGCAACGGCCACAGACTCACCCAAATAGCAGTTATGTCCGACATGTACCAGATTATCAATAATACAGTTATCATCCAGAACTGTATCTTCTATCGCGCCACGATCAACCGTTGAATTATTTCCGATAGAGACCCGATCACCTAGAATGACCCGCCCTATTTGCGGAATTCGATTCCACTGTTTCCCTTCTCTGGCCCAACCAAATCCTTCTCCGCCGATCGTCGCGCCGGATTTGATGTTGCACTCGTTGCCGATAATGCAATCGTTTTCGATGACGACATTCTTGCCGATGTAACAATTGGCACCGATTTTAGTCCCTTGAGCAATCGAAGTCCCGGCCTGAATATCGCAATCATCACCAATTTCCACTTCGGCTCCAATGACGACATACGGACCTATTCTGAGATTTTTTCCAAGCTTGGCCGTATCATCAATTAAAGCTGTAGGGTGAATTCCTCGCGGAGTTTGAATACGTGGATAGAGATATTGTGCACTCAAAGCGTACACATAGTAGGGGTTTTTAACTGCGATCGTGGCTGTTTTTGACGCCGAAACAAATTGCGGCGCTAAAATCACCGCCGAAGCCCGGGTTGTTTCCAGAGCTGACAAATATTTTTTATCATTAAAAAAGGCCAAGCTGCCAGGTTCAGCCTTATCTAAAGGCGCAACTTGCTGAATTTGAGTGTCAGCATCGCCGTTAAAAGTGAGCTCTATCCCCTTGGACTCTAAAAAACGAACCAGTTCGTTCAGTGTCACGATCCACTCCGTCGACTATTGATTAAACTCGGTACGCTGTTTCTGGCTTAACTCGGAAAGATGTTTTAGCACATCTTCGGTTACATCAATACGCTTGTTGGTATAGGCGATTCCTTCATACAGGATCAAATCGAATCCCTGCTGGCTGCCGATTTTTTTGATTGATTCGTTAACCAGTTTTTGCAATTTGGCTAATTCTTCATTGCGACGCAGATTTAAAAGTTCTTGGACATCATTGCGACGGCGTTGAATTTCTCTGGTTAAAAGGGCGATTTCCCGCTCTTTAGAAATCTTCTGAGCGTCACTCATGACAGTCTTGTTTTTTTGATAATCGTTTTGTAATTTTTCCAGATTAGCCCCAAGCTTTTTCAACTCTGCTTGTTGCGGTGCGAACTCTTTTTCCAGTTTGGCTGTTGCCGATTTAGCCTGCGGAGCTTGCTCCAATAACAGTGCAACATTCACCACTCCCAGCTTCACTGGCTCTTCTGCCGCCATACTTACCGGTGAAGACAAAGCCAGAATCATGGCCAAATAATAATTACGCAGTTTTAACATGAAAAAGCTTCCATATATTTTTTAATAACTTTTTGGATTGTACCCTAAATCCGGTCCCTGAGGACACAAAAGCAGGACAAAAGAAGTAATTTCCCCGGCCTTTGGCCCGGGTTTTAGAAACCGACCCCCAAGGTGAATTGGAATACCTGGGTTCTATCCGTACTGCGGTAGATGACTGGCTGAGCGAAACTGAACGATAGAGGCCCGACCGGAGTAATCCATGACACGCCCAGACCGGTAGAAGCACGCAATTCAGCGCTGTCAAAAGCATCCAAGTCCTTATAGACATTCCCGACGTCAAAGAACCAGCTCAAGCGAATATTACTGGAATCTTCAATGAATGGAACAGGGAAAACCAAACCTGTGGTGGCAACCGTTTTCAAGCCACCTCCTTTCGGGCGATCACTACCGTCAAGAGTCAGATCATAGCGCTCACCAAGTGAGTTCGGTTCAAAGCCGCGAACCGAACCGATACCGCCGACATAGAAGTTCTCATAGAAAGGCAACTCGCTAATATCACCGTAACCGTCTCCGTAAGAAATACCGGCTTTGAATTGTAAGGAAATATTTTCACTCAGCGGATAGAACCAGCTCTGGTCGGCGTAAACTTTATAGAAAGAGGCCTTGGAGGTTCCCGGCAGGACCGCCTCGAAAGAAAGACTGGTTTTCAATCCTTTAGATGGGAAATAGAACGAATTGGTCGAGTTATGAGACCACCCCATACTCAACTGAACCGAATTGGTGCTCTTGCCATATTCACTAACATAATCATGACAATAGGTGAAGCTGTCGGAACAGACCAGATCTTGCGAATCGAGTTTCAAACCGTAATTAATCGAGTTAGTCTCACTTAACGGATAACCCATTGAAAAACGCAAACCGAGGTTGTTGGTGGTGTAATCCGCAATATCCAACTCATCAGCATTGATCTCACGGAAATAGAAACCGGCTCCCAAGCTGACACCATCAGGTGTAAAGTACGGGTTGGTTAGACCGATATCGGCACTCTTTTTCGCATCAGTCGTAGCAATATTCAAATCCAGTTTATTACCGCTACCGATAAAGTTACGCTCTGACAAACCGATATTGAAACCTAACCCGTCAAGCTGCGATAAAGTCACACCGGCGCTGAAAGATCCGGTCGGTTGTTCTTCAACCTTGACAACCAGATCCACTTCATCATCCGAAACACGTTTGCTTTGGATATCACTCGATTTAAAGAAGCCAAGACGAGCCAAGCGCTCTTTGGATTGACGCACCGCTTTCAAGGAATAAGGCGCGCTTTCCAATTGGCGCAATTCACGACGAATAACATCATCACGGGTACGCGTATTACCCTCAATCTCGATACGGCGAATATAGACGCGACTTTTCGGCTCGACCTTGACACTTAGATCAATCGTGCGATTTTCTTTATTCAATTTCGAATCCGGTACCACTTCGGCGAAAGCATACCCTTCTTCACTCAAGCGTTCGCGTAAGTCCTTAACCCCGTCAATAACCGCACTGCGCGAAAATACATCGCCCTTTTTAAAGGTGATCAAACGCTCAACCTCTTCCTGAGGAACAATCGTGTCTCCTAGGAATTGAACGCTATTAATCGTATATTGCGGGCCTTCATCCATATTGATGGTAATAAAGACCTTGGTCTTATCATCTGACAAACTGACCTGACTGGATAGGATCTTAAATTCCGCATAACCGTGATCCATATAATAGGATTTAACGGTCTCGATATCGGCTTCCAACTTCGGTTTTGAGTATTTATCACCGTCACCGAACGTCGCATTTTCACTCATCTGCAGACGAGACTTCAAACGCTTGTCTGAATAGACATGGTTTCCGACCAGATTGATTCGACCAATCGTTGCGGGCTCACCTTCAACAATCTTAATTTTTAAATCGACACGGTTACGCGGTAACTCTTCGGAAATAATCTCAACACTTGCAGCGTAATACCCCTGGTTGTGATAACGACGCTTCAAATCGATAATGATTCTGTCCATATCCAACTGGTTGTAGATGCGCCCTTTTTTCAAACCCAAACTATCCAAAGCGTCTTTCAATGCATCGGAATCGATCAGATTATTCCCTTCCATCTTGATCTCGGCGATCGATGGACGTTCGACCACTTTAATGACCAGAGTACTATCATCTTTCTGAAGGAGAGAAACATCCTTGAAAAAACCGGTTTTATAGAGTCGTTCGATGGTTTCACGCGTCAGGCGACCATCCAAATTCTGCCCTGTGCGAAAAGGAAGGTAAGTACGAATGGTTTCTCCGCTAATACGGTTACCGCCCTCAATTTCAATTTTATCGACTACAAATGCATAACTGATGCTTGGAGCCAGTAATAGTGAAGCTAAAGCAGCAGAAACGGCCGCTTTCTTAAAACGAGCCCCATTAATAGAACGCTTATTTCGATTAACCATGAGATATTCTTATTAAATCATTAAACAGAGCGACAAACGTCAAACTCATTATCACAAAAAGACCGATCATCTGACCGATCTGCATAGCATTCTCGCTTACCGGAGAGCCTTTGACGATTTCGATCAGGTAATATAACAAATGACCACCGTCCAATACAGGGATCGGCAACAAATTTAAGATGCCGACACTTAAACTTAACAAACCCAAAAGACTTAAAAAACTGATCCAACCACTTTGTATGGCCTCGCCAGAGTATTGCGCGATACTGAGCGGCCCGGAAAGATGGCTTAGGCTAATATCGCCAAAAATGACTCTTTGCAGCATTTTAAGGCTCATTTCAAACATCGAACGACTATAGTTCCATGCTTCATTCAAAGAACCCCAAACGCCATAATCCAGATTCTGCACATAAGGCTGCATCGCTTCCTCTGTTACCAGCACGCCGACACCAGCCTGACCGATGGCTTTTCCATCCGCACCTCGGACCGAATTCAGCATAAGTTCATATCGCTGCTCCACACCGGCCCTTTCAATTTTCAAGGTAACTTGCTCGGCCGGACGGGCTTGCACCATCGCAACAAAATCCTGCCAATGTTGAACCGTCGTGCCGTTAAATGCCAAAATTCGATCGCCTTCGCGTAATCCAGCAAGCCCTGCGGGGCTATCCGCCAGTACTCGACCGACAACGGCGGGCATGGCAATGGCGGCAGGTTTTAATCCTAGCATTCCAAACCAAGGCTGTTTTTCTTCATCCAAACTCAGTGAAGCCAACGGAAGATTCAAAAAGAGACTCTTGGCTTGCAGCCCCGTAACCGGATCATACGGCTGTATTGTAATTTGCAAAGCAGTTTCTTGGGCAATTAAAGCCTTGAGTAAAGCTTGATGTAAAGACTTCCACCCCTGAATTGACTCGCCATCGGCTTCAGTAATTTGCCACAAAGGTGAAGAATCCAAATTCTGATTTTGCGCTTCCAGTTCCGCTGCCAAAGGTGAAGACGGCGGAACACTGTTAATCAGGGCTCTGACTTCAACCGGACCGCTCAAAAACATCAGCCAGAAAACGCCCAAAGCCAGAATAAGATTAATTAACGGCCCTGCCGAAACAACGGCTATACGCTTATATACCGATTGGCGATTGAAGGCCCGGGGCAGATCTTCAGCAGCGACATCCCCCTCACGCTCATCCGCAAACTTGACATATCCGCCTAATGGAATAGCGCCAATCTGGTAATCCGTCTCACCAATTCGACGCTGAAAGATCGCCTTGCCGAACCCGACTGAAAAACGCGTAACCTTGATATTAAACCAACGCGCTACTTGGAAGTGCCCCCACTCATGGACGGTCACAATCACACCCATCATCAGAACAAAACCGATTAGAGACCAGAGTACTGACGTCATAAGCTATGCCAAAGACCACATAAGATAGCTAAGAGGAAGCGCAATCAATAAGCTGTCGATACGATCAAGAATACCGCCGTGCCCCGGTAATATCTTGCCACTGTCTTTGATCGATACCTGACGCTTCAAGACACTTTCAAAAAGATCGCCGAACACTGATAAAACGGCAATAAAAGCCAACATAATCGCTGCCGGCAGGGCCGAATAATCACTACCTGCAAACATAGCAGACAGGCTCAGCCAACTGAAAACAAAGGCGACAAGAGCACCGCCGACCACGCCTTCCCAGGTTTTGCCGGGACTGACATGCCGGGCTAGCTTGTGTCTACCAAAGCGTTTACCGCTAAAGTAAGCACCTGTATCCATTGCCCAGACAACAGCCAAGCTGATCAACAGTATCCAAGGCGAAAAATCTTCTCTAAAGAAAACCAGTACATTAGTAAATACCGTGATTGCCAAAACACCACTGAGCAAAATTCCCACATCGATTTTCAGCCCAAAGCGACCGCCGGTAAATTGATAGCGCAACACAACCAATGCAGCCACAGCCAATTCAATCAATCCGAGCATCCACAAATCTTCCTGTTTAAGTAGATTCAGGAAAATAAAACTCAATCCGGTAACAAAAGCGCTGAAGACGCCACGCTGTAATTTTGAAGTCCAGCGACTAAAACCGGCCCACTCCCAAGCTGCCACGGCACCAAGCAACAATGCCAGCAACTCCCATAACCATTCTTCGATAAAGAACAGTGCCAGTAAGGATAACAAGGATAAGACCAGCGCGGTAATGACTCGCTGTTTTAGCATGATTGCACCTGCTCACTGGTTTTGCCGAAACGTCTTTCACGCGAAGAAAAAGATTTAACCGCTTGATCGATAGAGGCTTCGTTGAAATCAGGCCAGAGAGTGTCGGTAAAATAGAATTCGGCGTACGCCATTTGCCAAATCAGGAAATTACTGATTCGTTGCTCGCCGCCGGTACGGATCAGCAGATCCGGCTCCGGCAAGTCCGCCAGACTAATGTGTTTTGAAATATCGACTTCCGTCATATCTGCGATAGTTGACTGCGGATTGTGTTCTTGCCACTGTTTGACGGCATTCGCAATATCCCATCGTCCACCATAATTTGCCGCAATCGTCAGCACCAGGCCGGTATTGTTTTGCGTCATCTCTTCCGCTTTGGCTATGTGCTCCTGAAGAACCGGACTGAATGCACTGCGGTCTCCAATAATACGCAGCTTAACGTTATTATCATTTAGCTTAATAACTTCCTTTTGCAGCGCTTTCAAAAACAACTGCATCAACTTATTCACTTCGTCTTCAGGACGACGCCAGTTTTCAGTACTAAAAGCAAACAGAGTCACAGCCTTTACACCTATGACTGAACAGTGACTCACAACGCGTTTTACTGCATTCAATCCCTTCTGATGACCAACAAATCGAGGCAAAAAACGCTTTTTTGCCCATCGACCATTGCCATCCATGATTATGGCGATGTGTTGCGGAATAGAACGGTCCTGATCTGTTTTCGCCAAAATTAAACCCCATCTAAAAACAAAACGGCCGCAAAGTGCATTGACGCATCAAGCGACTTTGATAGGCCGTTACAACCAAGCGACTCTAAGAAACCACCCGGAATGAAATTCTGTCAATTATGCCGTAATTGCGCACAAATTTCGACTTTAATTTAGCAGCGTAAACCCTTACCGGCACTTCACAGGCCGCTAAAAACAAAAATCCGCGGAACGACTTATCATTCCACGGATTCTTTCGCTCGCTTTTAAACAGCGATTTCGAGCATAAAAAGAACTCAGCCGGAGTTAAACTTCCATCAAGGTGTTTTCTTTCTCGGCCAGAAGATCATCAACCTTCTTAACCATCTCATCGGTAATTTTTTGAATTTGATCCTCCGCGCGACGTGCTTCATCTTCGGTAATCTCTTTATCCTTAAGCAAAGATTTAATATCACCATTCGCATCGCGACGGACGTTGCGAATCGCTACACGCGTCTGCTCAGCTTCGGAGCGAGCAACCTTAGTCAAATCACGTCGACGCTCTTCTGTCAAAGGAGGCATCGGAATACGCATCATGTTACCAACGGTAACTGGATTAATCCCCAGATCCGACATCATAATCGCTTTTTCCACCTTAGCAACCATCGGCTGTTCCCATGGCTGAACCGTTAGAGTTCTGGCATCTTCCACGTTAACATTCGCAACCTGACTGATTGGAACTTCAGAACCATAGTATTCAACCATAACCGCATCCAAAATAGACGGATGAGCACGACCGGTACGAATTTTAGCAAAGTTCGCTTCCAAGTTTTCGATCGACTTCTGCATTCTGCTTTGCGCGTCTTGACGAATTTCATTTAACATATTTTTATTCTCCTGCACTTACCAGAGTGCCTTCATCCTCACCCTGAACAATTCGAATTACCGCTTGATCTTTAAACATATCGAACACGCGAATCGGCATATCATGATCACGACACAGCACGAAAGCGGTCATATCCATAACCTGAAGATTTTTCTGAATCACTTCGTCATAGCTCAACTTCGCGTAGCGGGTTGCCGTTGGATCCTTATTAGGATCCGCAGTGTAAATCCCGTCCACTTTTGTCGCTTTTAAAACAATATCCGCTCCAATCTCGACGCCGCGCAAGGCCGCTGCCGTATCAGTGGTGAAAAACGGACTGCCTGTACCTGCTGCAAACACCAGCACCTCTCCGTCAGACAGCTGTTTTTTTACCGCATTGGCATTAAAACCACTGGAGATTCCTTCAATCGACATAGCCGACAAAACCTGGGATTTCATTCCCATGCTCTCAATCACATCACGCAATGCCAGAGCATTAATGACCGTTGCCATCATTCCCATATGATCGCCAGTCGTTCTTTCGATGCCCGATCCCTGGATTTGCGCACCGCGAAAGATATTGCCGCCACCGACAACAATCCCGACTTCCACCCCTAAGTCGCGCAAAGCTTTTACTTGAGAAACCACATGTTTTAAGGTATTTGCATCCAAGCCAAAATCACCGTCACCCATTAGAGCTTCGCCACTAAACTTTAATAGTATTCTTTTGTACTTTAACGCCATCCTGGTTTCCTCATATTTCAAAGTAATTTTGTAAAAAGACGTCGTTCAAATCGACCCTTTACAAAAACACCTAAAACTAGCAGCAAGTTTGAACCTGCAAAAACCACATACAAAAAAGCCATAGCGACACCTATATAAATACAGATATCCACTATGGCCATTAATCAAGAAATGATTAACCGGTTACAGCTTTAGCTGCCAAAGCAACTTCTTCTGCAAAATTGGTTTCTTCTTTCTCGATACCTTCGCCAACTTCCAGACGGATGAAAGCAGAAACTGTTGCGCCGTTTGACTTCAACAACTTCTCAACCGTTTGATCCGGATCTTTAACGAAAGGTTGACCAACAAGAGTAATGTCTTGCAAGAATTTACGCATACGCCCTTCGATCATCTTCTCGATGATTTCCATTGGCTTGCCTGAAGATTGAGCTTGTTCGATTTGGAACGAGCGCTCTTTCTCGATAACGGTAGGATCCAGCTCGTCAGAAGAAACAGCCTGTGGCTTAACTGCTGCAACGTGCATCGCGATATCACGAGCCAATGCTTCGTCACCACCTTCAAGACTAACGACTACACCAATCTTCTCACCATGTTGATATTGACCGATTTGACCGTTGGTTTCAATCAATTCAACGCGACGGATACCCATGTTTTCACCGATCTTAGCGATCAATTCACGACGGGTTTCATCCACGGTTTTACCGGAAGCCATTGACTGAGCCATGATCGCATCAATGTCAGTAGTGTTGTTCGCAAGAGCGATTGCCGCAATTTCATCAGCGAAGTTTTTGAAATCAGCACCTTTCGCAACGAAGTCTGTTTCACAGTTAACTTCTGCGATCGCAGCCTTTTTCTTATCGTCAGCAATAGCGATAGCGATGACACCTTCAGCAGCAACACGACCGGCTTTCTTATCTGCACCAGCCATACCTTTTTTGCGAAGAAACTCGATGGCCGCTTCCATATCGCCATCGGTTTCATTCAACGCTTTTTTACAATCCATCATACCTGCGCTAGTGATTTCACGCAGTTCTTTTACCATTGCAGCAGTAATTGCCATGTTTAAATTCCTTTGGTTTTGGGTTAGAAACAGGGGATTCGACACCTCACCTTTTGGGCTGGTGCCGAAGAGGTTTGAAATTATTCAGCCGCTTTTTCTTCAGCTTCTACAAAATCATCACCTTCGATCGCAGTCGTGATAGTCGCCTTACCTTCATTGATCGCGTCTGCTGCTGCAGATAGGTACAATTTGATTGCACGAATCGCATCATCGTTACCAGGGATTACATAATCAACACCACGTGGGTCGTTGTTGGTATCAACAACACCGATTACTGGAATACCCAGATTTTTAGCTTCTTGCAAAGCAATTTTTTCATTACCGGTATCGATCACAAAAATGGCATCCGGCATAGCGCGCATATCTTTGATACCGCCCAATGACAACTCAAGCTTCTCTTTTTGACGAGAAAGCATCAACGCTTCTTTTTTAGTGATCTTTTCGAAAGTACCGTCTTGTTCCATTGCTTCAAGCTCTTTCAAACGCTTGATAGACTGTTTGATGGTTTTGAAGTTAGTCAACATACCACCCAACCAACGGTAATCAACATATGGCATACCGCAACGTTGCGCTTCTTCGGCAACCAACTCACGCGCAGCGCGCTTGGTACCAACAAACAAAACCTTACCTTTATTGGCAGCGATGCCGCCCATGTAGTTCAACGCATCATTGAACATAGGAAGGGTTTTTTCCAAGTTTACGATATGAATATTGTTACGCGCGCCGAAAATGTACTCAGACATTTTTGGGTTCCAATAACGAGTTTGGTGTCCGAAGTGAACACCTGCTTCAAGCATTTGACGCATGGTTACTTTAGCCATGAAAAATTCTCCAATTTTGGGTTAAGCCTCCATTTACCCCATAAACCGAACCAAAAAAGTCTCGCAATTTTGGCACCCCGCTTTATGTGTCGGTAAACGTGCGGATTTTCTGTTAAAATTCCTCTCAATCGAAAGGCGCGGCATTTATACCATATTTCTGCCTATTTCACAAATTCCAGACCCGTAAATCTATAAAAAATTAACCAAAAAGAACCTAAAGATGGCCATCAAAATCAAGACACCTGAAGAAATCGAAAAATTGCGCATCGCCGGTCGACTTGCGGCAGAAGTTTTAGAAATGATCGAACCCCACGTTGAAGTCGGTGTTTCAACCGGGGAACTGAACCGCATCATGCACGACCATATGGTCAATAAACAAGGCGTGATTCCGGCAACGCTAAACTATCACGGCTTCCCCGCTTCTAGCTGTATTTCGATAAACCAGGTCGTCTGCCACGGAATTCCGGATGACGGAAAAAAACTCAAAGACGGTGACATCGTCAACATCGACGTTACCGTTATCAAAGACGGTTATCACGGCGATACCAGTCGCATGTTCGAAGTCGGCGATGTCAAACCTTACGCCTCAAGATTGTGTCAGGTTGCACGGGAATGCATGTGGCTGGGAATCGAACAGGTAAAACCCGGGGCCTCACTCTACGATGTCGCTTTAGAAATTCAGAAGCATGCCGAAAAAAACAACTACAGCGTGGTTAGGGAATATTGCGGTCATGGAATCGGCGCCGATTTCCACGAAGAGCCGCAGGTCCTCCATTATGCCGCTCCTGAATTAAAAGACATTGTCCTTAAACCGGGCATGGTCTTCACGATCGAACCGATGATTAATTTGGGTAAAGCCGCCGTTCGCTTGCTTGGCGACAATTGGACGGTCATCACCAAAGACCGAAAATTATCGGCACAGTGGGAACATATGCTGGCGGTAACCGAAGACGGATACGAAATTTTCACTTTACGCCAGGGCGAAGAACCGGTTTTACCAGAATAATACCAGACCGCTAAAAGCCAATAACTACAAAGCAATCCGAGACCTTTTGTTAAATGAATTCAAACAATCGCCCATCACTGCCTAAATTTATTAATGCACTAAACGATTCGGAGTTATGTGACCGCGAAAAAAGTGCAGCCGGCAGAGAGGTCTTGAAGCGCTTTATCGACTATCAATTCCATCAATATGACGAAGGCGCGCCTGTTGCCGATTTAATCAAGGAACGCGCAACTTTCGTTGATCAGTTACTGAAAAAAATCTGGCACAGTTTCATCTGTAACGAAAACGCGGTTCTGGTTGCCGTCGGTGGTTACGGACGCGGGGAATTGCATCCCTATTCAGACATCGACCTGCTGATTCTTTGTGAAGATCCGAACCGTAACCAGACACCTATTTCAAATTTCATCACTTTTTTATGGGATATCGGCTTTGATGTAGGACACTCGATCCTCAGCATCGAAGAGTGTGTTGAAGAAGGCTCTCAGGACGTTACGGTTGCCACCAATCTGCTGGAAGCCCGCTGGATTACCGGTGATTACAGCCGCTTTCAGGCCTTGCAGGGCATCTGGAGACGCGAAGATTTCTGGGATAACAAAGACTTCTTCCAAGCCAAGTATGAAGAACAATTAGCCCGTCACAAGCGGTTTAACGACACCATTTATCAGCTGGAACCGAATATCAAGGAAAGTCCGGGTGGTCTGCGGGATATCCAGATGATCTACTGGGTAGCCAAACGTAAATTTCGGGCAAAATCGATCAACGAGCTGGTACAGCGCAACTTTCTGACTACCGAAGAATATTTGGAAATCGAAGCGGCAAACAAATACCTGAACCGCGTCCGATTTGCCCTTCAACGTTTGAAAAAACGTCGCGAAGACCGCCTCTTATTCGAACACCAGCAATCCATTTCCGAAAGCTTCGGTTACGTAGACAGTCCGGACAAAATGGCCGTCGAACAGTTTATGAGCGGTTATTACCGGAATGTTCAGAATGTCGTCAAATTGAACGAAATTCTCCTGCAACACTTCCGGGAAGAGTTTTTTGAGGAACATCTTCCGGTTATGAAGCCGATCAACAGCCGTTTTTGCTTGATAAACAATTATCTGGACATTGTGCATCCGCAAGTATTTTCGGATAATCCGACCGCCATACTCGAAGTGTTTATCGTTCTCGAGAGCCTGCCGGAAGTTCAAGGACTGCGCTCGAATGCAATCCGCTCCATTCGCGATCACCTGCACCTGATTAACGATGAATTCCGCCGCGATCCGATCAACAAAGCGCTCTTCATGGAGATTTTCCGCCAACCGAAAGGAATCAACGCCGCCGTTAAACGCATGCACGGTTACGGTATTCTCAGCGCCTATTTACCGGTTTTCAAAAAGATTTCCGGTTTAATGCAGTTTAATATCTTTCACGCCTACACCGTTGATGATCATACTATTTTGGTTATTCGCAACCTCAGACGTTTCTTTGTAGACGACTTCTCCTACGAATTCCCGACCGCCCACCAGATTGCCAAAACAATTTGTCGCCCCGAACTGCTGTTTTTAGCCGGTATGTTTCACGACATTGCCAAAGGACGTAAAGGCGATCACGAAATCCTCGGAGCCGCCGATGCACTGGAGTTTGCGCAAAATCATAATCTTTCGGAAAAGGACGCCAACCTGATCAGCTGGCTGGTTCGCTATCATCTTGAATTCTCTCATGTCGCTCAGAAAAAAGACCTCAGTGACCCGAAAGTTATTAATAAATTTGCGGAATTAATGCAGGATCAGGAACATTTGGACTATCTGTACCTGCTAACCGTTGCCGACGTCTGCGCGACGTCAAACGAAGTATGGAACGACTGGAAAAATTCGCTGTTTTTAGAACTTTACAACGAAACGTCAAATCGCCTTGCTCAGCAATCGGATGCACCGAAAAGCAAAGCGAAAAAAGCCCTGGTAACCCAAGAAAAAGCCAAAGAGATGCTTACCAAAAAGTCGCTTGGTGCCGAAAAATACCAGAAACTTTGGGACAGCTTAAGCGAAAGCGAGTTTTTCAGCCGACAGTCGGCTGCCGATGTGGCGCGTATTACTGAAAAACTCTATTCACTGGATAAAAACGCAACGCATATTTTTGTGCGCAGCCAATCGGCCCGCGGTGCCTCGGAATTAATGATCTATATGCCGGACAGGGATTTCCTGTTCGCCTATATTGCCAATGCGCTTGACCATCTTGGTCTGGATGTCATGGAAGCTCAAATCTTCAGCACCAGTGACAGCATGACATTGGTATTGATGTACTTTCTGGATAGAGAAGCTCACCAACGCATTGATTCACGAACCGAAGAGACCGTTTGCGATACCATTCGTGATCAATTGAACCATGACGATCTTCTGCCTGTAATGGGCTCGGCACGTTTGACTCGACGTATGCGCTGTTTTGAAACACCAACGGAAATCCTGTTCAATCACCTGAACGAGAAACGCAGCGAATTGATCATTAATACCAAGGATGTCCCCGGCTTGCTTTCACGTATCGGTCAGGCCTTAATGAAATGCAATATCCGTTTGCATGATGCAAAAATCATGACAGTCGGAGAAAAAGCCGAAGATGTTTTCATTATCAGTGATACTGATGAACTAGCAATCGATGATCCGGAATTAAAACAAAGACTTACCCATACATTGGCCGAATCAATCGAAAATTAAAACAGCCAGAGTGCACTCTGCGTATCTCTAACAGTCGGTCAATTTCGATATTCGAACAACTCAATGGCGTTTTGATCAAGATCCCGGAAAAACAGCGCTTGGCGACCGGATTTACTGCGAGTAAAAGCAATCCCTTTCGTCGTTAACCGGTCAGCAAATTCTTCGATAGAACTCACTCTTAAAGCCAGATGTTGATCTCGGCCTCCGTGTTGCGGTTTTTCAATAGTGGCATAAGGATTCGACAATTGCATTAAATGCACGCTCTGTCCCCCGCCAAGATCGAGCCAGTAGCCGGGAAACGCCAATTCAGGCCTTTGCAGCAGACTTACCTGCAAAATGTCCTGATAAAAATCCAAGGCTCTATCGGCGTCGGCAACCAGCACACTAACATGATCTAAACCAAGTACTTTAGACATAGGACAACTCCTGAAGGAGAGGGAATACATAAGCCATCTCTGATCAGAGATGGAAAAGAAGACAGTTACTCGGCCAGCAATGCCGAGTAACCAAACACGATATTTAAGTTTGAGCCAATCAGAACGATTTTCTCAACTTAAAACTAATCGTTGCTATGAAGCACACTATTCAAACCACCCCACAGAGTCCCGTCGGTCATGATCGCTTGAACTTTACCGTTCTGGCTATGACGGCGGAACAACAGTTTGGACTGGCCGGAAAGGTCACGTGCAGACACGATCGAACCGTCCGGCATTTCAACCTTGGTTCCCGCAGTCAAATACAGTCCGGATTCCACGATACAGTCATCACCCAGTGAAATACCCAAACCGGCGTTCGCACCCAACAAGTTACGCTGTCCCATGGAAATAACCTGCTTACCGCCTCCGGACAAAGTACCCATAATAGAAGCGCCCCCACCAATATCAGTGTGATCATCCACCACAACACCGGCAGAGATACGACCTTCGACCATCGATTGTCCAAGTGTACCAGCATTAAAGTTCACGAAACCTTCGTGCATAATGGTTGTCCCCGGAGCCAAATGTGCACCTAAACGTACACGATCCGCATCACCGATACGCACACCTTCCGGAACAACATAATCAACCATACGCGGGAATTTATCGATTGAAGTAATCATCAATTGAATCGGCTCTTCCGCAATGGCTTCACGCAGATTTTCTACTTCAGAAGGCAGAACCGGACCGGCACTGGTCCAGGCAACGTTAGTCAATAAACCAAATACACCATCAAGATTAATTTCATGCGGCTTGTAAGCGCATTCAGATAGCAAATGCAGACGCAGGTACGCATCTTCAGCTGATTGCGGAGCATCATCGACGGAAGCAATTTCTACAGTCACAAAATCACTTTTGATGATACCGGCCTTCAGAGCCAAACAGTTGCGGGCAATTTCTTTGTTGGAACGAGGGAACCACACATCCAAGGTTGCGCCGGTTTTCGCATCGCTGTAACGGTGTCCAATTCGCTTGATGGTCATAATTCTATTCTCTTTGAAAAGGTTAAAAACAAATAAACAGTGAAGTATACCTTCTTGCATGGAGAGATACAAAATTCCCCCGCTTCAATACATGAAACTCGCCACTGTTTTTTTATAAAAATTTAAAGTTTGGTGGTAGCTGAGACAGCGGGTATTTCTTGAAAATGTGGCTTTTAAATTTGTAGACCCAGAACAGGAAATTCTAATAAATTCCTAATGACTTCGACGATATTCAATGAGAAAGTTATGCATTTCTTCGGCCGGGATCGGCTTGCTAAAGAAGTAACCTTGAAAATTTGAGCAGCCCAATTGGCTGAGAAAATCGACTTGCTGCAAATTTTCCGCACCCTCAGCAATGATGTCTAGATTGAGGCTTTGCGCCAGCGCGATAATCGCTCGGACAATCGCTTCATCTTCTTTATCAAACGGCAAACCGTCGACAAAGGATTTATCGATTTTCAATTTGGAAATCGGCAGTTTTTTCAGATAAGAAAGAGATGAATAACCGGTACCGAAATCATCCAGGGATAATTTAACACCCAGACTTTCTACCTGCTTTAACACATTGATCGCTTGTGAAGGATTATCCATCAGTTCACCTTCGGTGACCTCAAGTTCAATGCAGGAGGCCGAAAAGCCCCCTTGCTCGATAAGGCCACTTAAATAACTGACAAAATCTTCGCGGATCAACTGCTTCATATTTAAATTGATCGACAAATGCCCCGGGTCAAGGCCTTCGTCAATCCATGCCGCAAATTCCTTGAAGGCTTTTTTCATGACATAGCGATCAAGATCGATAATGCTGCCGGTCGCGATCGCCAGCGGAATAAAGCGCCCTGGTGTGATAAAGCCAAGGCTCGGACTATTCCACCTGACCAAAGCCTCCATACCGATAATTTGCTGAGTGGAACTGTTTATCTGTGGCTGATAGTAGACGATAAATTCCTCGTTTTGAATTCCGGAACGGATATTGGCTTCCATATTCAGGCGTTCGAAGGCTTCTTCGGTCATCTCCTTGGAATAGTACTGAAAGTTATTACGCCCCAAATTTTTGGCACGATACATGGCTGCATCGGCATTTTTGAGCATATCGGTTGGAGTCTCGCCATTGTCGGGGTAGATACTGATACCGATACTGCAGCTAAGATGTAATTCATGATGATCTACCCTAACCGGCTGACGGAAGTTTTCAATCACTCTATCGGCAATATGGGACGCACTCTGCTCGTCCGGAAGATCGTCCATCAAAATCGTAAACTCGTCGCCTCCAAGGCGAGCTATGGTATCACCGCCGCGAATGAGGTGCTGCAGACGCTTGGCAATCGACTGAATAACCTTATCGCCGATATTATGTCCGAGAGAGTCGTTAATCTCTTTAAAGTAGTCGAGGTCGATAAAGAGGACTGCCAGCTTTTCGCCGTTACGTTGCGCCTGCTTAATACTATGCATCAATCGATCGTTAAACAGGCTTCGATTAGCCAGATTGGTCAAAGTATCGTGATTCGCCAGGTACTGGTGAAGATCCTTCTGTTTTTTCAGCTCTTCCTGTTGCTGAATGAGTTTTGACATATCCGTGTTAAAGCCGACAAATCGCACCGGATTCCCTTCATCGTCAAATATCGCTTTACCGCGCGAGGTTATCCATAACCATTGACCGGACTTGGTACGCATGCGGAACGTATTCTCATACACACCCTGACCTTTACTCTCCAGATAACGTTTAATTTCATACTGAGCTTTGTCGACATCATCCGGATGGATCATTTTTAGCCACTCTTCAAGAGTGTCAGGCATATCTTTACTTTGATAACCCAACATCGCTTCATACTGTTCCGAAACGTAGATTTTTCCTTCCTTGGCATTCCAGTCCCACAACCCGTCTCGAGTGCCATCGATCGCAAGCTGAAAACGCTCTTTAGCCGCCCGCAAGGCATCGCTTTTATCCATGAGCTGCTGCCTCGAAACCCGGGTTGCTTTGATCATATGGTTAATCGTCTGGCTCAGTACCCGTATCTCGTTAGGCCCTTTTATCGGTGCATATTCCAGCGGCAACCCTTCCGAATCACGCTGCGTGATCGCTTCGATAATATTCGTTAAGGGTTCGAGAAGGTGTAAACGCATCATTAAAAACAGCGTCGCCACCAGCAAGGCCGAGATCGCGAAAGTAGCCAGCAAATTTCTGTATATCAGATTATCCAGACGCTGGTGAAATTCGTGATCAGAGACTACTACGATTATCTTGCCGATTGACTGGCCAAGATTATTAACCAGCTCTTTTTCCGAAGTAAAATAGGCGTTTTGTAATTGCTCTCTTTGCAGAGAATCCTCCGGATCATAATCGACGACTTGCCAATTTTCGTCACGGATTTTTCCCTTTACATACACCTTCTTTCCAAGAATAGCCCCCATGTTTTTATCTTCGACAATCATCGCAAACAGGTGGCGATACTTAACCTCACTACCGATAAACTTGCTGTATTCGTTCACCGAGTAGGACGAGATCAAATCCTCGATATGCTCTTCTATGGTCAGCAAAGTATCCTGAACATTCGCTTTAATTTCCTGATCTATCCTCTGTTTTTCACCATGGTATGAAAGGAAAGTGGAAACCGACATAATCGCCAATACAGACAATACGATGATCATCCCTGCGATAACATAAATAGAATTGATTGGTTTGCGAATAGTTTTAAACATAAATTGTCATTCTAGCGGGATGAAACACCTAATACATTTCGCCGGATGATCGGCAGCAAACTGTCGATATTCTCAGCGGAAACAGATAGAACGGAAAGTTTTATTTCGTGTTTGACGGCTTTCCCCGTCAAGTGATCATCCAAAGCCTGCACGGATTTCTCTCCCATTAGAAACGGTTGTTGCATCGCAGCGCCAACTAGAATGTTTTTAGGAATAAGATCAAGAAAAACAGGTTCTGCGTCAAAGGTCAACAGAAGAATTTCACCTTCTTTTCCCGCTTGATGAATCGCATCCACCGCCCCTTGATAGCGATCCGATCCTTGTAACCAGATTGCGCGTAGCTGTGGCGTATTGCGAATTAACTCAAGACTATAGTGATAAGTTTCCCCGTAAGAAAAATCCTTTTGCTGGCGTATTCCAGCTCCCTTGATACCAGCTTCATCCAGTGCTTTGATAAAGCCGGCCGTTCTAGCTTTACCGTTTTCCCTCGATTGCGGAATGGCAATTATGCCAACGCTACCCTTCTCCCAACCCAGAGCTTGCATTTTTTCGGTCAATACTTTGCCGATCTCATAAGCTCCCTGATAATTATCCGAAGAGATATAACTCACATAATCACCGCTTTCGGTACCAATATCGGCTATGACAACCGGAATGCCCGCTTTTTGCGCGAATTCAAGAATCGTCGAACACGCTGAAGAATTCGTGGGGGAAACAATTATGCCGCTAACACGACTTTGAATCGCCTTAATAGTGTTTTGCAATTCCTGTTTAGCCAGGTTCTGCGCACTGTAAATTTCGATTTTGTAGCCGAGCTCTTCTGCTTGCTTGCGAATGCCGCGACTCATAATTTCCCAAAAAGGGATACGAATATCGGATACCAGATAAGCAAGCGTTTTTGTTTCTTGCTGCATTGAAACATCAACCTCGGCTTCAACTGCCAGAGAGCCTCTAAAAAAGAATAAAGATATAAAAATCAGTAAAATATGGACCGTTTTTTTCATGCTCGGATAAGGATTTCCTTGTACTTCATTTTATATATCGGCACTTTCTTAAAAAATTGTCCATTAAATCGGGATTTTCCTGAAATGAAATTTGTTTGCTCATTTCACAAGATCTAGAGGTTTGATGAAATACTTTACACTAACTAAAATCACCAAGGCTACTACGTTTGCCTTTAGAGAGTTAACCATTGGTTTTTAAATTACCTATTTTATGAGCATCTCTCTCTAGCATTCACAAACAAACCTGTGCAATTTGTCTATATAATGACCCCTCTTACCATGACTGACTCGACTATGTTTACTATGAAAATGTACGGCATTCCCAACTGCGACACAGTGCGTAAGGCGCGCAAATTTCTAGATGAAAAGCAGATTTCTTATGACTTCCATGATTTCAAAAAACAGGGTCTGTCTCTGGAAATCATTCAGCAATGGCTTGAACAACAACCACTGGAAATTTTGCTGAACAAAAGAAGCACCAGCTGGAAACAACTCGATGATCATCAAAAAGATTCCTTAACAAATGGTACGGATTTATCCATTCTGGTTGAAATACCGACGCTTATTAAACGCCCGGTTTTAGATACCGGCAGCAAGCTCATCGTCGGTTTCAACAACCAAATTTACGACGAATTGTGATCCTTGCTTTCAGCAGTTCCGTGCTTTCGAAAACAGCGGCCGTATAAAAGTTGATTAGACGCAAAAATCTTTTGCAGTTTCCTTCTCAACTAGGCGAATTCCTCCTACAATACGGTTATATTCTAATTTTACCTACTCAAAGTTAAAGATTGATGCCATGACCGAGACAATAGAACTTGCGCGAAAACTGATTCAAATCGATTCAGTCACCCCTGATGATAAAGGGTGTCAAGACCTCATTGCTTACTACTTGCAATCTCTAGGCTTTAAAAACGAATTCATGCCTTTTGGCGAAGTCAGCAATCTCTGGTCCCGTTTAGGTGAAAACAAACCTTGCCTGGTTTTTGCCGGCCATACTGACGTCGTTCCTACCGGCCCTGAAAGTTCTTGGACTCACCCTCCTTTTGCCGCACATATTGACGGAGATATGCTGTACGGACGTGGTGCTGCGGATATGAAAAGCTCCATTGCCTGCTTCATGGCTGCCTGCAAACGTTTTCTTACCAACTATCCGAATCCTAAGGGTTCGATCGCCTTTCTCATAACCAGTGACGAGGAAGGTCCGGCAGTGGACGGTACGGTAAAAGTCATTGAAAAGCTGGAAGAACGTGAAGAAAAATTCGAGTATTGCCTGGTCGGCGAACCGTCCAGCAGTAAAAAACTGGCTGACTCGATCAAAAACGGCCGCCGAGGTTCCCTGAGCGGAGCCTTAACCGTCAAGGGGATTCAAGGGCATATTGCCTACCCCGAATTGGCTGACAACCCGATCCACAATCTGGCTCCGGCACTTGAACAGTTAGTACAGGTTCAATGGGATCACGGTAACGAATACTTCCCGCCAACTTCCTTCCAGATCTCCAATATCAACGGAGGAACCGGAGCAACCAACGTAATTCCGGGTGAAGTTACAGTCTTGTTTAACTTCCGTTTTTCTACCGAACACACCGCAGAAAGCCTTCAGGAAAGCGTGCATGCGATCCTCGACCTTTACAATATCGACTACGAAATCGAATGGACGCTATCCGGTCACCCATTCATTACCGAAGCCGACGGCGATTTGATCAAAGCCGTTAACCAATCGGTAAAACAACGCCTTGGCTATGAACCGAAACTTTCAACCGGCGGTGGAACTTCAGACGGCCGTTTTATCGCACCGACCGGTGCGGAAGTCATCGAACTGGGGCCGCTAAATGCGACCATCCATAAAGTCGATGAATGCGTCAGCGTTACCGATTTGAATCTCTTAACAGATATATACTACGACCTGCTGGTCGATTTGATAGCTTAAGATTAAGCGGATACCACTATGACCGAAAGCGAATTGCCGTTTGAAATTCAAATGCTTCTGATCGTCCTGCAACTCTTCGCACTGGGCGTCTTTCTCTACCTGATCTGGCCCAACATTAAATCGGAAGAGTGGCGTAAAAAATTCATTGAAAATCGTACGGCCCGCTCAATTTTGATCGTATTTGTCTTGATACTGCTATTTGTCACCGGCTTGGGAAGTTTCTTCGACTATTTCTTTCCGGTAGAGCGACTGAAATAAACAGGCGTTTTTTGTTTACAGTACACATTAAAAAGGGGCTAAAAAGCCCCTTTTTAATTCCCTCTACTTCTTATGCACTTTTCAAAGCACTCAACGAACGCTGAATAAAGAATGCATACAGAAGCAGGATCACACCCAAGAAGACAATAACATATTGCGACGAAACCAGATTAGTGGCAAATACCAGCATAATCGCCGGCGGAGCAATCCATTTCAGATCGAACATTAAGGCACGTCCCCAGCCTGGCGATAATTGAATCTGGTTCTCTCTGATCATCGGCGGCAAACTCCAGGCGACAAACACCGAGATCAACAAACCGCCTAGAGGCAGCATGATATTTGCGGTCAGATAATCTACCGTATTGAAGAAGTTGCGATCTCCCAGAATATGCACATCCTGCCAGACATTGAAAGACAGAACCGACCCAATTCCTAACAACCAAATCAACAGCCCCATCCCCCAACTGGATTTAGCTCGACTGAAACCCCAGTTTTGCTCCAGCCAGCTTACTACCGGCTCCAGTAAAGAGATCGCCGAACTCAATGCCGCCATCACAACCAGAGCAAAAAACAGCGTACCAAAAAACCAGCCCCCGGTCATTTGTCCAAAGGCAACCGGCAATGTTTGGAATAATAGACCCGGTCCGGCACCAGGCTGCAGTTGATTAGCAAATACCACGGAAAAAATCACCAGACCGGCTAACAGTGCAACCAGAGTATCGGCAAAGGCAATTAATAACCCTGCCTTGGCGATCGACTGTTTTTCGGAAACATAGGAACCATACACCATCATGGTTCCCAAGCCGATACTTAAAGTAAAAAAGGCATGTCCCATAGCAACCAAAACCGCTTCCCAACTCAACTTGCCGAAATCGGGAGAAAACAGAAAACTGAAACTTTGACCAAAATAACCGGTGGTACTTGCATAGCCCAGTAGAACCAGCAAGATTAAAAACAGACCGGGAATCATAAAATTAATCGCCTTTTCCAAGCCGCTTTTGATCCCTTTGGAAACGATAAACACACTGATAAAAAGCGTAAAAGAATGCCAAAAGAGTAACTCGTACGGATTAGCCAACATACTGCTGAAGTGAGTTCCGGCATTTTCGGCACTGATATCGATAAAACTACCTTGCAGACTGTCGATAAAATAGGCAAAGGCCCAGCCGGCGATCACGGTATAAAAGGATAGGATCAACGCACCGGCCAAAACCCCGTTTACCCCCAGCAATGCCCACAGCTTGCTGACACCACTCTCCTTCGCAAGGTTGGCCATCGCCTGTACCGGATTTGCCTTGCCTGCACGGCCGAGAGCAATTTCCGACATCAGAACGGGAATCCCGATCAGTAATACACAAGCCAAATAGACTAAAACAAATGCACCACCACCATTTTCACCGGTGATATAGGGAAACTTCCATATATTACCCAAACCGACCGCAGAACCGACCGCCGCCATAATGAAAACAGTTTGCGACGACCAGGACACCTTAGAAAGTTTTAGTTGGCTCATCTATCTTCCTTTATAATAAAACCCACTTCTAAATTTATTATACATACACTAAAACACTATGCACATTCAGGCCAATTACTCGCTATTGCCGCATAACACCTTCAAAGTTCAAGCCAAAACGCTTTATTACGTTGAAATCAATAAACAGAGCGATATCTTGACCTTGAGAACCGATTTAACCCTTGGCTCGCTACCATGGAGAATTATCGGCGACGGCAGCAACCTGCTGTTCACCCAGGACTTCGAAGGCGTGACGATTCGCTGTACCTTCAATAAAATAAAAATCGTCAAGGAAGACGACGAAACCGTATGGATCAGCGTCGGCGCAGGTGTGAAATGGCACGATCTGGTAAGTTATACCGTGGAAAACGGTTGGTGGGGCCTGGAGAACCTGGCGTTAATCCCGGGAACCGTCGGCGCTGCTCCGGTACAGAATATCGGAGCTTACGGTTCGGAAGCGCGGGATTCGATCACCAGAGTACAAACCCTGCATATCTACAGCGGTCAACCGCGGGAATTTAGAAACGCCGAATGCGATTTCGGCTACAGAACCAGTATCTTTAAACAGGAATATCTCAACAAACTACTGGTACACCGAGTTACCTTTCGTCTCAAGAAACTCGGCCACGGCAAACCAAACCTCGTCTACGATCCACTTAAAAACGCTTTAAACGATTATCGTAAAGAAGAATTAACTCCGAAACACATCTTTGACACAGTGGTGCGTATTCGCCGCGAACGCCTGCCGGATCCCAGCCAACTGGGCAATGCAGGAAGCTTTTTCAAAAATCCCGTCGTCGATGCCGACTATCTGGAAAAACTGCAAGCCGACTACCCTGACATCCCGAGTCATAAAACCCTCGAAGGCAACTTTAAAATTCCGGCGGCCTGGTTAATCGAGCAGTGTAACTGGAAAGGTCACTCACGGGGACCTTGTGCTGTTTCCGGCAAACACGCTTTGGTGATCGTCAATCTTGGACATGCCAAAGGAAAAGACATCGAAGAACTCGCTCACCTAGTGCAGGAAGACGTTAACCATAAATTCGGCATCCACCTTGAACCCGAAGTCATGATTCTATAATAAAAAACTTATAACAATAAATACTGAGGAGAACACTCATGATGAACCGAAAACTTCGCCCGTTGCTGGCGGGAATGCTTATCTCTGCCAGCCTGTCTTACATTGTATGCCCTTCTTACGCTGCTACAGCCGATTGGCAGGTTCAAGAAGTCGAAGAAGGCAGTCCGGTACAAGTCTGGACCAAGGAAGTCCAAGGCTCGAACTTCAAGGCCTTCCGCGGAAGCGTTGAAATCAATGCCCCGCTTAAATCGGTTTTACAAACCATTCACCAAACCGACAAACTGCCGGAGTGGTATCACAATACCATCGAAGCCAAGAAACTCAAATCCATCAGCGAAGACGAATCGATCAACTATTCGGTCACGCATGCCCCTTGGCCGGTAAGCAACCGCGACAGCGTCGTGCATTCAACCACCAAGCATCAAGCCGACGGCAGTGTTCTAATTACTTTACAGGCCGAACCGAACGCCTACCCACCTCAAGAAGGCCGCATTCGCATCAGTAAACTGGATGGCTCATGGAAGCTGCAGCCGATCGATGACAATCACACCAAAGTCACCCTGCAAATTGCTGCCGAACCCGGTGGAGAAATTCCCAGCTGGCTGGCGAATGCCATGGTAGTGGATATGCCGTTTAATACGCTGAACAACCTGAAACAACGTTTGGAAAAAAAATAAAAACCAATTCATTCTTTCTCACACATCAAACAGTAAAAAAAACCGGCTTAATGCCGGTTTTTTTACTTTTAACTCTGTTTACTTTCAGATTGCCGAACGGTCGATATTGGAAAATTTTCCGGCCAGGATTCCAGATGTAAGCTGCGCGTCGGGAAGGCCATTTCCGCACCATGCAATTCAACGATTTCGCTGACCTTTAACAATACGTCCTGTTTGATCTCGTGGAACAAAATCCATTCGGTGGTTTTGGTGAAGGTGTAGATAAAGAAATCCAGCGACGATGGTCCGAACTGATTGAAGTTAACGATCAGTGTCTGTTTGTCATCGATATCCGGATGATCGATCAACATCTGTTTTACGTCGGCAATAATCGCGGCTATCTTGCCGACATCACTGTAACGGATTCCCATCGTCTCCTTAATTCGACGATTCGTCATGCGCGACGGGTTTTCGATAGAAATATTAGCGAAAATCCCGTTCGGAATGTACAAAGGTCGTTTATCGAACGTACGCACGGTTGTCATACGCCAGCCGATCTCTTCAACCGTCCCTTCAATATTCTTATCCGGGGAGCGAATCCATTCTCCTACCGTAAAAGGCTTATCCAAATACAGCATCAGGCCGCCAAGCACATTGCCAAGCAAATCCTTGGCCGCAAAACCGACTGCGATCCCCCCGACACCACCAAATGCCAGTAAACCGGTCAGGCTGACACCGAACGCATTAAGGAAAAACAGTCCCGTAAGAATAAAGGCCAATAGCTTGATAATTTTTGCCAACGCCTCGACGGTGACCTCATCCAGATTGTCATCCGCTCTCGCAACACGCTTCAGATGTTTTTCCAGACGTTGGACCAGACGGATGACAAACCAACCGAATGATAGTGTCAGAATCGTCGATTTAAAGGATTGGATATAAGGAATCAGGTCTGTATAAACATTCAACTGCAAAAGTAAGCTGGTTAAAGCCAAGACGGTACCGTTGACCCAAATAAAGAACGAAGCCGGCGACCGCGCAGCATCGACAATACTGTCCAACCAGATACGATTGCGCTTTAATAACTGCTGATGCAAGATTCTTAAAACACGACGCTGTATTGCATCGATCAGCGCCGTCAGCAGCAAAATACCACTGACAATCAACATCCAAACTTGCCCGCCAAACAAGGTAACCAAGTCACTCCATATCTGTGCTAGCCATTGCTCCATCTTATAAAAGCTCCTGCTGATCCAATGATTGATTCAATTTCTCGACCGTTTGCACGGCAGCCTGCCATAGTGGTTCATAGCGTAAACGGTCGTAGTGATATTTTCCATGTCCGTGCAAACGAATTAATCGAGCATGGTTTAAAGTCGTCGAATGCCATCTTAGTTGGCTCAGCACTTCGTCGGCTGCATTCGGGTCGTTACACACCAGCACCAGATCACAGCCGGCCTGCAACGCACTGTGCACTCTTTGCGTGACATTACCGAAAACCTGCGCCGCCTGCATACTCATGTCGTCGCTGATAATCGCCCCTTCAAAGCGACATTGCTTGCGTAATACCTGTTGTAGCCAATATTCCGAGAATCCGGCTGGTTTGGAATCGATTTTAGGATAAATGACATGCGCCGGCATAACGCCATCGATGCCCTTTTCGATTAAGCGTAAAAACGGCTGCAGATCATGCTGACGGATTTCCGGGAAATCGCGCTCGTCACGGGCGATTTCGAAATGCGTATCCGCCTCGATATATCCATGCCCCGGAAAATGTTTGGCTACTGAAGCCATTCCGGCGGCACGCATACCGTCCATTAACGCCTCGGCCAAACGACCGACAACGACATGTGATGCATCAAAAGCGCGATCGCCGATTACCTTGCTGCCGCCATAATCCAGATCGACAACCGGCGCAAAACTGAAATCGACACCAACTGACAAAAGTTCAACCGCCATCAACCAGCCTGCTTTATGCGCTGCCGATAGTGCTTTACTCTCGTCCTGATGATATAACAGACCCAGCTGACGCATCGGCGGCAAATGGGTAAAGCCCTTGCGGAATCGTTGTACTCTACCGCCTTCATGATCGACCCCGATCAGCAGTCGAGGATGGCGTAAATCGTGAATTTCCTTGCAGAGGCTGGTTAACTGTTCAACCGATTCAAAGTTACGGCTGAAGAGAATTACTCCGGCAACCATCGAATCCATCAAACGCTCTCTTTCGTGATTTTCAAGTTCGGTTCCGGCGATATCAACCATTAGCGAGCCCAACGGCATGGCTTTTCCGACCTGTTTTTCCATGTAATCGATTCCTTTCAATCACGATCTGAAATCTCTAGCAAATAAACCCGTTCGCTATATATTAACGAAATGGTAAACTGCTTTTTAAAACCTCAAATCGCTTCGCTGTTAAGAGTTCGGCATATCATATACTAAATAGCCTGCAAACATAACAGCCTGCCCCCACCATCCCGAGAAAGAGACATGGCTAAGTTACTTGGCATAGCGACCCACCAAAAATCGCGTGGCGATATTCAACTTCACGCGCAGGCTAAGCTGCAGCTTATGAATGGATTGAATGATTATAGAGGCAATCAGGACATCAACACAGCGGTAACGATTTTATCGCTCAAATCCTGGCAGAAAGCCTGTCGAGAAGCCGGTTGTCCCGATCTTCCATGGCAGGAAAGGCGCGCAAACCTGCTGATAGACGATATTCAATTCGATAAGGAAGATATTGGACGACAGCTCAAAATCGGTGCCGCTCTTCTGGAAGTGACCGAGGAAACCGATCCCTGCGGACGTATGGAAAAACTCTGTTCCGGTTTGAAACGTGCTCTATTTCCTGATTGGCGCGGTGGCGCTCGGTGCCGAGTGATTCTTTCAGGCGAAATCAAAATCGATGATACTGTCGAATGGCTTGATCCCTAATGTTTTAAGAATACCGCGAATCAGTGTCCGCGAGTTCGCTGGCGAACATCCAGACGATCGCGCCATTCGTCACCAATTAAATTCACCGCCAGCACCACCAGCATTAACGCCAATCCGGGTGCCAGAACCAGATGCGGCGCTACCAGTAAATAGCGGGTTCCTTCTTTAATCATGTTCCCCCAGGAAGCATCCGGCGGCTGGACTCCCAAGCCGAGAAAGGATAGACCGGCTTCGGAAATGACCGCTCCGGCAATTCCGAAAGTCGCTTCTACGCCGAGAGGCGCCAGCAGCAACGGCAAAATATGCCGTCCAAAAATACGCCACTGCGGAACCGCCAAGACCTTGGCGGCCATAATATGTTCGCGATGTCGCAGGCTTAACGTTTGCGCACGCGCCAGACGGGCATAGCCAACCCAGCCGACGACAACCAGCGCCAGAACCACATTCTCGATTCCCGGTCCGAGTACTGCCGCCAAAGCAATCGCCAGCAGCAGGCCGGGAAACGCCAGAAAAACATCAATAATTTTAGTGACGATGCGGTCGACCCAGCCACCGGTATAACCACTGTAAATACCGATAGCGGTGCCGATAATCGAGGAAAAAAACACTACACCAGCAGCGACTAAAAATGACGTTTGTGCGCCTAATATCAGCCGTTGCCAAACCGAGCGTCCGAGTTCGTCGGTTCCGAGAAACGCTTGAGAAGAAGGCGCCTGCAGGAATGCATTCAGATTCACTTCATTCGCTGATGGCCCTATGGCGAAACCGAACAGAGCTAATAAAACCCAGGCAGCAATAATAAGATAGCTGAATTTTCTTAACATTACTGCGCCACCCGAATTCTTGGATCCAACCACGCATACACCAGTTCGGTCAAACCGTTAATGGTAATGTAGGCAATACTCACCACCAGAATGCACGCCTGCACGACCGGATAGTCACGACGTTGAATCGATTCCACCAACAGCTGCCCTAAACCGGGCCAGTCGAATACCACTTCGGTAATCACCGCCCCTCCTAACAGAGTGCCAAGTTGTAATCCGAGAATCGTTACCACCGGCAGCAAAGCATTTAAAAGCGCATGTTTGCCGTAAACCCATTTGGAGGACAAACCTTTAGCACGCGCTGTACGAATATAATCTTCATGCAAGACCTCAAGCAAAGAGGCCCGTAACATCCTGGCAAGGATAGCTGCCAAAGCCGTACCAAGCGTGATCGCCGGCAAAATCCACGACAGCGGTTGATCGGCCCCGCTGACCGGCAGCCACGCCAAACCGATCGAAAACAGTAGAATCAGCATCGGCCCTAGCCAGAAATTCGGAATCGACACCCCGATAAGCGATACCGTCATTGAGAGATGATCCGGCCAGTGCCCCGATCTGAGGGCCGCGATAATCCCGAGGGGAAAAGCGATCAACACTGCGATCATTAGCGCCATTAAAGCCAGCTGTAACGTCATTGGAAAACGTTGTGCCAGCAGATCGCTGACCGCCTGCTGATAGAACAGCGATTGACCGAAATCGCCGTGAAACAGAATACCGCTCAAATAATTCCAGTACTGCTGCCAGATAGGCAGATCAAGTCCGAGCTGTCGACGCAAAACCTGCTCATCAGCCGGGCTCGCCCAATCGCCGAGCATGACCGCGACAGGATCCCCCGGAACCATATGAATGAGAAAGAAAACCAGACTGCCGACTAACCAGGAGACCAGCAAAATAGAAGCGAGCAGACGCAACAGATAAGACGCCATCACTTAGCCTCTGGCCGAATTTCGACAATCGATTGTTGAAGATAAAGGTTTTCAAAGACCACGTCTAAAGCTCGTTAATTCAGTTCAATACTGACTTCGGTAAAAGGCTCGACGCGATCAAATAGATCAATCACGTCATGGTTGCGCATCCGGATACAGCCGTGCGACAAAGGCACGCCCATAGGTTCACTGTCCGGCGTACCGTGAATATAGATATAACGCTGCATCGTATCGCAATTGCCAAGCCGGTTAAAGCCAATCTCGATCCCGCTTAGCCACAAAATACGACTTAATATCCAGTCTCTTTGCGGCGCACTTCTCTGCAAATCCTCGGTCAAAACTTCTCCGGTCCAGCGCCGTCCGACCAAAACCGCTCCACTCGGCAGATCGGTACCGATTTTTGCTCTGATCAAGTGCTTACCAAGCGGAGTTTGTCCCGAGTTTTTCTCGTTACCGACACCGTTTAATGCCGTGCTGACAGAGTATTCGCGAACCAAATCCGCACCTTGATAAAGACGCAAAGCCTGCTCGGTAATCGACACATGAATACGCATGACCTTACCTCTGTCAAACCGCAGTGCTTCTGCGAACAAACAGCAAACCGTCCAGACGGCCGTCCGGATATA
The DNA here is from genome assembly GCF_013391765.2 of Thiomicrorhabdus heinhorstiae. GTDB lineage: Bacteria > Pseudomonadota > Gammaproteobacteria > Thiomicrospirales > Thiomicrospiraceae > Thiomicrorhabdus > Thiomicrorhabdus heinhorstiae. Next base: position 66,697 of record NZ_JACBGI020000001.1, on the reverse strand, counting down.
AACGATAGCCTTCAATATCACTGCGAGAAACGGCATACTGATCTTCATACCATAGCGGCAACGCCGCCAGATCATCATACAGTCGCATCTGTAACTCGCGGTAAATTTTTGCCTGCTCGTCCATCGAAGAAGCCTCGGCCGCCTTGCGGATTAACTGATCGGTCTGCTTATCACGATAACGACCGCGATTAGCCCCTTTCGGCGGAATCGCCGCAGAATCGAATACATACTGAAAAATATCCGGGCTTTTCACCCCGACCCAAGCCAGACTGTACAGTTGGAAGCGTCCTTGCTTGATATCGTTATAGAAGGTTCCCCAATCATAGCTCTGAATATTTAAATGGATGCCGACCTCTTTCAATTGATCCTGATAGATGGTCGCCAAGCGGATTCTGGTCGGATCATTCGAGGTTTTGTAACTTAATTCGATTTCTCCTTCAAGCATTCCACCGTCTGGAGTCTGCACCTGCTTAAGCAGCGCCTTGGCTTTATTCGGATCGTAATTATAACGGTCTTCGGTATGCAAGCCACACCAGTGTTGCGGAGTCAGAATGCTCTGTGCCAAACGTGCATGCCCGGCAAACATCGCTTCAATAATTGCCGGACGATCAATCGCATGCGCAATCGCCTCGCGCAGCGGCAGCTGCCGCAGATAAGGGTCATCGAAATTGAAACCGACATAACCGAAATTGGTACCGTTATGCCACTGTACCCGTAAAACATCCTGCTGTTGACAATAGTTCACCAATTCCGGCGACAGATCGTTCTGCACCAGATCCAGTTCCCCCTTGCGAAGCTTCAACACGCGAACCGTGCTGTCTTTAACCGGAATAAAATGCAACTCGGTGTGATCGTTCTGCCTGCTCAAGATCAATTTTTGTTCATTAAAAAAGACGAACTCGCAGGCACCGCACCCTACCGGCTTTTGAGGAAAAGGATGATTTTGTTCAATCAGGTCGGCCGGCAGAATCCCAATCACCAAGCGTCCGACAAACAATGGATCAGGCTCGGACAGAAAGAAATCGATCCGTGTTTCATCCACAGCCGTCACTTCAAGTATGCCTTTTAGGGAACCACGGTGCGCAGACCCGAAGACTTTATCCAACAGACTTTTGTAGGTTGCGACGACATCTTCCGAGCTCAATTTTTTGCCATGGTGAAAAATCGGTTGTTCCAGCAAAGTGAAACGGTAATGCAGTGGATCAATCTCTTCCCAGGTCGCCAGATCGGCAACCGGAGCAAAACGTTCGTCAAAATCGATCAAACTGCGGTAGATCAGGCGATTTATTCTACTTGATAAGGCATCGGTTGCCTTGCGCGGATCCAACATTCTCGGCCGGGAGGTTACCCCAATTTTGATGGCATTATCTGAATTCTGACAACCATTTAAAGAAAGCAAGGCCGGCGAAAACAGCAACGCCGCACCTGTTTTCACACAGTTGCGGCGACTTTTTCCCATTTCAGATAAAGAGTGAAAGACGTTTTTCAATGATGCTTAAACTTAATTTTCGATCGGTGGCGCTTGCAACAAGGCATCGAAACGTTTCAAGTCTTCCGTATCCAACTCGCCCAGAGTCGAGTCCAGTCGCAGCTGGTTCAAAACCTGATTATGTACGGCTTCCAAGAGATTAGAACGGGCACTGTATTGATTGGATCTTGCCGTCAAAACTTCAAGAAGGTTATTCAGACCGACCTTATAACCCTCTTCAGCCGCTTCCAGGAAAGCGTCATTCGACTTAACCGCTTCACGCAATGCAGAGATCAAACTGATGCCACGTTCCAGATTACGGCCTTGTAAACGTGCGTTCAAACGCGCCTGATCGCGACTCTCACGCAATGCTTCTTTAGCAACTTCTGACTGATAACGTGCAGAACTCACCTGAGAACTGACCGTTCCACCGCTGTAAATCGGCATATTCACATTCACACCGATGCTGGCTTGAGTGCTGTCTCTATAAGTCGCTGCGGCTTTGTAATCCGAATAGTTGGCATCGGTCCATTTCGCCTGCAAAGAAACTACCGGCCAGTGCCCGGATTTTTGCGCTTCGACTTCCTGTTCGGCAACGCGAACCTGAGATTCGGCCTGCTTTACCGAAAAATTCTGCTGCTCCGCCTTCTGTTGAAGATTATCCAGATTCCAATCCATCTTCGGCAAAGCGGTTTGCATGTCTAAAGATTTCAAACTTGGAACGCTTCGGCCGATTAATTTTGCCAGCTGCTCGATCGAATTATCCAGCGTATTCTCGGCATTGATGCGATCTGAGCGCGACAAGTCATAGCTGGATTGTGCCTGAAGCACATCCACACGACTTGAAAGTCCGACTTCCGCCGAAGCCTGGGCACTTTCCAACTGCGTTTTATCCGCTTCTTCTTTTGCTTTAAACAATGACAGATTCTGTTGCGCCAACAGTACGGTAAAATAGGCTTCAGTCACGCGCAAAATCAAATCCTGCTGCGTATTCTGCAAAGCATACTTCGAGCTCTGCTGCACATATTTGGCCTGATCGTAACGCGCCCAGGCTTCGCGCTGATAGATCGCCTGATTCAACGTCAATGAAATGTCCGAAGCGTGAACGTCAACGGTATCGATTGAACTATCGGTTACCGAATAATTTCCGCCGGCAGCGATTTGCGGATAAAGCGCCCCTTTTGCCGCCTGGATCGACTCCTCATCGGAACGATATTGCGCATAGGCCTGAGCCAGAGTCGCATCATGACTTTCAGCCAGGCGGTAGATATCCATTAACCCCATGGCCGGAGCGGCTTGAACCGGTTGAACCGCAAATAACAGTCCCGCCAGACCAAGGGATTTTAAAACGGGTTTAAGCTGGTAATTTTTCATCATCACTCCATTGATTAAACGGGGTTTTACTCAAACTAATATTGTAATAGCGTGCCAGATGCGTCACTTCTTGACCGACCCACTCCGGCAACTCAACCTGATCCGTTTCGGATTCAAGCTCAACTTCAGCCACAATCAACCCTTGATTATCACCTAAAAATTCATCGATTTCCCAAGTTCTGCCTGCAAAATCGACTAAATAACGAATTTTTTCGATCACCGGGCCGACAGCCAGGGTTTTCAACATCTTTTCGCCGTCCGCTAACGGAATCTCATACTCATATTCGTCGCGGCTTAAACCGATTTCCAGGCTCTTGATATTGAGATTGGCTTTTTCGCCTTCGATACGTACCCGCACCGAACTGCGGCTTTGGCAATCAACCAGGTCGTTTAAATAGCCTTGTGCAAAATGTGTCTGTTTACGTGACAATGCTTTCCATGAATCACCCTGAACCAGATATTTACGTTCGATTTCTCTAGCCACACTTAAGCTCCGTAAACACCGGTTGAAAGATAACGGTCTCCGCGATCGCAGATTATCGTGACAATCAGCGCATCTTCAATTTCATTGGCCAGCTTCAAAGCTGCAGCAACTGCTCCACCCGAAGAAACCCCTCCGAAAATCCCTTCGATTTTCGCCAAATCACGCATAGTCGATTCCGCCAACTGTTGCGACATATCGATGATACGATCCACCCGCGTGGATTGATAAATTTTAGGCATATATTCGGTCGGCCAACGACGAATTCCTGGAATTGCCGCCCCTTCCTCTGGCTGAACACCGACAATCTGCACTTCCGGGTTTTGCTCTTTCAGATACATCGAGGTACCCATAATGGTTCCGGTGGTTCCCATGGCACTGACGAAATGAGTCACTTTGCCTTCAGTATCACGCCAAATTTCCGGGCCGGTGGAATGATAATGCGCCAAAGGGTTATCCGGGTTAGCAAACTGGTCAAGCATAAAACCTTCACCGGCAGCGACCATTTTTTCCGCAAGGTCGCGCGCGCCTTCCATTCCGTTCTGTTTGGAAACCGTAATCAATTCTGCTCCATAAGCGGCCATTGCCGCTTTGCGCTCCATGCTCATATTATCGGGCATAATCAATTTCATCTTATAGCCCTTCATCGCAGCCGCCATGGCAAGCGCGATACCCGTATTGCCGCTGGTCGCTTCAATCAGAGTATCGCCGGGTTGGATATCACCGCGCGCTTCGGCCTGATTGATCATATAGAGCGCCGGACGATCTTTTACCGATCCGGCAGGATTATTGCCTTCCAGTTTAACCAGCACTTGACTGCCGGTTGTTACCATTCTTTGTAATCTGACCAGAGGCGTATTTCCGACGCACTCCATGAGAGTCAATCCAGCCATTGTGTTTTCCATCTATCTATTTAAAAAGAATAGTGCATCCGAGTTTAGCCAATAAACCGACCTCAAAAGTGCAAATTTATCGCAAATCCACCTGCCAGCAGTAATGGCGTCGATACCGCCAATGCGACATTCAGCCCTAAAGCCGGCAGCATCTGCTGCTGTTCCATAGCGTCCGACCAATCGCGTAAACGATGTAGCAGCAGCAACGATAACAGCAAAGCTGGCAGCATACTTAGCAGTAATTGCGGTATTTGCACCAGATAGGCAACGACCAGAACCGGAACAAACGAAGCCCATAAAAACAGTTTAAAAATCTGCAAACTTCGGGCACTTCCCAAATGCATTAGCACATTGTAACGACCCACTTGCCGATCTGCCAGTCGGTCGGGGAATTGATTCAATAAAAGCAGGTTATTAACCTGAAAAAATACCGTCAAAGACAGCCAAAACGCCGTCCACGAAAATTGCCCGGCCAGAATCCACCCCATGCCTAGCAGCATAATAGGCCCGAATGCCAAGCCCGGCGAAACCAGACATAGCCAGGGTCTACGGGTTAACAGGCTGGTATAACTCACAACCAGTATGATCCCAAGCAAACCGAAAACAATCAGATACGGATTCAGGTGCGGCCAGATAAAGAGAGCCAAAATCGCTACCAAAGCGATGGCCGCCCTGCCAAACCACTTCACGGCAACTGCGGCCGCCGGATAATTTTGCAGGCTTTTACTGCCACCACTAAACGGAGTGGATTCAGTGATCGAATCCAACCCGGAACGAAAATCTTCATACTCATTTAACCAGTTAACGCTGGCATGTGCCGATAACGCCATCAACATCAACAGCAGAGCCAACGGCCAGTTGACGCTCTGAGTGGAAGCCACACTGACCGCCAAAATCGATAAACCGAAACTCAGTAGCAAAAACGCCGGTCTCGAAGCACCGAAAACCGCTTTGGCCACCATGATTTTTGATAAGGAAACATCTTCTGTAATTTTTTTCATACGCTAAATCAACCAGTTAAAAACCAATAAGTAACTCGTACTAAAGAATCCCCATTCCAGCCGAAACATTAACGGAATACTGTACAAAATTAAATATGACAGTGGGCCTCTTACACAAGACGAGCTCTTCTAAAAATTAAAACGACAAATAAAAAACAGAAACTTCTTGAAACGGAATTCAAGTTATTTCTACCACACAGGTTAAGGTTTATGTTTGCTAATCTCTCACTCAAATACAAAATTTTTATTACCGCAGTCGGTATCGGTCTGACGGTTGCAATCTTTGAAGGCGCCACCAGTTACTTCAGTAATGTTGTTCCGGTCAAAGAACGTGTTGAGAAACAGATGATTCAAAAGATGGACAGCCTTATCCGCGCAGAAATCGACTTTAAAGTGCAGGCCGGGATTATCGGATCAAGTGCGATCTCAATGGAGACTAAAATCATCGAGGCACTTCAGGTAGAAGACCGGGAAGAGCTGGTTCCCATCATCTCCGGCGTCCGCGACCACTATGCTAAACAGACTGATTATAAAAATATCGGCACACAGATTATGACGGCCGACGGTCGTTCGTTGATTAAGTCCTGGGACCCTGAAAGCTGGGGGCAGGATTTAACCAACAGCCCGCTGATTCAACGTGCTCTAAAGGAAAAGCATGCCTTCGGTTCTCTAGCGATCGGTGACCAAGGCGTTAGCGTGGTTGCCGTCTCGCCTATTTTCGATCATGCCAATAACGACGAATTTCTCGGCATGGCTTCTTTCAAGCAGGGCCTGAAGTCGGTCGTCAAAGATGTTAAAAAGACGGTTAACGGCGACTGGATTCTATTGATCGACCGCAACTACATTAAAAAAGTATACGGCAAAATGCCGGTACTGGACGGAAATACACCGGTTGGAACCCATTACATTCTGGCCAACAACAACTGGTTCAACCCGGAAGCGATCAAAACACTGCAGAGCGACTATCGTGAAATCAACGGTCAGGAGTCAGCGGTTTACCTGCATGGCCACCAAGTCATCGTCAATATTCCCGCCTACGACGAAGACAGCCATGTCATGGGACGCCACGTTTTCTTGATGGATGACAGTGAATATATGGCACCGATCCAGCAAGCCGAATTTGCCGCCTGGGAACAGCTTATCGTGCTTTCACTGGGCATTATCGCCCTCAGCTTGATTATCGTATACACAGTGATTCGCCTGGTAATCCGCCCACTAAGTGTAGTGCAGCAGCAAACCGACAAAATCTTAACCACCGGCGATTTCAGCTTGCGCATTCCGAACGTTTCCAAGGATGAGATCGGACAAACCGCCGTCGCCATCAACACTTTGCTTGGTCAGGTCTCAACCGCTCTGGACGAGGCTAACGACAGTGTCGCTGCTATGGCTAAAGGTGATTTCACCCAATGCATTCGTGGCGAATATCAGGGCGACCTGCACGCATTAAAAACCGGCGTAAACCAAAGTATCGATACTATTCAGAAAGTGATGGACGGTATTTCGCACATGATGCAAGCATTGCGCGAAGGCGATTATCAGTTCCGCCTTTCTTTGGAAACCAAGGGCGACTACGCGCGCATTATCAATGATGTACAGCATGCAATTGCGGAAACCGATGCCATTATCTCGGATATCAACCGGGTTATGACCGACATGCAGAACGGTCGCTTCCAATCTCGTGTTGAAGCCGATGCCAACGGACAACTGGAACAGCTAAAAGAGCGCATCAATACCTCTTTAGAGTCGTTGAATAATGCGATGAATGACATCATTCGTGTTGTCGGTGCGCAAAGTGAAGGTAATCTGACTCTGTCTATCGACAACGATTACCAGGGTGACCTGGCAACTCTGAAAAATGCCATTAATCAATCGGCAAAGACCCTGTCTGAAAGCATCGCCGTAGCGGTAAATGCCGCCAACAGCGTACAACATGAAGCCAACGATCTGGCCAAAGACGCCAATGACTTGAGTGGGCGCATTCAGGAACAGGCCGCGGCGATCGAAGAAACCTCTGCAACGATGGAAGAGATGAATTCGGCCGTGCAGAACAACACGGAAAACGCTCACCGTGCTTCACAGGTGGTACAACAGGTTCAGCACGAAACCTTGCAAGCCGATCAGGTAATGAAACGAACCATCGAAGCGATGAACGGTATTCACGAATCGAGCAACGAAATTTCCGATATTATCAGCCTGATCGACAGTATCGCATTCCAAACCAATCTGCTGGCGTTAAATGCCGCGGTGGAAGCTGCGCGTGCCGGTGAACACGGTCGCGGATTTGCGGTCGTTGCCGGCGAAGTCCGTGCTCTGGCGCAAAAATCTGCCGAAGCGGCCAAGGACATTAAGAACCTCATCGATGCCAACGTCGAACGTATCGGGCAAGGGACCGCTCTGGTAGACGAATCCGGTCAGGTCATGCAACAAATTACTCAGTCGATTTCCGAAGTAACGCGCATGATCCAACAGATCAGCCATGCTTCTTCGGAACAAGCGGAAGGCGTCAATCAGGTTTACCAGGCCATCAGCGACATCGATTCCGCTACCCAGCAAAACTCCACTGTGGTAGAACGCACTTCGGCCTCAGCAGCGAAAATGAATCATCAGGCCTCTGAATTAAGCATCAATATGGCGCACTTTAAAACCTAACCCCCCCAACCAAACGCTCCTTAACGGAGCGTTTTTCGTATTCGTTCAGTCGCTTCCAGTCGTTAATTTTTCCTGATAGGCATTCAATCTCTTGTACCACCCGGGTAGCCATCTGCGTTCGGCTTGCCAATCCTTTGCCAGACTGACTCTCAGGGCTAAACGGCTTTTTGCCGCGGAAACAAATTCTTCAAGCAGCTGGCCCTCTTGCATACCTTCGTGCCAGTTCATGGCCTGTAAAACCTGAATCAGCCCCCAACCTTCTCCTTGGTATCGCTCTTTAACAGAATCACCTAACCCTTTGAAATTGAAATAATCCACCACAGCCAAAGCACCTGACTCGAATGATAGTAAAGAGTTAAAACGCTTTTGCAAGTTGGTCTGCCCGACAAGCGCTTTGTTGCCGATTGCCTGTTGCCACTTCCTGAAAAAGCGAGTGAGGATAAATTCGCTTTGCAACGCCATGGTCTCTTTTAACCAGCCGCGAAAAGCTTTAGCCTGTTCCGAGCTCTGCCACAAAAGAAATTCGTCGCGATCTTTCCAGGGAGCATCCTGCAGCAAATTATTTCGTAACCATTCCGGTGCCGGATAACGCTCACTTACATAGGCCAGCATTTGAGGAAATGTCTCTTCAAACGCTGGATTCACTCCTTGAGGAAACCAGATAAAATGCCCGATTCCCAGTGATGGAAAGGCTTCATTTTCAGACCAGTAAAGCAGAAACGCTTCCTTAGAGGCGCATTCGTTTAAATAGATTCGCTGAGTCAGATGCTCTATCCAGGACGGAGGGAAATCCGATCTATGAGGAGTATTCAATACGAAAGCGTTATCTTGAGAATGGGCAACCGAATCTGTCGATTGAATGGTATCTTGCTGAGCCGATGCAGGCATACAGCAAGCAAAGATAAGACAACCGGCAATCCAGAGTTGCCGGCTTAAACGGATGGATTTCAAATCTTACCCATCATTCAGCTTGGTGGCTAGAATACCATCCATTTTGACAATCATCATGCGATACATTTCCATCAGATCGGGTACAACCGATTCCTGAACGGCTGGCATCGCTAAAAGCACTTCCGACCAATGTTTGCACTTTGGCAAACCTAGCAACAGATCAATCCCGCAAAGCTGCTTGATAAAATCCAAACGCATAAACAGAGGCGCAATAGTGGTGTCAATCAGGTGCAGCTGATCACCGGCAAAATAATCCCCCCCGCTATGCACACCTTCCAGTCGAGCCAACTTCTCCTTCACAGCAACTTGTTTTTGCTCGAACTCACCTTCTTCTTTGGCGGTTACCACACCGTGAGCGGCAAAAATAATTTCACTGCTAAAACTCATCCAGGCGCGATGCTTGGCTTTGATCAGGGGATCTTGCGGGTGCAGACTTGGCGGCGTAATTTCATCGACGAATTCCTGAATCACCGCCGACTCGAACAACACCTCTCCATCGGCTTTTAAAATCGGCACCTGACCTAACGGAGAAATCGCTTTAAACCATTCGGGAGGATCGTTGAGATCGATATAGGTAATATCAAAATCGACTCCTTTTTGCTTTAGCACAATCACCGCACGTTGCACAAAAGGACACAGTTTAAAGCTGACTAATTCAAGTTTCGATTGCATGACCCTCTCCTAACTAAGGTTCCTGTTTCTGGACATAGTGAATCGTCACTCCATCATAATGACTTGAACTTCAACTTCAATGCCCTGCTAGACAAAATAGTGATTTTTAAGCGGGGTGTAAATCGGCTCTCTCAGGGTCAATTCGCTTTCAAACAAGGTAATTCGGTCGACAAGCATCGGCATTTTGATAACGGCCAATTGCTCGGGAATATGCATGGAAGGCTGTTTACAGCGGACTTTTATTCGCCCGAGACTGATATGCGGCAGAAAATCGCGTTTTTTACCTTCCAAGCCCAGCGTCGCTAAATATGCTTCAAGCGAACTGAATAAGCGTTGGAGCTGAGTATTATTCTGCACGGAAACCACAATGGTGTGCGGATATGGACCGGAGGGAAACAATTCGACCCGATCGAGTTCAACTTCAAAACAAGGAAAGCCGTTTGCAAACCACGAATCCATCGCTTGAATCACCTGCTCGATTTTCTCTTCAGGCACATTCGCCCCTAGAAAATGTAGAGTCAGATGAAAGTTTTCCGGCAGAAACCACACGACCTGTTCGGCTCCGTGCTGCTCCTGCAATTTCTGCTGCACCCCTTCCAACATCCGGGAACAAGCAGCATCAATAGGAATAGCAATAAAGCTGCGCATAAAATATTCACATAAATTTCTGTGCGAGAATTTATATTCGGTTCAGGACAGCAATTGAATATTGCTTGAATTGTGCTCCCGCATGACACAATATTGCAATCCGATTTAACCGCTACGGCTGCTCTCTTTTGAGCTTCCAGTCTGCCAATTTCATAATCACCGGTTCTCGACCATTCTCCCTGAACCAGGAATCAACCGCAAACTGCTGCCGACTCTGATTCTCTTGAATAACGGCTGTCCAATGTATGTCAAAAAATAACGGACTGCGCACCACCTTGTCCCGAACATGGTGCCATTTAAGCCAGCCCTTTTTCTCAAAAAGCGTCAAATAGGTTGTGGTATTGGTTGATTCGTCGACGCAATCCATTTGTCCGGTTTCACCGGTTCCCGAGTTTTCCGCCCTATCATTTCCGGTTCCAAGCACCCGCCCAGCAAAACGTTCCATCAAGGCAATCGCACGAGCCAGTTTTATTCGTTCTTCCTCAGGGGACTCTGCCGGAGTTTCAAACAGTTTAGTAATTTGATTCCATTCCGTACCCTGCAACCACAGCTGCGCGACTCTTTTACAACCATAATCATAACAAACAGATACTTGATTCAAGGTATTGAGCAGCGGAGAGCCGGGCGGATTCTGTTGAATGGCGCAACCACTTAAAAAAATGCCAAGTGCGACAGCGACACCCCAACAAGACACACTGTTTTGCCGATTAAAGAGACTCAATTTCAGAACCTTAATTGTAATCTGCCCGATGCACTCATTTGATTGAATAAGACGTATCTGCCTCTTTTTTACAGGCGATAACAACAATATCGTCTACCTCCTGGTAAGTGCTGTGAATCCCCTTTTCATCGGTAAAACTCTCGGTTTTGTATCCCACACGATGCCGGACTTCTTTCACAATGTAGTCATCAAAATCAATATTCAAAGTGTGATTCACCGAAGGCAACACCTGCGCATTGCGAATCTTGATTGTTTTCAAAAGATGCGGCGGTTCCTGATTATCAAAGGTTTGGATTCTGTAATGTATTGTCATCGTTAAGTTCTATTATTGGTTGATTAGCTATTCGTCTAAGACAAATTTTAGATTTGCTCTGCATTAACGAAGAGATTTTTCCCAAATCACATACTCGTCATTTTTAATCGCTACTTGTAATAAATCGAGTAAAGGCCCAGCCCGGTGCGACACGCTGACCGAGTCATCGTCCCAACTATCTCCGTTTTGTGCACTTGGACTGGAAACGGCCTTACTTAAGCTATTAAACGCCTGCTCTACTTCTTCATCCGTCAAGGCGCCCGGCACGATTTCACTATGCCCCATTAAGGAGATTAAGTTCAAGGCAACCTGATCAAAATAACTGACATCGGGATGATCTTTGGTTTTAAACACAATCAAGTTCATTCTCCTATAAAAAAAGCGAAGTGGTTACCCGACTCCGCTTTTAATTTTTGACCATTTTAGATCTTGTCCGCTTTGACAAGTTCTTTGAATTTTTCGTAGAGGGTTTCGTGATCCTCGACCCGATCCGGATCGGTAATAATCACGTCCAGCGGACAGACGCTGATACAGGTTGGGGTGTCGTAAAAGCCGACGCATTCGGTGCATAAATCCGGATTGATCTCGTAGATTTTTTCACCCATCGAGATCGCCTTATTCGGACACTCCGGTTCGCACATATCGCAGTTGATACACCCTTTCAGGATTTTTAATGCCATGCGTATTTCCTGCCCTGATTAAGCAGAGGCTTTAGCGGCAGCTCTATTAACTGCGTCTTTCGCTTCCTGCTCATCTTTGGCTTTGCGCGCTGCGGCGTCGCGTTTCACGTCTCCACCCCAAGATTCGTTACGCATAATCAGGCCGAACAGCAGTGTTTCTTTATCCAAGTCCTTGAACGGGTTCGGAATGCGAACCAGCCAGCCGGAACCTTTGGCACAATCAACCACTTCGTCGTGATGGGTCTGCATATGATCCAAGACCATTGAAACATTACCGGCCGGTGTCATAATCTCGATCGAATCGCCAACGCAGAATTTGTTTTTCACATCGATTTGCAGCATGGAACGACCGTCGCGCTCGACGACATCGACCACTTCACCAACAAAACGCTGACGCTCGGATTTGGAAACGCCGTATTCATAGTTTTGATACTCTGAATGCACGTGACGACGCAGGAACCCTTCGGTATAACCGCGGCTTGCAAGGCTTTCCAGATCTTCCAACAGGGAACGGTCAAACTCTTTACCGGCCAGAGCATCATCGATCGCTTTACGGTAAACCTGGGCGGTACGCGCCACATAGTAATGCGATTTGGTACGACCTTCGATTTTCAGAGAGTGGACACCCATATCGACTAGCTCGGGGATCAATTCCACTGCGCGCAGATCTTTGGAGTTCATAATGTAAGTGCCGTGTTCGTCTTCAAACGCCGGCATCAATTCACCCGGACGCCCTTCTTCTTCCAACAGCATCATCTGATCGGTGGTTTCACCTTCGCCCAGAGTCGGCGCATAAGTATTTTGTTCCGGCGCTTCACGGCCGGTTGTCCCGGTCAAATCGGTAATATTATCGATCTGTACGTTATTCACCTGCACACCCACGACATCGCCGGATTCATCTTCTTTGGCTTCATAGGTGTTGTAATTCCAGCGACAAGCATTGGTACAGGTTCCCTGATTGGCGTCACGCTTATTGATATAACCGGACAGCAGGCAGCGACCGGAATACGCGATACAAAGAGCGCCGTGAACGAACACTTCCAGCTCCATCTCCGGCACCTTCTCACGGATCTCGCGGATTTCGGCAATCGACAATTCACGCGACAATACAACACGACGTACACCGTTGTTGTACCAGAATTTAACCGTTGCCCAGTTGACCGCGTTCGACTGCACCGACAGGTGAATTTCCTGCTCCGGATATTCGGCATGTACCATCGCAATCAACCCCGGATCGGACATAATCAGCGCATCCGGCTTCATGTCGATGATCGGTTTGATGTCTTTCATGTAGGTATTGACCTTGGCGTTGTGCGCCGCGATATTGGACACAACATAGAATTTCTTGCCTAATTCGTGGGCACGGGCAATCCCTTTGGCCAGATTTTCTTCGTCAAATTCGTTGTTACGTACACGCAAACTGTAACGCGGCTGACCGGCATAAACCGCGTCGGCACCATACGCGAATGCGTATTCCATATTCTTCAGCGTTCCCGCCGGAGAGAGCAATTCCGATTGAACTGCATTCATTTGAGTCTCTGCTTGCAAGGCAAATCTCCTACATGAAAGTTAAAATAAAAAGTGAATCGGGTATTTTACAATAAATCTGACAATTTTTCTTGCCATAACAAGTATTTATCGTCAATTTTCAGGCGCGCATTGGCCGGACTGGTTGAGGGCAGTGTTATCAACTGCAAAGCGGATTGGATCGAAGGGTCGAGCAACTGCTTTTTAAGCACTTGTGAGGTAAATAATTTTTCCGCCGCCTGACCGTTAAAAGCGACATGTTTTAATTGCGGAAAACGTTCAAAAAGCGTTTGAAAATCGTTTGCCTGCGGCGCTTTGATTGCCGAATCCAAACTGCCTTCACGCTCACAGAATTGCAGGACATCCCACAGCAGAATGCCGAGCTGCCGACAGGCTGCAATTTTATCATCAACCCCTTTCAGTTCACGATTGACCATGCGACCGATAATCGGCCAAAAGGCGTTACGCGGATGGGCATAATAAAACGCCTCTTCAAGAGAGGCGACGCTCGGCATGGTTCCCAGAATCAGCAAACGGGGTTGCGGCGGAATGATCGGCGAAAATCCCTGACAAAAATATGCCGATTGCTGCAGGTTACTCCCGTCGCTCATACCAGCTGAAACTTAACCTAATTCGATATAGGAAGTCGTTTGCTCTTCGGCGAATTCGCCAACCGGACGCGCCCACAGGTCATATTCGTCGGCGGCAACAATCTCAACTTTGACGAACTGACCCGGCTGCAGGTGGAAACCATCTTCGATAAACACTAGGCCGTCGATTTCCGGTGCGTCCGCCATAGAACGGGCAATCGCTCCCTCTTCGTCGATTTCGTCAATCAGAACCTGCATGATTTGACCGACTTTGGCCTGCATCTTATCGGCGGAGATACGCTGTTGGGTTTCCATAAAACGTTCCCAGCGATCCTGCTTGATTTCATCCGGCACCTGCTCGGCTAAATCATTGGCAACCGCACCTTCTACCGGCGAATATTGGAAACAGCCGACTCGATCCAATTGCGCTTCTTCAAGAAAGTCCAGCAGATCCTGGAACTCTTCTTCGGTTTCGCCCGGGAAACCGACAATAAAGGTGGAACGAATGGTTAGATTCGGAACCTGTTCGCGCCACTTTTTAATTCGTTCCAACGTCTTCTCAACATTACCGGGACGCTTCATCGCTTTTAGAATACGCGGATTGGCATGCTGTAACGGCATATCCAAGTACGGCAGAATCTTACCCTCAGCCATGAGAGGAATAACTTCTTCGACGTTCGGGTAAGGGTAAACATAATGCAGACGCACCCAGAACTCATCAACCCCACCCATTTCGCCAAGCGCTTCACACAGACCGACCATAGAGGTTTTGGTCGGACGACCTTCGGCAAATTCCATTTTGTATTTCATATCGACGCCGTAAGCGGCCGTATCCTGCGACACCACCAACAGTTCCTTGACACCGGCTTCTTTCAAACGCTTGGCTTCGGCCAGAACATCACTGACCGGACGGCTGACCAGGTCGCCACGCATCGACGGGATAATGCAGAAAGTGCAACGGTGATTGCATCCTTCGGAAATTTTCAGATAGGCATAATGTTTCGGAGTCAGTTTGATTCCCTGCGGAGGAACCAGATCGATAAACGGATTATGCGCCGGAGGCGCAATCACCTTATGTACTGCAGAAACGACTTCTTCATAAGCCGCCGGACCGGAAACGGCCAGCACTTTGGGGTGCACTTTCAGGATTTCTTCTTCACGTGCGCCGAGACAGCCGGTCACAATTACCTTGCCGTTTTCTTCCAAGGCTTCGCCGATAGTATCCAGCGATTCCTGCACGGCACTGTCGATAAAACCGCAGGTATTAACGATGACGGTATCCGCATCTTCATAACTATTGGTTAAGTGATACCCTTCGCTGCGCAGTTGGGTCAAAATTCGTTCGCTGTCTACGGTTGCTTTGGGACATCCTAAACTGACGACACCGACGGTTGGCTGCTGTCTTGACATAATTGCATACTCTAAATAGATTCAATTTGAAATTGCGCCTATTGTACCCGATTATGCCGCTACGCCTCAAAAAACCGGGCGTGATCAGCGATTCAATTCAGAGGCTAAAACGTTTAATGATCCGATGGCAGAGAGACGGCAATTTGCGTACCCTGAAACTTTTGCGCAGAAGTCTGCAAGCAGCTCTCAAGATGTTCGCACTGCATGCAATTTTTTGGATGGCATAAACGCAAACATAAAGCGCGTACAACATCACGCGAAGCACTATCCAGACACTTCAAATCACTTGGATGCAGTATTCCTGCTTCAAATAATTTGCTCAAATGCCTTTCATCCAGACTGATATTAATTTCCATAACTTCATCCTTTATCACTACGAAGCAAATCGCTTGTAAAACATACGCTTAAGATCCTTTTCTCAAACTTGATTACCTCTTATCTTACCTGATTTAAAAAAATAATTCTAATAGAAATCATTATCAATTAGATTGACTTATAAATAATTATGGCTAACATACGCAAATACGAATTGTTATTACTAACAGAATTAATTTTATCAGGGAGATAAGATAATGATGAAAAACAAGCTGACTGCCGGCTTAGTATCCGCTGCACTTTGCGCAACATTAGGTTTTGCTTCTACAGCTGTCCAAGCCGACGAAAACCTGCTTGGCTATACAGCAGGGGCCGAAACATTACCACAAGGCGCCAAAGAAGCTTACCTATGGATCACTCACCATGGCGATAAGAGACGCGGAGATTATCAGGCGCAAAGCGTACGTGCCGAATACGAATACGGTTTGACAAACCGAACCAGCATTGCGGCTTACCTGAATGCCTACCGTCTGGATTATGATTGCGGGGTCGGCTGTGCCGGTCCCCTATCCGATCCGGAAATCTCCGGTTCACAGCAAAGTTTTGATTTGAGCGGCGTATCTGCCGAAATCAAGCATATGTTGCTCTCCCCTTATGCAGACGGTCTTGGTGTCGCTCTTTACGGTGAATTGACCTACGACACGGTCGACAGTCTGACCGGTGAGAAAGGTCAAGGCTGGGAATTGGAAACCAAATTGATCCTGCAAAAGCCTTACCTCGACGGACAATTACAATGGCTGACCAACTTGGAACTGGAAGTGGAAAGCTGGAAAGCGGACGGACAAAAAAGCACTGAAATGGCAATTGCACCACGACTTCGCAGCGGTGTTTCATACCGTTTTGCTCCTAAGTGGTACATCGGTGCCGAAGGCTGGGTAGACCAGGAAATGCTTGATCCAACAGACGGAACCTGGACATTCGATCACTGGGACGCTTTCGCGGGACCAAGCATCCACTACGGCAGCAAAGATTGGTGGTTTACTCTGACCTACGCACAACAAATCGTTGGAACCGACGAAAGTGACGATAACCGTAACGGTCTGCACCTTGCTGACCACGAGAGTTATGAAACACGCCTAAAAATCGGTTATAACTTCTAAAATTTGGAATGATTGGGCTATTTCAAACTGAATGGCCCAATACATCTGGAATTGAACAGGCGGGACCCTTCCCGGTTTCGTCCTGTTGCCAAGACTTCCCCTTCCCACTCGTAATTTCATCCAAACCTTTCTCACCCAAACCTGCTAACAGCCATCTTTATAAAAATAAATATAATAAAAACTATTCTCATTTATATTGACTTTCAGATCAACAGCCTCTAATATATCAAGAAGACGAATTATTCTTATTTATATTTAAGAGATCAAAAGTCCTGACTTTCCCTTGCTGGATTCCGCTCTCCTGATACCCAGGGCTTTGAGTTCTTAATGTTAAAAGGAATTACGTAAAAGGTTATTCATGGTTCAACATACTGAATATTTTTCCATTTTCTCCTTAGGTTCAAGCTTAGCCCCCTTGACCTCCAAAGAGAAAATATCGGGAAATTTATTCAGCCATGTACAGGTTCCGCAAATCCATTCTGCCTTCAAGCGCCACCAGCTTCATTGCGATACGGCACGGCATTACGGATCTAAGAAACCCCATATTTCTGGAACTATTCGCCATGAATTTTTGGGATGCGTCAGAGTATTCCGATCAAACCGATACCGATCGTTATTTGATCGGAAACATGAAGTTGGAGTCAAGACTTTCACTTGACTCCCCTCTTTTTCAACACATTCTTTACGCTCGATTGCCGAGCGAATTCATTTAGTCATAAGCAGCATTAGCTGTTCGATATATAAGATATACAGGATCGACAATGAGATCGTTCTCACCTCTGTTTTTCATTCCAGTAGCCGCAATATGCACACCGGCGTACGCTGTGGAATACCTAACTGTCGAGCAGGCGCAAAAAGCCCTGTTTTCCCAAGCGGACCATTTCGAAGAGGCCTTTCTCGAACTGAATGAAGATCAACGCGACCAGATTAAAGATTTGAGCGACGTTCGCCAGCGCTGGAAAACCCAAAAGATGTGGAAAGCCTATCAAGGTTCCGAATTTTTGGGGTGGTTCATTGTCGATAAGGTGATCGGCAAACACGAATTCATCACCTACGCGACGGCATTAGATCCGAACGGCGGCGTCCTCTCTATCGAGATCATGGATTACCGCGAAAGCTATGGAAGCGAAATCACAGGTGCACCCTGGCGCGCCCAGTTCAAAGGCATTCAAGATCCGAACACGATCAGATTCAATAAGAACATCGCCAATATATCCGGGGCGACGCTCTCCTGCCGTAACGTCAGTAATGGCGTAAAAAGGTTATTGGCCATTTATCAACTGTTTTTAAAACAAGCCTGATATGACAACGCAATTAATTCGCCGTATGCGCCCACTGCTTGGGACTTTTGTAGAAATCAATGTCTATGCTTCTCTCGACAAACCGCAAACCGAGCTGGCGATTCGCAGTGCCTATGCAAAAATCGAGCGTATTCAAAACCTGATGAGCGCCCATGATCCGGCAAGCGAGCTAAGCAAACTGAACCACAGCAACGGAGAATGGGTCCCGTTATCTCTTGAAACCAGCGAAGTTCTCAGTCTCGGGCTCTACCTGCAAAATAAAACACAAAACCGTTTTAACTGTTTCAGTAACGCTTTTTTGGCTGATGAAGGCATTCTGCCGAACCTGCAGCCGACAAAAACGGCACAAATTCTTTCCGAAAACACTACACTTGTTGCCGAAGATCTGGAGATCAAAGGTCTGAAAGGTCGAGCAAAACGACCTCTTTTAATCAGTCTTGACGGCATTGCAAAAGGCTATGCAGTCGACGCCGCTGTCGAAATACTCCAGAAGCATGGGATCGAATCCGGCTGGATTAATGCCGGAGGAGACAGCCGTATTTTCGGCGACACGTCTTTGGAATGCATCCAGAGCAGCCAGAAAAATTTACAACCACTCTCCTCGCTCGGGCAACTCACCAACTGCGCGATTGCCACTTCGGAAGTCAGCGACAGCGAAAACCTATCCTACCCATCAAAAATAATCGATCACAAGGGCATCAGCCCTCCAACAGCAACCGTCACGATTATTGCCAAAAAAACCTGGCTGGCAGATGCTTTAACCAAGGTGTTTTTATTAACACCGCCTGAAGAGCATAAGCAGTTGGCACAAGTCTTCAAAGTCGATTATCATTATCGACTTCATTAACGACTCCTTCGCCGGTTAAATAACAACGAGCCGATTCAGACCTGCAACATGGGCAGTTGAATCCTGCGGCGGATAGCGAGTTTCTGTACTCCAGTATTAAATTAAGATATGAACGGCTACCCTAAAGGCTTTTTAATTTTTGTCACCGCTTTCCTGATAGCTTTATGGTTATCAGGTATTCTGCTGCTACCTTCGGTTGCGGTTTTTCGACTTGAATGGGATTACGACTGGCTGATGGATTTACCCTTCAGCAGCGGAGATTTGCGTCATACCATTACGACTCTGCATGCGATCTTTGCCTGGAGTTTTACCGCAATGGTCGGTGCAATCTGGACGATTCATATGCGCGGCCACTGGCGCCGTCGCGAAAATCGCTTTAGCGGCGGCCTGTTTTCGTTTTTATGGATTGCTCTTTTCATTTCGGCCTTGGGAATTTACTATTTCGGAGACCCGGATAATTCCCTGTACAGCAGCTTGATTCACAGCGCAGTTGGTTTGATGATCCCGCTTATGTTATGGCAACACAAGCGGTCCGGGGAAAAAGCGGTCGAACAAAACCGCTCTCCATCTAGAAAGGTTTGAAGACAACCAGAAACAAGATTCCGAAGGTCAAAAATAACGGTAATTCGTTCATCCAGCGATAATATTTTCCGTTATGCGTCAAACGGCCTTCTTCCATCTCTTTGACACGTCCTTTGCTCCACATATGGTAAACCAGCATCAAAACCACCAAAACAATCTTAGCGTGCAGCCATCCCATGCCCTGAGCAACCGGGAAATAGGCCAGCCATAGCCAGATTCCGCTGCCGATCGCCAGCATCATCATTAACGTCATGAATTTATAAAGCTTGCGCCCCATAATCGCCAGGCGAATCACCTCATGCCCCTCTTTTTGCCCCTCAACAAAGTGTACGAAAATCCTCGGTAGATAAAATATTCCCGCCATCCATGACATCACAAACAGAATATGAAAGGTTTTTAACCACAGCATAGAATCACTCCTTATTTCTATCCGACTAAAAGCATGCAGCCTGTATTGGTTCGCTGTATGATACCTTGTTGACAATATTAATACACCTAACCCAGGAAGAATTATGACTATTGCAAACGACAAAGTGGCTCTTTTTGAATATGTTCTAACAGACGATGCCGGTGAACAACTTGATGCTTCGAACGGCAACCCTCTGGCATACCTTCACGGCCACGGAAACATTATCCCAGGTCTGGAAAAGCAAATGGAAGGTAAGTCAGTCGGAGATAAATTTACTGCTAAGGTTCCGGCAGCCGAAGCATACGGAGAGCGTGTCGATGTTCTGGTGCAAACCGTTCCGAGTAACATGTTCCAGGGCGTGGACACGCTAGAAGTCGGCATGCGTTTTGAAGCACAATCCGAACACGGTATGCATTCAGTAGAAATTACCGAGATTGACGGCGATCAGGTTACCGTTGACGGTAACCACCCTCTAGCCGGTGTTGATTTGACTTTCAATGTTGAAGTCACCGGACTGCGCGACGCTACCGAAGAAGAACTAGAGCATGGACATGCTCATGGACCGGGTGGTCATCACCATCACTAATCGGTTTCAATCTGAAATAGAAAAGGCGCAAATTGCGCCTTTTTTATTGTCTCGTCTCCTATACCGACCAACAATTCTAGCCATCCCGCCAGGTATTTTCCTCGGAATGACCTCCTCTTATTGGAGTAATCCACATCTGCCATAAAGAGGTTAAAATCATCACTGTCGATGCCAGTGAATACCCGAAACCGCCGATAATAACGAAATAAGCGAAATTCGGATTGATTTTAGTCAGCCACCAGGATGCGATATCGACAATCAGGAAGGCGAACGGTGTAAAGATCAATAACGCTTTTACCCAATATTTAAACCCGATCGCCATTGAGAAAATCAGACCGATAAAGAAGAAAATAAAGGAAATACCGAAAAGGTGAATGTGAGAAACACGAGTTAAGGAACTGACCGAGGCACCTTCATCAACCTTGGCACGCTCTTTCATCACTTCGTACTTGGTAATATTCGGCAAACTTGGAATATTAGCGTGACACATCGCGCATTTGGCTTCGACAATCGGCTTGATGGTGGTTTTCCACTCTTCTTCCGAAGCACCGTTACGCGCCCATTTTATCAAGGTAAAATTTTCCTGCGGTGTCGCTTTATCTTTCATGGAACCGTTTAGTTTGGCTTCAAGCTTCGACCCTTCTCGATTTCCGTAATAGCTGTACACAATATCGTCAACCGATAAACCGAACTTACCGTCTGCCATACCGTGCGTCAGCATTATCTGCGCGCCGGCCATCAGCAACCCTAAGCCGGCAACCAATAAATATCCTGTAAACAACGATTTTATCGGCAGTGACAGACTAGGCAAATTTAACCAAGTTCCTTCCCTCATGTTTTGTATCCCTTATAAATATAGCCGCTAAATAATTTTCAAGCTCGCCGTGCACCCGCCGGCAAGCAAATCTTGTCGACCTCATAAAAACTGCCTATCGGACCGACTAAAATTACTATATATAGTGAACCTTTTATATTAGACCTACCAATAAAAAAAGGTTTTGCCGCCTTATAAAAAAAATCAATAAAAGGAAAAGGCCAGTTCAGCACGGAATTTGCGAATTAAAGGCCTGCAAAAGAAAGGGAAAAACCAAAAGAATAACGCAACTGGAAAGCTCGGAGAAAACTTCCATTTTTGCTTCAGGGTTTCTCAATCAAATAGTCTTCATAGTCGAGCTTACCGTTATCGACTACTACCGGAATTGCCGTCAAACCGACACCCGCCTGCCCGACACTGCCTCGATCACCGGAAACCAGCGGATGCCAATCCGGCAAACCTTGTCCACGGTAAATCATTCGGTAGGCACAAGAATCCGGTAACCAGTCGAATTCGGCAACACGTTGCAAAGTCAATTGAACGCAGGTCGGTACATTCACCGAACGATTAGCGTAATCGGTGCAGGCGGCAGTTTGCGGATCGGAATAAGGGCAGACGACGCGAGTATAGACGATCTCGTCCGTATCCTCATCCTGTAACTTCGTCAGACAGCACAGGCCACAACCGTCACACAGCGCTTCCCATTCTTCCTGACTCATCTGTTCCAGGGATTTATGCTCCCAAAAACGCTCTTGTAAACTCATTGTTATCCTTTATTTTCGTGCTTAAAGCAGATTCCACGGAGTTTGCCATACATCTAAAACCTCAAAAGTTTCCGAACGCAGGAATTCCTTTCCTTCCTTCGGCGGCAATACCCATTGATGCAATTGTCCTTTCCATTCGAAACTTAAGGCGTAAGCATGCAAATAGCCGCGATCCCACTGACGAGCCAACTCCGCATGATGGTAGCGTTCGTCGCCGATAATCGGAGCGGAGATGCTTTTTAGCGCGACTCTTAACTGGTGAGTTTTACCGCTTAGCGGCTTCAATAGAAACAGGCGTAATCCGGGCATGACACTGTGACTGATAAAACGCGTACTTGCCGGATTATTTCGGCTCGGTGCCAATTTATAGCTGCCTCGACGAGCACGCACCATATCACCTTGAATCAACCCCTGCTTTTTTTTCGGTTTTTTATCCGACAGTGCCAGATAATACTTCTGCACCAGATGCTGGCTGAACAGCTCCTGAAACTCCCTTGCCGCAGCAACCGTTTTACCGACGATCAACAACCCGGAAGTCATCTTATCCAAGCGGTGAACCGGATAAAGTTCAGAATAACCGAGCTGTTGTTTCAGACGCCATAGAACTCCATCCTGATCCACCGCCGGAGTCGAAAAAACTTCATCGTCTGGCGAAGAATCTCCATCTTGCTCCATCTTCTCGCTGCAGGTCTCCAGCTGCATACTGATCCCCTGTGGCTTATCGACAATCAGAAAATCGGCATTTTCAAAAATGATATTCACGACTCAATGCTTTAGTTAGATCTCGAATAAAAAAGACATAATTTAAATATTAAATACAACAACTTATGCATATTACTTAAATTAAACCCCATGATATTTTCAATCACTTGTAGTAAAAAACGCCTATTGTAACGCTATCCGTCTGTCTATTTTCCGCAACCGAAAGACTATTTTTTGCAATTCAGGTTTTGCTTTAAATAATCAATAAAGCGTCGTGCTCCGACGGACAGGTAACGATTCTGCGGATAGACGATATAACCATTTAACGACTGCTGTTTGTAATCTGTAAACAGCTCGACCAAATCCCCTTCCTGCAAGGCTTTGCCTACCAGAAAGTCCGGCAGTAGAGCCAGACCCTCTCCGGCCAAAACCATCTGTTTGATAAAGTCGCCGTTATTCGAACGAATACGTCCGCCAACATTCAATTTATGCTCTTTACCGTCGGTGGAAAGCATCTGCAGGCACGTCTGATTTTCATAGATCAGAAAAGGCGCATCACCGAGCTCTTTCAGTGTTTGCGGCATGCCATATTTTTCAATATAGGCAACACCTGCACACAGTCGATGCTCGATAGAAACCATTTTACGCGCTTGCAACCGGTTCTCTTCAAGCTCGGCAATTCGAAATGCCAGATCAAAGCCTTCTTCGATTAAATCCACCTTGCGATCCGAAAAGTCGACGTCGACCTGCAATTGCGGGTTCTGTTCAACGAAATCCTTAATCAGAGGCGATAAAAAGCTCATCCCGAACGATAAGGGTAAAGACACGCGTAAACGTCCGCATAACGGTGATTCACCGGCAAAAAACACACTGTGTAAATCGTTCAGCGCTTCTTCGACCAATAAAGCTTTTTCGTAGAAGCGCTGCCCTTCCGGCGTTAACGAAGATTTACGTGTCGTCCTCTGCAACAGTTTGGTTTGCAGGCGTTTTTCCAAATCAGCCAAACGTCGACTGACCGCCGACTTTGCCAAATTAAGCTGCTCGGAAGCCTTGCTCAAACTTCCCGCTTCGACAATGCGGATAAACACTCTGATTTCTTCAAGCTGGGACATAGATTGTTCTCACCTTGCGAACAAAGTTTTACTATAACTTATCTTTATCTCATATTCATGAAAAGTTAAGCTACTTCTAAACGCAAAATAACCACAAATCGATGCCATAAAGGGAGGCTACACTTATGAGCATTCAAACACGCCGCATTCAAAATACAACCCGTGGAATTGCCGCTTCGGACGGCGCCGGAGTGCAATTGACTCGACTGTTAGGTCATCCGCAGTTAAAAAATCTCGATCCGTTTTTAATGATGGATCACTTCGCATCTGATGATCCGGATGATTATATTGCCGGCTTCCCACCCCATCCGCATCGAGGCTTCGAAACCGTCACCTATTTGTTAGCCGGTTTGATGAAGCATCAGGACAATGCCGGGCATGAAGGAGTACTAAAGGCCGGAGGAATTCAGTGGATGACTGCCGGACGCGGAATCATTCATTCGGAAATGCCGCAACAAGAAAACGGCTTGTTAAGCGGCTTCCAGCTATGGATCAATCTTCCTGCGCAATACAAAATGATCCCGGCCGCCTATCAGGAATTCGAGCCCGAGCAGATTCCACGGGAAACACGCGATGATGCGCAATTAAAGCTGATCTGCGGACAAACCTCATTCGGCAACCGTGGAGCCGTCATCAACGATTACGTCAAAGCGCAATTCTGGGATATTTCTCTTGAAGCCGAGAAAAGCTTTATCGAACCGACTTCTTCAACCGCTACTTTGATGCTCTATGTCATCGAAGGCGAGCTGGAAATCGAAGGCAATACTCTGCGATCAGGTGATTTGTCAGCTCTCTCTCAGGGAACGGAATTTAAGGCAACGGCCGGTAATACATCGGCACGTTTTTTATGGATCAGCGGTGAACCGATTCATGAATCGATTGCTCAGGCCGGACCGTTCGTCATGAACACTCAGGCTGAACTCAAACAGGCGTTCGACGATTTTAAATCCGGACGTTTTTAAAACTTCTACCCGCCGGAGTTCGACTGCAACTTTCAGCTCCGGCATTTCATCAAACCACCATAAAACTGCCATAAAGCGGTAAAAACTTCGCAACATTTCCTTTTTAAAATCAAGAAACTAACCGTTTCACCTCCCTGATTAGTAACAGAAAGGAAAAATCATGCGTTACCGTTTTATTGCCTTAAGTGCCCTATCCGTCTCCCTCGGATTACTCTCAGCCTGTAACGAAAGCGACAGCCTGTTAACCACCGATGCCGAACCGTTTGATTTAACGATTCTTCACATCAACGATCACCATTCACATCTGGAAGAAGACAGTCTGAATATCGCCATCGGCACCGATGATGTCGAATTTGCCAGCGGCGGTTTCCCTCGTGTCGTCTCCGCCTTCAAGAGTCTGGAAGCGAATGCCGACAACGTACTCAAACTGCACGCGGGCGATGCGATCACCGGAACCTTGTACTACACCCTTTTCCAGGGTGAAGCCGATGCCGCAATGATGAATCAGGTCTGCTTCGACGCTTTTGCTCTGGGTAACCACGAATTTGATTCTTCTGACGAAGGTCTAAAAACATTTTTGGATTATTTGAATCCGGCTCAAGACGCTGTCTGCCCTAAAACACCGGTTCTTGCCGCAAATATCCAACCGGCTTTGGGAACGCCTTTGTATGCCGATGCCGATCACCCCTATCTGCAGCCTTATGCGATTAAGAACTACGGCAGCCAAAAAGTCGGTATGGTGGGAATCGACATTAAGAGTAAAACCCAAAACTCTTCAAGTCCTTTAGATACCACCGAATTCCTGGATGAAGTAACCAGTGCGCAAAATGCGATTAACGAGCTTAAATCTGCCGGCGTGAACAAAATCATCCTGTTAACGCACTATCAATACGCCAATGATCAGCAATTAGCGACCCAACTGGATGGTGTCGATGTCATCGTCGGCGGCGACTCGCACACCTTGCTGGGTGATTTCAGTTCATACGGTCTGAACAGCTCGGGAGCCTATCCGACCAAAACCACTGATATTGCCGGTAATCCGGTCTGCATCGTTCAAGCCTGGCAATACGCCCAGGTCGTCGGCGAGCTGAATGTCTCTTTCGACGGCGACGGTGTCGTCACCTCTTGTGAAGGGACTCCGCACCTGCTGATTGAGCCAAGCCAAGTCAATGCGACTGATGCAACGGAAGAACAGAAAAACGAAATCAAAGCGGTAATGGCCAACATGCCGAACCTGACCTATACCGAAGCCGACAGTTCGGCTCAAGAGGTCTTGCAGGTATATCAGGATCAAAAAACCGAATTGGGTCAGCAAAAAATCGGCGAAGCCTCCGAAGACTTGTGTTTGGAGCGTATTCCTGGTCAAGGACGCAGTACTCTTTGTACCGCTGACGAAACCAAGCCGCACGGTGGAGATATTCAAACACTTGTCGCACATGCTTTCCGCAAAATGGCGCTTCGCTCCGACATCTCGATCCAGAATGCCGGTGGCGTACGTATCGATGTTCCGCAAGGCGACATCAGCATTGAAACCGCCTATACGCTGCTACCTTTCGCCAATACACTGGTTGAGCTGACCATGACCGGTAGCCAAATTAAACAAGTGTTGGAAGAAGCGGTCGATTTCGCTCTTGATGCCGACGGTTCAACCGGAGCTTACCCATACGCAGCCGGTTTGCGCTGGGATATGGATCTAAGCCAATCCTTCGGTAATCGCTTGAGCAATCTGCAATTCAAAGCTCGTGACGGCGACAGTTGGACATCATTCGATCTACAGCAGCAATACGTCGTGGTAACCAATAACTATACCGCCGGCGGTAAAGACGGATATCTGACGTTTGCCGATATCCAGGGCGACGACTACGTCGACACTTACCTGGATTACGCGCAATCTTTCGTCGATTACGTCAAAGCGGAAACCGAAGCCGGCAATACCATCGACAAATTGCCGTATTCGGAATACTCCACGCAAAACTTTACCGATACCGACGGACAGTTCTATCCGACTCTAGCACCTTAAACGCCATTTTCTTCGTTTAAGCGCATTCAAAGCCGGGCTTCGACCCGGCTTTTTGTTTTACCGGTTCGGTACACCGAGAAATAAGTTTTTGCCGGTCGACTTCTAAATGGTTAAATAATAGACGAACAACCGTTTATCTAAACTATCCCCTTTCAGGTTCAACCGTCCATGCCCGAACTGCACTTAAAAATTCTCTCCAATATCAATGAGATTTCTGCCGAAGACTGGAACCGCCTGCACGGCAGCGACAACCCGTTTATCCAGCACGCCTTTTTGCATGCGCTCGAAGATAACGACTGTGTCGGTGCTCACTACGGATGGCTTCCGAAACACTTGATCCTGTATGAGGACACGCGCCCGGTCGCTGCCATGCCGCTATACGAAAAGCACAATAACTACGGAGAATTTGTTTTCGACCATGCCTGGTCACAAGCCTGGCAGCAGTTTCATACGCCCTATTACCCGAAACTGGTAAGTGCCATTCCCTATACACCGGCGACCGGCCCCCGTCTTCTGGTTGATGCGAGTCTTGCACAACAACAACGCTTGCAACTGCGTGACCAGCTGTGGCAGTCGGCAAAAGATTTCTGCGTACAACACGATTACAGCGGACTGCATCTGCTGTTTGCCGAAGAACAACATGGCGCTGCCCCCCTGAAATCATCATTACAACGCTGCGATATCCAGTACCAATGGTTCAATCAAAATTATGCCGCCTTCGACGACTTTCTTGCTCAGCTCGCTCCCAAGAAGCGTAAAAACATTCAGCGGGAGCGCAGAGCCATCGCGCAAAGCGGAATTCATATCAAAAGATTGAACGGGCATCAGGCAACTGCCGAAGATTGGCAGGCCTTCGACCATTTTTACCAAAAAACCTTTATCGACAAATGGAGTACGCCGACATTGAATCTCGGTTTTTTCCAGCAGCTCGGGCAAAGCCTTCCCGATTCGGTGCTGCTGGTACTGGCGTATGAAGACGATCGCTGTATCGCCGGCGCGTTAATGCTGCATTCTAAGGAAACGCTCTACGGACGGCACTGGGGCTGTATCGAAGAACGAAAATTCCTGCATTTTGAAACCTGTTTCTATCAAGGAATCGAGTATGCGATCGAACAGGGAATACGACGTTTTGAACCCGGTGCCGGAGGAGAACACAAAATCGCCCGTGGTTTTATCCCGGTCAAAACCCTATCCGCCCACGAACTCGCACCGCATCCATTGGAAAGCGCCGTTGCGCGCTTTTGTAATCAGGAAGCGGAACTCATCGAAAGAGACCTTGAATACCTGTGGCAGCACAGCCCCTATAAAGACAATCAAGCATTGCGAACGATGACCAAGGATTCATACTCTATTCATAGCTATACCGAACATTCATAGTTAAACTTTAATTAGGCCTGCTTAGAAATAAAAGACAAAACAGATTATGCACTCATCATTAAAAACACCTCTACCATCACGGTTCCGCACTCTGCTGCTTGCCGTGTTTTCCGCGACACTCATGACTTTTTCTCAACTGGCGTTGGCTGAAAATCCGAGTAGTTGCAATACAACTTCGGTACACACTCTGCCTGATTTCTCGCAATGTGCTCTTCGCTGGTCAAACGAACTGGAATTGGACGCCCGGCAAAAAATCGATCTGCAAAAAGCCGACTCCAGCTTTCTTAAGGAAAGTGCCGACATCCAGAGCCAAATCGATGAACAGGAAAAGAAACTGCAACGCCAATGGCGTCTTGACGAAGCCGATGCACTGATCAGCCAGACAGGCAATACATTGGCACAAAGCCGCCATAAATTGTTTCAAGTGAAATTGAGAAATTTAGAACAGGTTAAGAAGCTGTTATCGAAGGAACAGTACAAACTGCTCCTTCGCTTAATGCAACAAGAAGACTAACTATTACCTGTAAAACAGGCCAATAATTCATTACAGATATTACTCATAATCAATTGAATTAAAAGATTATTTTTTTAACAGAATTTTATTGTAAAACGCCAAAGAAACAATAATCAGGGCAACACCGATAATCAGATACAGGGCGTAAAGCATTTGCGCCGGATCGTGCAGAGCGACCTTGAACACCACCATTAAAGCTTCGATAGACAGCGCGATGATAATGGCGGTTAAAAACTTGGTCAGCAGTTTGGCGTCATCCTTTTTATCCGAATAGGCTTTGAAAATCACTTCCCTTTCCAGCAAGGTCTTCGCCAGATCAAAAATCGCCAAGCCCATCGTTAAGGCAATAATCGGTTTAAAGACGCTTTCCAGCGTATAGTCGGCCGGGTTAAGCAACTGCATGACGTAATCGTAAAAAGCATAGCCGATCGAGATGATCGAAAAGAACATCAATGAAATGCCGATCAGCAGATAAAAGAATTTGGTGACGCTGTTAAACATTTCGTGACGTTCAACCAGTCCGAAACGCATCAGTAGCTTGACCAGATTGAAATCAAAGAAATAGTAGTAATCCTTGCAGAACAGCATTACCGTTACGCAAGACTCTCCGGTTGCCGAACTAATGTACGGCGCACTGATTGAAACGTTCTGTTCTTTTTCTTCCACCTTGGCAACCAGGTAATCGCGACTTTTACCGATTACGCTTTTCTTGCGTTTATTGTGGAAGATGTTTGCAGAGATTTGCTGGAAGCTTTTATCGGTAATGTAAACCAGCTCCAAACTCGGTAAAACATGATAAAACTGCTGAATTCTAATCTCATCGATAGAAATATATTGACCGTTATTGCGGATGGTTTCGATCAAAAACTTTTCAATGTCTCCCTTATTCAGCTCATATAACTCAATGTACTCCTTCACTTTGTACCTCCCTTCCGATTGATTTGTTTTCAACGGAACACTTCATCTCTACATAAGCAAATTCTTATCCATTTAGGCGCAAAGCACGCAAAGGCATAGATAATCAGCTATAAATAAGATCAACGAAAAGCAATATCAAAACAAAAGAGGGCGAATGCACCAGAAGGAACCCATAGAAAGACTAAAGAACCGACAAACGAAAGTGGCCGATTCAATAGCGCAAATTGAATACTCTCGATCCCGGCTTACCGCTATGTTGACTCAATTAAGATTAACGGTCGGACCATTTAAAGAAATACGAGCCCAGTGCGATAAACAAGAGAGTCATTACACTAAGAATCGCCATCGGCTGCAGCAAATCAGATAAGCCCTCACCATCAATGGTGATCGCCCGTACCGCATCCAGCATATGGGTCAAAGGCAGCAACTGAGCCAGCCACTGCAAAATCGGATGGCTGCCCTCCAGCGAGAACCAGACACCCGACAACAGCATCATCGGCCATGAAAGCAGATTCAGCAGGCCGCCTGCCAACTCTTCGGAACCGACTCGTGCCGTCACGATCAAGCTCATGGCAATCATCGACAAACTGCCGAGTATCGTCACGACCAGAAGGTCAAAATAGCTGCCGTTCATGGCAAAGCCGAGAATCCAGTGACTGACCACAAAAATAACAGCGGCCAGAAAAACCACGATAATCAAACGTGATAATAGTTGCGCCAAAATAAATTCCACCGGTTTCAGAGGCGTCGCATTCAGTCGCTTCAAATAACCGCTTTTTCGATAACGCACTATAACGAAACCGACACCGAACAAAGCACCAAACATAATATTCATACCGATTACACCGGGAACCACCCAATCTATATAACGAATCGGATGATTCTCGGTATCATGCCGTTTAAGACTATGATCGATCCCCTGCAGCAATTGCTCGAGCATATAACCGTTCGGCGAGTCCAGATTAATCCAATAACCGCGTTCCTTATGTTGCTGATCGGGATTCAGATTAAGCAGCAGATCGACTTGATGCCGTGCAACCTTACCGATGGTTCCCTGAAAATCATCCGTTGCATAAAACTCGATATGCTTGAGACCCAAAAAAGGATGCAGCTGTTCATCCATTTGCCCCGAGGGGTGATAAACCGCAACTTTAAATAGCGGCTTTCCGTCACCATAAAACGCCAATGCCAAAGCAAATACCAGGAAAAACGGCATTATCAGGTTCCATCCCAGAGAGGAACGGTCTCGGAAGAATTCCAGATTCCGGCTATGGATAAGGGTAAATAATCGTTTCAACATCGGACTAGCTGCTCTTGGTTAATCTCGGGGAGATTGCATTAATTCTAAAAACAGATCTTCCAGAGTTCTGCTGCGGATTTTCAGCCGGTCGAGATTAATCCCGGCATGCAATAACCTCTTTAAAGATTCAGTTAAATTTTTACTTAAAATTTCGACCCTATCCTCATGAAAATAATAAGTTTCAAAGGGTTTATAATCACCAATATCCGACAAAGGCAATTCAATGATACTATCACCGAAATGCTTTGCCAGTAACTCGTCTGGACTTCCTTGAGCGATAATCTTTCCTTCGGACATGATCGCGATTTCATCGCAAAGCCTATAGGCTTCTTCCATATAATGCGTCGTTAAAATCACGGTTTTCTTTGCCGCCTTGATTTTATTGATCAAATCCCAAAATTGGCGGCGGGCATGCGGATCCAACCCCGTTGTCGGTTCGTCGAGAAAAATCACTTGCGGATCGTGGACCAAAGCCAGCGCCAGCAATAGCCGTTGTCTTTGCCCTCCGGATAATTTGGATGCGTCTCGATCCAGAAAGCCGCCTAAATCACAATCTTTAATCAAGGTTTGCAGATTGGTTTGCGTACGGTAGAAACTGGCAAACAGTTTAAGATTTTCCTCTACGGTCAAAAAATCCTGCAGTGCCGTACTCTGAAACTGTATTCCCGCAAGCTGCTTGAAATCCTTATCCATCGGTGTTCCGGCAAACAGAATTTCACCCGAAGTCTGAGATTTAATCCCTTCGATCATTTCAATCGTTGTCGACTTGCCAGCTCCGTTCGGACCGAGAAGTCCAAAACAACTTCCCGGCTTAATGGCAAAACTGATGCCATCGACCGCACGCAGTTTAGGATAATTTTTGACAAGATTACGGACTTCAATAACGGGTGTCGACACGGAATCCAAACTCCAAATTTAATAGCAAAAATAATTAATTATAGATTTAACCCATATACAAACAGGTGAAGCGGACTTTTAAACCTTCTTCAGGGGCAATCGGTAATCTAACGCTTCCGGTTATCTTGATAGCTCCATGCAAAACTCACATTTAAACTCATAACCTGTATTTTATGCGTTACTTATCGCTTAAGGTTTCGCTTTAGTTAAAATTCCCACCCCGAAAACAACCAGCAGCAGGCCGGCCAAGTGATACGAAGTAAAAGGTTCATGCAATAACCAGACAGCCATTCCCATGGTCATCACCGGACCTAAAGAGCCGATAATTCCGGTTTGCGCCGGACCGATTTTGTGAATCGCTTCGGCAATCATATAGCTGGGAACCACTGTACTGAACACCGCCAGCATCACCAGCCAGAACCAGGCTTTAGACGAGACGTCCAACTGACTGAAATCATGAAACAGCCCGAAATAGAGTAAAACGAACACACTTGAAATCGACATCGCCAGACTGGTAAACATCTGACTGCCGATTTTGGAAATCACCTGCTTGCCGAAAAGAACATAAAAAGAGAAACTCAGAGCGGCAAGGAAGACCATTAAAGTACCAAAAACGGTATCCTCTCCGGAGAAATTCAACTCTTCGACAAATACCAGCATCAGTCCCGAATAAGTCATAAGCAGTGACCAGATCACCGCTCGACTTAAAGGCGTCTTGAAAAAAATCGCGCCAAGGATGGCGACCATAATCGGATAGGTGAACAAAGTCAGTCTTTCCAATTGGGCACTGATCATCTCCAAGCCTTTCAAATCCAACCAGGAAGACAGGAAATAGCCGATAAAACCAAGAAAGGCAATCATCGGCAGAAAACTGCGATAACTTCGATCATCGCTACGCTTTTGCAACCAGATAAAGATGCCAAGATAGATCGGTAGGGAAATCGCCATTCGCAGAGTGATAACCGAATCGGTATTCAATCCTTCGGCGTAGAGAAATTTGATGAAAATCGATTTTAGAGAAAACAGCGCAGTACCAAATACCGCCAACATAAAACCGATCATATGAGGGCTGTAATCCTTATCCACCCGATCAGACCTTAAGTAAATACATGAAAATCATTCAGGACGATCATCCACTTTTCGCCCTGATTTATCTTATATGAGGGTTTTGACTTAAAAATCTTCCAATCGGTCGGCTAATTTTTCTATCGCTTTGGCTGCGCAAACCTCATCCTTTTCCCCTCCAGGTGCCCCACTTACTCCCAAGGCGCCGATGCGTATGCCGTTGCTCATAATCGGCACTGCTCCAATCAGGATAAGTACGCCGTCGACATGATTCAATTCAGGACGGATATCGCCGCGTAATTCGCGGAACTGACCGGATTTGAGACCGGACATAACGGTCGCATTGGCTTTCTCTTCGGCAATCTGCATAGTGAAACGCGATGCAAAATCGTCTCTCAGTACTGCCCGCCGATTACCATGACGGTCAACCACCACCGCGCTGACCGAGAAGCCGTTTTCCCGACAGGCATAAACCGCTTCACTGGCCAAATCGCGTGCCAGCTCCATGCCGATATTCTTCTCTTCCACCACATCCGCAGCGTAAAGATTTCCGGTCGCCAATATAGCAACAGACAAGCCTAAAAACACC
Organism: Thiomicrorhabdus heinhorstiae; assembly: GCF_013391765.2. Lineage (GTDB taxonomy): Bacteria > Pseudomonadota > Gammaproteobacteria > Thiomicrospirales > Thiomicrospiraceae > Thiomicrorhabdus > Thiomicrorhabdus heinhorstiae. The sequence goes on along the minus strand of NZ_JACBGI020000001.1, from coordinate 33,085 downwards.
GCGATTTTACTCCAATTCCCTTTCATATATCCTCCTGATGGCGTTTAAAATGTCTTGTAAAACACAACAAACCAACTGTAACCAGACACATCATCTTAACGCCAATTCATTGCTTCGAGAAGGAAATAAAACGCGACCTAACTGCCGGAAACAACTCCTGACAGCCTTAAACAATACCGAGAAGTAATCGTTCCTGTGGAATTCCGTTACTCGTCAGGGATTTTAGAGTATTCTTATGTATATCCCTTGCAATAAATTCTCTTGAAACGTCAAAACCGACGCGTTTCAGTACATGACCCAGCCTTCGTGAAACGGATTCTTATGAGTTTTTTATCCTTTATCACCCTTCTGCTTATCTACCAGTTAATCGGCGAATGGGTTGTCATTCAGTGGCACTTCGCCATTCCGGGGCCGGTTATCGGCATGCTCCTGTTGTTAATGACCCTGCTATTCAGACCGCCGTTGGCAAAAGAGATGCACTTTCACGCGCACCCTTTTCTGGCGCATTTTTCACTGATGTTTATCCCGGCCGGCGTCGGCGTCATGGTCCACTGGCCCAGATTACAGGCCGAATGGTCCGCAATTCTCGCCGCATTATTGATCAGCACCCTGCTTGGTCTGCTTGTCACCGGAGGCATTATGCTGCTGCTTATGCGGCTGTTCTCAAAAAATCGCAGTGAGGAATGACCATGAATACACACTCGGCATTCTGGGTTTATCTGTCAGCCAGCCCGCTTTTCGGGCTGACCTTAACCTTAGTCTGTTATCTACTGGCCAGTCGTTTGTATAAAGCGGCACGCTACAACCCGCTTGCCAATCCGGTACCGCTCGCCATCATCGCGATTATTTGTATTCTGTGGCTTTTGGAAATTCCGTATAAAGATTACTTTTCCGGTGCGCAGTTTATCCACTTTCTTCTTGGCCCGGCAACGGTTGCTCTGGCCATCCCGCTGTATTTTCAGCTAAATGCACTGAAAACAATCTGGCTGCCTTTGATTATTTCATTGGTGATCGGCATCAGTTTTTCCGGAGTCAGCGCCTATTACATTGCGCAATGGATGGGGGCAAGCGAAGTAACGCAACTGTCGATGATTCCAAAATCCGTCACGGCTCCAATCGCGATGGGCATCAGCGAAGGTCTGGGCGGTCTGCCAAGTCTGACCGCCGTATTTGTGGTTATTACCGGAGTCATCGGCGCCGTATTCGGTACCTGGTTATTACGCAAGGTCGGAATCCGTGGCGATGCGGTCAAAGGAGTCGCCATCGGCGTCACCGCCCATGGTTTGGGAACCGCACGTGCATTTCAGGTCAATCCACAAATGGGCGCCTTTGCCGGCTTATCGATGGCGCTGGCGGCTTCTATTTCGGCCTTTATTCTTCCGTGGGTTCTGGAATGGATCCGTTAGACTCCGCGAGGTTTTCCGGCATGAAAACCATACGGATTCCGATACATGCTAAGATAAATTGAAACGACAAACCGCTTACGGGGACACGATGCGACACCCATTATCAGACAGTAAACTCAGTCATATAAAGGCCGTGTTGCTCGACTTGAGCGGTGTACTGCATGAAGGCCAGAGACGAATAGATGGTGCACTTGAAACCCTCGAATGGCTACGCCGGCAAAATTATGTGCTGCGTTTTGTCACCAATACCGCTACCCAATCCCACCGTCAAATTTACCAGAAGCTTAAACGAATGGGATTCACACTGACAGATGCGGAATTATTTACTGCTCCGCAAGCGGCCAGGCAATATCTGCTCAAACATCACCTGAATCCTTTAGCGATTATCCATCCAAACCTGAAAGAAGACTTTTCCGATCTACAGACGGACAGACCGGACTGTGTTCTTCTGGGTGACGCCCAAGATGATCTAAACTATCGAAACCTCAACCAAGCTTTTCGCCTTATCGAGCAAGGTTATCCGCTGATCGGTATAGGGAAAAACAAATATTTTATGGATGACGATGGTTTGCAACTGGATGCCGGCGCGTTTATTCACGCTTTGGAATGGGCTGGAGGATGTTCGGCAATCATTATGGGTAAACCCGACCCGCACTTCTTTGCCGAAGTGGTCGATTCGACCGGTTTTAAGGCTGATGAATGTTTGATGGTGGGTGACGATGTAGTCAGCGATGTCAAAGGAGCCTTAGACGCCGGCATCGCAGCCTGTCAGGTAAAAACCGGAAAATTTAAGGAAAGTGATCTCGATCTTTTACCGGCGAATGCCTACCTTATCGAGTCCGTTAGAGAGCTGCCGCAATTACTGCAATCCTGAATTGCTCAGAATGTCAATCGACGAAGTTGTTTTTACAGTTCGTCTTCACCGACAACACGATTTCGTCCGCTGTTTTTTGCTTTGTAGAGCGCGTCATCGGAACGTTTGATAAAAAGTTCCGGCGCTTCGTCTTTGCGATAGTGGGCAACGCCAAATGACGCGGTAATCTGCTTTAACGTCTGCTCGGACCCTTTTCGCTTGAGCTGCGCCGTTTCAATCGCTTGTCGTTTACTTTCCGCAAGCTGCACTCCATCTATAAAAGAAGTGTTTTCAAGCAAAATCACAAACTCCTCGCCACCGTAGCGACAGGTCACCTGGCCGACCAGGGCATTTTTTTTCAAAAGATTGGCAAAATAGCGCAAGATACTGTCGCCGATTAAATGGCCGTAACTGTCATTGAACTGCTTAAAATGATCGATATCGCATAAAATAAGAACCGGTGCGCGTTCATATTCGCCGTTGTTGTAGGCACGCGTATAATCTTCCAACGCAAGGTTAAAGGCTTTTCTACTGCCGATCTCGGTCAGTTCGTCTTTTAACACTTCGGCCCGCGCATCAACCAGTTTTTTTCTTAATTCACTGATTTCTTGGTAATTCGTTGTCATCTGTTGTTTGAAACTTTCGCTTAACTCCTGCATCGATGACGCGCGATGACGTACCTGATCGGCTATTTCTTTGACTTCTTCCTGCGGCAACTGATGAGTTAAACGCTCGCTGCAGTTTTGCAATTCACTGGTCTGAACTTCCAGTTTCTGCGTCCAGGACTCCATTCTTCTGGCCATAACGCTCAGCAGACGTTTTAGAGCCTGATCGAAACCGATCGCTTCATTGACATCATCGCCTTCAAAATACGTCTGATACAGCCTTCTCCCCAAACGATCGCTATAGCCGTAGGGATCGCTGAGAGCCGCATCCATTTCCTGCCTGAACTTGGGGTTGTCCCCCTTAAAGTATTGATACCAAATATAGTAGTTCAGCGGAATCGGATTGATATCCTGCTCCTGAAAGATAGCCTCGATACGACTAAAAATCTTCAGCGCTTTTTCAAACGGGTCTTGAATGTCCAATAGTGTGGCGGAGGTCGACATACTTTTAAGTCTTGTGCAAATTAAACGGGAATATCGGTCGATAGTTCGAAACGCATGAATCGAGCATTCATTTAACTATAACGGCGAAAATCCGAAAAGCCGATGAATTTTTCCATACAAAATATTTTACCCGGCCTTTACAGCATTTTCGGTAAACTTGATCCCTTTTATCAGCAGCCATAGACAGAAAGCCAATTCGGCCAGTAACGGAATCGCATAAAAGGGTTCGATAAAGGCGATACTGTCAGGGAAAACAAAGCGAGCAGTACTGCCGCACAGATAGACCATCCCAGCCGCGACAAGACCGTAACCAAGCAGCGAAGGAAAATAACTCGCTTTAACGATTAAATAACCGAGAATAAAGTTGGAAACGGCAAAGAAGATTAACCCGAGATCGTAACCGTAGCGATGAAAATCCAGAAACATAAGTGCAATCGCATTTAACTGGGCACTATCCATGGCGCTCACATAAACCGAACCGTTCAATATCAGCACAGCCGCAAAATAGTTCAGCAAATTCATCCCCAGAATCGACGCCTGCATCAAACGAAAAACCATGGCGATCAGAGCCAAAGTTCGGTCAACCGGTTTAAGAAGTACAAACAGCAGCACCGCCAGGGCGACATCACACAGCAGCATAATCGAATCGGCAACAAAGCCGAGACGGAACAGAGAGTCGGAAGTCAATATCTTCGCAACAGTCGCATCCGCGTCACCAAAAACAATCAGATTGGAACGGATAAACAGTTCGCCGCTGATACCAAAAAAGATGATGACTAAATACAACAGACCTGCCAGCCTGGCATGCACCAGAGACGGCATTTGCGTGGAATCCGAGGTCATCTCAACCCTCCGTTAATTGAAAAGCGTCTTTTGCCCGATCACACCGAATCGGCTTTAATGTGGATCGAGGATCGAAAATCCCCTCTTTGCCAGCGCCATAAATACAGCAGAACCAAAGCCCCGATATTCGGGAACCATATCCAGGGACTACTCCAGGCTATTCCGTCAAAAAAGATGTCGGAGATCGGCCAGAAAACCTGTGTCGGAAAGAACTCGGCAGTATGAAAAGGCACATCCAATAAAATATGAAACGGCCAGGCCAGCATGACAAAAGCAAGATCTTTACGCCACAGAAATACCGCTCCTATCGCAATAAAAGCGATGACCCAACTATGAAAAATAGTGTAATTGGTGACGACCCAGTCGGGAATCGCCGCTAAATCAGGGCGTCCGAAACCGGTTGTAGCAATATGCCCCGGTAACCATAATCCAAATGAAAACAGATCCGGCATGGCACCAAAGAACATCGCCAACAAAAAAGTCCCGCGCTTGCCGAACAATCCTGCCCCCCATAAGGTATGACTCAAAGTATCCATATTGAAAAACTCCCATTTCGGTTAAACCGTTGAAAGAATTATTCGGCAAATCAAGTGAAAAACAAGGTTGAGTGATTGAACTTATAGCCGTAACCAAATGCAACAAAAATATATCTATATGATTTTTATATAGTTTACATAAAAGACAAGGATTTTTTGATTACAAAATCCCTTTTAATTTGGCGATGATAAAAGGAGAAAAGAAACTGACGACTAAAACGACAACGAATAGGTCGCCTTTAAACACGTTGAAGGTTTGCAGAATGTCGATCCATGTTTTGCCGACGACAAAATGCGCAAATAAGAATTCAAAGATCAGGGTCATAATAACCCATTGAAAACCAATAATAAAATAGACTTTACGTTTGTAAATTCCAATCAGGCTGAACAGCAGATAAGCCGTAAGAAAAACAATCAAAGACAAACTCAGTCCACTCAAAGGTAATGCCGCCTTCTCCCCCAAATAGGCAATCAGCACTTTCTCGCGAAAAGCGCCGTTCGCAATTGCCAAAGCGGCAATCACCAGCCAGATAAACGATGTTTTCAGGAATAGAACGCTACTCATGGTTTATCCACCGCAAGGATTGACCGAACAAACCGTTTCAAGCAGCCGAAGCGTACTATGCTTTATCTTGCTCGATACGTTTGTCATGTTTTAATTCAAATCCCTTCAGAATAACGAATGCAATTAATACAAAAATGAAAACCACCAGATACATCCACGCCAGACTCTGCAAGGTTTCGATAATGGTTCGGTAAACCTCCAGCGTCCAGCGTTCTGCGTTCAGCACCAAAACCTCGGCGCCTTCATGCGGGGCACTGATATAACGCTCCAACTGATAAATCCTCACGCCCCCTGAAATACCGACAACGAAAGCGGCAAATTTTATATATTTGGGCCAGACATCACTGATCGGGTCCTGAATAATACGATTGAAAATCGCCACCATCGGTTTTTCAAAACTTTTGACCACACCGTACGAAACCGCGACGGCCAAAAGAAAGGTAACTAATAACAGGGTAAAAAACATAGGTCCTCCGTTTAATCTATGCGGTTTCAGCCGCTTTTACCGGCATCTGCGAAACTTATTTCAAAAGCGGATCTTTTCCCAATTATAGTCTGTAGAAGATGAAGCGCAGTTGTTTCAGCAAAGGCTAATCTGTTTAACGGCATATGCATCGCATCGCCTGTTGCCCGTTTTTGCCTTATAACTCCCCTTTCAGGTATGCCTGGCGTTCCTGCTCAGGTAACTTTTCAATTGCATAACGCAGCATGGTTCGCGGCATGTTTTTATAGTGGCGATCTAAAAACTTTTTCTCTGTCGGCTGGTCTCGCTTACCGATCTCTCTAAGCATCCAGCCGGTCGCCTTGTGAATCAGATCATGTTTATCCTTGAGGAGGTGCTCGCACAGTCGCAGAGCGTCGTAAAAATCGTCCCGCTTAATAAAATAAAAGCTGGCAATGATTGCAATTCTCCGCTCCCACAAATCATCCGACCCCACCAAGTCGTATAGAACACTTCTATCCCGATCGGATAGATAGCCGCCAACAATATGGTGCGCGGAACTATCAACCAGATCCCAGTTATTGATGCATGCCGTCGATTCGAGATATAGCCGATAAACCTGTGTTTTACCGTCCCTGTCGGCACGATTAAAACGCTCGACCAGCAGCAGTAATGCAAACAGACGGATTTCATGAAACGGTGATGCAAGCAGTAACTTGATCTCGTCTAATGGCAAATCTGCATAGCGTTTTACCTGTTTGCGTAATTCCGGTACACGAATCCCCAGGAAAAGATCGCCTTCGCCATATTGCCCTGGACCGGTTTTGAAAAAACGCTGCGAATGCTCGGCAATAGCAGCATCGGCGATGGTTTGAAGGTTCTTTACGACCTGATCGGCTCTCATAGCACTCCTCAATTTAAACCATGATCAATCCATTCGTATCAATCACTTTCCATTAACGGAAAATAGCGCATTAATCAGCGCCGGTCGCCCGTCAAACGATATCGCGAGCTCCATTCCGTTATCCGCAACATCCACATGCAGGTGCGGTTCCAAAGAATTTCCGGAGTTGCCTACTTCGGCAATTAACTGGCCGGAAAAAAACCTTTCGCCAAGAGAAACGACGACGCTTCCCTGCCTCAAATGCGCTAATAAAATCATCTTTCCGCCACAATTCAAGCGTACATAATTACCCGGCTGATGCTGTAAATCCGGCTGACCCGGAATCGTATCCGGCCGTTGATTTTCCAGAGCATCCACCCAACCCTCGCAAGGACTATAAACACGCCCGCCAAAAATTCGGTAATCAAGCAAATCAGGTGATACCATCCGCTTCGCACGATTGCCGAACCGGTTAAGCTGCACGATATCGACAGCATACTTTTGGCCCCCAAAGAATGGAATGGGTTAGACAATGGATTGCTGCCGCCATGTAAAATGGCATAGTCGCTGTTCTTTAGCGGAAAAACCAGATTGACTGCCGAAGAAAACCACAGGCGCTCGCTCAACACTGCAGCATTCGCTAAAGTAAAGCAAATCGCAAGCAAAAAAGGTACGGCAAAATGCCGGTCATTTCGACTTACCACTGACAAACCTTTTATTCCTTTCCGGAAATTACCGTCCAGCATGGCTAACGCCAAAATATCTTCGCCTTTTCGAACTTGAATCATTAATATAAATTAATCACTTTCAATTAGTTAACATAATACCAACCCCAGCAGTCAAATCAGGTCTCTGTTATGTCGCAACGTACACTCTATAGTTTCCCCCTTTCCGGTAATGCCTATAAAATCCGTTTACTTTTATCCATGCTCGAACTTGACTATCAACTGGTTAATATCGATTTGACGAACGGTGAAAACCTCACGGAGGAATTCATTACCCTCAACCCTCGCGGGCAAGTTCCGGTATACAAAGATGGGGAAAATGTTATTTGGGATTCGATGGCTATTCTTTTCTACCTGGCGCAGAAATATGGCGATGGGAAGTGGTTTCCGGAAGATGTACAGGAAGCAGCTCGGGTAATGCAATGGCTGGCGGTTTCCGAAAATGAATTGTTATACGGATTGGCCAGAGCACGGGCGACCTTACTGCTCGATCGCCCCTTTAACCTGGCGCAATGCCAGACGGAAGGTCGATCCGGTTTGTCGATCATGGAGCAACATCTGACATCGAATCTATGGCTGGCGGCAGATAAACCGACTATTGCCGATATCGCCTGCTATCCATATGTGTTGATGGCGCCGATGGGTGAAATCAGTCTGGACGACTATCCGAATGTTCAAGTATGGCTGGAGCGATTTGCCGCCCTGCCCGGCTGGATTGCCATGCAGCAATAAACAGAATAAACAGCGGGAATGCAATTCCAGCTTTAACCGGGCGAAGTCAGTTTCAGTCCGATAATTCCGATGACAATCAAGGCAATGCTCAGCATGCGGATCGCATTCATCGGTTCCGAAAATAAAATAACACTCAAGATGACCGTCCCGACCACCCCGATTCCGACCCAAACGGCATAAGCTAGGCCGACCGGTAGATACTTCATAACCCAACCGAGCAGTACCAGGCTCACCAGCATTGCCACTATGGAAAGTGCACTCGGCCAGAATTTACTGAAACCGTCTGCATATTTCAAGCCGATTGCCCAGCCGACTTCCAGTAATCCCGCCAAAACTAAAGCTACCCATGCCATCTAAATCGAACCCCAAAATAATAAAAAAGATTTCCGCAATCTTACCGCAAACCACCGTATCACTTTAACCAAAAATAATATTTTTTTACTAAAAGGAAAAATAATTCTGGATTTAATCCTCCTTCTGAACAGTCATTTACTGTCATCAAACGAAAACCCGCTATACAGCTGAGAGGTAATACGATGAGGTAATCGGCTTTAAGGCGATTCAGCCAAATAACATCCAATTATGCTAAGATGCCATACTTTCAAGTGATTTAAGACCACATTTAAGACAAAGTAAGGAAGATAAATGTCCGAAAAATACACTAGCTCGGCTGACATTGTCAGCTATAGTTTAGGGCGCCAAATGGGCGACCAGTTTGCCTCAGATCCGTTCGACGGCATGAATCCGCAGGCGATCGCCGAAGGTATCATTGACACTCTATCCGGCAAACCAAGTCCTTTCAGCCAGGATGATCTTCAGAAAGCCTTTCAGGAAATCAATGATGTGATGCAAGCCAAAGCAGCCGAAAAAGCACAGAAAGCAGCGGCGGAAGGTGAAGCATTCCTGACTGAAAATGCCAAAAGAGACGGTGTCATCGTTACCGAGTCCGGTTTGCAGTATGAAATTATTGTCGAAGGAAACGGAGAAAAACCATCAGCTGAGTCGGTCGTATCAACCCATTATCACGGTACACTGATCGATGGTACGGTCTTCGACAGCTCGGTTGAACGCGGACAACCGGCGCAATTCCCGGTCAATCGCGTCATTGGCGGCTGGACCGAAGCTCTGCAAATGATGCCGACCGGTTCAAAGTGGAAATTGTATATCCCGCATAATCTGGCTTACGGCCCGCAGGGTTCAGGCGGAACCATCGCCCCTTATTCAGCTTTGGTTTTTGAAGTAGAACTGTTGGAAATCGTCAGCTAAGCATTCTCTAACATCTTCTGAATAGCGAAGCTTGATTCCCAAGTTTCGCTACCCTCTCTGAAAACTCTTCTTCAAACCACTTGAAATCCAATCTCATCGTCAGCATAAAAGGGCTTCCCGCAGCCGTTTTTTTGTTATCTGAATAAAAATCTTGCTGCCTTCAAATTCCCCCTCTAAGGCAATCATATGAGAGAAATTAAATTTCCATTTTTGGAACATATTGGCGCAGCCCTCAAAGACTTTCATAAAGGATCAGCTGAAGTTGAACTACTTGTTCAACCCTACCATCTACAGCATTTGGGGTTTGTACACGGCGGTGTTATATCGACACTGATGGATAATACCGGCTGGTACGCAGCGGTTTCAAACCTGGACCCGGGATTTACTTCAGTCACAATGGAAATCAAAATCAACTACCTAAAACCTGCCTCGGGGAAACATCTGCTTGCTTCCGCCGAAGTCAAAAGACAGGGACGAAAAATCTCTTTTGTCACCATTGAACTGCATGATGAGGGGCAACTAGTCGCTTACGCTACAGGCACCTATGCAATATTACCGGAAGCAATCGATGGGGAATGAGATAGGCAAGGGAAAAACGTTAAAGCCGCCTTTCTGCGGAGGTTTTAGTCTTCTTTAAAAGCCATAAAGATAAAACCGGATTATAAACCGGCTTCTTGATAGCTCTCTGCCTATTTATTTCTGGTGATCACCATCAGAATAAAAGCAACAGCGAAGATCCCGAAAAACAGTAGCAGCGAAAAATCGAATTTCATATTTTCCTCCCTCGCTATAGCGATATTGCGCTTCGATATCCAATACCGAACTGCAAATATTTTATAAACCGCCGCCGTTAAGCCAGGACTTCCTCTACCCTTTGGCGTAGTTCTGGCAGGAGTTCTTCCTCAAACCATGGATTCTTTTTTAGCCAGATATTATTTCTCGGGCTCGGATGCGGCAGAGGGATTTTATCAGGCCAGTAATCCTGCCAGTTTCTAACCAGATCGGTTACCGACAAACCCGTTTTACCGAAATGATAATCCTGAGCATAACGCCCGATTACCAGCGTCATTTCTAACCGATCCATCCTCTCCAGCAACTTCTGACGCCAGGCAATCGCACATTCAGGTCTTGGCGGCAGATCGCCGCTTCGTCCGCTTCCCGGATAGCAAAATCCCATCGGCAAAATCGCAATGCTCTGCGAATCGTAAAACTGCTGCCGATCAATTCCCATCCACTCACGCAGACGATCTCCGCTGGCATCATCGAAAGGAATACCCGAAGCATGCACTTTTCTTCCCGGTGCCTGTCCGGCGATCAGAATTCTGGCATCCGGATGATATTGCAGCACAGGCCTCGGTTCGTGCGGCAAAGCTGCTTCACAAATCCGGCAATGACGGATTTCTTCCAATAGAACAGCGGTCGGTATCATTCCGGCAATCCCTATTTCTTCGCCAGCCAGCGATCAAGTTGATTGGCAAAGGCCTGACGGTCTTTTTGATTCAAAGCATCCGGTCCACCGGTTTGAATACCGCTTGAGCGCAGGGTTTCCATAAAATCGCGCATATTCAAACGCGCACGGATATTACTTTCGGTATACAGCTCACCACGCGGATTGAGGGCTAAAGCCCCTTTGGCAATCACTTCCGACGCTAGTGGAATATCGGCGGTAATGACCAGATCTCCGGCATGGCATTGCTGGACAATCCAGTTATCGGCGACATCGAATCCGGATTCGACGTGTCGAAACTGCACCCACTTGGAAACCGGCACCCGCATAGCGTGATTGGCTACCAAAGTGAGCAAGGTTTGCGTGCGGTTGGCCGCTTTGAACAGAATCTCTTTAATCACTACCGGACAAGCATCCGCATCAACATATATCTGTTTCATGATTTTAATTATTTCTCATGTTTTCCGGTTAGACGGTAAATATCACCGGCATCGGTGCCAATATAAATTTTTCCCGAAGCATCCACCGCCAGACTGCGGATACGCTGTTGTATATTCTGCAAATAGCGGGTTTCTTTAACCGCTTGCAGCTTTTCATCCAGTTCAACCCGATTGAGGTGGCGCAATTTAAGCGCCCCGGTTAACAAACTTCCCTGCCACGCCTTGAACTCGCCACCACGATACAGCAACAGGTCGCTCGGCGCGATCGAAGGAATATACACCTTAGCCGGCTCCTGCATTCCGTTTTTATGTTTGACGCCGACATCGATATCCGCGAAATACTCTTGCCCTTGAGACACGATCGGCCAACCGTAGTTTTTACCTTTTTCGATCAGGTTAATCTCGTCGCCCCCGCGCGGTCCATGTTCGATTTCCCACAATTTTCCGCTGACAGAATCATAAAACAGCCCCTGCGGATTGCGATGGCCGTAACTCCATATCTCGTCGCGTGCCTGCGAATTTCCGACAAAAGGATTATCTTCCGGCACCGAGCCATCCATGTTCAAACGAATAATCGTTCCGATGTGGTTACTTAAATCCTGTGCCGGCGAACGCAGTCCCCGGTCTCCGATCGAAAAAAACACATGTCCTTTTCCGTCAAAGGCGATGCGACTGCCGAAATGAATATTCCGCAAGCTGGCCGAATCTCCGACTAGCAGATCCTGCCAATCGGTAACGGAATCCTCGCCAAGTTTCGCTCTGGCCAAAGCAGTTTGTGCCTGAAGCAATCCCGGTTTGCTATAGGTAAAATAGAGCCAGCTGTTTTTCCGGAAATCAGGAGGAACCGCCACGTCCAATAAACCGCCTTGTCCTTGAGCGTGAACCTCCGGCAGTCCCTGCAACCAGGAAACTTTATTGCCGTTTAGATCCAGCACCCCGAGCCAGCCGTCCCGTTCAGTAAAAATCAGCCGTTGGTCATCGATAAAATCCATTCCCCAAACTACGCCGAGATTTCCAACCAGCTTCTCAAGATGCAACGACATTTTTTCGGAGCCGTACGCACTCAGGCAAAAGCATAACGAAAAGAGGATAAAAGGCATAATCAGACGCATAATCGACTCCTGCTTAAAAGACCTGTCTTATCGTGTACAGCATAAAGCAAAAACCTTAGCGGATTGACTAAAACCCACCCCCGAAAAGCGAAACCAACGGGTTTCTGCCATCGTGATAACCGCAACCACAGATTGCCATACGCCTTGCAGGCTGCGTATAATCGCAACATTGTTGTGAGCGGAGTCGACATGCAGGAATTTCATAGCCTCATCCTTATATCCGGCGGTCTTGGCCTCTTCCTGTTAGGCATGATTATTATGACCGACGGCTTGAAAAAACTTGCCGGCGATCAAATCCGTTCCGCACTGTTTCATTTTACGCAAACTCCGACATCCGGGGCCCTTACCGGAGCCATCAGCACTGCCATAGTACAATCTTCCAGCGCAACAACTGTGGCTGCGGTCGGTTTTGTCGGTGCAGGCCTGATGACTTTCAGCAATGCCCTCGGCGTAATCTTCGGCGCCAATATCGGTACGACGATGACCGGTTGGATGGTCGCCCTGCTCGGCTTTAAATTTTCCATCGATACGATCGCCATGCCGATTATTCTAGTCGGGGTTCTGTTGCGCCTGTTTTCGAAGGGGAAAGTAGCGCAAACCGGCTTGGCGATTGCCGGTTTCGGTCTGATATTCGTCGGTATCGAGACCATGCAAGCCGCCATGGCGGGAATGCGCGATTTTATCGATTTTTCCCAGCTACCGGCAAATAATCTGATCGGCCAACTTCAATTGCTCGTTTTAGGCCTGACCTTCACCTTGATCACTCAATCTTCCAGTGCCGGTGTCGCCGTGACCCTTACCGCCCTTTTCACAGGCATGATCGAATTCGAGCAAGCCGCCGCCCTGGTTATCGGGATGGATGTAGGAACGACCGCCACGTCAATCATCGCCACAATCGGCGGTACGGTCGGCGCCAAACGCACCGGATATTCGCATGTATTTTACAACTTGATTACCGCCATAATGGCCCTTATGCTGATCACGCCCTACACACTTGTATGGGAGTATTTGGCTCCCGGCAGTTTACAGCAGAATGCGGAAATCGCTCTGGTCGGCTTCCACTCTCTGTTTAATCTGCTCGGAGTCATTCTGATCTTGCCGTTTACCAAGCAGTTCGCCAATCTGATGTATAAACTGGTTCCGCAGACCGGCAGCAATTATATCGATCGCTTGGACAAACAGCTCCTGCAAACGCCGGAACTGGCGTTGACCGCGGCGCAAAACACCCTTCTGGACTTGATGCGTGCCCTGGTTAACGAATTGAATTATTTAACCGGCAAACAACCGCTGAAAACGTTCCATTCGGATTTAACGCAATTACAGCAGGATCTCGATCAAACCCAGTACTATCTGGATGCCATTCATCTCAACCAGAACGAAAGTCACTTGTGGAAACGCCTGATTTCGATGATTCATATGCTCGATCATCTGCAAAGACTGCATGAACGCTGCGAAGAAGAATCCGACCGGGCCAAGGCAAGCAAATTGTTCCCGACTTTGCAGCCGACATCCAATCGCATGGCCGAGGATATTGAAAAGCTGTTACAGCAGATTTTGCAAGGGGATTGGGCCGCTACTTTGAAGCTCACCGAAGAGCTGAACCAGTTCATCGAGCGCGACGCCGAATTTTATCGGCATAAAATGGTCGATCGCATGGGGCAAGGCGAAATCAGTGCCGATCAATGCTGGGACTCGCTGGAAGCGATCCGCTGGATGAAACGGGTCAGCAATCACCTCTACCGAATCAGCTATCATTTGCAGCAGATGCTTTTAAGCTCGGGGAAATAAAGAAATAAACTTCTGGGCCGAGCTCTTCCCAAAAGTGCTACGCGATCTGCAAATGACTGAGTTTCAATTCAATCAAAGAATCCAGCACCCGATCCGCCATCTGCCGCATAGGCTCATGATAATGCAATTCGGAAGGAACCCCTATGACTTGCATTCCCGCGGACCTTGCCGCCATAGCCCCGGTAGGAGAATCTTCCAGAGCCAGTGCAGCGGATGCCTTAACATTTAAGGTCTGCAAAGCCTGCAGATAAATATCCGGTTGCGGCTTACCGGCTGTTACCTGCTCGGAAGATAGAACACAGCTGAAAGCATCGCGGCAACCTAAGCTGGAAATAACGGTTCGACACAAACGTATCGGAGCGTTCGAAGCCAAACCGATTTTGATTCCTGACTCCCGACACAAAATCAAAGCCTCGAAAAAACCCGGTTTGGCGATACAGTTTTGCTGCAACAGAGAATCGACTTCTTCGATTACCGCCATCTCGGCCTCACGCTTACTGATGCTTTTCCATGGCGACAACTCATACCAGTAATCGGTGACCGCTTTAGTAGTCAGGCAAGCCGTCTCACGCTGGTTTTCATCGGTAACGCTGCATCCCAGCGAAGAAAAGACGTTTTTCTCCGCCTGTTTCCAATGGGGCTCCGAATCCACGATCAGACCGTCCATATCGAAAATGACTGCTTCAATTAACTGCATAATTAACGCTCATAGTGCCTAATCGAGCTGCGTGTAAGCAAGTTTAAGGTGTTGATACAGCTTGTCGCCGGAAAAGTTCGACATCTCGCGAATGATCTCAAACATCACCACATTGTCTTCCTTTCCGTCCCAAACCTTAATATAGGTTCCCTCTTTGTAACCGTGATCCTGACGAAATTTGTTCAACACGTTTTTCGCCATATACAACTGATAGAGTTGGGCAAAATCCAAAGCGGCGACGGCGCAGGAATCAAAAAAGCATCCAAGCAGTTTTACAAGATAATCTTCGTCAACCGGGTCTGTTTGCAAAGCAACCGTCATCATCGCTTCATGCATCGCTATCTTCTGCATCAGTTGCGAGTCCCTATCGACAGCGTCCTTTTGACTGGCGGCATCTAAAGCGGCAATCAACAGTTCGGCTGCCTGATCGATCTCAAACTTCTCCAAAGCCAGACTCAAAATGAAATGCCAGATGTCGACCAACTCGACGCGGACATTTTCCTCGTCCACTGCCGCATCGACACTTTTCCAATGCTTCCACGGATAGCTGTCGATCAATTCCGCGGTTTCCATGTAAATACAGCGGCGCCAATCGATTGTCTTACCTAGTTGAGTTAGGCCAGAGCGCCATTCGGCACCGTTCGTCGCTACGTTTAACGCGCTCTGCATTTGCAGCATTTCACGAATGAATTCACTCGAATTTTGACTTTGCATACTTTTGTTACAACCTTTATAAAACTTCCGACCGTTCCAAACCCTTGCCGATCGAGAATCCTTTGACTGAAATATCAAGAGGCACACGATAGCAGATCCCCTGCTTTTTTTACACCTGTGGCACTATATCGATCCGCTATTTCTAATATTGAATTCTCTTTTTGACTAACTGTTCGAATCGCAAAGACCGTTCACACTTCGCCCAGCGTAAAAAAACAAAAAAGTGATAAGATAGCCGGAAAACAATAATTAAAATCTCGCCAAGAGCACCTCATAGATGAATATTGAACACTACTCGATTTTTCTGATTACCACTCTATTGCTGGTTATGGTTCCCGGCCCGTCGGCAATGGTCGCTTCGGCGCAAGGCGCATCGCTGCAATCCAAAAAAGCATTTATCGGGGTTCTAGGCATCGCTTCGGCAGACATCGCTTTCTTCGCCCTGTCGGCAACCGGTATCGCAACGCTTATTATCGCCTCGAGTACCATGTTTATGGTGATTAAATGGCTGGGCGTCCTGTTTCTGATCTATCTCGGCCTGTCGGTTCTGTTCAGCAAATCCCCGGCAATCAAATTCGACGGTCAAAAAACCGATGGCAAGGCCTGGAGTCTGTATACGCGCGGATTGATCATTCAATTCGCCAATCCGAAAGCCTTGATGTATTTTTCCGCCCTGCTACCGCAGTTTATCGATCCGGACAAACCGCTGACTCAGCAAATTCTGATTATGGGATTCAGCCTTTTCCTGGCGGACCTTCTGGTATACAGCTCCTATGCTTTTATGGGCTCTTATCTGGCTAAACAAAAATTAAAAAGCTGGGCGGTCGGACTGATCAATAAAACCGCCGGCACGGCTCTGCTTTACACCGGTTTTAAAATGGCGCTTCTGGATAACCGCCATCCGTAAGACAGCTGCCTGTTTTAGCAAGGCAATTAGCTAAGCAAGACCAGATTTGGAATAAATTTATTCATCTGCAGATGAAAAAAATCAATCTAAACAAGAATAAGCTTGATTAACATAAACACCTCTCGACTAAACTCAAAACAGGATGTTCTCATGAAGTTAGAATCCATTGCCTTGCATACCGGTTATCAATCGGAACCAACCACCAAAGCCGCCGCCGTACCGATTTATCAAACGACTTCCTATACCTTCGACGATACGCAACACGGCGCCGATCTGTTCGACTTAAAAGTTGCCGGCAATATCTACTCGAGAATTATGAATCCGACCAATGCGGTTTTGGAGCAGAGAGTCGCGGCCATGGAAGGCGGCATCGGCGCCTTAGCGCTTGCTTCCGGTATGACGGCAATCACCTATGCCATTCAGGCGATTACCCAGGCAGGAGAAAATATCGTCAGTACCAGTCAGTTGTACGGTGGAACCTATAACCTGTTCGCACACACCTTCCCGCGTCAGGGTATTGAAGTGCGCATGGTCAAAGCCGATGACTTCGACGGTTTCGAAGCGGCTATCGATGAAAAAACCCGTGCTATTTACTGCGAGTCAATCGGCAACCCGGCCGGTAATGTGGTCGACTTGGAAAAACTGGCTGAAATCGCCCATCGCCACGGTCTGCCTTTAATGGTCGACAATACGGTTGCTACGCCTTATTTATGCCGTCCGTTTGATCTGGGAGCCGACATCGTTATTCATTCACTGACCAAATACATCGGCGGCCACGGAACCACGCTGGGCGGAGCGATTATCGATTCGGGGAAATTTGACTGGGCTGCGCATGCAGATCGTTTTCCGGTTATGAGTGAGCCGGATCCTTCCTATCATGGTGTCAGCTATACCAAAGACATCGGTGCGGCTGCCTATATCGCCCGCTGCCGTGTCGTACCGCTGCGCAATACGGGTGGAGCTCTATCTGCACAAAGCGCTTTCCAACTGATGCAAGGTCTGGAGACGCTTGGATTGCGTATGGAAAGACACTGTGAAAACACCTTTAAGGCTGCGGAATATCTGAAACAGCACCCTAAAGTGTCCTGGGTGAACTATGCCGCACTTCCTGACGACAAATACCATGCCCTGTGCCAGAAAATCACCAACGGCAAAGCCTCCGGTATTCTGAGTTTCGGAATCAAAGGTGGCCGTGAAGCCGGCGCACAGTTTATCGATGCACTGCAAATGATTTTAAGACTGGTTAATATCGGCGATGCCAAATCTCTGGCCTGTCACCCGGCAACCACAACTCATCGTCAGTTAAATGCTGAAGAACTGGAAAAGGCGGGCGTTTCCGAAGACCTGGTTCGTCTTTCGATCGGAATCGAGCACATTGACGACATTATTGCCGACATTGAACAAGCACTTGATAAGGTCAGTGTGTAAAAAGACTTCGATAAAGAATAAAACGTTCAACTGCACGCTGTCATAAAAAAACCGCGATAATCGCGGTTTTTTTATTTTCAAAATCCTTCAGGATTCAGAGAACAGCGTGTCTGCTACCTGAAACCCAGATTTATTTCAGCAAGCAGTTTTTAGCGAACTCGGAAGCTTCATTTGCAGTCCATTCACCTTTTGGTTTTTCTTTCATCTCGGCACACCACTCATCACTGCCCACTTCTGCAGAACAACCGGCCATAAAAACTGCCGAACCAAATAAGGCCGAACCCAACAAAATTGCATACATTGCTTTCATATTCTCTTCCTTGTTTTGAACATCGCTCTCAATAAGCTCTATAACTATATCCGAAAAAAAACGCTGTAAAAAACCAACCGTTGCTTTTCGTACCAGGAATTTTATTGATTGACGTCAATTTCCCTGTTTTTAAACTCCTAATCCATTCTAAAGCCTGTTGACAATACTCTTTTTCATGTAAAAATGATTCTCATTAATACAAAATCATCTTTTATTAAAATACACGAGGAGAACATCATGTCTGTAGCCAATCAACTTAAAAGCATCCAAGCCAACGCCCACGCCTACTACCTGCAACTGCACCAGGTACACTGGTTGGTTCAGGGATCGCGCTTTCAAGCGATGCACGAAATGACCGAAAGTTACTATGAACGCATGTCGGAATTATATGATGATGCCGGCGAACGACTTTTGCAAAAAGGGCTGCTACCGATTTTAAACCAAAAAGAGCTGTTACAAGCTTCCACTATCGCCGAGCTGACAGCTACTCGCTTCAATGAAAAAGACGTATTGGAATATGTTGAAGCAATGCTTAATCATTGGTCTACAAGCTTTAAAGCCCTGGCTGCAGCGGCGGAAGACGAAGATGACAGAGTCACTACCGCCATGGCCGACGGACAACTGGAAACTCTGGAAAAAGACATCTGGATGCTGAAAGCCACTAAAGGCGAAGCGGCTTACCTGTAAACGACTGATCGCGTCTTTTTTGTCTGCCTCAATTCATCGTAATGATAATTGAGGCGGCCTTTCATAAGACCTCTTAATATTATCGCCGGGCACTCGGCAAAATCTTAGCTATAATCACCATTGATTTAATATACTGCTAAGAAATTCCATGTCATTGATACAACCTGCCAACAAACCTTTCGCACCATCAAGTGAAGAAAACAAACACGTCATCCTGCAAGCCATTCAAACATATTTAGACAACCGAAAAACGGTTCTGGAAATCGGTAGTGGTACCGGACAGCACGCGGTCTATTTTGCCGAACAGATGCCGCATTTAATCTGGCAGACTTCGGATCTGCTTGAAGCCCACTCAGGCATTCAACAATGGATTGCCGACTCGGGATTAGAAAATGTCATGCCTCCTATCCTGTTGAACGTTTCGGAAGATAACTGGCCGACATCCCAATACGACGCCATTTTCAGTGCCAATAGTTTTCATATTATGGGCAAAAACAACGTTGAGGATTTCTTTGAATATGTCTCTAATGTATTGAACGACCAGTCCATTATTATGATTTACGGCCCTTTCAACTACAATGGACACTACACCAGCGACAGTAATGCCCGCTTCGATCAATGGCTGAAACAGCGCGATCCAAACAGCGGCATCAAAGACTTCGAATGGTGTCACCAACTCGCCCAGAAAGCAGGACTATCTCTGCTGAACGATATCCCGATGCCGCAAAACAACCGTATTCTGGTTTGGCAGAAGTAAAGTAACTGGATTCCCGCCGATACACTTATTACGTAATTTTAATCCGTAAGAATTCACGTAGCTTATACAGCCGGCGCTTTGCATATTTCCTTTGGCTTGAATAGTGCTACTGTGAGCAATACCTCCAATTCAAACGATGGAAGAACATAAAAAATGGTGTCATTCGATTTTAGTAAACCGAGTATTTTGCGGAATATGTTCCTGACCTACACAGGTGCGGGACTGTTGATGGGGTCTGTGTTCCCGTTGTTTGCCAGCCTCTTCGTCAATTTCAAAGAAGGCATGCTGCTGTGGTTTGTGATTGGCTGTATCTTCGCAGGTATCTCGATCGGAATCTTTAACTACTGGCTATTGAAAGAGCGCCTTCTGAAACGTCTGATGCGAATCGGCGAGGTTGCAAATGCGATCAGCAAAAATGATATTTCTTTGAAATGTACACTGGAAAGTCATGATTTTATTGGAGATATGGCGAAGAGCTTCAACTTGATGGCAGCGAACCTGCGAGAGATGGTCAATCAGATCAAACAGGTAACGGACGAGCTAAACGAAGCTTCCGGCGGCATGATGTCAATCTCCAAAAACACCCATGACGGCGTCAATGCCCAGAAAGCAGGAACGGAAAAAGTTGCCGCCTCCATCAATAATATGAGTGACATTGCGATTGAAATGTCACGCAATACTTTGGCCGCCACCGAAGCCGCCAAGCAGGCCGAAGAAGCCACCGATGCCGGTACCGAAGTCGTCAACCAGACGATTTCATCGATTCAGGCGCTGGCGGAAGAAGTCGAACAAACCTCTACGGTTATTAAGAACCTGAAAGCCGACAGCGAAAACGTCACTTCGGTACTATCGGTGATTAAGGACATTTCCGAGCAAACCAACTTACTGGCGCTGAATGCGGCAATCGAAGCAGCCCGTGCCGGTGAACACGGTCGCGGATTTGCCGTGGTTGCCGATGAAGTTCGTGTACTGGCCGGAAAAACCCAGGAATCGGCAGTACAGATCGAATCGATTATCGCCCAGTTGCAAACGGTTGCCGATGAAGCGGTCACCGTTATGCATAACGGTCAAAAGCAAGCCTTGCAAAGTGTCCAGCAGGCAAATAATGCCGGCGATGCGCTGGCCGTGATTGCCGAAGCGGTCAAAACCATCACCCAGAAAAACCTGCAGACCGAAAAATCGGCCGACATGCAGAAACAGCAATCCGAGCAGGTGAAAGCCAATATGCAAGAGATTCAGAAGGTCAGCTACGATGTTGCCTTTGGTGCCGATCACACTGCGGATGCCTGCCAAAAAGTGACTGCCCACGCTGCCGAATTGCAGAAATTAATTCAGCAATTCAAAACCAAAACGGCTTAACCGCCGATTATTCCGCTACCAGAATAAAAAAGGTGCCTTTAAGGCACCTTGTCGAGTTGACCGGTTTTAAGCCAGACAACGAAACCCTTTCAATAATTTTTTACCTGCTCAATCCAATACGCCTTTTTCTCGGGTTCCAGAAAAGAAGCCTCAAAACTGTTTATTGCCAGTTGTTTCAATTGCTGATCATTCATCCGCAAACTTCGGCGCATGGCCGCAAAATTCTCGTTGATATATCCACCGAAATACGCCGGGTCATCCGAGTTAACGGTGACCGCCAAGCCTCTGTCCAACAACTGCAAAATATTGTGCTCGGCCATCGTATCGAACACTCTCAGCTTGATATTCGATAAAGGACAAACCGTTAACGGAATCCGTTCTTTAACCAATCGATCCATCAACGCTTCATCGTGAATACACTGTACACCGTGGTCGATCCGCTTAACGTGCAGCAAATTCAATGCGCCGGTGATATAACTCACATCCCCTTCCTCTCCGGCGTGCGCAACCGGAATAAAGCCTTCTTCAATCGCGCGGGCAAAAACACGCTGGAATTTTTCAGGCGGATTGCCCAGTTCGCTGGAATCGAGCCCGACACCAATAATCTGATCTTTGTACGGCAATGCCTGATCGAGCGTTTTCATCGCCTCTTCTTCACTCAGGTGGCGCAGAAAACATAAAATCAATTTAGAACTGATACCCAATTCGTCTTCACCGCGTTTTAGCGCCGTGGTAATACCGGACAACACGGTTTCGAATGCGATTCCCCGGGCAGTATGAGTCTGGGGGTCAAAGAAAATTTCTGTATGCACCACATTATCTTCTTTGCATTTAAGCAGATATGCCCAAGTCAAACTCGTAAAGTCGGATTCATCCTGCAAAACCGCCGCACCGGCGTAATAGATATCCAGGAAACTTTGCAGGTCGGTAAATTGGTATGCTTGACGGATTGCATCGACACTATCATAAGGCAAACTCACATGATTCTTTTGTGCAAGTTCCATCATTAGCTCGGGTTCCAAAGTACCCTCTATATGCAAATGTAACTCTGCTTTCGGTAGTTGTAGCATTGCGTCTTCCATAAACTTTACCTCTTATTATTGTTATTCGGTGACGTCCAAGTTCCTTTTCAGTATAGACAAAGAACGGACCGGAACGAAAGCTCAAAACCGCAAAATATCATTGCTGTGCCTTCTCAATCCCCCTTTCCGGCACGGATCTCCTAAAACCATTAACCTTAAATGAGTTATTCATAGTCGACTAAATAGCAAAAAGCCTGCAAAACGCAGGCTATAATGAGATTTATTTAAAATCCGCGAGAACCGATTAAACATGAAAGCATTGCTCCGCAAACTTTTCGCCCCGATTCTGAACCCTCTAGAGCATGGCGATGATGATTTCATTTACAAACCGTCCCACAGAACGATCCTGATCATTATGGGCGTGATTTTTTTCATCCTCTCCGGCGTCGCGCTGTTTTTCACCTTCAAGGTAGATCAGATGGTCGTTCTGATCCCGACACTGGTATTCGCGGCAATCGGTTTTGTCAGTCTGATCGTCGCAACAGTCGGAAACGATAAGGCCGTCTCAAAGATCTGGCGTAACCGTTAAACCTTTTCGTCAATCTCTTTCCCCTGGCGAAGAATTCTGTAAGACTACAATGTTCTTTTAAAGCGGGCTCTTGTCCGCTTTTTTCCAACGCAACGTTTTCATCAGCAGACTTTGTTTAGAGTAAAGTCATGCTTGATGACTTTATCTCTCCATCACTTAGCAGTACCATAAAATTTCATTCATTGCATAAACTATCGATTGAGTTCAGTCGATGATTTGAGTTTCACTCCACATAATCACAATCGTGAAAGGAGGTTGCGAATGTCTTATCAAATCAATGCTATCAGGCTCTTCAAATGGCTTCTGCCGCTGCTGACTTCACTGATATTGATCGCTCCAAATGCGATGGCACAGGAAAAAGCCTATCCGGACAATATCATCACCGTTCAGAAAACCAAAAATATCAAAATCGTCTACGACATCAACCAAAATGAGTCGGCTGCCGGTATCGGCAAGGGACTCTACTACGTGCGCGGCTTGCTCGAAGCCTACAAAAAACAAAACGTTCCGATGAAAGAGCTGCATATCAGCGTCGTCATCCACGGCGATGCCGGCTATTGGCTGTTAAATGAGGAGAAGTACCAGAACTTTACCGGCAATCCGTTTGACGTAAACCCGAATACCAAAGTCGTTCAGGAGCTGATCGATCACGGCGTCAGTGTGGAAATCTGCCATGTCACCATGAAAGCGCACCACTGGAAACCGGAAGATATTCTGCCCGGCGTAAAAATCGTTTTTGACGCCTATACCCGAATAATCGATCTGCAACAGCAAGGATACACTTACATTAAGTTCTCTTAAGCGGAGGCGAATCAAAGGGGGAGCGATTTTCCCCTTTGATTTTTCTTTTCAACCGCTCAACATCTGGCTAATCCACCCTTTACTGAACACGGTGAAAACTGCCGTTAAGTAATCGCCAGCCATTCAAAGACGATTTTTCTCAATCGATCTGAAGCAGTGTTAATAAAGCTATAAACGGCTAATCCGGCCACACGCGATTGGATCGCATGGGCGTAATTGTTTCGGCAACCTCTTCTACCGCTGGCGACGTTTTTTCCACCGGCGGTTTTGTTGGTGCTTTGGCTGGTGCTTTTCGGGTCGTTCTTCTTCTGGTTGTTGGCAGCGTCTTTGCCGTTACAGTCGTTTCGGTTGCTTCCCCGTCAGCATTTTCTTCGCTTGGATTTGTTTTTGCACGACGTACGCTGTCGGCTAATTTCGAACCGGTCGTCGCTCTGGTTGTTTTTGCAGTTGTCATACTACCTCCTCAATAATTTCATCTATCTCTTGCGCTGCGGTTTCACCGCGCTTGCCCATGCAATAAACGCTGAGACCTTCTACTGCGGCATTGCGATATACCGCCCGGCGACGCACGCCTCCCTGCAATGCCGGAATATCAAACTCTGCCAAAGCTTCTTTCATTGCGGTTGACAGTGCGCTGCGCGGTTCCAGCTGATTGACCACAATATAGGGTTTGAGGTTCCGGTTACGCAGCTTGGCGTGTTCAATCGCCTCCGCAATGCGGATACTGGCCCATAAATCCACCGGCGAAGGCAGTACCGGAATCAAAACCGTTTCCGAGAGATTCAATGCCGCTGGCATCACGCCGGTTTCCAACGTCGGCGGACAGTCGATAACAATAAAATCGTAATCCTTAGCAAACCGTTCCGCTTCGCGTGTCAGCTGACCTCCGACGGAAATCACCGATACCGGAAACGGCTTTTCATCCGAAGACAAACTGCTCCACTGACACGCCGAACCTTGAGGATCGGCATCGATTACCAGGACTCGACCGCGTTTTACCAGGCCGGCTGCAAAATTCATACTGAGGGTCGTTTTACCGGTTCCCCCTTTTTGATTGGCAATAGAAAAAATACGTGCCGACATGAAATCTTCCAAAAATTAAAACGTATCCGTTTGACCGTGGATCGGCCTCAGCCAACCGGAGTAAACGGGAACTATGAAAAATTTAAGTATTGCAGATTACAGACGGGATAGATTGCTTTCTTCTACTCAAAAAAACAATCGATCAGAAAGAAAAACCGGCAGGTTCTCTATAGGTGGCTTATGGATTATCGCAAAGAATGTCTGTAAATCGATAGACGGATCCACAGACTTCAAAAGAAAATAATGAGATGTCAGTTGCGCGAAAAATAATCGGCGCTTACAGAAGCGTGAAAATCTCTGCTTCGGGTAATCTCGATTTTGGCAGGGATGCATTAAAATCATCCTCGGTATGGTAGCCGAGAGCAACTACTGCCTGAGCACTATACCCTTTTTCGGTTAAGCCGAATTCTTCATTTAAAGCGGCCATATCCACGCCTTCGATCGGCACTGCATCCACACCCAATACACCGGCACCCAAGAGAATGGTTCCCAGATTCAGATAGACCTGCTTCTGCATCCAGCACTCGGTATCACCGAAAGTCACGCGATGCAGATCCGCATAAAATTGGCGCGCCTTGCGAACCCCTGCTCGGCTTTCAGGATTCGGAAAACGCCCGTCACTCTCTTCCTGATCAGTTACCTTATCCAGATAATCGTCTTCCATTTGCGTTTTGGCACAGAACAGGATCACGTGCGACGCATTGAGAATTTTCGGATGATTGGCGGCATAGGCTCCTTCCGCCCCTTTTGCCAAACGCATTTTGCCTTGCGGATTATCGGCAATAATAAAATGCCACGGCTGCGAGTTTACACTCGACGGACTGAATCGCAGCAGTTCTTTGATCTGCGCAAAGACTTCATCCGGAATACGTTTATTGCCATCAAACTTTTTAGCCGCATAGCGACGTTTGGCGATTTCAGCCAGATTCATCGGAAAACTCCTTCGTTGAGATTCATCATCATAATAGATTCATTGAGCACTATCATAGGTGATCAAGCTAAAGGCAGACAAGAATTAAAAGTTTGCAATAACGGTGATCTGACGGAAAACGAAAAGTACCCGGCCAACAAGGTGCATTGCATGTTTTTTATGATTCATTTGCACGCGTTATTACGGAAAACAACTCATACAAACATCATAAACATTCGCTAAGCCATTAAAAAAATTAAGAATTTTTACCAGAGCTATTGTAATTGCTCAGACGGATTTTTAGATACCTTGATCGTGCCGTTAATTTTTTGAGTGCTAACCTATGTCCACCAATCAACCTGAACCCGATTCTGCCGCAAAGCATACAAACAGTCATTTAGATCCTGAACTTAATGCCTTTTTCGACATTCTCAAACCGCTCATTCGCGAACCTTCGGTTGTCGGCAACGAGCACTCTTTCTTCCGGGTTCTTCGTCGCGAACTGGAAGAGCTCGACGTCGAGGTACAAAATTTTCACGGCGTTTTAGTCGCGCAAGGCAAACGCCCCAACGACCTCTACCTCTCGGCACATATCGACCGTCACGGCCTGCTGTGTACCGGCCCTAACGAATTCGAATATGCCGCCTTCATTGCCGCCAATCAGGGTGAAAACATGACCGATTCTGCTTCGGCCAACATGCTGAATCAGATTGAAAACCGCTTTCAAGGCGAAAGAGTCCAAGCCCATCTTCCCTATACCGGCACCTATCTCGGACAAGGCGTTATCACTCACGCCTATATCTGTCCACGGCGAAAAAACCTGATCTTCGAAGTGGACGGTCTCGATTATCTCCAGCCTGGAACCCCTATCTCCTTTCTGGACCGACTGAAAATCGAAAACGGGCTCATCTCCTGCCAACTGGACAATGTCGTCAGTGCGGCTTTAATCCTCTATCTATTCCGCAAAGGTTTTCAGGGAACAGGCCTTTTCACCGCCCAGGAAGAATGCGGCCGAAGCTGGCGATTTGCGCTCAGCTGGTTTAGACGGCAAGAAATCGAAACGCAGAGACTTTTAGTACTCGATACCAGTCCGTATGCTACACGTGAAGACGCCGATGCCCAACAGATCGTGCTACGTAGAAAAGACGCCAATGGACTATTTTCTGAAGCCATTACCCTGGAACTGGTCGAACACTGCGAAAAGCTGGGCCTGAGTTACGGCTTCAAGGACGAATACATCGAACGCCAGAACAAGACGCTTGGTCGCAGTCTACCTCTCGGCCGAACCGAACTTGGCCGGATTGCTTCGGCAACCGACGGCGCCATCAACGGTGCGACCCTACAAATCCCGACAACCGGCTACCACACCGCTAATGAAACCGCTTCGCTCAGTGCCATTTCCGGCATTCTTACCCTGCTGACCGACTATGTAATCTAGCTTCGATCAAACCAAACGACCTAAGAATCAAGCTGTATCGGTAAACGTCGATTACCCCATCTGCCGGGCTGTTCATTAAACACGCCGGCAATTTCGCAACCACAGTTTTTGCAGCAACCTTTATGCTCTGAATCCGTCGTTCCATCACAGCATTCGAGTTGCCAGTCGGTAATTTCATAATACTGACGTCCGATGAGTTTTTCGCCACAAGCCGGGCAATAGGTCGCTTGCCCTTCCGGATTAAAAACATTCCCTGTATAGACGTATTTCAGACCGGCCTGCATAGCGATCTCGCGGGCAATTTCCAGCGTCGATACTGGTGTCGGAGGATTATCCATCATACGGTAATCGGGATGGTAGGCACTAAAATGCAGGGGAATTTCATCGCCGCAATGTTCGATAATCCACTGGCACATCGCTTCAATCTCCTCAGGGGAATCGTTCTCCCCCGGAATCAACAGCGTCGTCAATTCCAGCCAGCAGTCGGTTTCGTTAGCGACATACTCGATGGTGTCCAATACCGGCTGCAGCTTGGCACCTGTGAGCTTTTCGTAAAACCGGTCGCTAAAGGCCTTCAAATCGATATTGGCGGCATCCATCCACTTAAAAAATTCCTTTCTCGGCTCCGCACTGATATAACCGGCGGTAACGGCGACGTTCTTAATGCCCCGCTCTCGGCATGCTTTGGCGGTATCGATTGCGTACTCGTAAAAGATAATCGGGTCGTTATAGGTATAAGCCACCGAAGAGCAGCCGTGGCTTTTTGCGGCTTCCGCCAGTGCCTGCGGTTCGGCCTGATCGAGTAATCTGTCCATATCGCGTGCCTTGGACATATCCCAATTCTGGCAGAATTTACACGCCAGATTGCAACCGGCAGTACCGAATGACAACACCGAACTTCCCGGTAAAAAATGGTTGAGAGGTTTCTTCTCGATTGGATCGATACAAAAACCGCTTGAGCGTCCGTAAGAGGTCAGCCACATGCGATCGTCCTTTCTTCCGCGAACAAAACAAAAACCGCGCTGCCCTTCATGCAGTTTGCATTCTCGGGGACAGAGATCGCACTGAATCAAGCCGTTATCCAGCGCATGCCAGTGTTCTACCGGCACGACCGAAGGATGGGCTAAATCGATATTTTTCATTTTTAATTGCCTTGAAAACTTGAAATCATGCATCTATATATGAGGATAACTTATTAAAATTTCAAGGAATGATTACGTGAATCATATCAATCATGTCAGACCTGCCGCAGTAGCCGGGCTGTTCTATCCCGCGGACGCTTCTCAATTGCATGGGTGGCTGAAGCAGGCGTTGGGAACGACCAATACCACTGCCGAAAATGACGATAAAAACCTCATTCCTCGTGCGTTGATTGCCCCACATGCCGGTTATATCTATTCCGGCGGTACGGCTGCCAAAGCATTTCGACTGTGGGCACAAGCCAGCGATCAGATCAAAACCGTCGTTGTCATGGGACCGGCACATCGTGTCGGTTTCTACGGCATGTCGACGGTCGATTTCGACGAACTGGAAACCCCTCTCGGTAATTTAAAACTCGCCACCGATCTGCGTGATCGCTTAATGAGCGCTTTCCCCTATCTGCGTTTCCACAATGCCGCTAACGAACCGGAACACAGTCTCGAAGTCATGTTCCCTTTTATCAAGGAGTTACTACCCGATGCAAAAGTTCTTCCTCTTTTGAACGGCAGTATCTCCGCCGAAGAAGTCAAAGATGTTCTCGCTTCTTTATGGCAAGAAGACGGCGTGTATTTTGTTATCAGCAGCGATCTCAGCCACTTCCACCCTTACGCGGAAGCCCAGGCTATCGACGCCGAAACTGCCGATATGATCGAATCGGGACAATGGCAAACGCTCGATGGTGAACATGCCTGCGGCTACAAGAGTATTCAAGGTTTACTGGCAATGAGTGAAGACGTGTCATTGCGCGTAGAGTCCATAGAACGAGTGAATTCCGGCGATACTGCCGGGAGTAAAAACAGCGTGGTCGGTTACGGTAGCTGGGCGATCTATCAAGAGACGGAGCAGAAGCAATGAAACTGGATAAACAGCAACAACGAAATCTGCTTTCGATCGCCAAACAAAGTATTAATCAAGCCTGGCAACTCGAGCCGCAAAGCGAATTTTCCCGATTCGCCGGAAAATATTTAGGTGATCAAAGCCTAAAGGAAGACGGAGCAAGTTTCGTTACTCTGGATAAAGCCGGACAGCTTCGCGGTTGTATCGGTTCACTCGAAGCGGTGCGCCCTCTAGCGGAAGATGTATTCCGTAACGCTTTTAGCGCCGCCTTTCATGATCCACGCTTCTCACCGCTGGAAGCGCATGAAACGGGACAGATCAAAATAGAAATTTCGACTTTGAGCGTTCCGCAAGCCATAGAAGGATGTGACAACAAGCAAACGTTGTTACAGCAGCTGCGTCCATTCGAAGACGGTTTGATTCTGACCGATGGTTTCAAACGAGCGACTTTCCTGCCTTCGGTCTGGGAACAACTGCCCGAGAAAAACGAATTTGTCGACTACCTGATGCGCAAAGGCGGCATGTATGCATGGAGCGATTCTATGCGCTGCGAACGCTACACCACCTTTAAGTTCTCAGCCGACTGGGAACAGATTGAAACCTAAAAAACTGCCTCGACGTTTAACTTGGAAAGCTTCTTACCTGAAGCTTCCCATTTTAACGAATCGTACTTCCTTGCCGTTTAATCGCACTTTGCAGAGTCTGGCTGCAAGGATTCTTGCAATTGTGCGATTTCGGCAAAGTCGGCATTGCGCCATTCACCCGGTTCTAATTCGCCAAGCGAGAAATGCATAATTTCGACTCTAATTAAGCGCTCTACCCGATTGCCGACACTCTTCACCATTCTTCTGATTTGACGGTTCAAACCCTGAATCAGCACAATTTCAAAGGCATTTTCGGCCAGTCGATGAATCGGACAAGGCAGAGTCCTCTGTCCCAATATTTCCACTCCCGCCGCCATCTGAGCCAGCGACGCGTCACAAATCGGCCTTTCCAGCCAAACCCGATAACGCTTCGGATGTTCAAACGACGGCTGCAAAATCCGGTTTACCCACTCGCCCTGATTGGTTAACAGCAACAAACCTTCGGAATCTTTATCCAGACGACCGACTACCATTAACTTATCGTCCAGCGGCAACTGACTGGGCAAGTTCCCTTCAACAGAACGATCATGCGTACAAACCACGCCCCGTGGCTTGTGGTAAAGCACGACCCTCATTTCAGGTTCCCCCAAAATCAACCGCCCATTGACAGCAATCTCATCTCCGTCGCCCACTTTTAGGCCAACCTCTGCCTTCTTACCGTTCACTGTCACTTCACCGGCAAGAATCAAACGATCCGCCTGACGTTTGGAACACACACCGCTTTGACTTAAAAATTTATTGATTCGCATGCTTATGAATCGACTCACGCCTGAAGCAAATTTTTAATTGCGCAAAGATGCGGTGATTCGTTTGGATTTGAGTAGAGAATCCAGTACATCCTCGATTGAACCGAAAGACAGATCACTGGCGATAAGCGTTTTTGTTGCACAGCCTTCTTCCTGCATAACCGCAATCCCCAAGGCAGCATTTTCAAGCATCAGAGCATCATTCGAACCATTACCGACCGCCACACAGCTTTGTGCTCCCAACTGATCGACATAAGCTTTTTTCTGCCGATCCTGATCCCGTTGGCCGATGACGGTGATCTGAATAAAATTACCCGAACAGGCTGCATGCACCGAACCGTGGGTATCTGCGGTAATCACATGGATCTGCAACTGCTGGGAAAGTTCCCGTAATTTAGACAGAACATTGGGTTTGACCATTCCGTCACAGGCGATCGTGCCGTTGTAGTCCAGTACCAGATGCTGCAATTGCAAAGTTTCGTTGCCAGGTATTTCAATCTGTAACATTTTTATCCCTGTTTGTATCTTGTTGAGGCCGCTTTATTATCAATTAAATCAGGACAAAATATAGGGATTATCCAAATAAAAAAGCCTGCGAAAGCAGGCTGAAGACATGATTAACCAAAATCGGATTCATTCGGAGCAGGCAATTTTCTCGTGAAGAATTAAGTTATTACCAGTCACTCGGCGCAACGCCGTTCTCCAGAAGATGCTCATTTATCAAGGTAATGACAAATTTCGGGGTAAATTCATCATGCGAGATATCTTCGATCCACTCGGGATTGCTAAAACCGCCGTACGCATCCGGTTCAAAATAGGCATAGCCGACCTTATATTCATCCCCGTAACGCGCAAACATCAAGATAAATTTCTTGGAATTCGCCTTGTTCTTCAATTCGCAAGTTCCGTTGTCATTGGTTTTAAAAACGATCTCAGCGGCATCTTCGCCTTTGGCATATTCGGCCATTGCCGATTGCACCGTTATATATAAATCATCATAGCTTTGAATCACAAGACTCTCCTGTAAGACATATTCCTGCCAATAATTATGAATGAATCCAGTCAAGATTTTAGCAATATCAATCATAGCAACTTATCGATATTGCAAATAGATACCACTGATCATCATCTATAAATCAAATAACGGTGCGCCGATTACAGCCCTGACTCAATAGTGGCTCTGTGCTAATAGACTCAATTAAGAGCACACTTACATGGGGGAATTAAACTGCAAAATACCAGAAGAAAATTCAGCGTTTTTATCAAAGCGAATAGGTAATCCGATATCGGTGAACAGAAAGCCGTACAATACACTCAATTTACGAGTAAGCTGCATATCCGTTATTCTCCGAATCGCTTTGCAATCCACTCATCCCAAACAGGCGCGATCATTCATCGCCCGCTTTATGTATTGAGACCGAATGAAATTTACCGAACTTGGCTTAAACGCACACATTACCCGAGCCATCAGCGACGCTGGCTACACCTCTCCTACACCGATTCAGGAACAAGCCATCCCGGCGATCCTTGAAGGTCATGATCTTATGGCTGCCGCACAAACCGGTACCGGCAAAACCGCCGCCTTTACCCTGCCGATGCTAGAAAGACTCGCCAAAGGTCGCAAAGCCAGATCCAACCAGGCACGCGCTCTGATTCTGACACCGACCCGGGAACTGGCTCTGCAAGTCAGTGAAAGCGTGAACACCTACGGTAAAGAACTGTTTTTAAGCTCCACGGTCGTATACGGCGGCGTCAAAATCAATCCGCAGATGCAAAAACTGCGTTCCGGCGTGGATATTCTGGTAGCGACACCGGGCAGACTGCTTGACCTTTATCAGCAAAACGCCGTGCGCTTCGATCAACTGGAAATGTTGGTGCTGGACGAAGCTGACCGCATGCTTGACATGGGATTCATTCGCGACATTAAAAAGATTCTGACACTGCTGCCGAAAGAGCGCCAAAATCTGCTGTTTTCGGCAACCTTTTCCGATGAAATCCGTGCTCTGGCAAAAGGCTTGGTGCAAAACCCGGTTGAGATTTCCGTTACCCCGAAAAACTCCACCGCGGAAACCGTCAAACAAAAAATTTATGTTGTCGACAAAGCGCAGAAAACCGCTTTGCTGATTCAGTTGATGAAAGATCATGCCTGGTATCAGGTATTGGTGTTCACCCGCACCAAACACGGCGCCAACCGCCTTGCCACCCAACTGGAAAAAAACGGCATTAAAGCCAGCGCCATTCACGGCAATAAAAGCCAGAATGCCCGTATTCGCGCATTGAACGAATTTAAAGACAATCAGCTGCAAGTCCTGGTCGCCACCGACATTGCCGCACGCGGTATCGACATCGATCTGCTGCCGCACGTAGTCAACTTCGATCTGCCGCACGTTTCGGAAGATTATGTTCACCGTATCGGCCGTACCGGCCGTGCCGGAGAAAGCGGAGAAGCCATTTCTCTGGTCTGCGCAGAAGAACACAAAGAACTGGTCGGTATCGAAAACTTGATTAACCAAATCCTGCCGCGTGAAATTGTCAAAGGCTTTGAACCGAAAAATCCGCTTAGCGAATCCAGATTAGGACTGAAAAAGAAAAAACCGAAAAAGCCTAAGAAACCGAAGGAGTGGCAAGAAAAATCGGCGGAGGAAAGCGGCAATGCCAGACAAACGGAAAAACCTGCCGAACAGCCGGCACAAGCTAAGCGACCGCCGCGCCGCCGTCCGAAACCGCAAGGACAAAATCCGCGAGGACAGAAGCCTCAAACCCAAAAACCTCAAGGAACAAAACCAAACGGTGAAAGTCCGTACAAAGG